>CAYZHQ010000006.1:0-23237 GCA_964477385.1 uncultured Pirellulaceae bacterium
CTCCATCGCTCGAGTCGCCAGAAGGACTTACTCCCAGCCGATTCGGTTGGGGCAACGAAGGTGTCGAAAACAACGGCAGCCCCGATGTGGCACAGGGCCCGGTCGACGAGTCCAAACCGAAGGTGCGTTCAGGAACCGACGAAGATGCTGAGAAGTCAGGCGGCAGCAGCCCACCGCAGGGCCAGAACAGCAAACCCTCCAGCGACGGCGATGCGTCCAGCGAGAGTAAAGCCAACGCAAAGGGACAGGACTCATCGGCATCGGGCGACGAGAACGCCTCCCCTCAAGACGGCGGTGAGGCGAAGTCACAAAACGGCGGCGAATCCCAATCTAAAGATGGCGGTGAATCCCAATCTCAAGACGACGGTGAGGCGAAGTCACAAAACGGCGGCGAATCCCAATCTCAAGACGGCGGTGAATCTGAATCTCAAGACGGCGGCGAATCCCAATCTCAAGACGGCGGTGAATCCCAATCTCAAGACGGCGGTGAATCTCAATCTCAAGACGGCGAATCGGCATCGTCAGCTCCACCGGAGAACTCGGGCGAGGATGATCCCGCGGCGGAGAACCAACAGGGCTCGTCCGACGGTGCCAGCGACAGCGAGTCTGCCGGCGGCGAGCCTCCGTCGAACAACCCCGAGGCGTCTCCGCCGTTCAATCCTTTTGATTGGTTGCCTAAGATCAGCTCACTGCTGAAGCTGTTGTTGGTCGCGATCTTGGTAGCAATCATCGTCTGGTTCTTGATCGTCAATCGCGGTGTGCTGGCAGCGATGTGGGCCGCTTTCACCGATTTTTGGAAGCGACTGCAGCGCGAGGCGGGGGTCGCCGCCGACGAACCCGACGAAGAAGCGGCTTTGGCAGAACGTGTCTACCGGCGATTTGACTCCTTCCAAGACCCTACGGCCAACGCGAGCGACCCCAACCGTTCCGTGGTGCTCACCTTTCTGGCCTTAGAGGCTTGGTCGCGTGAGCATCAATTGCCTCGTGGCGATGATGAAACGCCGACCGAGTTTGCCGCCCGATTGGCTAGGCAGCATCGCCCGCGGCACACCGAACTGAACAGGCTGGCGGTCGCTTATAACCGCATCGTTTACGGACGCCGCAGCGCGACCAAGGCCGATTTACAGGCTGCGCGAATCTTGTGGCAGTGGATGGTCCGGGGACAGGTCGCGCCGCCCGAAGTCCATCCTGCGGGCACATCCCGTTAGCCGCGACCAACGACAAGGCTCGCGGTGCCGGTTGCTGGGATAACGCTGTCCAATTAGGTACCGGTGAAAGGAACGGGCACCAGCACCGCGTGCTGATGGATCCAGGTTTGCAATCCATGCACATCGAGGTATTGCGACAGAAAGACCGCCAACAGGTAACTGCCGACGATCGCGGGAATGCATAACCGAGCCGACCAACGCCCGACGCCACGCCAAAAACCGCGCCGCAATTCCAAGCGGCGAGCGCGACGCATCGCCAGCCCCGCAGCGATCCGAGCCGGCAGCATGAGCGCGACGAACATCAGGCAAGGCAACCACGTCGCCTCTTGCGGTAACGTTTCGATCTTCAACAGGTACAGCGGAATCGCCAATCCATAAACCAGCAGCAGCGACCAGGTGATCGCCCAGGGAGCTCGCTGGAAAGCTCGTCGCGCCGCACGGACTTCGAACATCGCGGCAAAACGATTCTCGGCGGCAAAGTGCGACTGCAGGACTGGCAAGTAGACCAGCACCAGTCCCATCACCAAGAAAGCCACTGCGCCCAGGATCCCCGCGCCGCCGCCTTCTCCTTCGCGCGTCGCACCGATCAGCAAGAGGGCTGGTAGAATGATCCAAGCCAAGGTCGCGACAAAGCCGCGGAGGCCCAACCAAAACAGCCGCGGGATTTCCAGCGAAATGACCAAGTCCCAAAACTGGTTGCGGGCCTTCACCCACGTCGCTGGCCGCCAGAACTCTTTGAGAAAACGGAGCGGGGCGGGCCAGAAGTAGTCTCGCAAACGTCCGCCACGCGTCCACGCCCAAGCCAAATAGATGGCGGCGGCGGCAGCGGCAAGAAAGCCCGACACGCGGAGCGGGAAGGCGGCGTTGCTGGCCGGATCGACCAGCAAGGCGACCTGCGACCAGTGCGTCAACAGGTGGACCGGCAAGCTGACGATAAAGATCGCCAGCAGCGCGAACCCAATCCGCGTCGCGTGGGAACTCCAAGGCAAACACTCTCGCAACGTCGCACCACGCGATAGCCGACCGACCACTTCCAGCATGTACCCCAACGTGATCATCTGCAGGGCCGGAATCGCCACGATCACGGCCAGTAAGATGACTAAGGAAACAAACCGAAATCCACCCACGATGGCGTCAGAAAGAAATTGCCGCAAGCGTCGCAGCCAACCACGAGGCGGTGCTGCCCCGGCCGACTCCGCCAGCCTCGCCGGTACGATCGCCAAGGTTTCCTCGTCTGCTGCCAGCGTTTGCACCGGCGCCTGCGACGGATTCCCTGCCAATCTCGCGGCAATCACATCGTCGGAGAGACGTTCTATGGTCAAATCCGCCTCTTGCGGCTGCTGGTTGCTTGGAGGCTGGTGGTTCGGAGGCGACGCCGGCGTGGCGTCGCCGACCGCTTGAGCCATACGGGCGATGATCGGTTCCGATTCAGAAGGTGGCATCGGGAGCTATCCGGTCAGAGTCCAGCGGTCTATCCAACGTTTTGCCTCGTCCGTTTTCCTGATGGCTATCGTAACTCGGCATCAGCCTATTCGTGGGCTCGCCGAGGAACTTGGTAGGGCCTGGGTATTTGGTGCCGTTTTCCGATAATTTTGAAAATTCCGTCAAGGCGATCTGTATCGCTGGACGATTCAACTAGCTGCAGGGGGGCCTGTATCTGTTAGGCAATGCGCGCGGATCGATCCGCCGGGCGTTGCCTTGGCCTACCAATGGACCTGCTGCCATGATGCCTAGCAATCCTCTTCCGCCGCGATCCTCTGCGACCGCCATTGCGGTACGTGTTGTCGGCGGCCGCTTGAAGGGCTGCTTGGGACTCGCTGGGCTGATGCTCTGCAGCGGCTGCGTGGGGCTTGGCATTCCCAGCGTCCGCTACCACGACGGCTCGCCGCGCGAAGGCCGGACGCTTGATGAGGCCATTCTTTTCGATACCGAAGGCCCGAGCTGCGCGGATGGTCAATGCGGGCCGTTACCGGGTGAGCAATTCGCTGCCGAAGATTGTGGCGAAGCGGCGTCCGTCGAACCGCCCGAGCTGCCCAATGTCCCCTGGCCTCGCTTTCATCCTCTCCCGACGGCTCCTGTCTTTTCCAGCCGTTAACCGGTTTCCCCGGGCCTTTCACTGGGCCTTTCACTGGGCCTTTCACTGGGCCCTGGCGAGCCAACCCGATGCCCCACCGAGCGGGCTGGTTTTCCCCGCCGTTACCTTAGGGGAAATCTTGGTTTTGCACGATTGTTAAGATTGGCAAACCTTGCCGGTTGCTTTGCGCCACGTCAAGCCGACAGGGGTTTCGTTCCGATCTTTGGACCCATACGGATCGTCAAGATTCACGAATTGTCATGGCTGTGGCAAAGGGCATCTCTGCTTGCTGTCCAGTCGTCCGATTAGCGGCGCGGGTCTATATGCTTAACACAACGAATGCTTCCTTTACCCGGCCAACTTTGTCCGCGATTTTGGCCGGAGTCATGCTGGTTGGCATGCTGACGTCGCCCGCCGCGGATGCTCAGTCGCCACGCGAAACGGCCGTCGTCAAGGCCTATCGCGAAGCGAGCCCTTCGGTGGTCAACATCCACGGACAAAAAACCATCCGTGCCACCGCCGCCGGTTTTGCGGGGGCGTCTCCCGATTCCTTTCGCCAAGTCAACGGCATGGGGACCGGCGTCGTGATCGATCCTCGCGGTTACATCGTGACGAACTTTCACGTGGTCGAAGATGTGGCCGACATCCGGGTCACGCTGAATGACGAGCGAACCGTTTCGGCGGAATTGATCGCTTACAGCAAACCGGACGACTTGGCGGTGATCAAGATCGATGCAGGCAAGCCATTGCCGGTGATCAGACGAGGCTCCAGCAAAGACCTGATGGTCGGCGAACCGGTGTTGGCGATTGGCAACGCCTTCGGCTACGAAAACACGCTTACTCAAGGCATCATCAGCGCGTTGCACCGCGACGTGCCGGTCAACGAGACTCAAGAATATCGAGATCTCATTCAGACCAGCGCGGGCATTAATCCGGGTAACTCCGGTGGTCCCCTGCTGAACATCGAAGGCCAAATGATCGGCATCAACGTTGCCGTTCGCGTGGGGGCGCAGCAAATCGCCTTCACTATTCCGGTCGATCAAGCGTTGGAAACGGTCACGTCGATGATCGAGGATTACAACCGCAAGCGTTCGACGTTGGGCATCGAAGGCTTGTTCGCGACCGATTCGCTGGACTTGCAAGTTCGTCAAGCCAACGCGACGCAACTGGAACCGGGCGACCGCATTATCCGAGTCGGCGAGCGACCGGTGAATGACCGCTTCGAGTTGGCTTTGGCGGCGCTCGAATTGACGCCTGGTGAAAAGATCACGATGAGCGTCGATCGCGGCGGAGAACACAAAGACTATACGCTGGTCGCCGGCGATCCCGTCGCGGGAACTCGCAATCCGACCCCGGCCGATATCGTTTGGGAATGGATCGGGATTCGCGCCGAACCACTCGCCGTAGCCGCCGCGCGGCAAATGCATGGCCGCGGTTACAAAGGTGGCCTGCGGATCATCTCGATTCGCAATGGTTCGCCCGCCGCTCGCCACGGGATCGAACCGGGAGACGTGCTGCTGGGCATCCATGAATGGCGCACCGCGTCGATGGATGAATTAGAAATGATTGTCGAACACCCCGATTTGCAACGTATCGCGGAAACCAAATTCTACGTCTACCGCAGCAACAAAACGTTGTGGGGATACATGCAATTGGCTGACCGACCGGTCAGTCGCCGCTAGGCTGGCTCAAGGCTGGTGCTTCCGATCGACCGAAGCAATGCCGGCTCGCAACAGGCTTGCCCGACATTTGTCTTGGGACGAGGATACCGCAAACGCGACCCTCGTCGACCCAGCCAAGACCGTGTCGGGCAAGCCTGTGCCGCGTGGTGAGCAAAACTTGCCTGCCGCTACGGGGTGTCGCCTGCCGTTTCAGCCAGTTTTTCTTTTAGCAAACCGAGCGCCTGAGAAAACGTCGGATCGTCGGGGCTCAGCTTCGCGGCCGCTTCCAGCCGCTCTAAGGCACGCTCCATCTGGCCATCGAGGTAATAGGCCAAACCCAACCGGTATTGCAGCGGGGCGCTCTCAGGCAATAGCGCCGCGTCACGTTCCAGCAGCGGCAACTCTTCACGCCGCAAGGCCGCCGCGCGTGCCAAGCGACGCTGGATGCTTTCCTGGCTGGCGCGGCCCGCGTCTTGCTGGGCGATCTGTTCCAGCAGCGCCGCCAGATTCGGTCGCGCTCCGGTCCGCCGTGGCTCCACACGAATCGCCGTCTCATAAGCGGTGATGGCCGCCGCCGCCATGCCTCGCTGTTCGCACAACGCCGCCCACGCCAGATGCGCACCGGCACGATCATTGGTCGCCATCAACGCCTGCCGCACATCAAGCAACACGCTGTCCAACTGATGCCGCTCGGATGCCGACAATTCGCGGTACAAGCCGGCTTGCGTCAGCGACTGCGCCGCTGCATGCCGTTCCAACCGCGTCTCGGCTTGCAGCAGCGGCAGTAACACGCGTTTCATCGCACGCCGGTCGAGCGGCGAAAAACCGATCAACCGAATCGCCGCGGCCCGCACCTTGGGGTCTTGCTGAGGATCTTCCAGCAACTGCTGAGCCGTCGAAACCGCTTCCATCGGAGGCCGCCCGCTAAGGCTCAATTCGTCCAACGCTGTAGCCCGCGCAATCGCCGGAGTTTCGATGTTGGGCTGCTTCGCCAGCTCCAGCAACCGCTCCACGCCGTCGGCTTTGCCACGTCGATACGCGACAATCGCTTCAGCAAAATGGGGGTCTCGCCGCCGTGCTTCGCCGTACCACTTGTCACACGCTTCATCGCACCATTGGTCGGTCTTGCGCATCAGGCTGGCGATCTGTGGATCTCCCGCTTCGGCGGCTTGCTGCCAAGCCGCATAATCGACCAGTTCGGGGCGTTGCTCGACGGCCACTTTCTGAAGTTGATCCTGGACGTGACAAGCGCTGCAAGCGTTGGGTGTTCCCAAGGCCACCGACAGATCGGGCCGAGGAATGCGAAGACTGTGGTCGCGCCGAACGTCCACCTCCATGTAAGTCCGCGTCGGCATGTGGCAATTGACACAGGCCGCTCCGGGAGTCCCCACCGCATGATGATGGTGGGAGGGCGTGTCGTATTTCCCCGCGGCATGTTGATGGCAAGAGGTACACGTCGCATTGCCGGGGTGCTTTAACTCCAACGAATGCGGATCGTGGCAGTCGGTGCAGCGGATGCCCTTGTGATACATCCGGCTTTGAATGAACGAACCGTAGACGTAATCTTCGTCTTTGATTTGACCGTCGGCAAAGTACGTTTGCTCGTGGAGCAGTTCCAGGTTGAAATGGTCGCAAAAGGCATCGCCCGCTTCGTAATCGGCACTCATTAACCCGCGACGACTGTGGCAGGGAGCACACGCCTGGAGCTGCGGTTCGGCATCCTCGCCCTTCAGCTTGGCCAGGCCATAGCCATGTCTGCGATCCCAAAACAGACTGCGTCGGTTGGCAAGTTCGACGTGCAGGCTGGCCGGCCCGTGGCACGCTTCGCAACTGACATCGATCTCGGAAAACGTCGTGTGGTAGGTCAAATCCTCGGTATCAAAACCACGCACCAAATTCGTGGAGTGGCATTCGGCGCACATCGTTTGCCAACGCTGGGCGATGCCGGTCCAGTGCAGTTGATCGTCGGGGCTCAGCTTGTCTTTGACATCGGGGGGACGAAGGTAAAACCACTCTTTCTTGCTGGTATCCCAACTGATTCGCAAGACCTGTAGCCGGGCCACTTCATCTTCAGCCACGGCCGCCGTGCGATCGAACTCGACCATGTACTGCTGCAGAGGTTCGACGCCAAACACGTACTTCACCTCAAAATCTTCCAGCGCTCCGGTCGGCCCTTCGGTGTGGACAAAAAATTTCCCGTCACGTCGAAACATCCGGCTGACGATCCCGTCGTGCTCGAACGTTGCGTCGTTGAAATCGCCCAACACCGTCTGCTCGGTGGCAAGGTCCATCGCCTTGTCGTGGTGCGAGCCCTCAAAGGCAGTGAACTCGGTTTGATGACAAGCCAAACAGGCTTGACGCCCGACATAATTGGCTTCGGCATCGGCGGGAAGTCCCGTCAGATAGTCGGCCAAGACACCCGCGGAAAGCAAACCAAGCAAGCCAAACACCGATAGCCCGACCACCACGCGGCGCGAGAAACGACGCTTTCGCGGTTGTGGTGAAGGTGGTGACGAGGGGGAAGCGGAGCGTTTTCGAGGCAATGGTCAGACGCGAGTAGGAGAGACAAAACGCGACGCCCCGGTGCGGCGTCGCTCCACTGCTCATTGTAGCTCAACGCGTCCAACAAATCGTAGCGGGGACGGCTCTTCCGTCACCCGCACCGCTCCACAAACGCTGGGGGATCGAGGCCGGTTTTTGGGGAGCAGCTCGGCTGCCGGAGCAGTCACCCGCACTCCGTCACCCGCACTCGGTCACCCGCTTACAACCCAGAACCTTGCAGGCAGCGAATCGCTTCGGCTCGCAGTTGCGCGACGATCTGTTGCCGCTGTGAGTCGTTACCCGGCAATTCGGCCAGCAACCGCGCCGACCGCAGCAAGGACTCGGCGGTTTTGTAGTGGGCTTCGCTGATCGCCGACGGTGGGGCAGGAGAGACTCCGGCAGGCGACAGTCCAGCGGGTGGTTCGGCGTCGGAGCTGTAGATCGCCTGATCGGCCGGCCAATCCCGCAAGACACTTCCTTGCTTACGGATCACTCGCAAAGTTTCGTCGAGAATCGGATCGCCCGTTTCGGTCGCTTCCCCGGTCTGCAACGCGCGTTGGATTTGCTGCTCGGCCTGCTGGTTCGGTCGTTCATCCTCCGCTTGCGGGGCAGCGTCGGGATCGAGCGACCGCAGGCGGAGGGGCGGCATCTGCAACACCTCCACCGCCGGATCGTGTGGCCGCTTCGCCGGTTCCGCGGTCGCGGGAAGGGGCGATGGCGTATCCGTGCCCGGCGGATTCGCCTTAATCGACGGCGGATCGCTCGCCGGCAGCGGCTGAGGCGCGTCGGCTTGCGGCGGTTCGGCCGACACCACGGTAGAAACGACGAGCAACGCAGCAAAGCAGACAAATCGCGTCATGAGAGTTTAAATCCATCTGATAACTCGGCATCTTTAATGACGATTGGAATGCCATCGCGAATTTGAACCGGGTCATCTTCGCCTTGGTTTTCCGTTCCCGCATCGTTCACGATCCGACAATTCTTACCGATTCGGCAGTTCTTGTCCAAGATCGCTCCTTCGATCACCGAATCGTTGCCAATGCCCAAAGGGAGTTCGCTGATGTTCGGATTGACCTTGCTGTCGGAGTAGTCGGCTCCCATGACCACGCTGTTGCGGATCGTCACATTTTCGCCAATCACGGTCCGCAAACCGATCACGCTGTTCTCGATCACAGCGCCGCGTCCAATCTTGCAGCCGTCAGCAATCAAGCTTCCGGTGATCTTGGCTTCTTCCATCAAACTGGGCGGCAAGTAGCGAGGCCGACTGTATACCGGTGCCTCTTGGCAATTGAAATCAAACGGCGGATCCTTTTTGCACAAACTGAGGTTGGCTTCGTAGAACGCACGGATCGTGCCGATATCTTCCCAATAATCGTCAAACAGATGCAGTTGGACTTTGCGAGTCCGAATCGCCGTGGGAAAGACCTCTTTGCCGAAGTCCTCGTAGTTCGTCTTCTCTAACAGGTCGACCATGAACTTCTTGTTGAAGATATACAGCCCCATGCTCGCCACGCAGTCGCGACCGTTTGATGGGACTCCCTGAGCGTCGATCCATGCCGGATCGGTGCGCACCATGGCGAGTTCCTGTTCCGTTTGAGGCTTCTCCAAGAAACCGGTCACGCGGCCCGTGTCGTCGGCCTTCATGATGCCCAGCGCCGAAGCCTCTTTGCGGTCCACCGGGATACCCGCGATTGTCACATCGGCGCCGCTGTCGACATGCGTTTTCATCATGTCGCGAAAGTCCATGCGATACAGTTGGTCGCCCGACAAAATCACCACGTGGTCGACATTGGTTTGTTCAACGTAACGCAGGTTCTTGCGTACGGCATCGGCGGTGCCTTGGTACCAATCGGTACCGGTATCGACCGTCTGCTGAGCGGCCAGCAATTCCACAAAGCCTCCGCGAAAGCTGTCAAAGCTATACGTCTGACGAATATGGCGGTGCAGACTGACCGACAAAAATTGCGTCAGCACGTAAATCCGATTCAAATCGCTGTTGATGCAATTACTGATCGGGATGTCAATCAAACGGTATTTGCCGGCCAGTGGCACGGCCGGTTTCGAACGGATTTTGGTTAATGGAAACAAGCGGGTGCCACGGCCCCCACCAAGAATTAACGCGATCGCATTCCGCATAACGGCGGTGCCTTTCTACAGTCTTCATCCAAGTTGCTGGTCGCGCCGGCAGGTACGTTCCGGCGCCGATCCCAAAGAGCGCCATGGTATCAGTTTCCAGCCTTACCCGCATGGGGCGATGACGCGAAAGCACGTCAAAGATCGGCCCATCGTTTTGCCAGCCCGCACGATCGGCCGATTTTCCCCAGAGCGCAACGGCGCTCCTCCCCACGCACTGGGAGCCTCTTCCGGCCAGCCGACCAAAGGCTGGTTCTCTGCAAAAACAGGGCCAGTGAAGACGACGTCGGGCTCAGTCCGTTTCCCAACGAACCGCCAGCATCCGAGCCAAGATCAAGAACACGAACCCGCACACCATCAGCACACTCATTTGGGGCCAGAGGTCAGAGACGGGAAGGTCGCGCCAGAAAACCTTGTTGTACCCATCGAGTGCCCAGGCATTGAAGGTCCACAATCCGGCTCGCTGCAGATGCTCGCTCATGATGTAGCGCGGCACCATCGATCCTCCCAGAGCACTCATCGTTAGCACCAGGATCACCGACAGTCCATTCAACTGCCCTCGCGTGCGGCAGACCGTCGCCAGCAACAGGCCAAAACTGGCCGCCGCTCCGGCAGTCACCAGCGTCATGACAACGAACCCATCGAAGTGACTGAATAAATCGACGCCGAACACGAATTGCCCCCACAGGAACATCAAGGTCGTTTGCAACACGCCCAGGGCCGTTAGGTAAAACCACTTGCCCAGCAGCAATTCGTCCATCGTCAAACGCGTGGCAAACAGTCGGTCGAGCGTCCGGTTTTCCTGCTCCTCCAACAATGCGCCTCCGCCACCGGTCGCGCCGAACAGCAAGAACATGACGGCAATTCCCGCGGCGTACATACTGACGACCGATTTTGCCGTCTCGCCGCGCATGACATCTTCCACGGCCACCACCGATGCCGTCATAAAATCGAGTTCATCCGGTGGCTGCGGTAGTGGGGCCGATTCCGTTTCCCCAGATGCCGGCCGATCAGGCGATTGGAAGCGGACGCGTGGGGTGCCGACCAAGCGTTGACTGTTACTGACCACGACCGCGCGTTGCACCAGCGCGGACACCAATTGCCCGGCGATCTGGTCCGAAGAATCAGCCAGCAACCGTGCTCGGATACCGTGCTCTCCCGGCTCCAGTACGATCGCGACGGTGACGTTGCCACGTCGGACGCCGTCGCGCGCACGCGCCTCGCTCGCCACCGGGTCGTGTGTCGCGGTCGCTTCCTTGCCGTTGATCATGGCTCCCATGAATCGCAAGCCGTCGTTGTCCCGTAACTCTGCCAGCGCCGCAGCGCTCTCGGGGGTCCGCGCCAAGTCGACCGCGGTGACTTTGATGCGAGGCGTCGCATCACCGCCGACGCCACCTCCAAAGATCAAGGCGAAGATACTGAAGAACGCAATCGGCACGACAAAGGTCAGCAGCATCTCGACCCGACTGTGTCGCAGACGTCGCAGACTGATTTGGATAACGGTCCACACCATTACGCAGAACTTTTCGTTAGATCGGAAGCGGTCACGCGTCGCGGAGCTCGCTGCCCGTGAGGTGTAAAAAAACGTGGTTCAATGAGGGAGCGTTGACCACGATGTCATCGACGTCGTGCCCCGCGCTGCTGACCCGCCGCAGCAAATGCGGTAGTTGCGTCGATACATCATCGATCCGCGTCACCCATTCGCCACTCCGCGAGCCGCGACTCCAGCCCGGGATATCGGTCGTCAGCGGACCCTTGACTCGCAAGCGGACATGCCGCGCTGTGCCGACGGTCTGTTGCAGCAATTCCGCCAGAGTCCCTTCGGCAACCACACGGCCATGGTCAAAGATCACGATCCGGTCGCAGCGCGATTCGGCTTCTTCCAGTTGATGGGTCGTCAGTACGATCGACGCGCCCTCGGCGTTTAAATCATCCAACATCGCAAAGATCCGTTGGCGACTTTGCGGGTCGACTCCCACCGTCGGCTCGTCCAATAGGATCACCTCCGGCCGGTGCATCACGCCGCAAGCCAAATTGACGCGGCGCTGCATCCCACCGGAAAACTGGCCCACCAGATCGCCCGCTCTCGATTCCAGCCCTGTCCACTGAAGTGCCCATTCGATGCTTTGCTTCAGCGCTCGTCCACGGAGCCCGTGAAACCGTCCGAAGGCCTGTAGGTTTTCTCGAGTCGTCAGGTCACCATAAATCGCCAGTTCCTGCGGCACCAAACCGATCGCCTCGCGACCGCCGCGCCCCAGCAGTTGCCTGCCCAGCAATTCAATCGTGCCCGCATCGGGCCGCGTCCGGCCAGTCAAGCAGCGAATCAGAGTTGTCTTGCCCGCGCCGTTGGGACCGAGCAATCCCAGACGCTCGCCACGACGAAGTCGCAGCGTCGCACCGCGCAGCACCTCTAACGCCCCAAAGGACTTTCGCAAATCGTTGGTCTGTAAAGCGAATTCCATCTCGCCCATTGGTTAAGGTTCCTCGCCACCCATCCACCAAAACCCTTCCGCCATGCTTCCGGGCGCAGCCTACAGGTTTCCGCGAAAGCACGGCATCGCGTCAATGGCAGTTCCGTTAGCTCGCAATCAGTGCACCCACACCTGCAACCTGCCTAGCAACTAGGCAGCCCCCGTCGCCGCGGAACCCCTCCCTCGCCAAATCACCCACGGCCAAGCGATGTCCGCTACGGGGGCATCCAGCCCTTCTCTGCTCAGTTAATGGACCGGAGCGATCCTTAGAACGGTCGCCAGCCGTAAAAGGTGGCAAATTGCTATCAATCGGAATGTTTGTTGCTTCGAGAGGTCCCGCAGGAGCGAAAGGAATTCGCACCCTCGGCTGCTTGAAAAGGGTTTCCGCGGCGTATCGCTTGGGAGGAGTGCGCCACGGCGGGTTTTCCCTGTCGCCTCATGGATGGACCGCTGCTTTTCGTCGACACGAGTGGTCTGGTGCCGCTCGGAACAACCACATCGCCTCGCTTTTTCATCCCTTCCCATTCCGGCCTCTCTCTTCAGGAACTCCCATGAGCACTGCTTTTGCCAGCCCCAACTCGACCTCCCCAGCCTCTTCCGGAGGAGCCGCTTCCGCCGGCGGTTCAAGCGGTGGCTCGACGCCGCGCCGCGCCGCGGTGGGGGCCGTGATCAATCGCATCGCCAATTCCCAAACGATCAATTTCGTCGACGTCCCCGCTCAGGAATACTACTCCGCCAACGTCTTCACCAAATCGGTAATGAAAGACCGGTTGCCGAAAAGCGTTTACAAGTCGCTGATCAAGACGATCGATTCGGGCGAACCGCTCGATGGAGAGATCGCCGATATGGTGGCTTCGGCGATGAAGGATTGGGCGATGGAAAAAGGGGCGACGCACTACGCGCACATCTTCTATCCGCTGACCGGCGCGACGGCGGAAAAACACGATAGCTTCCTCTCGCCGACCTCCGATGGCAGCACCCTGTCAGAATTCAGCGGCAAACAGCTTTGCCAAGGCGAACCGGACGGATCCAGCTTCCCCAGTGGCGGCATTCGAGTCACCTCGCAAGCTCGCGGCTACACGATCTGGGACGTCACCAGCCCCGCCTATATTCTGGAAAACCCCAACGGCACCACACTCTGTATCCCCACCGCATTCGTCTCCTGGACCGGCGAGGCGCTCGACAAGAAAACACCCGTCCTGCGTTCCATGCAGGCACTCAACAAGCAGGTGCAGCGGGTCTTAAAAGTCTTCGGCCATGACGACGGAGCATTCGTTTCAGCAACCGCGGGCCCCGAACAAGAATACTTTTTGGTCGATCGCAACTTTTATTACGCCCGCCCCGATCTGCTGAGCGCTGGCCGGACGCTGTTTGGCTGCAAGCCACCGAAGGGGCAAGAGTTCGACGATCACTATTTTGGTGCAATCCCCGAACGCGTTTTGGCGTTCATGTGCGAGGCCGAACGGGAACTGTTCAAGTTAGGGATCCCGGTCAAGACACGACACAATGAAGTCGCGCCGGGACAGTTTGAAGTCGCGCCGGTCTTTGAGTCCGCCAATGTGGCGGCCGACCATCAACAACAGATGATGCTCACCCTCCGCAAGACCGCCGAGAAGTACGGCATGGCTTGCCTGATGCACGAGAAACCGTTCGCCGGCGTCAACGGTTCGGGGAAGCACGTCAATTGGTCGATGGGCAGTTCGTCGCAAGGCAACATGCTCGACCCTGGCGACACGCCGCACGAGAACGCGCAGTTCTTGGTGTTCTGCGCGGCAATCATCCGCGCTGTCTATCATCATCAAGGCTTGCTTCGGGCTGTGGTGGCAAGCGCTGGCAATGACCATCGACTCGGCGCCAACGAAGCGCCGCCGGCGATCATCTCGATCTTCCTCGGCGATCAGTTGACCGACGTGTTCGAACAGATCAAGGCGGGCGGCGCGAACAGTTCGCTGCCGTCGGGAACATTGGAAGTCGGCGTGGATGTGTTGCCGCCGTTGCCCAAGGATGCCGGCGATCGTAACCGCACCAGTCCCTTCGCCTTCACCGGCAATCGCTTTGAATTCCGCGCCGTCGGTTCGAACCAGTCGATCTCCGGTCCGCTGGTGGCGATGAATACGATCATCGCCGAATCGGTCGATTTCTGTGCCGGGAAACTCGAAGCCGCCACGGCCGACAGTCCGCAAGCACTCAACAGTGCCGTTCAATCGCTGCTCGCCGAGATTTTAGAAGAGTGCTCGGCGATCATCTTCAACGGCGACGGCTACTCCGAGGAATGGCACGCCGAAGCGAAAGCACGCGGCCTGCTAAACCTCAAAACCACCGCCGACGCACTGCCCTGTTTGTCTGACCAAACGGTCGCCGACATGTTCGCCAAATACGGCGTGCTGTCCAAGCGAGAACTGCACAGTCGCTTGGAAACTTACCAAGAGCAGTACTGCATGACGATCGATGTCGAAGCGAATCTGGCGCTCAATATGGCCAAGACGCTGATTTTCCCAGCCGCCATTCGCTATCAGAACGAACTGGCCGCCACGTGTGCGAACTTGAAGGCGGTCGGTTACGACTTCGACACCGATACGCTGGACGCCATGACAACGTTGGTCAAGTCCCTGCAGGATGGCATCGCGACGTTGGGGCACGCGATTGACGACGAATCGGCTTCCTCATCGCTGGAAGAATGTAAGCACCGCTGCGAGGTGGTGCTACCGGCGATGACGTCGTTGCGAAATTCGGTCGACAACCTTGAAAAGATCATTGCCGACGATCTTTGGCCGTTGCCAACGTATCAAGAAATGCTGTTCATCAAGTAGTCGGTTTGTGAACATTGAGGGCTTGGCCGTCGGGTGGATCTCTGGGGAGGGAATTCACCTGACGGCCGAGATCCCTTGCTGCCACCGCTTCCGTTAAATCGTCATCCCGACGAAAGTCGCAAGCTGACGACAGGCAACCGTCAACTTCAGAGCCTGAGTATTTCCGATGCGCGGCGTGAAAAGGTTCGCCGACAAAGAAGAATCTCGCCGCGTTTTGAAGAACGACCGCGATCACGGAGACGCGGCAATTCATTTTCCAGCGTCAAACCACGATTCGGAAATCGTGGCGAGGATTTTGGTTTTCCTTGCCCATCGAGGTAGCTTCGCCGCACGTTTCCCGGTGCTTGAAGCGGGGACGCCGCTCCCGTGCCGAAGCGCCGCCAAACGGCGGCCTCCACGAGGCACGCTCGCGGTTTTCGGACCGTTGCGGTCTGCGGCTTGCGGTCTTAGGCCGCCTTGAGGAAGCCAGCGAGACGGTCGCTGCGGTTGGGGCTTTGCAGTTTCTTGACCGCTTTGGCTTCGATCTGCCGCACCCGTTCGCGCGTCACCTTGAAGATCCGTCCGACTTCTTCCAGCGTATAGCTGTAACCATCGACCAAGCCGTACCGCAGGCGAATGATCTCGCGTTCGCGGAAGGTAAGTGTCTTCAGCAGGTCGTCGATCGACTGGCGCAGGATTCCGTTGCCGGCCGTTTTGACCGGATTATCGTGGTCGCCATCTTCGATGAATTCGCCGAAGCTGCTGTCTTCGCCTTCTCCGACGGGACGATCGAGGCTGACCGGATGGCGGCCGATGTCCATCACGCGGCGGACTTCTTCGACGGCGATTTCGGTCGCTTCGGAGATTTCCTCACAGGTCGGTTCGCGTCGTAGCTCCTGCGTCAGGCGCTTTTGTGCCTGCCGCAGTTTGCTGAGCACATCGATCATATGAACGGGAATGCGGATGGTTCGCGCTTGATCGGCGATCGCGCGTGTGATGGCTTGCCGAATCCACCAAGTGGCGTAGGTGCTGAACTTGAATCCGCGGCGATATTCGTATTTATCAACCGCTCGCATCAGTCCGGTGTTGCCTTCCTGAATCAGGTCCAAGAAAGAGAGTCCCCGGTTGCGATACTTTTTGGCGATCGAAACCACCAATCGCAAGTTACCGCTGCTGAGCTGGCGTTTGACCGCTTCATGTTCTTGGAAGTGCTTGCGAAACTTGTCGCACCGAGTTTTCAAGCTGGCGGGGCTCTCTTGGGTCAGCACAATCAATTCGCGAAGTTCTTGCGTCAAGTCCGCCCGTTCATCTTGGCTGATGTTATCGTTGCCTAGTTCCCGCATGCGTTGGCGAATGAACGTCATCCGTCCGGAGATCTCTTCGAGCTGCTTCATGAGCGGCACGACGCGACGACTGCGCAGACTGAGCTCTTCGACCAGTTGCAGGCATTTCCGCCGCGAGGCGATAAAGCGTTGGCGTGCGCGGGCACGGTTTTCGTCATTGGTGCTGCGACGGATCAGCAGCGAGAAGTCTTGTTTGTTTTGCTTGACCAGGACATCAAGGGTGCGCAGGTTGTGCGGCATGCGCGCGGAAATCTGGTCCTTGGTCAGTCGTTCGGTCAGCGAGACCTTAATCGTCCGATCGAACGGCAGGCGACCATCGTGCACTTTGTGCAGGCAGTCGAGGGTGGCTCGGAGCGCGTAATCCGATTCCAGGATCGCGCGTCGAAACCGTCGTCGTGTGATTTCGATTTTCTTTGCCAGCGAGATTTCTTCTTCGCGCGTCAACAACGGAATCTCGGCCATTTGGCTGAGGTACATCCGAATCGGATCGTCGCTGGCCTTTGGCAAATCACTGGCGACCATTTCACTTGCCACGGCACGCGGCTTGACCGGCCCGGTTCCTGGTTGAGGTGGTTCCTCGACCAACTCAATTCCTGTCGACTCGATGGCCAACAATAGGTTATCCAGTTTTTCTGGATTGGTGTCTTCGTCGGGTAGATAAGCATTGACTTGATCGTAAGTCAAATAGCCTTGGTCTTTACCAAGCATCACCAACGTTTTTAGATCTGAATCCAACAATTGCAAATTCACGACAAACCTCCTTTTTGTCACAGGCATCGATGAACCGCATCAAACGGCTCTGGGAAGATCGATACCGTGCGTCCTTGCACTTAGTAAATCGCTACCGGCTTGCGGGCATGGCAGCGTGTACGACATCCTCTTGTGTCTGAATGAATTACCTAGTAGTTAGAAATTGAATATTCGGTGAATGAGTATTCAAAACTAGTTACCGGGCGACGGGCTGCCAGGGGAAGGGTTGGCCTGACCCGCGGGTGTTCGATTCAGCAATCCTTTGCGAGCTTTCTCACCATCAAATAAATCTTGCAACAATTTTGTTGCTTCATCATCACTTACCGATGCGGCGTCGAGTGCCGCCAAATGCTTCTGACGTTGGGCATTCCATTGTCGCTGTTGGAATCGTTGTTGAAGATCGTTGTATCGTTCTTCAGGGGAAGCGGTCAGTTGGCCAACCCTTCGCTGCACACGTTCGTCCATCGTGACGATCATATTTCGCAGGGCTTCTTCTTCCACAACCAACAGCAAAGATTGTACGTCTAAGGATCGTCCCGCCAAGTCCAGTTCTTGGTATGCAGTAAAGATTCCTCTTGCGGAATCGGTTTGCAATGTTTGCGGGTTGATCGTTTCAATCGCGACGGGCGCTAATTCGGGATCTTCGATCAAAATCTCAAACAGTTCGCGATCAATACCAGTGATCGCTTCCCAGCGTGGTGCTCGCTCGGCAACCATCGTAGGCGCGTGCGTTACGGGCATCTTGCCTGCGGACGCATCGAAGTCAGCATCCTCGGAAGATTCCATCAACGCCATGTTGGGATCGAAGTTTGCCGGCATCGGTTTCGCAGGCGGCTTCGGTGCAACGTTTTGTTTTGATGCAGGTTTCGACGCCGAGTAGCGTCGGCGTTTGGACTGTTCGATGCGAATCTGTTTCAGTCGCGCGGCCAAGCCGTCCTTGGCGGTTCCGAAAACACGAGACAAGCGAAGCAGGATTTGATCGGTCCGCAGGTCTCCGGCATGTTGCGGTGCCTTGGCGACGATGGCCAGCATGGTTTCGATGGCCGCGGTCGCGCGGTGGGTGTCGGTCAGCAAGTCGACGCCCTCCAGCAGGCTGGACAATTTATGTTCGATGGCATCGGGGGCATCGGAGACAAGTTGTTCGAAGGCATCTCGTCCGGCGGACTGGATGTAATCGGCCGGGTCGGAACCTTCGGGCAGCGTCAGCACGCGCAGGTCGACATCCTCGCGAATGAACAACTCGAGCACTTCGTCGGCGCGGCGGCGGCCCGCGGCGTCGCCATCGAGGACCAAAACCACGCGATCGGCAAAGCGTTTGATGATGCGAATGTGCCCTTCACCGAGTGCGGTGCCGAGCACCGCGACGACCGGTTCGATGCCAGCCTGTCGGGCTGCGATCACATCGGTGTAGCCTTCCATCACCAGCACCTCGCGAGACTGCATGATGGCCGCCCTCGCGAGATTCAGGCCGTACAGTTGGTGCGACTTGGAGAACAGCAGTGTCTCGGGACCGTTGATGTACTTCGCGCCCGAACTTTTGGCCGGGTCGTCCGAGGGCAGGATCCGCCCGCCGGCCGAGATCGGTCGGTCTTGCAGGTCGAAAATCGGAAACATCAGCCGTCCGCGAAACCGATCGTACGGTGCCCGATGCGACTCTTTGCGAAGCGCCAGGCCGGCTGCTTCGACCACTTCGGGCTTAAAGCCGGCCGCGGAGGTTTGATTCAGCAGCCACTTAAAATCGTCCGGTGCGTAACCAATCTGGAAGCGTTGTCGACTGTCGTCATCGATGCCACGGCTTGCCAAGTACTCGCGGGCCGCCTTGGTTTCGGGCGAGGGGTCTTTTTCCAGCCGATCATAAAAGGCTTGGCAGGCAAATTTCATCGCCGCCAGCAGCGTTGCCTTATCTTCGGGGCTGCCGGGCTCCACCCGCTTGCCGCCGAACTTGGGCATTTCGATACCCGCGCGTTCGGCCAAGATCCGGAGCGCCTCGGGAAAGGAGACGCCATCACGGAGTTGGATGAACGAAAAGACATCGCCACCCTTGTCGCAGGGCCAGCACTTCCATGTCTGGCGGACCGGATTGACCGTCAGCGAAGGGCGTTTGTCATTGTGAAAGGGGCAGAGGGCGACAAAGTTGCGACCTTGGGGGCGCAGCTCTAGCGACTGGCCCATGACATCGACAATGTCAACGGCGGCACGCACTTGCTCTTTTAGGTCGAAGTCCGCAGGTAAGGACACCGACATCTCCTCAGAGGCATCCGGCCAAGGGGGAAATCCCCACGGTCGATCCACTCACTCGGGCAACTTGACGTTACCGGCGGCGAGTAATTTCCGACCCAGAACACACAATCCGTTAGCGTACCCAAGGTGGTCATGGCTAGCAAATCGATCTTGGAAAAGATGATTTTTTGACTAAACATTTCCGGCCATTCGGTCGCACCGTGTTCCGAGCGGGATTGTGCAGATTAGTTCGTATGGATCAAGGGCAGTTTTCTTGAAAGCCGCTGAGGGGAGGAAACGGGCGAGCAAGTCGCCTCGATTCCGGGGCTTTAGGGAGGATAGGGGAAATCTGCGACGGGGGGTGTCGCGGGATCAGTTCGGTTCTAACGATTCTCTGTATGTTGCGGAGACTGGCTGCCGATGGACAGCATCGGACGGCGTTCTTGCGGAACGCACTGACGATCCAAGCTGACATCCCGTAGCGGCGGTTTCCACGGAAGGGTTTCCCCAATGAAGCGTATAATGATGATCGCCCTGTTTGCGGGGCTGCTTTCGTTCACCGGTTGTGCCAGTCACCAGTTGGCTGGCGGCAAATCGAGTTGCAAATCCAATCAATGCCAGAACTCTTGCAACGAGTGCAATTCGTGCAACAACGGTGGAGGCGGCCTGTTGGGCAAGCTGAAATCGGGTGGCGGGGCTTGCCAGAACTGCCAGGGTGGAGTGGCGGTCGGCTGTCGTCCCGGGCCTCTGCGTTGGCAACAGGGCGGCCTGGACTACAGCGAAGGTCTGTCGACCGGTTTACTGGGGCATGGTGCGGGGCAAGCGGTCAATTCGATGCCCGTGAATCCGGGCCCGCCGACGGGAACCGTGGGTTACCCTTACTACACGACTCGGGGACCACGCGACTTCCTGATCGACAATCCTCCTTCAATCGGTCGCTAGTCTTTGGCCAGCGTGACGAACCTGCTGTTGGAGCGAGGGGCCGGCGGCGCTCCTTCGCTCGTGTGCTCGTTTGCCCAGTGGCGATGGCGACGTTGGTTACTGACTGGGCAGTGAGGGATCGACTGCGTAGCATAGGCTATGCAACCTTCCTGGCTTGACATTTCTTGATCCGTAGGATGATCGTCGATGGCCTCCGATTTCAGGCTGAAGCAGCAATTACCGGAATTGACCGAACAGATCGTGGCGACTTATCGTCCCGACGATGGAATCAATCATCTGGGGCATTGTGCGCTGCCTAGTTATGAGGCGGTCATCGAGATTTTAAATGATTTGAAGGATGTTCTTTACCCGGGCTATCGACGCAAGGTTGGTTTGCACGAGGGCAACATTCGTTACCACGTCGGCGGCTTGATCGATCAGTTGCACGATTCGCTGACGACCCAGATCGCCCGCGCCCTGCGCCACGAAGACCGCGTGCGTAACAGTCACAACGACTGCGAGAGCGATGTCGACTTCGAGGCCAAGGGGCAAGCCATGGCGATCGAGGTACTGAAGCGGATCCCTGCCCTGCGCGATGTGTTGTCGTCCGATGTGCGGGCCGCCTTCGACGGCGATCCGGCCTGCCAAACGACCGACGAAATCGTCTTTTGCTACCCCGGCTTCGAAGCGGTGACGATCTACCGGATCGCCCATGAATTACTGCAACTCGGCGTGCCCTTCATTCCCCGCATGATGACCGAGTGTGCCCATCAGACGACCGGCATCGACATCCATCCAGGCGCCACGATTGGGCATCATTTCTTCATCGATCACGGGACAGGGGTGGTGATCGGCGAGACCTGCGAGATCGGCAATCATGTCAAACTGTATCAAGGCGTGACGCTGGGGGCGCTCAGTTTCCCGACCGACGCCGAGGGGCAATTGATCCGTGGCAACAAGCGGCATCCGACGATTGAAGACAGCGTCGTCGTGTACGCCAACGCGACGATCTTGGGAGGCCGGACAACCATCGGTCACGATAGCGTGATCGGGTCGAGTGTCTGGATCACCAAAACCGTTTCTCCCTTTACGACCGTAACGTTGGAGAAACCGCAATTGCGGGTGCGGGGTTCGGCGAGCGAAGCCAATCTGCACGACCCGGAATTGAACTTCCAGATCTAGCTGCGGCGGTGCGGCGGTGGGGCGGTGGGGCGGTGGGGCTTGAGCGAGCAGGGGTGCGGAAATGCCAATCGCTCGTGAAGCAGTTTGCAACCTGCTTCACGAGCGACGTCCACCGGCTCATTGCACTTCTGAATCTGTGATCGCTAGCCGCCGAAGGCTCGCACGGCGTTGCTGGGGACAAGCTCCCCAAAGAATTTTCCGATCCGCGTCGTGTCGTCTTTGCGGACCATGATGCGGTCGCCTGGTCGCAACGCGTAGTCGCTCTCTGGACGGACTTTTTCGTTGTTCACTTTGACGTCCATCCGCACGCCGTCCATCTGCCCCGGGGCATCGCGATGGACGCGAACTTGCATGTTGCCAAAACGCTTCAATAAACCGGTCTGGCCCAGCAGATCGCTGACATTCACCGAGCGACCTTCTGGCGGCAGTGGCAGCACGCGTAGCGGTTCCTTGTCCCCTTGGACTTGCAACACGATGGCGTTCTGTGCCTTGGCCTGTTTGACGCGCTGAAAAACCTCCGCCGACGGGTTGGGCTGCAAGGTGCCGGGAACCCCGCCGCTCATCAAAAGTTGCTGCCCGGGGTCCGCAGGGGCTTTGGGGCGGGTGAGCGTGCAGCCTGTGGTGGCGATCAGAGCGCCGACGCACAGCATACTGACGGTCGCAAGACGCGAAATGGTTTGGCAAAGTGGCATGAGTCACCAGGGATGGCAATAAAAAACAATTGTCGATCCCCCCCAGGATGCAGGCTCGCGATTTGGCGGTTTATGCCGATTAAGCGAGCTATGAGGGGTATCGGGTGACGCCCGACGGTTCTCCACTGCGAATTCCGGAAAACGAAAAATAATCGGCGGCCCCCCTTTTCGCTGGGGTTCCGACCACAACCTGCATTGACTTCTCTTTTGGTCGGTCCGTACCATCGAGGAAGAGAATGAACGATTTCCAAGGCTTGTCGGAGAAGAGCATGTATCGGACTGCACTGACTGCACTACTGATCACCAGTTGCTGGTACGGCTTGGGCGCAAGTCTTGTCATGGCAAGCCAGCCATTTCCCAACCCTTACTTAGACACCACGCCGCGACAGTTGGAGCTGATCCCGCCGGGAGTGGTCGTCACTCAGCACGCCGAACACGGCTGGTCGGACTTGGTCACGATCGCTCATCCACGGCTCGGTGCGGGAGCGGTCGACAGCATCCCCGAGTTCGCTGGTCGGTACGCCAGCATGTTCAAGTTCACCGTCTTGGCAAATGTCCGGCAAGCGCCGGTCAATGGCCAGCCTCAGTATTGGCTGGACAAACTCGCCATCGGGTTGGCGATGGACGTCAAAGGCCAGTCGATTGTGGTGACCAAGGACACGGCGGCTCAGTTTGGTGGCGAACTGGGGATGATCGAACGGGGCGTGTTGGGTGGCAATGAGGATTCGCTGAAGGATATCAAGCAAATCGCTCGCACTGAGCGACTCATTATGTTCGACGCCCAAGCCAACATGGCGGTCGGCGATGAGCACGAAATGATGGTATTGCGGCACCTGGTCTGGGTTTCGCCGAACACCGGCAAGCTGGGCATTTTGGTGTGGCTGCTGGAAGAAGACAAAGATAATGCCAAGAAGTACGCACTGGCTGAGCCGCAGATGCAGCTGTTGCCGCCGGGCTATCAAGAGGACCGCGTAATCCACGTTTCCGAAGGTGGCTTGCTGTCGCGGATCCCGACGCCCGATCGCTTCGCACTCTTGTCGGTCCCTCCCGGCACCGCGGTCCCTTTTTCGGACGAAATGAGCCGTGTGGCGGGGCTGAAGGCCTATGACCGCGAGGACCTGCAGCGTCTGGTCGCTGGTGTCGGCCAATCGATCGCTCAGTTGAAAGCTCGCGTCGCGCAGCGTCAGTAGGTGACTCGCGCAGCGTCAGTAGGTGACTCGCGAGCGTCCGTAGGTGACTCGCGAGCGTCCGT
>CAYZHQ010000006.1:23337-69921 GCA_964477385.1 uncultured Pirellulaceae bacterium
AGCGTCCGTGGCGGGCGTTTCGAGCGAACTTTGGCAAGCCTTCACCGGTGCCGAGTCGGCGGATATAACCAGGGGTTCCCTGGTTTCCAAAGGACTTTGCTTTGTCATCGACCGCTGATCTGCCCGCTTCGCCAACCCTTTCCCACGTCCTGGACAACGGCCTGACCGTGTTGGGGGAGCCGATGCCGTGGCTTCGCACGGCCGCCTTTTCGCTCTGCTTACCGGCCGGCGTCCAGTTGGAAACGGACCAGCACGCCGGTCTGTCGGGTTTGGTGTGCGAGATGGTTCAGCGGGGTGCCGGGCACCGCAACAGCCGCGACTTGGTGGCCGATCAGGACAATCTGGGGATGGACCGTTCGGCCGGGGTCTCGACGGCCCACGCGTCTTTCGGGGCAGCGATGCCGGCCGAATCGCTCGCTGAGGGCTTGGCGATGTACGCCGATATCGTTCGGCGACCGCACCTGCCGGCCGATCAGCTGGAGGATGCTCAAGCGGTCGCATTGCAAGAACTGCGGGCGGTTGAGGACGAACCGACGCAGCGTGTGATCACGCGGCTCAAAACGCTGCACTATGGCCCGACGCTGGGACGCAGTGTCTATGGATCGCAAGCGGGGATCGAGTCGATTACCTCTTCTCATATCCGTGACTTTTATACGCAGCATTATCAACCCTCGGGCGCGATCCTCGCGATCGCTGGCAATTTTTCTTGGCGCGAGACGCTGGAGCAGGTCAACGAATTGTGGGGCAACTGGCAAGCCAAGCCGCAACCGCCGGCACCTTCCTTCATTTCGCAGCCCGCGGTGTACGAACACATCGATCACGCTTCGCAGCAAACGCATATCGCCTTTGCCTGTCCCGCGGTGCCGTATGAGCATCCCGACTATTTTGCCTTTCGGGCCGGCGTGGGGATCTTGAGCGACGGGATGAGCAGTCGCCTGTTCGATCGGGTGCGTGAGCAACGCGGTTTGTGCTACAGCGTGTCGGCGAGTTGCCATTCGCTGTTGGGGACAGGCGGCCTGTTTGGCTATGCCGGCACGACGGTCGAGCGGGCTCAGGAAACGCTCGATGTGACGCTGGCAGAGGTGCAGGCGATCGTGCAAGGAGTCGACGCCGATGAACTGAGGCGTCTGAAGGTCCGCGTGCAGAGCAACCTGATCATGGAGCAGGAATCGAGTGCTTCGCGAGCTTCGTCGATGGTCAGCGATTGGTACCACCTCGGACGCGTGATGTCGGCGGCGGAGCTGGAGCAACGGATCGAAGCGATCACCAGCGATCAAATTGTGCGGTACTGGACGGAGCAACCGTTACGTGATTTCCGGATCGTGACGCTGGGACCAGCGCCGCTGCAGGTGCCTGCTGAAACGGTGTAAAGCGGCAGGCCGTGGCGGTCCTCACGTCGCTTGGCCCGCTGGGGAAAAAGCGTCGCGGGCGATACAATGAGAGGGCTGAAAAAGAAGCTGCTGGTTCAACCAGTTCGACGTTCGCGATTGCTCCAACAAGGATTTCTGTATGTCCACCGCCACGCTGCCCGCTCGCAGTGCCGTCCCGCCCGAGCACACCTGGGACCTAGCCAGCTTGTACGCCGACGACGCGGCATGGGAAGCCGATTTTGCTGTGCAAGACGCAGCCATTGCGACCTACGAGCAGTATCGCGGTCGATTGGACGAATCGGTTGAAACGTTGAAAGAAGCGTTGCAGTTCGACAGTGAATTCGACCGTCGCGGCGAACGCTTGGGCATTTACGCTTTCCTGCGAACGACCGAAGACCAAACCGACAGCAAGTACCAAGCGCTCAAGTCACGCTTCCAGAATCTGGCGGTCCGCGCCTCCGAGGCGGCCAGCTATATGCGGCCGGAATTGCTCTCGATCGAAGAATCCAAAATGCAGCAGTGGATTGCCGATCCGCTGCTCGCACCGTTTCGCTTGCAGTTGCAACGGTTGCTGCGTTATCGGCCGCATACGCTGACCGATCGCGAAGAACGGTTGCTGTCGATGCAAGGGGAAATGGCGGGTGCCGCGGGCAACGCCTTCCGGCAACTGAACGATGCGGATTTGAAGTTTGGAGAGCTGACCGATCACGAAGGCCGCACCATCGAACTGTCGCATGCGACGTTCGCGCAGTTCTTGATCAGCCCCGACCGTGACGTTCGGCGGAAAGCCTTTGATCAGTATTACGAGCAATTCAAAGGGCACGAAAACACCTTGGCCGCGACGCTGGCGGGCAGCATCCAAAGCGACGTCTATTACGCGAAGGCACGCAACTACGGCAGCAGTTTGGAAGCCGCTTTGTTTCCCGACAACGTGCCACAAACGGTCTACGACAACTTGATCACCGCCGTCCGCGATTCCTTGCCCGCGGTGCATCAGTACCTCGATGTCCGCCGCCGCAAGATGGGTTTGCCGGACATCCATCACTACGACACGTACGTGCCGATCTTGCGCGACATCAAGAAACACCACACCTGGGATCAAGCGATCGAGGTGATTTTGAAGTCGCTTGAACCGCTCGGTGGGGAATACTGCGGCGTTCTCGAGGAAGGCCTCCGCGGCCGCTGGTCGGATCGTTATCCGAATCGCGGCAAGCAAAGTGGCGCCTTCAGTTGCGGCAGCTTTGATGCCGATCCGTTCATCTTGATGAACTACAAGGAAGAGGTGCTCAACGATGTGTTTACGTTGACCCACGAAGCGGGACATTCGATGCACAGTTGGCATTCGGCGCGCAGTCAGCCGTTCGAGTACTACAACTACACGATTTTCGTAGCCGAAGTCGCCAGTACTTTTAACGAGCAGTTGCTGGCCGATTACTTGATTCAAAATGCGGCCGACGACACCGAGCGGGCGTACTTAATCAACAACGAACTAGACAGCATCCGCGCGACGGTGGTGCGGCAAACGATGTTTGCTGAATTTGAAAAGCGGACGCACGAGATGGCCGAAGCGGGCGAACCGCTGACGGTCCAGTCGATGCGGTCGACCTACCGTGAATTGTTGGACGCCTACTTTGGCCCCGAGTTTGTCGTCGACGAAGCGTTGGAGCTGGAGTGCTTTCGGATTCCGCATTTCTATCGCGCGTTCTACGTGTACAAGTACGCCACCGGTTTGAGCGCCGCGGTGGCCTTAGCGCGGCGCGTGCTCGATGGTGGCGAACAAGAGCTGGCCGATTACATTCGGTTCCTGTCCGCCGGTTGCAGCAAAGACCCGCTCGATCTGTTAAAAGATGCCGGCGTCGACATGACGTCTCCGGAACCGGTGGCAACGACGCTGCAGCGTTTCGCGGACTTGACGGCTGAACTGGACCGTCTGATTTGATTCCGCACCGGTCTGCGAAGACGTTTTATCAAACCTTGCCCGTCGTCCTTTTTTCATTTAAATGCCATGTTGCGCAAGTTATCCGGCGGACGTTTATACGATCCCGCTGCCGGCCTGCGCGGTGAGGTGGGCGACCTGATTCTCGATGGCCAGCGAATCGTGGCCGCCAGCGCGGTCGATCGCCCCGTCGACGAAACGTACGATTTCAGCGGCTTGGTCGTGATGGCCGGCGCGATCGATTTACATACGCATATCGGTGGCGGAAAGGTGGCGCTGGCGAAGATGCTGCTGGCCGAACAGATGCAGCAGCATCGCGTGCCGGGCGGCGTGGAAGGGTTCTTGCCGACGTCACGGATTACCGGCCAGCGTTACGCCGCGATGGGCTATGCCGCCTGTTTCGAACCGGCGGTCATTCCCTGCAACGCGCGGGCGGCCCATGCCGAGATGGCCGATACGCCATACATCGATACCGGCGGGTACTGCCTGTTGGGGAATGACGATTGCCTGCTGCAGATGCTCCGTGACGACGTGCCGCAAGCGATGGTGAATGACTACGTCGCGTGGATGGTCCAGGCGACGCAGTGCATCGCGGTCAAGGTCGTCAATGCGGGCGGCATCAGCGCCTTCAAGTTCGATCGCCGGATGATGAATGTCGACACACCGCATCCCACCTACGGAGTGACGCCCGGCCTGATCATTCGTCGGCTGGCGCGTGCGGTTCACGAAATCGGATTGGTCCATCCGCTGCATGTCCATTGCAGCAACCTGGGCGTGGCGGGCAACATCGAATCAACGCTGGCGACCATTGCCGCTGCCGACGGTTTTCCGATTCATCTCACGCATGTCCAGTTTCACAGCTACGGCGACGAAGGGACGCATCAGTTTTCGTCGGCCGCGGCGAGGATTGCACGCGCGTTGGAGGAGAATCCCAATGTGACGATCGACGTCGGGCAGGTCATGTTCGGCCAGACGGTGACGATCTCGGCCGATGCGGCACATCAAACGACCAATCGCAAGTTCGCCAAGCCTCGCAAGAGCATCATCGTCGATATCGAATGCGAAGCCGGTTGCGGCGTGGTTCCGTTTCGCTACCGCGAAAAACGCTATGTCAGTGCGCTGCAGTGGGCGATCGGTTTGGAGTTGTTCCTGATGGTCGACGATCCGGCACGCGTTTTTCTGACGACCGATCATCCCAACGGCGGCGCGTTCACCACCTATCCGCACTTGATTCGGTTGTTGGGTGATCGCAGTTTTCGAGAAACGGCGTTGGCCGAAATCCATCCCGACGCGGCCGCGGCAAGCCAACTGGGTGGCTTGGGCCGAGAGTACGACTTGACCGAAATCGCGACCATGACCCGTTCCGCTCCGGCCGCCATTTTGGGATTGGAGGAACAGGGACGATTGACCCCCGGTGCCCTGGCCGACGTGGTGGCTTATCGTCCCGATGAGAATCTGGAAAAGATGTTTTCTCAGCCGCATACGGTCTTTCGCCGTGGTCAGCCGCTGGTGCGAGAGGGCCGTTGGTGCGGTGCCGAGATCCCCGCCGTGACTTGGGCGGCGAAACCCCACTTCGATGCCGAAGTGGCGCAACGACTGCGCGGTTCGGATTACTGGCAGGCGAGTTACGAGCTTGAGAATTTGGTCATCAGCGAAGAAGAAATGGCAACCTCGATCGGTAGCCAGGTCGCGCCAGCGGGGACGGTCGCATCATGAAGCTCCATGGCATTCCAATCGATGACACCTTTGCCGAAGCCTTCGACATGAAGGCGACGCGCGTGATCATCACCGCCGCCGATGCGCAGTGGGCACGCGATGCGGCGGCCGCTTTTACCGGCTTCGGTACCAGTGTGATCGCTTGCGGGATCGAGATCGCCGTCGAGCGAGAATTGACGCCCGAGGAGACGCCCGATGGCCGGCCGGGCGTGGCGGTGTTGGCCTTTGCGGTCTCGGGCAAGGAACTGGAAAAGCAGATTCCCCGCCGCGCCGGCCAATGCGTTCTGACCTGCCCCACGACGGCCATGTTCGCTGGGATGGAAGGAGAAAAACCGGTGGCGATCGGCAAGTCGCTGCGGTATTTCGGCGACGGCTTTCAGATCAGCAAAGCGATCGACGGCCGGCGGTATTGGCGGATCCCGGTGATGGATGGCGAGTTCTTATGTGAAGCCGAAACAGCGCGCGTCGATGCGGTTGGAGGTGGTAACTTTTTTCTTTTCGGAAGCGAGATTGCGGGGGTCAGTGCGGCGTGTCGTGCCGCCGCCGCGGCGATTGCGAAACTGCCCAACGTGATCGCGCCGTTTCCCGGCGGTGCGACTCGCAGCGGTTCCAAAGTCGGTTCCAAGTACGCGGCGTTGTTTGCCTCGACCAACGAAGCTTATTGCCCCTCGCTGCGCGGCACGGTGGCTTCGAAGCTGCCCGAGGGTGCCAATATTGCCCTCGAGATTGTGATCGATGGTTTGACGGCAGCCGATGTTTCGCATGCGATGCGGATCGGCATTACGGCGGCGTGTGAAGTGGGGGCTGACGGCGGTTTGTTGGCCATCAGTGCGGGCAACTACGGCGGCAAATTGGGGCGGCATCATTTTCATTTGCACGAGGTCATGCAATGCACTGTGTGACACTGAATTTGCACACCGCCTTGCCGGCGCGGCTGGATGGCCGCAACCTTCAACCCGACCGCTTGGCCGACATGACGGCCGACGCGATCGCTCAACTGCCGTTGTCGCTGGGACGTCGGCGGACGACGGTCGGTGAATGGTTTTCGGTGCACCTTGCGGCCGCCGACACACCGCTCGCGCAGCTGTGTTTGGTGGGCGACTGCCGACGAATCGACTATCTGGGCCATTCCCTGCAGGGGGGAGAATTGGTCGTGCAAGGCGATGCGGGCGACGCCGTGGGATATGCGATGCGGGCGGGGACGATCCATGTGCGAGGCAACGTCGGCGACCGAGCAGGGATGAGCATGCGCGGTGGCTTGCGATCCGGCGGTCGGTTGTGGATCGATGGCAATGCGGGCGATTATGTCGGCGGTCCCGCCCCCGGTGAGCGGAGCGGGATGTCGGGCGGGCAGGTGATCATCGGGGGTTCCACCGGAGATTTCCTCGGTCAGCGGATGCGGCGGGGAACGATTATGGTCGGCGAGTCGGCAGGTGATTTTGCGGCGGCCGAGATGGTGGCCGGCACGATCGCGATTGGGGCCAATGTCGGCGCGTCTCCGGCCCTGGGCATGCGTCGCGGTACGCTGCTGGTGGGACGCCCGCCACGGCTGGCCCATGTCGGATTCACTTCCCCACGAGCCGAAACGCCGTCGGTCTGGCCGTTGTTGCGAGCAAGCCTGTCACGCCAACTCACGCGGCCTTGTTCGTTGCAACATCGCCTAGCCGATCAAGCGGGGACGATGATGCGGTCGCTTGGTGATCTAGCGGCCGGCGGAATGGGCGAAGTCCTCTGGTTCGACGACGCCAGCGAGCAAGCAAGCTAGTTGGTCGATCACCCGCGGGCGGTCATGATGCTGTTGCAAGTAGTCCCGCACGTGCGCCGCGTCGAGCGTCCTTGTGCGGTTCCAGAATTGCTGGATCGCTGCCGCCGCGGCTTGTCCGTTTGGGCCACACACGATGCCGCTTTGGGAACGCACGATGAAGTCGTCGAAATCCTCTAACGAGACGATCGGAGTGGCCGTTGCGGCGGCTTGCAGCAAGACGTTGGGAAAGCCCTCGTAGGCGGCCGAACCGGTGCTGAGAAAAACCCTCGCGGCGGCAAACATCGCCGGCATTTGGTCGTGGGGCACGTAATCGGTCAGCGTCACATTGGCGGGCAAGTCGGCTCGTACGGCCGCTTCGGTGTTGGCGTCCGATGCATTGGCAATCAAACGAAACGGGATGTCGGGACAAGTCCGCGCGATCGCGATCGCTTGATCGATCCGCTTGTGAAACGTTTCGTAACGACCGACCCAGAGGACTTCGTCGGTGGAGCGGTCTTGCGGTTGCCAAACTTGCAGATCGATGCCGTTGCGAATCAACTCGCCGGAGCGTCCGAAACGTTGCTCGAGCAATCGCTGTTGGTAGGCAGCTTGGCAGACGATCGTCGATGCCTGCGTGATCGCGTGGCGGCAAGCCTCCGGCGGTTCGCCATAGGGCGACGTCGTATCCGCTTCGTCGCCTGCAAAGGCAGCGCTCAAGTCGGCCGCGCTGCGAATCATCAACACCGCCGGTTTGGCGGTTGCTTGAGCCGTCGAGATAACCGCGGCCGATTCGCGGCTGACACCCCACGCGACCCACACATCGCTATCGATCGCGCGTAAGCGCGGGTCTGGCTGGAATCCCGTCACGTCGCGCGGTCGCAGTGGCCAACTGCACGCCAGCAGCGGAATCTGCCACAGCAACCGCGGTCGCCAACGCGTGATCCGCCGCGCTGGCACGTCGATGCACTGGGACACTTGACGGCGCATCGCCAGCCAGCGATCGGTGACCGGAATCAGTTCGACCCCATCGACGACGCAGCGCCGCCGTTTGGTCGGCGAGCGAACGACGAACTGCACGTGCCAATCGGATTGCCGCGCCAGTCCAACGGCGAACTGCCAGGCGGCCGTTTCCAATCCGCCGATGTTCTTGCCTTGCGAAGGAAAGACCGCCGGGAGGGCTTGCCAAGCGACCATGGTGACCGTTTTCTGCAAGACGTTTCGACTCTGATTTTCGAGTGGTGGACTGGTCGTTGCACCGGAGCAGTTATTCCAAGCCGACGATGCGAGGCAAATCTCTAGGCGGTTGAGGCTGTTGTTGGCTGGCGCAGTGAAACGCCCCCAGACCCCACACGAGTTCCGCCGCATCGACGCCGACGATTTCGGTTTGCGGCAACCGCTGTCGCAAGATCGAGAGGGCGACGCGATCGGTTTCCAGGCAGCGGAACTGCGGCACCAGCACGCGTTGGTCACCGAGGAATAAAAAGTTGCAATAGCTTTCCGGCACCCGTTGGCCGTCGATGAATCGTGCGGGCGGAATCGGCAAACGATGGACCGCGACTTGAGGTTCGGTTTGCCGGCCCCAGACACGGAGCTGGCGGTAGTTGTGTTCCAGCGCCTCGTAACTGGAATCGTGTGGATCATTCGAAACCGCCACGACGATGTTCAGCGGATCGACAAAGCGAGCGATCTGGTCGATGTGCCCATCGGTGTCGTCTCCCTCCAAGCCACCGTCGTCCAGCCACGCAATTTCGGTGACTCCCAAGCAACGGTGCAGTTCTCGAGCGATATCGATTTGGCTCCATCCTGGATTGCGCGTCTCGGTGACCAAGCATGACAACGTCGTAAGCAGGCGACCGTTACCGTCGGTTTCCAGCGCGCCGCCTTCCAGCGTCAGTGGGCTGGGCAGGCGTTCGACCTGTGCGGATTCGCAAATCGTCTTGGCCGCGCGGGCGTCGTCATCCCAAGGCGGATACTTCCCACCCCAGGCGTTGTACCGCCAATCGACGCCGACGACGTTGCCATTGTCCAGCCGCTGCACGAACGTCGGCCCGTAATCTCGGATCCAGCAATCGTTGGTCGCACACGGCACGAACTGGACGTTGGCGACATTCGCCAACCAGTGTTGAGCCGTCGAAACGTGTGGTTGGGGCACCAGCAACCGCACCGGTAGAACTTCGGCGACATTGCGCACAAACCGCGTGAACGTCGCCGGGACATGCTGGAAACGTCCCGGCCACGTTTGTTCGTTGTGGGGCCAAGACAGCCAGATGCAATCCATCGGCTCCCATTCGGCGGGCCAGCGATAGGTTGACGGTTCTTCAGGGATCGATTGCAAAGGGGGCGGTCCTCAAGCGATTGCGTAAGCCTCAAGCGATTGCGTAAGCAGACGATCGTCCAGTCTACGCTTTGCCAGGTCGAGCGTCGGGGCACTGGGCGAGCAATTGGTACAGAGCCACGCCCACGGTGACGGCGAGGTTCAGGCTGCGGACTTCGGGGTAGGTCGGCAAGTTCAGCGCGTAAGGACTGTCGCGATCGAGGATCTCGCTCGGCAATCCGGCCGACTCGCAGCCAAAAATGAACGCATCGCCTGGTTGCAGCGGCGCGTCCCAGATCGGGCGGGTCGCGAAACGGCTGAAGACCCACTGTCGCTTGGTTGGCAATTGGTGCTGTAATTCAGGCCACGAATCGACCTCCGCCCACTGCAGGTGTTGCCAGTAATCCAGACCCGCGCGTTTCAGCCGACTGTCGTTGATCTCGAAACCCATCGGTCCGACCAACCACAGTTTGGCTCCTGTCGCGACGCAACTGCGCCCGATGTTTCCTGTGTTTTGCGGGATTTCCGGTCGGTAAAGGACCACGTGAGCCGATGGCGGGGCGAGTGACGCACCTCCGTTGATTGCATCGGCTTGCACCACAGGGCGTTCGTCTGAGAAACTATCGCTGCCCTGCGGATTGTCTCTCTTCTCGCTTTCGCTTTTCTGATTCGTCATGCCGATCCAAGTTACTTGCCCGAGTTGCCTCAGCCGGTTTTCGGTGAGCGATAAATTTGCTGGTCAGAAAGGCCCTTGCCCAAAGTGCAAGAAGCCAATCGAGATCCCATCGCTGGCAGACGAAGTCGTCATTCATGCGCCGCGGGATGACAGTCCGAAGGATAGCAAGGGCCGTTCGGTCTTGAAAGCGATCAAGCGGACCGAAACCCGCGTGACCCGCCGTGCGATCGTGGTGACGGTGGTGACCGTAACGGTGATGCTGGGGGCGGCGATTGGCTTGCGATTGGCCGGGCCGGTGCACTGGGCCGCGGTAATTTTGGGCGCGATTTTGATTGCGCCGCCGGCGATCTGGGCCGCCTACGGATTTGCTCGCGATGCCGAACTGGAACCTTACGTCGGTGCGGATTTGCGAAACCGCGTGCTGATTCTGTCCGCCATTTTCGCCAGCCTGTGGTTGATCTATGCCTTCGTGCCGGTTTATCTGCTGGAGCTTGATAAGCCGTCGCAGATGTCGTTGTTTATGGCGGGCCTGATGATCGTGGTGGTGTTGGCGATCGGTTCCTTTGCGGCAGCCAATACGCTGGAGTTGGAGTTTTCCGGCGGTCTGATTGTGGCCGGCATGTACGTCGTGGTGGCGTTGTTGCTGGCGTTGATTGCCGGCGTGCATTTGGCCAGCACGGAAGGCCGGCCGAAACCGAGCGAGCGTGAATTGATCCTCCCGCCGCAACCCGCGGCGATGCAGTGGCTGGCCGAAGACCATTGGACACAGAAGGCTTGACCATTGATCGAAGAACTACAAGCGTTGCTCGCGCCACGTCATTTGGTGCGGATCGCTCCGGAGATGGATGTTCCTTTAACGCCGCGCGTGACCCGCTTGCTCGATACCGCCCCGCTGCGTCGTCTGGCGAGAATCAGTCAGTTGGGATTGGTCGCGCAGGTTTATCCGGGGGCCGTCCATTCCCGCTGGGAACACTCGTTAGGGGTTTACCGGGCCAGCCTGCTATTCTTGCAGCGGTTGCAGGCTGAGACGGCGTTTACCGATATCGTCGACAACCGGGCAGCTGAAAGCTTTGTCGTCGCAGCGCTGTTGCATGATGTCGGGCATTGGCCGTTTTGCCATCCGATTGAAGACATGCAGTTGCCCGGCATGCCGCGTCACGAGGAGGTCGCACGCCGCTGGATCGAGCAAACCGAATTGGCACAGCGGATCGAGGAAGATTGGAGTTCGGTCGACGAGGTGTGCCGATTGTTGAGCGGCCCGCCAGAGAGCGACGCCGGACGGTTGCTCGCATCGATGCTTAGCGGACCGATCGATGTCGACAAACTGGACTATTTGATGCGCGACAGCTTGCATGCCGGCGTGCCCTACGGTCGAAACTTCGACAGCGGACGATTGATCGGTTCGCTATGTGTCCATCCCGAAAAACCGCAGCTTGCGATCGGAGAGAAAGGCCGGACCGCTGCCGAGATGATGGTCTTCGCACGGTATGTGATGTTCAGCGAAGTCTACTGGCATCATGCGGTTCGCAGTGCTACGGCGATGCTGCAACGTGCTGTGTTTGTTCTGCAAGAGCGGCTGGAACTGGCCATCATGGTCGACTTGGACGAAGCCCAGTGGATTGCCCGGCTGCGACGGATCGCCGAAGGGTCGCTGGCCGAACCGCTGGTCGAAGGATTGTTTGGTTCGCATCGTCGCCTCTGGAAACGGGTCGCGGAATTCAACCAGTTGCAGCATGCAGAATTGCACAGTCAACTCTCGCGACGGCCTTACTGGTGGTTGGTGGCGTGCAGCGAAGCCCTGGCGGAGCAACTGTCGGCGGTGCTAAAGATTCCGCTGGGGGTCGCCGACGTGATTATCGATGCCCCTCCGGTCAAGCTGGAAGTCGATATCAACATGGACGTGGTCTCGCGCGATCGGGTGGTGCGAACCTTGGGGGAGGTCTCGCCGGTGGTCGATGCCTTGGCAAACCGCCAATTCGATAACCACGTCAAGCGGATCCGCGTCTTCGTTCGGCCCGGCATCCGCGACCGCTTGTCGGGCGGGCGACTAGACGATCAACTATTATTACGTGCCGTCCAAGCGACTGACGCACGGCTGGCATAACCGTCGAAATGGAGCGGTTTTTTGGTCAGACAGTGACATTAACGCACAGTTTGGGTTGCTTTTTCGGCGACTTCGCGAATAGAATTTAATCTCCGCCGAGCGTGGCTTCCGGTCCGCGTGGCAGTCAATCACACATCCTCAACCATCCTCACGAGGGTTTCCACATGGGTATCAAGCTTACCGAACGCGCCGCCGAAGAAGTTGTCCGCTTTCGTAGCGAGCACAGCTTTGGAGATGAAATGGTCCTTCGCATCGGCGTCGCCGGCGGTGGCTGCAGCGGTTTCAACTACACGCTGAACTTTGACGATCAATTTGATGCCAAGGCCGACAGCAAGTTCGAATGCCACGGGGTTGCCGTGGTGGTCGACAAGAAGAGTGCACTGTATCTCGACGGAACGGTTGTCGACTGGTACGACAGCCTGGAGAAGAAAGGCTTTACCTTCGAAAATCCCAACGCCGTCAAAACCTGCGGCTGCGGCAGCTCCTTCCAGGCTTAGCACGGCTCTTCAGTGAGTCGACCAGACTAGCTGTTAAATCGTTTAAACCGTCGGCATGTGTCGACGGTTTTTTTGTGGCTTGAGCCGATTGTGTCGACCCGCAAGCGTTAAAAACAGGCGCATCGGCGATGCTCCGGCAGACCGTCATTGCCAAGCAGGGGACCGGACGATCACAATCTTCGGTTCCTCGCGACAAACCATTTTGAAAAGGATATCAGCGTTGAACCAAGCACCTCGGATTCAGATCATTGGCATCGGCGACGACGGTCAGGATGGGCTGACCGGCCATGCGCGGCAACAAATCGAGCAAGCCGAAGTGCTGCTCGGTCCGGCCAATCTGCTGAAGCGGATCAGCATTGGGCCTGCCGAGCGGGTCGAGATCGGCAGTGTGCTGGAGGAGCTGAAGGCGGCGGTGGAGCAAGTCGGCAATCGGCGGGCCGTGCTGCTGGCGATCGGCGATCCGCTGTTCTACGGGATCGCTCGGTACCTAACCGAAGAACTGGGCAAGGACCGGTTTGAGGTGTTTCCTCACGTCAGCACGATGCAGTTGGCCTTTGCCCGTGTCAAAGAGAGTTGGGACGACGCCTACCTGTCGAACTTGGCAACGCAGCCGCTCGACCGCGTCGTCGACACGATTCGCACCGCCGAACGCGTGGGGCTGTTTACTACCGAAGAGCTCACTCCGGCGGTTGTCGCCGAAGCTCTGCTCGATCGCCGGATCGATTATTTCACCGTGTACGTTTGCGAGAACCTCGGTTCGCCGGCCGAAGTGGTCACGCAAGGCGAATTGCAGGACATCAAAGGCCAATCGTTTGGCCCATTGAACGTGATGGTGCTGGTTCGCCGCAGGGGTGCGGCCGACCGCCCGAGCAGCAGCCAATCGCGACGGTTGTTTGGAAACCCCGACGATTTGTTTTTGCAATCGCGTCCCAAGCGAGGCTTGATGACGCCGACCGAAGTCCGCTGTATCGCGCTGGCGGAGATGGACTTGATGCCCGACAGTGTCGTCTGGGATGTCGGAGCGGGCAGCGGCGCGTTGGCGATCGAAGCGGCCACGCTGGCGCATCGCGGACAGGTTTTTGCCATCGAAATGGATGCCGAGGATTATGGCTTGATGATCGAGAACGCCCAACGGTTCGACTGCCCGACGTTGGTGCCGATCTTGGGGCAGGCCCCCGAGGCGTGGCATGATCTGCCACAGCCCGACGCGATCTTTGTCGGCGGTAGCGGCCGCATCGTGCCCAGTTTGGTCGAGGCGGCCGCGGCACGGCTGAATGATGCCGGCCGAATGGTAGTGAACGTTTCCAGCCCCGACAATCTGCTGGCGGTTCAGCAAGTCTTGTCGGCCGCGGGACTGACGCCCGAGGTGCGGATGATCAACATCGCGCGGGGGCAGTATCAGCTTGACCGGATGCGGTTTGAATCGCTCAATCCAACCTTCCTGATCACCGGTCGCCGCGACTCCAGGGTCTAATCGCTGTTCAGCGGCCGCGCGTGCCGGCTAGGTTCAGATTTGGCTGATCGCTTGAAAAGCGGGCGCGTAACGAATTGAATCAAAATCCCCTTCGGTTTCGATTCGGCAGCGCAGTTTGGGCTCCCGCTCCAAGGCCCACACCAGTTCCATAATCGCCTCCTCGGGCTGGCCGAGCAGCGCCAGATAGCAGGCCATGTTGAAGTGCAGTTCGCCACTCTCGGATGTGAAGGAGAGCCCTCGCGAGATCGCCGTGGTGGCTTGTTCCAAACGCTCACAGCGTCGCAAGCACCAAGCCAACGCGACCCAGATTTCGGGCCGCTGCGGCTGATCCCGGGCCGCTTGCCACAGCAGCTTCGCTGCGGCCGCATACTTGCGCAAAATGCGCAGGCTTTGCCCCATCAACAGCCTACGTCGCCAAGCGAATTCTGGCTCCACCGAGGCGTCTCTTGCTAGCCGCAACGCCTTGAGGGCTAGACTGCGACGCAACGATCTCCGCAGGCCTAACTTGGCGGCGACCGAAGTCACCAGCAGCAAATAACCTTCCGCTTGCTCTAAAGAATGGTGGCCTTGAAAGCGGTGCGCGGTCATCCTTGCCCCCCCCTAGAAATTGGAAACCGTTCGAACGCCAATAGGACCCGGGCACTCATTTTAACCGCTGGTCGTCAAAGCAAGAAGACGCAAGGCGAGGGGTTGGTATGTACTGCTTAATGGGTGCACTGGCTAATGGGGCAGGGGCAGGATCGAAGTGAGGGCCGGGGCGCGTTAAACCGGCCATCTGTAGCAAAAGCGATGATTTCCGCGGTCCTTGGACTGGGTGGGGCCGGTTGTACCCTTCATGCCGTTTAACGGGGGGAACTTTCCTGCGTCTGGGACGTCCAAACGGCAACGTGAAGAGCGCTCCGCGGCCAAGCCACCTTTGTGACTAGTGGGTGGCCCACCTTTGGCCCGCTGGCGTTAAAGGCGGATCAACCGGACTGACTGGACCGTTTGGCGGCGAAGTCGCGCGGAAGCAAATTGAAAGAGAATGGGAAATTTGCGGGTTTCAGGGCCGCAACTATACTCGGCAACTGCTTTTACGAGCGGCGTTTGTGACGCCTTGCGTCCGCAAACGCGGTTTGGAACGCCCTCGCCGACACGGCGAGCGTCTTTTCATGCCAGTTTCACTGAATTAATGACTAATCCTCTGTTCGTTACTGTTCGCAGTAGCGGGCTCCATTACGCTTCGTAAGGTTGGGTTTATGGCCTCCCGTAAACGGCACCGGTCGCTTCTCTCCGCTCTTCGCAAACCAGCTAACCGTGAGCCGTCGCGAGACGCTCGACGGCGCAATCTGGTGGAAACGCTGGAGCAACGGCAACTGTTAGCCGGCCCGCAGTTAATCGGCATTCAGCCCAACGAGGGAGCACTGATCGTGGACGGAAGCGTCCGCGAAGTCTCTCCGCGTTTGCTGACCTTCCGGTTTGACGAAAACCAGCAGATCAGTGCGGCGACGACCGATGCAATTCAAATCACTCGCGCGGGTGAAGACGGTCTGTTTGCAACTCCCGACGACGTGCGCATCGCGCTGCCCGCCGGTTCGGTCGAAGTCAATCCGCAGGCTGGCAACGAAGTCTTGGTGCGCTTCCCCAATGCCTTGGTCGATGACCAATACCGCATCGAAGTCTTCGCGTTTGATGATCCGGGTGCCGGCATCGTGGGCTTGCGGAATACCGATGCCAATGGGAACCCCGGCGACCTGCTGATCCCCAGCGTGGCGGGAGCTCGCAAGGAAACGGTCGATTTTGAATTACGTCTCGGGGCTTTGGTCGAAGCCGTTGTGCCGCAGCCAGTGGTGCGTTTGCCGGGCGGCGAACTGGAGCAGCGTCGCGACCAGATTGTGGTGTACTTCAACGAAGACGAATTGTTCCTCGAGAACGACGCCGCGGGAAATCCAACGGCACGCTCGGTGGAGAACCCTCGTTTCTATCAACTGCTGCACACGCGTGACACCGTGCGCACGATCGACGATGAATTCTTTCAGCCGACCAGTGTGGTGTATGACAACATCACCCACACCGCGACGCTGACCTTTGCCGAAGACATCAACGAACTGGCCAAGGAGAGTGTCCACGGGGCGGGTTCGATCAGTGGCGGCACGTTCCGCTTGCGGATCGGAGCGGCGGTCGATGATCGTGCCGAATTGGTCGTGCAACCGACCAGCATGGCGGTGACCGCTTCGGCGACTTCGGACCTGCGAACCGGCGGCTTGGCTTCGGTGATGTTCCGGGCGCGTGCGATCGGCGAGTCCGGCAATGGCATTTCGGTGAACTTTGTCCGCAGCGGCGCGGCCGTGGTGGCGGCGCGCGTGGAAAACGATCGCCAAGTGGTGATCGATTTGGGTGCCAACCCAGCCACGGTGGGCGATGTGCGGGCGGCGATGTTGGCATCGCCGGAAGCCAATGCGCTACTGGAAGTGGTCATCAATGGCGATGACACGGCGGAAGTGGGCGCGGGAATCGAATTCGTTCCTGCCCTGAACGTGGTGGCGGTCGGGGACACCTTCCAATCGGCGTTTGACGTCGGCGTGCTGGGAGCAAACAGCGGTGTCGGTGGCGGACCATTGACCAGTATTGTGATTTCCGAGTCGATCGATCCACAGCCCGCGTTCTTGCTGGACTTGCCCGGTGGAAATGACGACCCAGGCCACCTCAACCGGGACCCCTCGGCTGTCGATGGCTTCATTCAGCACATCAATGAACGTTTTGGAGCTGACATTACCCCCGGCGTGACGACGATTCCTTACAACTTTAATGCCGACTACCAGGGTTCTTTCGGCGGGCCGACCCTGGTCAACAGCATTACCGAGCGGCAGAAAACGCGCGTGCGCGAAGCCCTCGATCTGTGGGCGAGCAGCTTGGGAATTCAGTTCACCGAAACAGGCTCGCAAGGTATTCACTTTGTACTGGGTGATATCAGCGTGGTCAGTGGGCCGAATGTGATCCGCCAGGGTGCGCTGAATTTCACCACCGAAGTCGATCCGACGTTCGCCAACAGTTTGCTGTTGCTGGAATCCCAACGTGCCTGGGGAGATCAATACGGCGAAGATTTCTTGCGGACGGTGATGGCCGGTGTGGGCATTTTGCTGGGTTTGGAGCAGACGCCGGAACTGCCCGCTTCGACGCTGATGAATCTGTCGCCACTGTTGATCAATCAGTCGATCGATAACGCGGGCGGATTGGAGCCGATCTTTCCCGGTAACTTTGACATCCTGCACGGGCAGTACCTCTACAATCCCGACAGCAACGACGTCGATTTGTATCGCTTTGAGGTCGATTTAGGCGACGACAACAAGGTCGGGCTGTTGACTGCGGAGACCTTTGCCGAGCGATTGTCGGACAGCAGTTTGCTCGATTCGACGTTAACGCTGTATGAGCAAGTCCAAGCGAAAATCACGACCGATTTTGGCGTCGGCACCGATCTATCGGTCGAGTTTGAGGCCCTTGCTCCGGCGCGACTGGGAAATCGCACGAGGATTGATTTCGCCGAAGTTCAACGTCCCTTTGGGGACGCGTCGGTGGCTGTGATTCCGACCTCGGAGAATTCGTTCCGAGTCGAAATTCCGCGTCAGAGTCCAAGCAGTGGGCTGCCTGTCGTGACCGCCGGCAGCGTGCTGGATGCCATCAACGATGATCCTTTTGCTTCTTCATTAGTCAGAGGAACGATCGTCAAAGGCGATCCGTTGACCGACATTGGGGGCGGCAATCTAAACTTTGCGCCACTGGTTCTCTCCGGTGGCAAACTGGTAGAGCTATCGCGCAACGACGACTACTTCAGCGAAGACTCGCTGATCCGAGCCAACCTTGGCAACGGCGTGTATTACATCGGTGTGGCGGCAAGTGGCAACGATCTGTACGACCCGTCGATTGAGAACAGCGGTTTTGGCGGTCGTACTCAGGGAGCCTACGATTTGCAGTTGGTCTTCAAAGCTCAGGTGGATGAAGACGACGTGATTCGCGACCTGGACAGTGGTCGCGAGGGCGTGCCTGGCGTCCGTTTGGATGGAGACGGTGACGGTACGCCGGGCGGGGCGTTCAACCATTGGTTCCAAACCCGACCGCTGCAACGGCAGTTTGAATTTACCGCCGGTGGCGACGGTATCACGCCTTTCTCGACCGTCCGCCTCGTTGGGGCGTCGGGCGCCGAACGGACGTTCCAGTTCGTGCCGCAGGGCAGCACTGGCGATCCGCGATTTGTGTCGATCTCGTACCGTACCAATGAGGGTGCCAATGCGATCGCTCAAAAGCTGACTCAGGCAATTAACTCGACCACCGGCGCGCTCGGTGTCAGCACTTCGGTCAACGGTTCGGTAATCACCTTTGGCGTTCCGCAGTTAGGTCAGATTGTCAACTTTGAGCGTGAGATCGATCTGTCGGCCAACTTTGTGGGCGGGCGGATTCACGGCAAGACGATCTTTGTCGACAAGTTGGCTGGTCCCGCTGCCGATGGTTCGGCGGCTCGACCGTTTAACAACATCAGCGGCGATGGCGTGGCCAATGCGTTTGACGCTTCTCAACCGGGCGACATCGTGCGGATCGTCGGCAACGGCGGCTCCGATCAGTTGCTTGAAACCCTGGATGATAACTTCGCTTACGAGTTCGGGTTCGCCGAGACAGCCGGTTTGATCTTGGAAGATGGTGACGCGATGGAGGTCCCCATGGGGGTCACCACGATGATCGATGCCGGGGCGATTTTACGATTCCGCAACTCCTATGCAGGTGTCGGCAGCTCCGATTCGCTGGTCGATCGCAGTGGCGGTGCCCTGCAAGTTTTGGGCACGCCGCGTTTGCTTGATTCCACCGGTGCCATCATCAGCCAAGTCGGCGACGTGGTCTTCACCAGCACCCGCGATCGCTCGGCCGGACAACCGGAGTCCAGTAACGCGCCGGCGGCAGCCGCCGCGGACTGGGGCGGGTTGGTGTTGCGCTCCGACTTTGATGACGCGCAAGGCCGCCCGAGCCTCGAGAACGAAGGGATCTTCCTGCAGTACGTGAACCACGCCGACATTCGCTTTGGTGGCGGTGGCAATGTCAAAATCGGCGGGTTCCAGCAGACGGTTAACCCGATCCAAGTGATGGATACGCGGCCAACGTTGACCTTCAACAAGATATCGGACAGTGCCGGTCCGGCGATGAGCGCCGCGCCGAACAGCTTTGAAGAATCCAACTACAGTGAGCCACGTTTCCAGCAGGCTGGTGCGTTTACCGGTGACTACGACCGTGTGGGTCCCGACATTCACCACAACGAGTTGGTCAACAACAGTATCAACGGATTGTTCGTTCGCGTCGATACACTGGCTGCCGACGCGCCGCGTGAACTGGAGATCGCTGGTCGCTTTGACGATGTCGACATCGTCCATGTGCTGAGTGAAAACCTAATCTTGAAAGGGACGCCCGGCGGTCCGATTACCGATGGTATCCAGCCGGTGGTGAGTCTCCTCAATGGGGCTTCGCGCGACGGCGGAACCCTCACGCCTGGGAACTATGCTTATCGTTTGACGTTCGTCGATTCCAATGGCTTCGAGAGCTTGGCTTCGGATGCGTCGAATCCGATCACCGTGGTGGCGGGCGATAACGCGATTCAAATGGCAAACCTGCCGCCGACCCCGGCAGGCTATCAAACGCGCCGGATCTATCGCGCCAATCTGAGTGGTCCCAATCCGAATGACTTCTTCCTGGTGGCGGAGCTCGATGCTTCGGCCAATACTTTCTTTGATGACGGCCGGACAACCGAAGGGTTGCTCGACCTGAACCGTACCGGTACCCGTGGTCGCTTGGATGCCAGTTTGGTGTTCGATCCCGGTTTGGTCACGAAACTGATCGGTTCGCGGATCGAACTGGGACAGGGAACCCAGTTGTTGGCCGAAGGCTTGCCAGGTCAGGAAGTGGTCTTTACCAGCAGTCGTGATGATCGCTTTGGAGCGGGCGGCACCTTTGACACCAACAATGATTCAACCAACGGGAATGCACAGGTAGCTGACTGGGGTGGTATCTATGTGGGGCCGTCGGCGCACATCAGTCTCGATAATTCCGTCGTGGCCTACGGCGGTGGTTTGACGCGGATCGAGGGTACCTTTAAGTCGTTCAATGCGCTGGAGCTGCAACAAGGTACTGGCCGCATCACGAACTCGGTTTTCGAACGCAACGCCGATGGTCAAGGCGGCCAAGGTCCGGTCGGTCGCTTTGGTCGCTTGGCCAATACCCCTTCGACGATTTTTGTGCGTGGCAGCCAACCGACGATTGTCGGGAATACTTTTTTGAATAATCAAGGAAGTGCGATCGACATCGATCTGAATAACTTTGTCGCGGATCTGAATCCCGACATCGGGCGTCAGACCGGGGCGATTGATCGCTTGTCGATTTTGGATGACAACTACGGTCCGTTGGTACGCAACAACCGACTGGATAACAACGGCCTGAACGGGCTGCGTATTCGGACCGCCGAACTGACGACCGAGAGCATTTGGGATGACACCGATATTGTGCATGTGGTTTCGGGCGAGATCGCGGTCGACAATTTGCATTCGTCCGGCGGTCTGCGTTTGCAGAGCCGCCCGGATGAGAGCTTGGTGGTGAAGTTTGCCGGTGGTGGCTTGACCGCGTTCGGCACGCCGGGCAGCGCGCCCGATCGTGTTGGCGGCACTTTGCACGTGCTCGGCCAACCCGGTTTCCCCGTGGTTTTGACCAGCCTGACCGACGACAGCGTCGGAGCGGGTGTGAAACCGGACGGCTCTCCACAAACAGACACCAACAACGACAGGCGTGCCAGCCGGTCCGAAGCCGGTGACTGGAACGGCATCTTGCTGGATGAATACAGCAACGACCGGAATGTCGATACGATATTGGAATTGGAAGCTTCGACGGTGGAAGCGCCTGGTACCAACGCCACCGTCAATACGGCTCAGGTGTTGGGAGATTTGGCAGGAAGCCTGTACTCGACGGACGAGCTGCTGCGGTTGGGCTTCACCGTCCACGGCTACCTGTCGAGTCCTGCGGACATCGACACCTATAGCTTCACTGGAGAGGCGGGCACGGTGGTTTGGTTCGACATCGACAAAACCACCTTCAGCCTCGACACGATCATCGAGCTGCTGGACTCGGATGGGAACTTGTTGGCTCGTACCGACAACAGCACGGGCGAAGTCTTCGATCCTGAGGGAATCTTGATTCAATCGTCACTGGTCGACGGTCGGGTTGGACCTTTGGCACGCGGCGATCTCGAGTTCGCGGATTTCGGATCGAAGGGACAGTATAGCGATTTTGGCACCACAAACATTCGGGATGCTGGGTTCCGCGTCGCGTTGCCAGGTACGACGGGCAGTCGATCGGCCTACTCGTTCCGTGTCCGCAGTGCGAGCATCAATCCGAACGATACCGCCGGTGGTACAACGGCAGGTGCGTACAGTGTCCAACTGCGTATTCAGGAGGCCCAAGAGTTCGGTGGCTCGGTCGTTCGATTCGCCGATATTCGTTACGCCCAGAATGGCATTCACGTTCGTGGCTTGATGCGGAATTCACCACTGCTCGGTGATGCACTGGAGAACGAAGGGACTGTCGCAGGAGCGATCAATAACGTACTGGAAGTCAATCGCGACACGCCGGGAACCGTGGATCGTCCTCAATACCTGGGCAACTTGCTGCAGTCCAATGACGCATCGATCAGTGTCGGTGGTAGTCTGTTGTTTTCCGGCGACGTGGACTTCTACAAGTTTGACGTCGATCACGATCAATTGTCAGATCAGTTGTCGGATGAGTTTGATCCTTTGCAGTATTTCTCGACGGTCTTCGATATCGATTACGCCGATGGCCTGTCGCGTCCCAACACCAGCATGGCGGTCTTCTGGGATCCCGATGGAGAACGTGACGGAATCTTCGATACCGAACGTGCGCGTTTGGTCTTGTGGGGCGAGAACAGCAACATCGCGGAAGACCAAGTCAGTCCGCTGGGGTCCGACCAAGCCGAATTTTTTGACCGTGGTAGTTTCTCCACCGGCGACGCCTTCATCGGGCCGGTTGCTTTGCCAACGACGGGAGTCTACTACGTGGCGGTGACCAGCGACCGTCGCCTGCCGACAGAATTCACGCAAAACGTCGACTTGCGTCGCGAGCCCATCCCGAGTGTGGCTCGGATTGCTGACGACCGTATCGACAGCGTGGGTGGAACCACCGCGGAAGATCCCGCCGTGCCGATTTTGATTCCTCGCGATAACCTGCCCGCGGGCTGGGCGATTGATACTCGTTTGGGCGGCAACCGCGGCCACGGCGAATTTCAGCAGTTCGATAATACCGATTCGAGCACCGATCCAGGGACGTTGATCGTTCAAGAATTCGAACGAAACGACCCCTCGCGATTCGCGGCACAAAACCTGGAAGCCAATCCGTTATGGAATTTGCGTTACGACGGCGATGTGGGGACGGCGACGCAAAACACTTCGCTACTATTCCCTTATATCAAGGTGCGTGGCACCGGCGATGGCACGGTCGATGGTTATCGATTTACGGTACCCGCTGACGGCACGGTGATCATTGACGTCGATGAAGTCACCAATGGCTTTACTCAAATCGATGATGACCAAGCTGCCCAGCCGGTCGATTTGCGATTGGTGTTGATCGATTCCACGGGCGCCGTTGTGGCGACGAATAACGGCGTCGGAGCGGGAGTTGGCCAAGGTGGCAGCAACAGCAATCGCGATCCGTTTATCCAGACCATCCTGCCGGCGGGAAACTATACCTTTGCCGTCGGTTTGCCCGACCTTGGCTACAATGCGGATGACAATGTATTCACCGGCACGGGCTTGCCTCAGGACACGCTGTATACGTTGAATGTGTCGGTCGAAGGCCACGCTTTCCAGCCCGCACCGGCGGGTAACCAGAGCTTGCACTACGTTCCAACCGGTGCGGCTAGCTCCGTCTTGCGGACCAACGCCATGGACCTTGGCGACTATACCGCCGAGGACCAGCCGTTCCTGTATTTCAATTACTTCCGTAACGGCGGCAACATGGTCGTCAATGCGATCACCGAAACGGGTGCCACGATTCCGTTGGCCGGCACTGGGACCTTCACCACCAATACGACCAGCAATTTCTTGCAGGCGCGTATTTCGCTCGACACGATCGCTGGATTGGACAATGTGCGACTGGAGTTTGTCGCTAGTGGCGGCGTTGTGGGTTCGTTGGCACCGGCTTTCTCGATGGACGATTTTGTGGTCGGGTTTGCCGAGCGTGGCGAACGCATCGCCAATGCGGCTCCGGGGCAATACGGATTTTCCTTCACGTCCTCGGACAGCTCCATCCTGAGTGGCAATTATCAGTTGGAAATCCGGCCGGGCGAGATCCATTCGACGGCCCAAAACGCCACTCCTCAGCAGGTTCTGACGCGTACCTTCGACACCAATGCGAGGCTTGCTCCCGAAACGGTGACGTTGATTGCACCGGCTGGACGCGAACTGTCGGACGGCAACTTCTTTGAATTGAACGACGGCGCAACGTCGATTCGCTTCGAGTTCAATAGCAGCGGCAGCGTGACGCTGGGCAGCATTCCGGTTCCCTTTGCGACAACCGATTCGGCCGCCGTGGTGGCACAGTCGATTCGCAATGCGATCAACAATCCGAATGTCCAGGCGATCTTGAACATCGAGGCCTCCAGTAGTGGCGGTATCGACAACGGGCCTTCGCAGGACAACCGCATTGACTTGGTCGGCCCCGCCGAAGGCGACTTCCGCGGGCTGAATGTGCAGTCGCTGGTGACTTCGCCGGAAAGCACCGGTTCGTTGTTGGCGGCCGAGTTGGTCGGCACGGGCGTGACGGGTTTCGGCAACGAGCAAACCAGTGGCGGAGCAGGGTTGGGAGTGTTCGAAGAAGGCTCCTATACCATCGGTTTGGAATCGGGGGTGATTGTGTCGACCGGTCCGGTCGCCGGCGCGATGGGGCCCAATCTCTCGGAGACCACTTCGGGGATCGCCAGCGGTGCGGGGGATCTCGATCTCGATGCGACCACGGCGACGACAAGTGTCGATTCGTCTTCCTTGGAGTTTGACTTCCAGGTCGATGGAACCGACCCCAGTCATCTGTTCCTGCAAGTCGTGTTTGCCTCGGAAGAGTTCACCAACGATGCCTTGATTAACCAGGATCAGTTGGCCGTCTTGGTCGAGGACGAATTCGGCGCGGTCTTCAACATGGGCGTGATCGATGTAGCGGGAACACCAACGCCGATCGATAGCACGACCGTGGGGCCCGCGAGCGGACTGTATACCGACAATAGCCCGACCAACGGCGGGAACTTCCTGCGAGAATTGGGCTTTGACGGGTTCTCTCAGGTGTTGACGCTCAGCACCGAGAACACCGATCTGGGGTCGGTGCTGATGCAGCCCGGTCGTCGATACACCATGAAGATCGTCGTCGGCGATAACGCCACCAATGAACTCGATTCGGCCCTGTTCATCGGCAAGAACTCCTTGTCGACGACACGCCCGGCGAACATCAACCAATTGGCTGATCCGGCAACCGGACGAGTCACCTTCCCGGCCGTGCTGCAAGACTCTTTCGGCGACCGCAACGTGCAGCGGACGCAATCGCAGATCGTGATCGATTCCAACACGATCACCGACAGCAAAGTGTATGGCGTATGGAGCCAACCGGGCGAACGGGCAACCGATCCCTTCGATCGGATCCTCGGGGAAAGCAACAACTTCCTCCAGACGCCGCGTTTGGGTAACACCGGAATGGGAGCGATACGGAATCTGCCTGCTCAGAACGACAGCGTCATCGGTGGCTTGACCCCCGGCGTGACGGTGATCAACAACATCATCGATAACGCTCAGTTGGCGGGAATAAATATCGAGGGCGAGTTGCGCCCGCTGATGATTATTCCAAACGACCAAAGCTTTGACCCGGACAACGCCAACGGTGGGAATCCGGCGGGGTTTGAGCATTTCGGCGAGTTTGTGACGGATGGCGATCTGATGACGATCGATGCCGGGAATCTGCGCGTGGTGTTTGAATTCGAGGAAATCTCCGGTGGAGCCGCAACGTTGGGTGTTCGTGAAGGACATGTCCCCATCTATTATCGCCGTGACCGCGGCCCCGTGGATGGTCGTAGCTACGGCTACAACAAACATGAAATGCTGCTGGCGATCCGAGAAGCGATTCTCAACAGTCCGCTTGCACAGAATGACATGGTGCAGTTGGTCGATCCGGTGATCGCGGACAACTTGTTCGAAACCGATCCATCGGACTTCAATCGCGCCAATCGCTTGCAGCAGAGCGACACGAATCACCAAGAACCGGCACTCTATGTTTACGGTGCATCGGGCATCTATTTCACTAGTGGTGATTTTCGGGCTGTGCAAGCTCCCATTCACGAAGGGGCACAGCCGTTTGCACGGGTGATCAATAATACGATCGTTGGACGTGACGGTAGTTTGGCCTCCTCGATCGGAAGCGCCAGCGACGAACCCAACGATACGTTGGCCAATGCGGTGCAAACGCATCAGGGAGTTTCGCATTCGAGCGATGTGTTCACTTCCACCGGTCAGATCGGCGATTCGATTTTTGTTTCGCCCAATGAAGATGTCGATTTCTTCCAGGTGGAACTCGACTTCGGTGATCGCGTGTTGGTCGATATCGATACCAATGGAGCGATCGACACCGTGCTGCGAGTATTCAACAGCAGCGGCCAGGTGGTGACGACCTTTGATTCCAATGGGGATCCGCAAACGGTTAATGACACCGGCGCGGCGATCGACGAAACGTTAGGCATCGATCCTTTCATTGATTTCACGGCACTCGAGAAAGACACGTACTTCATTGGCGTGAGTGCTTCGCAGAACGAGACCTACGACGCGTTGTCGCTTGGCCAGCGTTTACCCGGTTCGGGTACCGGACAATACGACATCTCGATCGAAGTCCGGGCTCCGCGACAGTTCGTGATACAGGCTCGCGGTGGCGCCCAAACGCCTGCCGGTTCGACGTTCACGATCGAGCAGGTCGCGAACTTGCCGACCGATCGCGTCCCTTCGGATCCAAACGCTCCTCATGCGGTGACCTTTGAGTTCACGCAGGGCGATCCGGTGGCAGCGGGCAATCTTCCCATTTTGTACAGGCCGAACTATCTGCCGGCAGACATGGCGTTGGCGATCTCCGGTGCCATCAACGGTTTTGTCAACGGCGCGCCGGTGGACTTCATCCCCCTGCCCAACCATGCGGATCCCTTTGCATTGTTGCCTGACGGTTCGCGCGGTCCGGTCGCTCCGGTTCGTGCGATGGCGTTGGGCGGCCCGCAGGGTGCGGGGACATTGGAAAGTCCCATTTTGCCTTTCCGTCCAGCACACGCCGGGGGACCGTTCGACTCGCCTTCGGGCTTTGGCTACAACACCGGGTTGACGACGCCTTTCGGGGTGTCGTCGGCAGCGGGTAGCCACGAGTTGTTTGTGTTGATCAACAACGCAGCGGAGATCAGGCTGAATACTTCGGGAGTCATCCTCACGCCGGGGCCGGGCAGCAATGAAGATCAGGTTGTCGAGGAAGTTGGCGTCATGGCCAAGGGTGGAGCCAGCCCAACCTTACTGAATAACGTCCTTGTGAATCAGAATGCGGGCGTCTTCAGTGAACGGACCAGTCGAGGCTTCGCGGGCCGAGTGCCGGGCGGCAATGCTCATCCCAAACCGGGTGAAGTGATCGTTGGCGGTTCGGTGTTCCATGCCATTGCCGGTGCGGGCACCAACACGAACAGTCCCAGCGATGACTTCAATTATGTGATTCCGCTGGGCACTAATGTTTTGGCCGATCCGTTGGGAGAAGACTTCTTGCCCGTCAGTGGTTCGCTGGCCGTTGATAGTGCGATCGACTCGTTGGCCGAACGGGCTGGGTTTGCCTCGCTGAAGCAAGCCCTCGGCATCGCCGTGTCGCCGGTCTTGGCACCGAATCGAGATAACACGGGCCAGTTGCGTGCCGACGATCCCGATACCCAAACCCCGTCGGGTTTGGGAGCCAACGTCTTCAAAGACCGCGGTGCCTTGGACCTGGCGGACTTCATCGGTCCGGTAGCGATAGCCGATTTGCCTAAGGACAACGACTCCCAGGGCATCGACACCGACCCCGCGGTCAGCTTCCTGCAACTCAGCGACGGCACGTACGGTGAGTTCCGCATTCAACTGATCGATACCGGTGATGCTTCCGATCCATTCCCCGGTAGCGGGATCAATGACGACACGGTCGTCGGCGCGATCATCGAGGGATTAAGAAAAGAAGGAGCCTCGCTGACCCTGTTCGAAAATGGACGGTTGTTGGAGGAAGGGATCGATTACACCTTCACTTACGATTCGACACGCAACCAAATCCGTTTGACGCCACTGGCTGGCATCTGGCGAAATGATCGCTCCTATCGCATCGACCTTAACAACCGTGATCGCTTCGTGGTCATCGCCCCTTCGGCGGGGACCGTTAGCGATGGTGAACTGCTGACGATCACCGACGAAAACGGTGGCGGGGTCTCTTTGGAATTCGAATCGGGTTACGAAATCGAATTGCCCGAAGTGCTCACGCTGACGGTGCCTGTTGCGGGGACCGGAGCGGGTGGCATTAGTGACGCCGATCGATTCACGATTGACGACGGCACCAATCCGCCGGTGACCTTTGAATTTGATTCCGATCAACCGGCGAACTTTTTGGATGGTAATATTCCCGTTCCCTTCGTGGCCGGTTCGAGTCAGGAAACGTTGGCGGCCAATATCGCAGCGGTGATCGCCGCTCAGCCCAATCTGGACGTGTCGGTTGTTGTCGATGGTGCGAACGTGATTGTCGGCACCGAAGCCGGCGCCACGATCGATGCCTTTGACAGCGGCTTGCTGCAAGCTCCCAAGACGGTCGCGCTGCAGTCGCCGATCGCCGGTGTGGGGCCTGGAGGGATTGAGGATGGTGACATCTTTACGATCAACGATGGCGAACAGACGGTCGTCTTTGAATTCCAGACCGGGGGTGGAGTTGGATTTGGCAATGTGCCTGTGCTGGTTGCCGGAGCCACTCAAGATACGCTTGTTTCGGCGGCGATTTTAGAAGCCATCGATGGCACCTCTTTGAACATCGATCCGACTTTGGTTGGAGAACGCGTGCTGCTGGACTTGCCGCGTGGTGGGATTGCCACCGCGGGTGCGGGGCAACTGCGGATCGTAGGTATCTCACGAACACCGACCGACGCCACCACTCTGACGTTTACGCCCGTCGGTGGCGGTGCCGATGTGGTCTTTGAATTGAATCGCACCGACCTACCGGTCAACGACGGCGTGGCCCCCGGGTCGATTGCAATCAACTACAGTCGTACCACGACGGCCGATGACTTGGCAGACCAGATCGCGGCAGCGGTCAAGACGGAAGCGGCTACGTTGCAGGGCATCGCCGGCGTCGATCCATTGATTGTCGAGGCGGTCGGCAATGGCGTGGTTGCCATTGGCGGCGAACCGGGCTTGGGATTGGTAGCCGCTGGTTCGCCAGGGGTGGTGATCGAGGGAGCCCCGGGGGTGACAGGCAAGAGCGCTCTGCGGATCTTTGGGCCGCTGCAAATGCAGTTGCCTCAGATCGGTGCGGTTGCGATTCCCGATAACAGTCGCTTTACGATGACCGGCAACGGTCAGACGATTGTGTTTGAGTACACCCAGTCGGGCTTCACGCTCGATCCGCTGGCGACTCCGATTCTGTACAGCGTCAGCGATTCGTTGGACGTGGTGGCCGATGCGACGGCCCTGGCGATCAATAACGCGGGACTCGGCATCGTGGCCACTTCGGTGGGCCAAAACACCGGCACGATTGGTCTGGGACAGATCGACGATACGCAGATCGATACTGGCATCAGTCCGTTGACCACGCGACGTGGAATTGTGCAAGACGGAGACTTCATCTCCATCGCACAAGGTGGCACGTCGCGGACGTTCGAGTTCGAAGTGGCACCTGGTGGGGGCGGTGTGACGCAGCCCGGGGCGATCCCTGTGACGTTCCAAGCCACGGCGACTCCGGCCGAGGTGGCGGCCGCTTTTGCCGCGGCAATTAACAACAACAAGGGAACGTTGGAACTGAATGCCGTCGCCGTGGGGGATGCGGTGGAACTGAATGATGTACCGGGCACGAACATCGATGTGACCGACTCGCCACGAATCGAACTCACAGGCGTCCCCGGTGGGGCTCAGCCGGTCCGGATTAATCGCTCGTTCACTTCGGTCGAAGTCAAGCAGGCGTTGATCGATGCCATTAACAGCATCAATATTCCAGGCGAAGTACCGTTCACGACACTGTCGGCGGTCAACCGCGGCGGCAATACGCTGTTCATCGAAAACGCCCGTTCGGTCGGACCTCAGTTGGAGAATTACTTCCTGCAAGCGATCTCGGACAACGCAGGCAGAGACCTGAAACCGAATCGGTCCGACAACACGACCCAGTTCACGATCCTGATGCCCGAAGTCGGGCTGGACTTTGGGGATGCTCCCGATCCGGTCAATGGCGTTCGCGGCCGCTACCCGACGTTGTTTGACGTCAACGGAGCACGTCACGTGATCGGTCTGGGACCGGTTCTGGGAACGTTGATCGATGCCGATGCCAATGGTCAACCGACAGTGGGCGCCAACGGCGACGACACATCGATCGAAGTCACCGGTTCGACCGGCACTACGTTTGTGGTCACGCAGTCGGCAGGGCAAGTGGATATCACCCTGGGCACGACGGTCGACGGCGACACGCTGACAATCGACACCGGGATCGCACGAGCGACTTTCGAATTTGATGACGACGGTCAGTTCAATGAAGACAATTTCGCGGTGACACGAGAGCCCGGTGAAACGATCGGTCAGTCGCTGGAACGAGCGTTCCTGCAAAGCCCGCTGCGGCCGGCTGATTTGTCGGTCGCTGGCGATACCCTGCGAGTCATCGTGGACGACGAAGATGGTGTCGTGTTCGTCTCGCCCAGCAACCCCGCTGGAGTATTCAACAAGACCTTCGACACTCCGGTGGCCATTACGGTAACGGGTGCCGGTGTCTTGGATGCCTGGATCGACTTTAACGGAGACGGCGACTGGTCCGATCCCGGTGAGCAAATCATCAGTCGTGAAACCCCAGGGGCGATCTTTGCCGACAACGGGGGCTCGGTGACGCGAACGTTCAATATTCGTGTCCCCGATACGACGGCCGAACCAAACGGTCCGCTAATGACGTACGCTCGGTTCCGGCTCAGCACCGAAGGCGGCCTCAATCCTACCGGGCTGGCGCTCAGCGGCGAAGTCGAAGATTACCAGGTGCGTGTCTTGCCAGGCGCACCACCGACGGTGACGAACGATCAATTGTCTTACGATGTCCAGGAAGACCTGCGACTGGAAGTCTTTGATGTCGACGGAGCATTGACTCCCTCGGACAACGACAATGGGGTGCTGACTGGCATCACCGATCCGAACAGCGATGACGTAGCAGTCTTTGCGGACGACGTCGGTATTCGGCGGGTGGAAGACGCCAACGGCGACGGCGGTGTCTTGGAATTGGATGCGGAAGGGACTTTCAGTTTCACGCCCGATGCCGAGTTCTTCGGAACGCTGGCGTTTACCTTCCGTGTGACCGACGTCGCCCCCAATGGGCAGACGGACCTGCAGTTGGTCAATCCAACTGTGGTCACCGTGACCTTGAATGTCGCTTCGATAAACGATGCTCCAGAGCCGGTGACGCCGGGAGCGGTCCAGGTCGATGCGAACCTGAACGAAGATCAGATCGAGCAGTTCACGATCGAGGCCTTGACCGAAGGCCTGTTCGTGCCGGGGCCGACCAACGAGTTCTCGCAACCGTTGGTGATTGACACGGTCGGTTCGAATTCCGGTCCAGGCGGTGCCTTTGTGCCCTTCGTGTCCGAGCAAGGCGGGACGCTGCAGATCCTCGCCGATGGCAGCGTGCAGTACACGCCGCCGGCGGACTACAACACCGAGGCCGGACGGCCACTCGACCGGTTCATCTATACCGTGGCCGATGTGCCACCAGCAGGTCAGGTCTCGCAGACGGCAACCGAAGCGGGCACCGTCGTCATCTCCTTGGATGCGGTCAACGACCCGCCGGTCGCCAACACCGACTCCTACGATGCGCCGGAAGATGGTTTCCGGGTGATCCCCGTGAGCGGTCCCAACGGGATCGTGACCAATGACACGGCGGGACCCTCAAATGAATCGGCACAGACGATTTCGTTGATCGTCACCGACTTCCCGCGGCAAACGCAACGTGGCGGAACGGTGACCTACAGCTCCGCCAACGGTGGCGAGTTAACCTACACGCCTCCGTTGAATTTCTCCGGCCAAGACCAGCTCTCCTATCGCATCCAGGATAGTGAGGGTGCGATCGGAATCGGCACCGTGTTGCTAAACGTCGATGGCGATAACGATCCGGCGGACTTCATTGGTATCAATGGCATCGCTGGCAATAATTCGCTGTCGTTCACCGAAAGCAAGACGATTCCACAAGAGTTCCAGTACGACCTCAGCACGTGGTTTGTCGATCCGGAAGGCGACGCGTTGGTGTTTGAAGTCACCTCGAGCAACGCCGACGTGGTGGTCGTGAACCAGCAGGGGGCGGACCTGACTTTGGAGCTGCCGTCGTTTGGTTTCGGTAGTGCCGTGTTAACAGTTCGAGCCATTAACGCTCCGAACGGACCGGTTAGGGAAGTAACGATACCGGTCAATGTTGCCGATACGCCCGATCCACCGATTTTGATCAATTCGCTCGGTACGGTGTTGGGAGAGGAAGATGAACTGGTGGTCGCTGACCTCAGCCAAGTCTTTGCAGATCCTGACCGCACGCAGTTGAACTATCGCGTGATCTCGCCAAGTAGTTTTGTCGGATCATCGCTGGTCCAGTCGATCACCTTTGTGGGAGATCAAATGCGGATCACGCTGGTGCCGGATGCCAGTGGCCAACAAGAGATCACGATCGGGGCGTCCGACGGAACTTTCGAGGAAACCGACACCTTCACACTGGACATTGCACCGGTGCAAGATGCTCCTGTGGGACTGCCGGATGGGTACAGCGTGACGATTGGTGGTCGCTTGTCGGTGCTTGATCCGCTCGACGGCATCCTGAGTAACGACTTCGATCCCGACGGTGACGACTTCACGTTGATACTCGACAGTTCGCCGACCAAGGGGCAACTGCTTGAACTGAACCCCGACGGCACGTTTGTCTATGTCAATCAGCAAGGTGCCGTGGGCGAAACCGATTCGTTTACCTATCGCTTGCAAGATCCAACAGGCATCAGTAATCCGATCACGGTGACGCTGAACCTGCAGCGGTCGGCTTATCAAAACCCCTTGTCGGGGTTGCGAGCCGACGTGACGGCGGACGGATTTGTGACTGCGGTCGACGCCTTGCGAGTGATCAACTTGCTGAATCGTCGCGGCGTGCCTTCCGTGCCGGTCAGTACGCTGACCTCCGCACCGCCCGATTTTGTGGACGTCAACGGTGACGGAACGGTGAACGCCGTCGACGCGCTCGATGTGATTCTGGAACTGAATCGTCGGAATCGTACGAGCACGTCTCAGGGCGAAGGATTCGATCCTCGGTTGGCAACGACGACGGCTTATGCCGCCATCGACTCGACAGGCCTGCGGCAATCCAACGTGGAAGCATCGACCGCGGCGGACGACGAGGAATTCCAACAAGACGTCTCCAGCGATGATGGCAACCACGGTGCGGCTTGGCAGTCGAGCTTTGTGGCGGTCGACAATCGCGTCGACGCGGCGGTCGATTCGCTGATGTCGGGACGCAGTGCTGAAAGCAGCGACGTCGATCAGGACAAAGCGATCGATCGCGCGTTGTCTGACCTGTTTGCCGAGATTACCCTAGGTGATCTGTAGTCGATCGGAATAGCCAAATCGTTGCAATTTTGGCAGCTAGCGGTTTTGATAACTATTTGACATTGATATTCACATCGCGACTGGCGCGGGGCAATGGTGCCCTGCGGGGCCTGTGTATGAAGTTGCCCAGCTTCTGCCAAGGCACATCAGACGGTGTCGTTACTTTGGGTCACTTGGACCACTGTGTTCGAGCACCTTGTTCACCTATTAAGTCCCTCCAGAAGGTTCGCCAGCATGGCTCGACGTCGTTCTACTATCGTTCGAAAGCCAAAGGGTTCTTCAACGCGAAGTTCCAATCGCTTCAGCCGTCGCCGCATGCTGCACGAAACGCTGGAGCGTCGCAACTTGCTTGCCGGGCCGGAACTGCTTGCGATTCGTGCCGACGCGGGGGAGTTACTGCAAGTCGACGGGACGCTGAAAGAGTCGCCTCGGGAGTTGAATCTGCTGTTTGCCGGCGGGGCCGACCTGAACGAAGCGACCGTCAATCGCGACAGTATTCGTTTGGTGCGCAGCGGTGGCGATGGAACGTTTGGCGATGGCAATGAGGTGAACGTCGAACTGGGGTTCGTGGGTTTTGTCGATCCAGGAGATAACAGTCCGGCCAATTCGCAGCGGGTAGTGATGCGTCCGGCCAGCTCGGCCGCGCACAATCCTGTCGATCCCGGTTTTGCAATGCCGGACGATACGTATCAGATTCAGATTATCGGTGCGGGCAGCGATGCCCTAACTAACGGTGCGGGCGAGGCTTTCAACGATGGCGTCGACTTGCTGCATGCGTTTCGAATTGACCGCGGGGCGCAAGTCGTTGCCGTGGTTCCGCAACCGGTCAGTCGCAACACGCAGCAGATCGCGTTCTTGGGCAGCCCTTCCTCGGGTACTTACCAACTGCAGTTTAAAGGCGAATCGACCACCGATCTGCCTCTGGCCGCGACGGCGGCAGATGTGCAGTTGGCGCTCGAGACCTTGCCTAACGCGGTGATTCAGCCGGGCGATGTGGTCGTGTCTTCTTCTTTGGAAGTCACCTTTCAAGGCCAGTTCGCCGGAGAGCAGGTGCCCTTGCTGACGGCCGTTAGCAGCGGTTTGAATCAAGGCCAGGTCAGCATCACGCGTTCCGCTGCGCTGACCCAGGCGAGCAACCAGATCGTCATCGATTTCGACAATCAATTGTTGGATGTCGCGGACGCTACCGATCCGCGGTTCTACCGCCTGATCAACACTCAGGGTACGCTGAATCCAGCGGACGAGCAAACAACGCTGCCCGAACGGGTGACCTATGATCCGGTGACCAATCGTGTCGTGCTGACGTTTGCTGAAGCTATTCCTAATGGGAATTATCGGCTGGATGTCGGCAGATCGGCAGGGAATCAAGCAACGTTGGCGACCGCCTTGCAGGTTGGCACGTTGTTCGACGGGAATGCGTTTACTTACAACGGGTTTCTCGGCGACAGCGCGGGCGTTCATGACGATCCCGCTGATGTCGATCTCTTCGAGGTGCAACTAGTTAACGGAACCGCCTTGAATGTGACGCTCACGCCCCACGTTGCCGATCTGGACCTGGACGTGCGGTTGCTCGACAGTGCGGGGGCCGAAGTCGCCACAGCCGTAGTGACAGCGGGTGGCCCGGGGGGCGTCGATCTATTAACGCTCAGTCCTGTTCCGCTCGACGGCGCCTACTTCATCGAAGTTTCCAGCGCCGATGGCAGTACCGGATCCTACTCGATTCAGGCGGCCACGATCGGCAATTCGATCTCCAACAGCGACCTCAACAGCAGTCTCGGTACGGCCACCGATCTCGGCTTGCTGGGAGCGGCTACGGTTTCACTGACCGCTCAGATCGAGGCGCAGTCGATTCCGCTGCCGCCGCTCGCTGGTGGACAAGACGAACCGGGACATCGTGAGATCCAGGCGGAGTCGCATATCGGTTCCCGTGGAACCAATCCCCAATTGCCAATCGGCATCCAATCGGTCGTCTATCGCTTCCCGGAAGTTCTCGGCGTTGATCCGTTTGGGGCACCGTACCCGAACTTAATCACCGCCGAAGAAAAACAGATTGTGCGGTCGATTTTCGAGATCTACGCTTCGGAGACGGGCCGGGAGTTCGTTGAGTCTGAAACGGACGGAATGATTATCGGCAAAGGGGACCTGCGAGCTTTTGATCCCGGTATGGCTCCCGACGCGGGAGTTGATGGCTTAGGCGGCGGTTCAGGGGCGCTGCTTAACGGTACTCTGTTCGACCAGGCGAATCGCGAGTTCGGTGATGGTTTCACGAGTGTCATGTTCCATGAAATCGGGCATGCGATCGGGCTGGGGCACTCCTATGATGTGCCATCCAACATGGGAGCCGGCGTTCTTAACGATGTCTTGCCCGGTGATGTCGACTTCGTACACCTGAAGCGTTTCTCGCCTCCGCCTAGTACCGATATCGACTTGTATGAGTTCGAGTTGGTCGAAGCGGGGCAATTCACCGCCGAGACCGTCGCGGAACGCCTGAGTGATGAAGGTCGGTCGAGCAGTTTGCTGAACAGTGTGCTGCAGTTGTATCGCCAAACCGACAGTGGTGATGTCGAACTGATCGCTCAAAACAACAGCTACAACGGCAACGATTCGTATCTGAATCTTCGACTGGAAGCAGGTACCTACTTTGTCGGTGTCAGCAGTACCGGCAACGACCAGTACGATCCTCGGATTCCCGATTCCGGCTCCGGTGGCACCACCGATGGGATCTACGACCTTAAGGTCAGCTTCGATGCCGAACGTGGCAGTGCGTTGAAAGATGCCGATGGCACTCCGATCGATGGAGATGGTACGGGGCGCGCCGGCGGAGTCTTTCAATTCTGGTTCCAGTCGAGCGACGCGACGGTGTTTGTCGACAAGCTGAACGACAATACCGCCGGCGTGGTCGAAGGGGATGGCTCGCTCTCCAGTCCTTACGATACGCTTGACTTTACTTTGCGGCAGGTCGGCAACCGGATTGTGTTGCCCGAAAACGCGGCCACGGAAATCAATAACGGCGATCGGTTTACCATCGACGACGGCTTGAACGCGACGGAGTTCGCCTTTGACAATACGGGCTCGTTTGCAGTTGCCGGAGTGCGCGTGGTCGATACAGCGGGGGCCGTGACGGCCGCCGATTATGCGGCCGCCGTTCAAGCGGCTGTCGGCGCCGCAGTGACTGCCGGTGCATTGTCTGGATCGGTCACCTCCTCGGCGACCGGAGCGGTCGTTCAGCTCGGTAACATTGACAACTTGGATGTCTCGGGGACGCCGCGTCTGCTGACGACCCCCAACGTACTGCGGATTATTGGTAACGGAGGCGCGGACCAAGATTTGTCGACCCCTGGCGACAATCGGCCTTACTTGATCGGGATCGATGACTCCGATCAGGCGCTCGCCGATGGTGCGGAGTTCTTGGTGCCTCAAGGCGTCACAGTGATGGTCGCCGGTGGTACCCTGTTCAAGATGCGCAAAGCGAACCTCGATGCCGGCACGTCGGCCTCCAACCTCAGTCGCAGTCACAGCGCGATGCAGTTCCTGGGAACTCCCGACCAGCCGGTGCAGTTGCATTCTTTCCATAATGATGCGGTTGGTGGAAACACCGATGGCGTCGGTCGCGCTCCGGCGGCGGGCGATTTTGGCGGGATCGTCTTCCGAGGCGACTCCGATTTGGAAACCGAAGGCGTGTTCCTGAATTACGTAAACCACACCCAAATCAGCAACGGGGGTGGCAAGGTATCGGTCGATTCGCAAGAGTTGGTGTTCGCGCCGATCTTTATCGAAAATGCTCGCCCCACGGTCTCTTTCAATCAGATTGTCAACAACGACAATGCGGCGGTGTCGGCAAACCCGGATAGCTTCGATGATCGCCTGGGACGGATCGGTCCCGATATTTACGGCAACTTCCTCGCTGACAATTCCATCGACGGTCTGTTTGTCCGCGTCGCGACCGAACTCGGCTCGCGCGTCGAGAAACTAACGGTGTTTGGACGGTTTGATGATGTCGATATCACGCACGTGTTGACAGAGAACCTGCAGATCGATGGCCAGCCCGGCGGCCCGCTGATTACTTCGGGGCTGCGTACCGGTCGTCCCGCCGGACGCTTGGTGGTCGATCCCGGCGTGGTCATGAAACTGAGTAGTGCCCGCATCGAAGCCGAACGCGGCTCGTCGTCATTGATCGCCGAAGGCACTGCGAATCGTCCGGTTATCTTTACCTCGCTGAGCGACGACCGATTTGGCGGAAGTGGTTCTTTTGATATTGGTGGTGGAATCAATTCCGTTGGCCAGCCCGGAGATTGGTCGGGCATCGTGCTCAATCACACCTCATCGGCCAGCATCGATAATGCGGTGATCGCGTTTGGTGGTGGTAACTCGCCGATCGAAGGGGGCTCTACGAACTTCAATGCCATTGAGGTTCATCAAGCCAACTTGCGACTGACCAACACGCTGCTGCAAGACAACGCAGGCGGTAACGGAACGGGTACCCGAGACGGACGAGGAAACAATCAGGCGGCGACGATCTATGTCCGTGGATCACAGCCTGTCGTGGTCAGCAATGTCTTCAAGTCGAATGCCGGTCCGGTGATCAACTTGAATGCCAACTCGCTGAATTTCCCCAACCTAAAAGATTCAGGACGCAGCACCGGCAGGATCGATGCGTTCTCGCAATTGGCGGACAACCACGGCCCGATGGTGCGTTTGAATCGGCTGGAGGGTAACGGCACCAACGGCATGTTGATCCGCGGAGAAGTGCTGACGACCGAGTCGATCTGGGACGACACGGACATCGTGCATGTCTTGCAGAACGAGATTATTGTCGGCAATCACCACACCTTCAGCGGACTGCGTTTGCAAAGCAGTAACTCGGAAAGTTTGGTGGTGAAACTTGCCGGCGGTACCGCCGGATTGACCGCGACCGGAACGCCGCTTGACATCCATGATCGCATCGGCGGCACAGTGCAAGTGATCGGCAGTGTCGGACATCCGGTCGTCTTGACGCACCTCAGCGACGACAGCGTGGGCGCGGGCCTGACGCCGCTCGGAGAAGTGGTCTTTGACACCAACGGCGATGGCGCTAGCAGCGGCGTTCGCGGTGGCTGGAGAGGCTTGCTGTTTGATGAATTCAGCAACGACCGCAATGTGGCGATCGTGCGCGAGCTTGAGAATCCGTTTACCGATGGCAACGATGTCAACAGCACCGTCAGCCGAGCGCAGTTGCTGGGGACGCTGGCACCGGATGAAACCAGTGGTGACGAGAATCGTCGTCTCGGTTTCGAAGTCCACGGACACGTCAGTTTGGATGCGTCCAACGATGTCGACGTCTACAGTTTCCGTGGCACGGCGGGGCAAGAGGTCTGGCTGGATGTCGATCGCACCGATCCCGCACTCGACCTGATTATCGAAGTCATCAATTCAGCAGGAACGGTGCAAGCTCGTTCGGTGATGGTCGGCGATTCAGGAAATTTGAATGCCCTGACCTTGGAGAAAGAGCCGCTATTGGGTGGTGATTTCTATACCCAAAACTTCCGCGATCCTGGCTTGCGGTTTGTCCTTCCAGGCTCTCCAGGCAGCCTTGGCACTTACTTTGTTCGCGTGCGCAGCAATCCGACTTCGGCTGCGTCGATTACCACTCTGGCGGGCGAAAGCCGCGGTGCGTATCAACTGCAAGTGCGTCAACGTCAGGTCGACGAGTTTCCCGGTTCGACGGTGCGGTTTGCCGATATTCGCTTTGCAAACACCGGCATCGACGTGCGTGGCTTACCAGCCCATTCGCCTCTGATTGCGGAATCGGCCGAACAAGAAACCTCGCCCGGTCAGAACGACACGCCTGGGCAGGCACAGCAGCTCGTCAATCTGTTGCAGACCGACATGGCTGCGATTGGACTCGGCGGGGAACTGCAGTCCAACACGGATGTTGATTGGTTTGAATTCAATTTGGATCACACTGACATTCAGTTCATTCCTGGCGTGAATGATGGCGCGGGGACGGTCAGTCTGGTGTTTGACATCGATTACGCCGACGGGTTCTTGCGGCCCGATACGACGATTGCTGTCTACGACTCCAATCAGGATCTGATTTTCATCGGTCGTGAATCGAATGTTCAAGACGATGTGTCGGCACCCGGCACGGGAACCGGCGTGGAAGATCTCAGCCGCGGATCGCTGGGACGGAACGATGGCTTTATTGGGCCCGTCCATTTCACCGTCGGATATGAGAATGGTGGTGCGGGGGTTTCTGCGGACGAGCTGACTTATTATGTCGCGGTGATGTCAAACCGTGTGACTCCATTGCCGACGACGCAGACCCTCCGTGCTTATCCGGTGACCAATGGGTCGGCCGGTGCTGGAACTCCGGAAGATCAAGTCGCCCAGTTGACGCGTCTGGAACCGATTAATTCGGTGCAGCGAGTCGTGGAGGATCACATTGGTTTCCAGGGTTACCGCTCCCGTGGAGCTCAAATCGCTCCGCAGACCGATGGGATTTTTGATATCTCCAGTAGTATCGCACTGGAGAACCATGTGCGTCCTTTCCGGCTTGAAGATGTGGTGCTTTTCCTTGCATCCGATCAGGGCGCGGATAATGGCGATGATCTCTACACGGCGAACCCATTTTCTGGAGGAAACATCCTCACTCGGGTTAATAACAACCTGTCCGCTGGCAATGACGACATTCAGGATATCGTGATGCGGTCGGATGGTCGCTTCTTTGGCTACCAGCGTTTGCCGAACGTCAATAACTCGGTGGGGCGGTTGGTCGAAATCGATCCCAGCACCGGTGCGGTGACGGTCGTTGGAAACGACAACATCCCAGGCCGGAATCCAACTCCCAATGACGCCCCGGTTAATACCGATGTGGAAGAGTTCACCACTTCGGACGAAGTCGACGCCTTAACGTTTGAACGGCGCGGTACGTCGGGTCCAAGTTCCGCACCGGTGCCGGAATACGACTTGTACTACGTCGTTCGTGAGTCCGACAATTCCTCGAAACTCTATCGTGCTCGACCCAATGGAAGTGCGGCATTCCAAGCGGCCAGTGGGTTCAATCAATCGGCCGGCGTACGGGGCGACATCCAGCCAGCGGGTGTCACTTCTGCAACGACTTCGATCACGATTTCCAACGCCGCCGACCCGGTTGCTTCATCCACCATTCGATTGGAATCGAAGATTCCTGGAGTGGCGGGAAATAACATCACCCTTCTCCTGAATCCAGATGGACGGCCTAATAATAATAATGCCACCGTCAGTGTCGCGGGCAACACGATTACGCTGAACATCGGCGGCACCGGCGGCCCCCCATTGACCAACGGTCCGACCGCCGCGGCGATTGTCAACGCGATTAATAACAACGCAGACGCTCGTAATTTGGTCACCGCTGTCCTGGTTGATGGCAACACGGGGACGGCCGCCGTGTCGGCTCCAACGGGCATTCGAGTCTTGACTGGTGGATCGGGCACACCGCTGAATGGTCGGGTTACCGGGGTCTCGTTTGCGAACTTCGGTAGCTCGGGGAATTTGTTTGGGGTTACCAGCGCCGGCGAGATCCTCGAGATCAACAAGAACACCGGTCTTGTGATCAACCAGGTCGATGTGTCGGGCATCCTAGGCACGGCCAACAGTCGGTTCCAGGGACTTGCGTTGGGGCCACAAAACGTGGAAGACGGCGATTATGCGAACACCTTGTTCGCCACCGCAAGCAACGGCACGGTCGTCGCGATCGATCCGACCCAAGTGGCTACGGCTGATCCCAACTTGGTCCTCCGCAATATCTTCGATGACGGCACGGGCAGCGCCGGGGCGAATTCGACGCAGGTCAACGGGCTGTCCGGCGGAGCGATCGGTCTGGCGTTTTCGCCGCTCGACTTCAACCTGTGGCATCCAACGATGCGACGTGCCACCGACTTGGGACACGGCATCAATCAAGCCCCCGATGACAGTCGCGTACCCGCGGATGAGGCACGCCCGATTGCAAACCCAGGAGAAGGTCTGGACCGCCGCACGAACGAACAAGAGGGTGGAGCAAGCTTCTACTTCGGGTTCGAGCCGTTTGAGGATAATCCAACTTCGAACTCGAACAGTTTCATCAACTTCGAACCCGGCGTTCGCGCTCAATTGGGGATTCGAAACACGGCTCAGCAGATCGACCTGAGTAGCAACCCCGCGATTCGCGGTACCTACAACTTACCAGGTGGCGCGCTGGGTTCTCTGCAATCGAGCGGATTCAGTCTAGCGGATTACGATTCGCTCGACCGTCCAACGCTGTATTTCAATTACTTCCTAGCGACCGAAGGAGATGACGGCGCCCGCGTGGACAACAATGGGTCGGATCCTTTCCGAGATAGCGCTCGAGTGTTTGCCTCGCGCAATGGTGGGGTGACCTGGGAACTGCTGGCAACCAATAATGCCGAGTTAAGTCCCGCTGATACCAGCGATTTTCCTGCTGAATTACCAGGCTTCCTGTCGCGTCGATCCGATGCCGCCGTGAACTCGACCGCAGGCCGGGCTCCGGAGGATCAAATCGTCCAGCAATTGTTTGACAATACGGGACAGTGGCGTCAAGCGAGGATCGACCTGTCGACCTTTGCTGGCGTGAGCGATATTCAATTGCGGTTCGACTTTAGCACCGCGGGGACGATGAACGACCCCAGCCTGGGACTGATCGACAGTGAATTTGGCGAATTTACAAATAGCAGTCGTTCCATCCGAAGTACGAATAACCAACACGAAGGCTTCTACATCGACGACATTATCGTCGGCTTTACCGAACGTGGGGAAATGGTCACGGAACCGCAGTACGGAGCGGGTGACCCTCGGGCAAATCTTTCCAGTTCCGCAACCACCGATCTGTTTGCTGGTGGACAACGAACACGCAATCCTGACCCGAATGCCTTGCCTGATATTCTCCAAGGGCGTTACCAGCTAGAGATTCGCCGGACCGGTGAGTTCGCGGATTTGTTGGATGAAGGTGGCATTGCCGTTGGTTCGGTCTTCGACACCAATGACCGCCACATTTTGACCAGCTCCGAAACGGGGCGTATCGATTTCGAAGGCACGCTGCCTGACTTGTCGGTGCCGACCGACCTGACGATCGGTGGATTCACCATTCCACCTGCATTGCTAACGGAATGGCAGAGCTCGACGAACGCTTTCACCGGAGCCGTCGGCTTGGAATCAGGGACCATCGGTAATAACGAAATCGCGGTCTTCCAGACGACTCTGTCGGCTTTAACCGGTGGCAACACTTCGACGGGGAATCTGCGGTTCGCTTACAGCGTTAGCTCCGAGGCCGAATCGGATGGCATGCGTTTCTTGATCGACGGGGTGCCCCAGCGGTTGCGAGATGTGCCGGGAGATTCGGGAAGCACCGCGTTCGACCAGAATTTTGGTACCGGCGAGATCCCCTATCGCGTCGTTCAGGTGCCGTTTGGCACCGGAGATCGCACTTTCACGTGGCTGTACACCAAAGACGGTGCGGGTTCGGCGGGACTCGACAAAGCCTTCATCGATGACATTCAGGTCTTGCAAGGCGGTACGGGTCTGCTCGCCGATAGCAACCGTGAACGGCCGCAAGGGGCGTTTATCATCGAATCCAACTTTATTCGTGATTCGCTGACTCGTGGCATCAATGTGCAGGCCGGTGCGAGCGAAGCCAACGGCAACGTGCCGCACCCCGGTTCGGTGATCAACTTCCCACAGCTCGATTCGGATCGTTTGGTTCCGGGTGTGGTGATTCAAAACAACGTCGTTGCCAATTCGTCGGGCGTGCGACTTGTGGGGGCGAATCAGAACAATCCGCAAACGCCGCGACCGTTCAGCAAACTGGTCAACAATACGTTTGTCGGTCTCGGTTCGAGTATCGGCGTGGAGATCGGGCCGTTGGCAAGTCCGACGGTGATGAACAACCTGTTCGCCTTCCAAGGAACGGCCATCACCAATAGCGGTTTTGAAAGCGAGATCCGCTCGAACTTCTTCCAACAAAACGGTTCCAATGGACCGGTTGGCACCGACGCCATTGTGGTCGCCGGAGCTCCGCCGTTGTTTGTCGATGCGGCCAACGGCAACTACTATTTGGCCGCCGGTTCGCAGGCGCTCGACAGTTCACTCGATTCGCTGCAGGACCGATTCGACTTCGTTAACTTTAAAGACGAAATCGGCTTGCCGCCCTCGCCGTTATTCGCTCCTGACCGAGATGTTTATGGTCAAAAGCGAATCGATTCGGGGGCTGCGCCAAGCGGCGGTGGTACGTCGGTATTCAAAGACCGCGGTGCCGTTGATAACTCCGACAATGATGCTCCCTATGCCGAGTTGTTAACTCCCCTAGACAACGATTTGGAAGGCAACGACAGCGATCCCAACGCCACCGTGGTTTGGCAGAAAAATCCCTTCCTTGAAGGCTTCTCGATTCTGCTCGGTGATGGACCTGGTCCGAATTCGCCCTTTGAAGGGACCGGGGTCAATGGGTTGACGGTGGATGATCCGAACGATCCGGCGATCGCGCCGCAAGCGGTACAGATCACGCAAAACGGTCGTTTGTTGACGCAAGGTGTCGATTACAACCTCGGTTACAATCCGCTGACGGGTGTGTTGAACTTGACTCCGTTGTCGACCCTTTGGCAGCCCCAAAGCGTCTACTTCATCACGCTGGACAACACGCAAATCGCCGACTTGGCGGGCAACAACCTGCGTGCCAACCAAAGCGATGGCTCGACGCTGTTTACGATTTTGCTGGGGGATTTTGAGTTCGATTTCGGGGACGCACCGAATAGTTACGGCACACTGCTTGGGAGCAACGGCCCGCGGCATATCCTGACCGACCCGAGCGTAATCATTCTCGGGCAGCGAATCGATTCAGAGGACGATGCTCAGGTGTCGGTCGCCGCCGATGGCGATGATTTGCTGGATGATGGTGACGAGGATGGTCTGCCCGTGGGGACGTACCAAGTCGGTGCTTCCAACGCGACAGGCATGATCCTTCAACCTGGGACGGGCCCGCTGACGACCGATGCCGAAGACGTGGTGGGCTTCTTGAATCCACAGGACCAAGATCTCGGAACGCTCTTTCCAATCGAAGTCACCGGTAGCGGTTTTCTCGATGCCTGGATCGATTTCAATGGGAACGGGATTTTCACCGATGTCGGTGAGCAGATCCTGGCCAGTCATCCTGTCGTCGATGGCTTGAACGAAATCCCCATCTTCGCGTTGCCGGGAACTAGCAACGGGCTGAAGTACGCTCGCTTCCGCGTGTCGGCCGAAGGAGGCCTACAGCCGACCGGTCTCGCCGTCGAAGGCGAAGTGGAGGACTATCAGCTTCGCGTGGCCAACGTCAATCTGCCGGTCCCGCAAAACTCGGGGCATACGCTGGTCGAAGACGACCCGGTTGCGAACTTCCAATTGGCGACACCCGTCATTCCTGTCGGCCCGTCGATCGTTCCTGCCAGCTTGCGATACGAACTGATCACCGGTCCTTCGTTTGCAACCAGTTTCAATCTCGACCCGGTCACGGGCGCGTTCATCTATGAACCGAACCCCGAGTACTACGGCGATGATCCGTTCATCTATCGGGTGACGGGCGAGGCGATCATTGATGGTTTCGCGCTGCCCGTTCGCAGCACGGTGATCGCCACGGCGACCATGTCGGTGACGCCGGTCAACGATGTGCCTGTGCTGAATGATGTCGCAGGCACGGTGCTGGAAGACGATCCCGCGGGATTGACCTTTACGGCTGCGGAGCTGCTCGCGGGGATGCTGGCCGATGCCTCGGATGACGCGGCGGCCGGAGATTTCGATCCGGCCATTACCGCTCCGTTTAATGAAATCGACCAAGTCCTCACGATCACCGGCATCAACGACGACCCGGCAGTGCTGACTACCGATGCGGCGCCGCCGACGCTGCGAACCGACGGAGCCCACACCTTTGTGACGCTGCAGGGCCAGCAGGTCGTGGCGAACTTTGTGGGCGGAGCGTTGGTCGACCTGACCTACTTCTCCAGCGATGACTACAACGCTGAGAACCCGCAAGGTGGCCTGACGGAACTGTTCGATACGTTCACATTCACGGTCTACGATGACGGCGCGGTCCGCGACCTCGACGGGACGTTCCGCAGCCCAGGTTTGCGTCCCGAGTTCAAAATCGCCACAGCTACGATTACGGTCACGCCCGTCAATGACCAGCCGATCATCCCGACGACCGGGGCCGAAGCGATCGAACCCACGATCGTGGTCCTTGAGGATTCGCCCGCCTACGATCAACCTTGGACGGTCGTCAAATCCGGTCCCGATACCGCGGTTGACGAAGCTGGCCAGACGGTGACGTATGACCTGACCGTCGTTTCCGGCGACGTGGCGAATACCTTCGCTGTTCCGCCGACGATCGATTCCAACGGACAGTTGCAGTTCACGTTGGCGGAAAATCGCAACGGTACGATGGTCTTTGATGTCACGCCATCGGATAACGGCAACACCGATGCCGCCATTGGCGATGATCCGGTGGGCGATGTCGTAAGACTGACGATTTCGATCACTGCGGTGAACGATGCTCCTCAGTTCACGACCGATCCGCAGATTGTCGACATCAATGGCGATCGACAATCGACCATCGAAGTCCTCGAGCAGGATGACGAAACGAGTCAGGTCAACATCCAATGGGCAGACGATGTCCAAGCCGGCCCGACGACGGCGGTCGATGAAACAGCCGCCCAGTCGGTGCAGTTCGAAGTTGCGGAAGTTTCAACGGTTCCCGCCGACTTGTTTGTCGGCGGCGTGACTGTTACCCCGGCCGGTGTGTTGCAGTTCACGCCTTCGGTTGACGCGGTCGGCACGGCGGTGTTTGTGATCACTGCTTTCGACGAATCGAATTCCGATCCCGCAATCCCAGCCAATCCTCCCACTCCAGGCGATGTCGATCGTTCGATTCCAGTCACACTGACGATCCATGTTCGTCCGGTCAACGACGCGCCACGGCTCGACCCGGCTGAAATCGACCAGTCGGATAGCTTGAACGCGGACGATGCGTATGCGGTCGCCACCAATGGCGAAATCACCTACACGCTGCGAGAAGACCACATGGCCGACGCGCCTGGTGGTCCGCAACAATTCGTGATTCCGCTGGTCGATGGCAGCTTGCCGGGTGAGTTTGGCCGTGTCGGTTTGCTGGACGTTTTCAACGCCGGCCCCGATAACGAAGAAGACGGCACGCTGGGCGGCGGTCAAACGATTCGCTTGAATACTTTTGACGGTACGACCACGCTGGGCGGTACGATCACCGAGCAACTTGACGGCGGTGGCAACCTGATCGGCTTGCTGTACACGCCACCGGCCGACATGAACAGCGTGATCAATCCGTTGCCCGACTCGTTCACCTACTCGGTGATCGACGATGGCGAAACGTGGACGCTCGGCACCGGCTTGGAAGACGACGTCTTGGTGACCACCAACACCGTCTTCTTCGTGCTGAACCCGATCAACGACGCGCCGCAGTTCACCGCCGTCCCTTCGGCGGTCGATGGCAGTGGCAACATCCAATCGACGATCGAAGTCCTCGAACAGGATGACGAAACGCAGGTCGTGCAGATCCAGTGGGCTAATGACATCCAACCGGGACCGACCACGGCGACCGATGAAGCGGCGGCCCAGTCGTTGGAGTTCGAAGTCGTTGCCGCTGGTGGTAATCCGTCGGGCTTGTTCACCGCTCCGCCCACGATCAGTCCATCCGGTCTGCTGGAGTTCACTCCGTCGACCGATGCGGTTGGCACTGCGGTGTTCGTGATCACCGCCTTCGATGAATCGAATTCGGATCCGGCGAATCCGGCCGATGTCGATCGTTCGATTCCAGTCACACTGACGATCCATGTTCGTCCGGTCAAC
>CAYZHQ010000006.1:70021-83179 GCA_964477385.1 uncultured Pirellulaceae bacterium
CGATGTCGATCGTTCGATTCCAGTCACACTGACGATCCATGTTCGTCCGGTCAACGACGCGCCACGGCTCGACCCGGCTGAAATCGACCAGTCGGATAGCTTGAACGCGGACGATGCGTATGCGGTCGCCACCAATGGCGAAATCACCTACACGCTGCGAGAAGACCACATGGCCGACGCGCCTGGTGGTCCGCAACAATTCGTGATTCCGCTGGTCGATGGCAGCTTGCCGGGTGAGTTTGGCCGTGTCGGTTTGCTGGACGTTTTCAACGCCGGCCCCGATAACGAAGAAGACGGCACGCTGGGCGGCGGTCAAACGATTCGCTTGAATACTTTTGACGGTACGACCACGCTGGGCGGTACGATCACCGAGCAACTTGACGGCGGTGGCAACCTGATCGGCTTGCTGTACACGCCACCGGCCGACATGAACAGCGTGATCAATCCGTTGCCCGACTCGTTCACCTACTCGGTGATCGACGATGGCGAAACGTGGACGCTCGGCACCGGCTTGGAAGACGACGTCTTGGTGACCACCAACACCGTCTTCTTCGTGCTGAACCCGATCAACGACGCGCCGCAGTTCACCGCCGTCCCTTCGGCGGTCGATGGCAGTGGCAACATCCAATCGACGATCGAAGTCCTCGAACAGGACGACGAAACGCAGGAGGTTCGCATCCAATGGGCCAACGGCATTCGACAAGGGCCGGGTACAGCGACCGACGAACTGGCTTCTCAGTCGGTGCAATTCGATGTCACTCCAATCGCTGGCAATTCGTCGGGCTTGTTCACCGCTCCGCCCACGATCAGCCCATCCGGTCTGCTGGAGTTCACTCCGTCGACCGATGCGGTTGGCACCGCAGTGTTTGTCGTGGCGGCCTTCGACCAATCGAATTCGGTTCCGGCGAATCCGGCCGATGTCGATCGCTCGATTCCGGTCACGCTGACGATTCACGTCCGTCCGGTCAACGACGCACCGATCATTGACTCGGATGTGCTGGGACGAGAAGAGATCCATACGGTCGATGACGCCTATTTCGTCGACAGTCAGGGACAGATTACCTACGTATTGCGTGAAGACAACGCACCACCATCGGCTTCGGGGCCTCAGCCTTACGTGCTGAACTTGCAAGACAATTCTGGGCCTACGTCTTACTCGCCGATCGGTTTGCTAGACGTCTTCAATGCCGGTCCTGACAACGAAGAAGACGGCACCCTGGGTGGTGATCAAACGTTGCGGATCTCTTCCTTCGAAGCTCAGACCAGTCTGGGCGGCACGATCGATGCGGAGCAGGACGTGAACGGAAACATCACGCGGTTGCTGTATACGCCGCCGGAGGATGTCAACTCCACGTTCAGCCAGCCCGATTCGTTCTCCTATACCGTCTCCGATGACGGTGGGACATGGCAAATTGGCAACGGCCTGCAGTCCGACGCGCGGTCGACGTCGAATACGGTCTTCTTCATTTTGACCGCAGTCAATGACGCCCCGTTGTTCGAAGCACCCATCTCCAGCTTTACGGCGTTGGAGGATTCGCCTGAACTTCGCTTCACGAATTATGCGAATAACATTTTGGCCGGACCGCCTTCGGCGATCGATGAAATCGATATCGTGTCTGGGCAAGGAATTGAATTCCTGGTGATGCCGATCGATGCGGCCAATACCGCCTTGGCAACGCAATTGTTCGGTAGTAATCAGCCGGGCGTCACCACCGATGGAACGCTGTTCTTTACCCCCGCAGCGGACCAGTATGGAACGGTCGAATTCGATGTCGTGCTGCAAGACGTTGGACGGGATGAACCGACACGTGGCGACGTGAACCGAACTTCGCCGGTGCGTCTGACGATCACCATCCAGCCACAGAACGACGCTCCCGTCTTTGCGAACGACGATCCGGTCGCCTTTACTCTGGAAGAAGATGGCTCGTTGCTGATTCCGCTGCGAGCTCAACCGGGTGAGGCTCAAGGGTTGCTCGACAAGTTCTTGGTCGGTCCCGACAACGAGTCCGCCAACATCACGCCGGGCGGCAATCAATCGCTGCAGTTGGCCACACCGATTCCGGCCTCGACTCCGGCCGGTGGGACGCTGACTCCCGTGACCATCGGAGGCGAATCGTTCCTGCGGTATCGCCCCAAGACCGACTTCAATGGCGTTGACTCGTTTGTCTATGGAGTGATTGACAACGGGCAATCGGTGGATCTGACGGGCTTCGTGAGCGACGACTTCCGGAAGGCCTTCTTCACCGTCGATCTGGCCGTCAACGCCATCAATGACCGGCCTCAATTTGCTGGAGCGGGCAATGTTTCCACACCCGAAGATGCTGGTGAAGCCGATCCAGCTGTTCCGCCGGCGGAAGTCGGTTTGACGGTGGTGCCTGAGTGGGCGACAAATATTCAAGCGGGGACAGCCGGGGCCACCGATGAATCGGACTTGCAAACCGTTTCCTTTGTGATCACTCCGACAGATGCAGTGCTTGCTCGTACTGTTTTCGCGACTGATGTCGATGGCAACCTGTTGGTGTCGGCCGACGAAGCGGGCACCCTCCGCTTCCAAACGTTGCCCGATGCCAACGGCGATGTGGAGTTCACCGTATTTGCCGTCGACGACGGAGACCCTGCCGGTGGCCTCAACACCAGCACCAGCAAGACCTTCACGATCTCCGTCGATGCCGTCAATGATCCGCCGACCTTTGTGCCAGGCGACAGCCTGATTCGCGAAGACGAAGACAGTGGCTCGTATTCGCAACCTTGGGCCACATCGATTCTCGCCGGCCCCGCCGACGAAGTTGCGGCTGGTCAAAGCGTGCGCTTTGAAGTGACGATCGATCCTGCCGATGCCGGTCTGTTCCAGGTGGCTCCCACCATTTCCGATGACGGGACGCTGCGGTTCACTCCCGCGGCCGACGCTAACGGTACCGCTGTCGTGACCGTGGTCGCCTTGGATTCGCTTGATCTGGCCGCCGAACCGGTCACGCTGACGATCGAAATCACACCTCAGGTCGATCGCCCTGTTGCGGCGGCCGATGAATTCGAAGTCGACGAAGACAACCCGCGGACGCTGCTGGCTAGCGAGCTATTGGCCAACGACAGTGATGCCGATCTCCCCGACGACGAACTGACGATCGTGTTGCCATCCGGCGTCACCTTCAGCGGCGCGACGGTAAGTCTCGATGCCGACAACAACGTCGTCTACGATCCGTCCCAAGCGATTGCCTTGCAAGCTCTTGCACCGGGACAGGAAACCACCGACACGTTTACCTACTTCCTGACCGACTCCTTTGGAGAAACCAGCGAAGAAGTGACCGTCAGTTTGGTCGTCTCCGGCATTAACGACGCGCCTCGCTTGTTCCCCGATAACCCCGATGTGTCAAGCACCGGTGCGACCATCTTGCGGCCGCTCGATAACGACGTCGACATCGACGGCACCATCGATCCAACCTCGCTGGAAATCACCTTGCGGCCCTCCTTCGGGTCGGTTGAAGTTCGCAACGATGGGACGATTCTTTATACGTCATTCGCGGGCTTCCGCGGCAATGATTTGATCCGCTACACGGTCGCCGATAACCTCGGACTGCGGTCGATCGACGGCCAGATCAATATTACGTCGAATTCCGCACCGATTGCGGAAGATGACCGAACGGGAACTTTCCGTGACGAAGCGGTCGACATCAGTGTGGTCTTCAATGATTTTGATCCCGACGCCAACGGTTCCATCGATGCCGACTCCGTGGTGATCGTCACCGCTCCACAGAACGGGACCGCGATTGCACTGCCCGGAGGTTTGGTTCGCTACATTCCCAATGACGGGTTCGTCGGTAACGATGTATTTACCTATCGGGTCTCGGACAATTTGGGACGTTCGAGTGAACCGGCAACGGTGCGGGTGCAAGTCTCCGCCAGTCGTCTGCAGAACCCCGTTGACAATGCGGACGTCGATAACGATGGCAACATCTCAGCGGTCGACGCGTTGTTGGTTATTTTCTACCTCAACCGGAACCGTCCAACCGATCTGAATATGGCGGGAACGTGGCAAGACGATGTTGACTACAGCCGTGGCGATGTGGTTCAGTTCGAAGGCCGCTCTTGGTTGGCCAACGAAGAGGTTCCCGTCGGTGTCGAGCCCACGCTCGATTCCGATTGGATTCGGATGACGCCGCCGTTCTACGACGTCGATGGCAACCAACGCATCGAACCGTTCGATGCCCTGCGAGTCATCAACGCACTGAATCGTCGAGCTCGTGACTCGCGCGGCGAAGTCGCAGGCGAAGCCGCTCCAAGCATCGACCGACGTGACTCCGCCCCCACGGAGGTGGTGATCGATCAAGCCCACACGTTGCTGCGTCCAGCGGCGTCGAAAGTGATCGGTACGGCTACCAATGCGGACAGCGCCTACGTCGGGGAACAGGATTGGCTGGAACTGCTGGCCCTCGATAAATCGGCAGTCGAAGAGGACACCGAACTGGACAGCGACAAACTGTGGCGCAGTTTCGAATAACGGGGCAACCCATCAAAAGCGAGCGATTTTCCTCCGGAAGGTAGGCGTTGCCGTCTTCCGGAGGTCACGTTATCCTTTCTTGCAAGCGGTATTAACGTCTTCCGTTGACCCATGCAATTTGACATTGCGGGACCGCCAAGCAAGGGCGATTAGCTCAGTTGGTTAGAGCGCTACGTTCACACCGTAGAGGTCACAGGTTCGAATCCTGTATCGCCCATTTTCCTTAAGTCCAAGCTGAATCGCTGCTTAAGCAGGCAGACAGGAGTCATCCGGTCAAAGGAGCCGCCTTGGCGCTAGACGTGGGCCGTTTTGTTCCCACGCGCAAGGCGATCATCGGCACAAGGCTGGAACGTGGGGCCTGGGCAAAGCGTGGCACAGCATGCGATTCCTGTCGTCGCTTTGCGACTTGCGCTTCCACGCTGCGTGTCACCACGGACTCACGTCCGTGGCTACAACCTGCCATGGCTTCGCCATTGAAGCGTTAGCAGCCCAGCGCTATCCGTGGGCCTCAGGCGCTATCCGTGGGCCGTTTTGGAATCGAACTTGTTTTCGACCAGCATCAGTTTTCGACCATTATCGACCAGCATCAGGCCGACGCGCACGCTCGCCGCCGGGATCATCCTCAAAGTGATCGAATTCCTCGGTGCTCGGTCGATAATTTCCATGCCCATCTGTGACTCTCCGTTTGGAAGCAAAAAATCAAGCCGGCCAATTCATTCGAAGGTTTCTCTTCTACGACACTATTTTCCGTGCGATGCTAATTTGCTATCTGTTTATTCGGCGTCTATAACAAGCCCGAGTATGTCCCCATTGATAGTGTCTACAATCGTGCGGGGAATGGAATCGTCCTTTAACAATAAACCAGAGCTGGTCGCATGCCGCGTTTATATTGGAACAAGGGGTTGAGCATCGTTGGCATATTGTTGGCGATGCAATTTATTTTTGCTGAAAATAATGCAGTCATTTTGGGCCAGGATGCCGAGACGGAAGTACTAGATTCTCCTTTGTATCGGTGGGAGAAAAACAAATCGGAAACGTATGAGTTTTCCAATCAGGTGACGATCGACAAGGTCACGCTGAAAGCTGCGGGGAACGTTGTTTACACTCCTGCTGGAATGAAGGATCGCTTTGGTGAAAGCACGAAGCAGGAGCAAGCAACGGCTACGGCGTTTGTCGTATCTAACCAAGGGCATGTCATCACTTGCGCCCACGTCATCGAAGGTGCGGTGAAGGTCACGCTTCGGTTTGGTGACGAGGTGCACGAGGCCAAGATCTTGGCGATGGATGAAGCCGACGATTTGGCGCTTTTGCAGATCGATTCAGGGTCGCGAAATTCGCTCTCCTTGGCAGCCACCGGCAAGGTCCAACTTGCACAAGACGTCCGTGTGGTGGGGTATCCTCTTTCGGATGTGCTGGGGAATTCCATCAAGGTGACTCGCGGGACTGTGGCTGGTTTTATCGGGACCGCGTCGGACCGTCGCTTTCAATTGGATGCACCGATCAACTCGGGGAACAGCGGTGGGCCCGTCGTTAACGACTTCGGCCAAGTGATTGGCGTGGCGAGTGCAAAGTTGGCGGGGAATGAAATTTCGAACGTCGGCTTTGCGGTTCCCGTTGCGAAGGTTGTGGAGTTTCTCAAGCAGCAGCAGGTTGTGTTGGATACTTCTGGATCGCAGCCTGCGACTGCACTTTCGGGTCCCGAGATTGCTCAGCAAGTGACACCTGCGGTCGGGTTTGTGGAAGTCCAGCTTGGCGCGGGTGGTTATGGATTGAAACCGATGATGGAATTAAAGTTTTTTTGCAACTACGTGCAGGACGTTCCGCAACGTCCCACCACGGTCATGGGAGGCCGCAGCCCATTCGGAGGCGGCCTCGGTCGACATCCGATGTTTGGTGGCGGATTCGGGCGACCACAGGTTCCCAGACAGCTCCGATTCATCAAGCAAAACCGCAAGCTGTCGGGAACCGTTCGTGTGGCGCCCGATGGCGTCCACCACGGTTTAACGGAAGATCAAAACAGCCTGTATGGCTTGCGGCCACTGGCGCTGACGGCGGTCCTGCCGTTGTCGGGCGAAGACAAAGAGTGGACGTTTTCTCAGCCCATCGTGATCGCCTCCAAGACGAAAGACAAGCAAAGCCTTTTGCAATTGGCGGTTGAGGAATTCCAGTACACCTGGAAGGAGACCACCGACAAGGATTTTGTGATTAGCTTTGATTATCAACTGCTGTCCGAGGGCAAGGACAACGAGAGCGCTAATGGCGCAGAGAAGCGGTTGCCCAAGATCGAGGGGCGAGGGACCATTTTGTTTGACCGCCACGTTGGACTGCCTCGCAAGCTGGACTTTGAGGGCATCGCCCGGGAGGTCAGCGAAGGAAAGCCGATCGTTTTGAAGTTGAAGGAGTCTTTCCTGCGCGTCGATAAGGAGTTGCTGAAACAGCGTCGAGAGGCTGAGGCCAAACGCAAAGAAAAAATGGAAGCCGACCGTTTGGCAGCGATCGAAGCTGCCAAGCCGAAACCTGTCAGCAGTGAACGCATCGATGAGTTGCTTGCCGAACTGCGCGACTCCAATTTCGTGAAGCAGCGCGACGCCTTGCGGGCCCTCAAGCTGGCGATTCCTAATGAGCGGCGAGAAGATGTCGTGCAAGCCCTGAAGGATCTGGGCGAAGATGTGATCTTCGGCGAATACCCTCAAGCCGCTCTGTTGGTTTGGGCCGACGAATCCTATCAAGACGAAGCGGTGAAGCTGCTAGACAAAAACGTCCGCCTGCGCACCGAAGCGGAGCAGTATTTTAAACGCTACCCCTGTTTGTCGGCAGCTGAGACGTTGATGAGCCGAAACAGGTGGGATACAACAGACCAGGAAGTGATTATGGCGTTAGGGCCCTACCTCGTCGAAGTGATTGAGGAGAATCCTGGTTATCTGTTGGGGGCCAGACGGCCGGAAAAGCTGTTGGCGATTCTTCAGAAGCATGGGCGACCGGAGACCATTCCCGCTTTGACCAAATTGCTGGTCAAACCTCGTATTGGTGATAACGTCCCACCGATTATCCGAGAGATCGAAGAGCGATTTGACATCCCCGAGGAACAACGGGTGGAGATCGACAAGCTGAGAGAAACAGCAGAGGTACGCAAGGAATTTTTTGATGGCTCCATCATCACGAGCTACAACGCTCCTCTTCGGAACAGCGATCTCGTTTATGAGGGACAGTATTTCGTCGCTTTATTAGGTCCCTGGCTGCGGCCAGTTCGTGTGGAAGAGGTCACGGATGCCGGAGTTCGCGTCGTCGAACTGGGGCGAGTACACAGCGATTCGAAAGTGGTGTCTCGAAGCGACCTGCACCGAGCACCACCTGAAATCGATCAGCCACCGCCGCCGATTTCGCTCTATGCCGTAATCGACCTGCGGAAACTGTTGATGGCAGTGCTGTTTCATGACCAAGAGACGGCTGGCCAAATGCTGAAGCCCGGCCGATCAGTCGGTTCCCTGTTTGCTGGAACAAAGCCGCCTGCCTGGACACGCGAAATACTGCAAGCCGGAGTCAATCGGCTCACCATTCGTTTGCCCGAGGTGGGGGAGGCTATCGACCTGCCAGGCGGACGCACGATTCGATTAACCGACAGCCATGTCAACGATCAGCAATTGATGCTGATCATCGAGGGGCACCCAATGCCGTATCTCGCGTTCTTGGAAGACGAGCAGTGGAAGTTCGACGGTCGTTCGTTTGCCGCCAATAATCGGGCCGCAGCGGATAGTCCGTAATCGCAACTCGCGAGTCGCGAGTCGCACCGCGCTACCATCGCAGCAGCGCGGTGCCCCAAGCGAGACCGGCGCCGAAACCGCACAGCAGCAGGTAGTCACCCGGTTGGACGCGACCCGCGCGGACCGCTTCGTCCAGAGCCAGCGGGATGCTCGCACCGCTGGTGTTTCCGTAGCGATCGAGGTTGACGAAGACCCGCTCGGGATCGACCTCTAGATCGCCGACCGCCGAATCGATGATCCGCTGGTTGGCTTGATGCAGCACGACTAGAGACAGTTGTTCGGCACTAATGTCTGTCGCGGCCAAGACATCCTTCGCACTTTCCGCGAACACGCGGACCGCCCATTTAAAGACACCGCGTCCGTCCATCCGCAGGTACTGCCCGCCGGCGTGCCAAGCTTCCGGCGACAACGATGCGCGACTACCGCCGGCAGGAATGCACAGCATTTCACCGCCACAACCTTCGCTGCCTAATTGGTACGACAAAATGCCCGCACCGGTGGGAGTATCGGGCACCAAGAGCGCGGCTCCGGCAGCGTCGCCGAACAGAGGGTACGTTTTCTTGTCGGCTGGATCGACCGTCCGCGTCATCAAGTCGGCACCGATCACCAACACTCGCTGGGCGTTGCCCGCGGCGACGAATTGAGCCCCGGTGATCAACGCGTACATGAAACCGGCGCATGCGGCGTTCACATCCATAGCCGGCGCGACGGCGCCGAGTCGCCGCTGGAGATGGCAGGCGGTCGAAGGCGTGGGGTGATCGGGAGTCATCGTCGCAACGATGATCAAATCGATCTGGTCGGCCGTTACCTTTGCTGCCGCCATGCAGCGGATTGCCGCTTCATAGGCCAGATCGCTGGTCGCCTGGTCATCCGCCGCTTTGCGACGTTGTTCGATGCCGGTCCGACGGACAATCCATTCGCTATCACAACCCAATTCCGCCAAGTCTTCGTTGGTTACGATGGTATCGGGGACATACGAGCCGGTAGCGGCGATGCGGACACCCAGCAGGCGTCCCATGCGTCCACGCTTGCGGTCACCGGGCGAAGTCTCAGCACCCGCCGATTCAGGCGGTCCTTCCGCAGTCGGTTGTTCGTTCGGTTTGCTGGCAGCAGTCGCGGAGGTCGCCGCTGCGGATAACGGGAAATCAGACATGGAGTCGTAGGCTCGGACCGGGCACGTAAAATGAACGGCGTGAGTATAACTATCAACGCATTTTCACGTCAGACGAGTGTATGACAGCTATCGCCCCCTTACGCCGTAACTCTCGATTAACCATCAAGCAGGGGACTGTGGGGCTGTGTATCATTTTCTCCTGTGTGTTGCTACATCGCGCGAGCTGTATCGATGGCTGGTGGCGTGAGATCGTGGTTGCCGGGCCATCGATGGCCCCTACACTGTGGGGGCCAACGCATCAGTTTAGTTGCACCGCATGCGGTTTGCCGAATCGATACCATGGCCGATCTGCACGCATACACGCCCCCTGCTGGCATTGCGGGGTCGCGCAAACGCCCTCTTCGCCACGGGCTGTGCCAGCCGACCGGGTCACGATCGACCGTGCGGCCTACCGCTGGCAGCTGTGCGGGATCCCCCTCACGCAAGCGGCGCCTCAGCGCGGCGATTGGGTGGCCGTTTTGGTCGCCGATCAGCTGCGCGTCAAACGGGTGCTCGGGGTCCCAGGCGACCGTGTGGCGGTGCGTGGCGGGGAGTTGCTGCGCGGCGGGGAGTTAGCCCTTGGTGGTGAGTTGCTGATCAACGATCGGCCGGTGCGTGAATCGCTGCCGGGGCCGATCCCGACCTGCCTCGTCCATTCGGCGACTCTGTCCAGCCGACGCGAATTCCCCGCGACCGCCGAACCGACAGCGCGACATCGCTGGCAGGCGATCGCCACGGAAGGGACCGTTTCCGCGGACAACCGTCAGGGCAGCCCGGCCAACTGGTGGGTTTACCATCACTTTTCGGTTCATGATCGTCGCTCCGATTGTGTCCGCGATGACTACGCCTGCAACGTCGATGTGCGGCGAGCCCTGCATCCCGTGGATCGGCTGGTCGTGCGTTTGGAAGTCGACTTTCGGAGTGCCACGACGCTTGATGTTTGGTTTTGGCATCCCGCAGGGTCGCGTCACGTTCGGCGTCACTGTCTCGCGGGCCAGCAATCGATTCGGCTGATTTCCTCCGATGCAACCACTAGTCGCCAGTCGCCCGCGGTCACCGTCGATGCCCGGCGCCCGGTCGCCGTGGCGGGTTTGCCGTCGACCGGCGCAGCGGAGCCGAAGATCACGATCGAGCGCGAGCTGTATTGGTTTGTGGAAGCGGCCGACCGCCAACGATGGCCCTCCGCGTCCACCGAGTTGGCGGCCGATCGATACTTCATTGCCGGCGATAACCAAGCGATCTCCGTCGATAGTCGCAGCGATCCCGCGGGGGTGCATCGCGATCAAATCATTGGAAAAGTCAAACGCCGCTGGTAGGTTGGACACGCGACCACTGCGCATCTGGACGCGTCGCCTTTCCCCAAAGTCACTGTGTGCGGGCACCGTTTGCGGCATGCGTCGGCGTGGGTGTGCCGCGTTGACGGGTCGCCGCCGGATTGCTTACCGAGGAGGCTCGACGTACGGTAGTCGAATCGCAGCCTGTCGTGTCGGCAGCGCACCGTTTGGCTACTGATTGCTCGAGCGTTCCGCTATCGGGCGGTTCATCAAAGGTTCCTGGATCCATGGCAAAGTCATCCGCCAATTCAGCCGCTTCGTTTTCGCGTGGTGGTGGTGGTCGGAAGCGGTTCACCACCGCAGGCGTGCTCGGCGCGTTGGTGCTGATCGGCTACACCGTCGCGCAGCCGCACTTGAACGCCCGCTTGGGGTGGAACCTGCCGGCGATTCAAGCGACCAATCCCCCAGCCGCTCCGCAGCCCGCTCCGCCCTCGGCGGCCGAGACGACGGCGAAACCGCAGTCCGAGGATTCAGCACAGCCGGCTGAACGGCGCAGCGAATCGGCGCGCGACCAAGCCAAACCCTCAGCCTCGCCGCCCGCTGCTGAGCCAGCCGCCGCTCCGTCGCTGAAGTACGGTATCTTGCGCGACCTTGGGCGTGAGCGTTACCTTTCCCCCGCCGGATTGCAGTACACGCCGGGCAGCCAAGAAGGACACCGCCTGGAGCACTTGAAGCGGCACCTTGCCGACCAACCGAGCCGAGCTGGCAGCCACGGCGTCTTCGAAGGCGACATGGAAGCGGTCCTGCGGTTGCTGGATCAAGCCTATGGGAAAGCCAAGGCCAACGCAGCCGGCGTGACCGAGCAACAAGATCAAGATCGCACGATCTATACCGTCGACATGGGCAAGCGGATTGGCTATGTCGGAGGACGCGACGGAAACCGCCGACGCAAACCGATGGCTCGCCGGCTGCGGATCGTCTTGGAAGGGACTCGCGTGATTACCGCGTACCCGCTGTAGTGAAACGCCAACGGTGCCTGTACCCAACCTTTTGTTTCCTGTCCTTTTAAAGGTCACTGCGTTGACTCCTGAACATTCGATTGACTATTGCCCGATTTGCGGTGGCGGTTTGTGTGGTATCCGCATCTGTGGCATCCAGACCGACGCGCCGCACGGGTTGGTGGTCTGTGATGAATGCGAAGCCATCTGGCAGCAGCCCGATATCACGACCGAACACGGCTACCCCGACGCTGGCAACGCGCGGTGCCCCAAGTGCGAAGCCCCTTTGTGGGGCGAGCAAAGCCGCTGGGCAACGCTGGAAGACTGCGTGGCGTTGGGTTGGGAGCACGCCGTCAACCCCGCCCTCGACTGTCAGCCCGACGAGGGTTTGCTGTAGCCGACAGAGATGCAGCGCCGACAGTATGAGGCGACCGCATGCGACCGACTGCGGCTCACTCGACCGGTTCCATCGACGCCAAGTCCTCTCCCGCCCCGCACATCGGGATCGGTTCATAAAAGCCCAACTGCGTCGAACCGTAACGGCGGATATCCCAAGGCTCCAAAGGCAACTGCGCCATATCCCAGTGGGCATCGGTTTCGACCACGATCACGCTGCCGGCCGGTGCGTGTTCGGCAACCCAGCAAATCATCTCGAACACCTCTTTCGTTCGCTCCTCCCAGAACACGTAGGGCGGACAAATATAGACGATCCACGGTTTGGGCTCCGTTTCCCGTGACATCATCTGTGGCAGCATGCGAAACGAGTCACCCAGGACCACCCGCACGCGGTCGGTAATCTGCAGTTTTTCCACCGCGTCGGTAATCGACTTGGCCATCGGCCGGTTCCACTCAATGCAGACCGCTCGATCGGCACCGCGGCTGATCGATTCAATCCCCAGAATCCCCGTTCCGGCAAAGACATCCCAGGCGATCGAACCGATCATGGCGTTTTTTCCCAGCACATTAAACAGGTTTTCACGCACGCTATCCTTCATGGGCCGCGTCGATCGTTCGCCGTTGTAGCGGACCAAACGGCCCCCCATCGAACCGCCGATGATGCGCAAATTTGTCGGTCCGATTGCCTTCAGCGGCGTTCCCGCCGGCTTGGAGCCCCCTTTTCGTGTTGCCCCGCTTCGCGAGCCTCGTCGTGCAGCCATAAACTGTCCTTTCCAAACCAATTGATTGTTCGTTGCGTAGTGTACGGCATGAATACAACTTTTCGAAACCGCTTCGCCATTTCCGCGTCGGAATCGGCTCGTTTCTGGTCGCTCGCCCTCCTTGCCTTGTTGGGGGTCGCCGCAGTCGGGCTGATGAATGGGGCCGCGACCGCCCAAGAAGGGGCTGCCGAGGAAGTGGCTGCCGAGGAAGTGGCTGCCGAGGAAGTGGCTGCCGAGGAAGGGAAGTCAACTGCGGAGGCTGACGATTCATCGGCCCCAACGGTCTCGGAAACCCCAGCCACGGAAGACGCCTCCGCGGA
>CAYZHQ010000006.1:83279-88277 GCA_964477385.1 uncultured Pirellulaceae bacterium
ATTCATCGGCCCCAACGGTCTCGGAAACCCCAGCCACGGAAGACGCCTCCGCGGAAACCTCAACATCCGAGGACGAGGAGACGCTGCCTCCCGATCCGAAGGCCGACCAAATGATGGAGGATTTCGATCGCTTGATGGTAGAATGGGTCGAAGCGATGTCGGCGATGCGGGCGGCACAGATCCAGTTCCACAACAGCACCGCCGAAACGGAGCAGCAGTACCGAGAAGCCTTCCAGAAGCACCAGCCTGTGGCGCGTCAGCGATACGATGACTTGCTGCAGCACGCGATCAAGATGATCGAATATCGTTCCGGCGGAGCCCCGTTTCTGTGGGAGTTCATCGCCCGCTCGGTCGAGCATCGCGGAGAAGTCGACTGGTACGAGGGGCTCGCCGAACCCGCCAAGCAGCTCGAGTCGGTGCTGAAAGAGGGTTCCTTGCCCGATTACCATTCGATTGCCGCCCGGGCCTTGGTGACTGCCGGCGAATTCGAAGCGGCTCGAGAGCACTTGAAGAAATCGTTGCGTCGCGAAAAGCCGCTCGACTGCGATATTCGCCTGATCAGTACGCTCGACGCACTGCAGCAGGCTTGGCAGGACGAGCAGGAGCGGCTCGCCAAGGATCCCGACGATTTGCCGCGCGTCGAGCTGGAAACGACGCGTGGGAAGGTCTTGATTGAATTGTATGAAGACCAGGCTCCCAATACGGTTGCGAATTTCATTCAATTGGTCGAGGAAGGTTTTTACGATCAACTGGCGTTTTACCAAGTGCTCGACCAATTGTTTGCTTTGACGGGCGATCCGATCGGCGATGGCTCGGGGAGTTCTGGGCGTTTCATCCCCGACGAATCCGATCACCCGGATGCTCGAGCCACCCTCCGCGGTTCATTGGTGCAGGCCAAACTGCCCAAGCCGAACAGCGAAACGGGCGAGACAATTCCCGACTCCGGCAGTAGCCAATTGATGATTCTGCTGCTGCCTCTGAAGATGGATAACGGAAACTTCACCGTCTTTGGGCGGGTCATCGAAGGGATGGACGCGATCTCGTACCTGACGCGTCTGAATCCGTCCGAAAAGTCGGAGAAGAACAAGGTGGTCCTGCCACCCGACCGTGTGATATCGGCAAAAGTTATCCGCAAACGCGAGCACGATTACAGGGTGCGGTACGTTCCCTGAGGTTGGTTGGAACGAGCCCCTGGGTGTCTGCGGAAAGAGTCGCCTCGGATCGGTGGAACAACTATACTGCGGTTGAACTGGTTCCACCCCCTTTGATGTTGAGGATCGCATCATGCGACTTCTGTCCGCGACCGCTTTGCTGCTCTGGTGCTTCGCTGCTTTGACTCACGCCCAAACCCCCGCCACGATCGGTCAGATTGAGCGGCTCGATCCGGCGATTAACGAACTGCTGGCCGAGGATGCAAAAATCGAAGTCCTCGCGAGCGGTTTTACTTGGACGGAAGGGCCGGTTTGGGTGGGCGATAATGCGGGGGGACACCTGCTGTTTTCGGACATCCCCAGAAACACGATTTTCCGTTGGTCGCAAGCCAGCGGTGTCGAAACCTTCATGTCGCCCAGCGGCTACACCGGGGTCGCCTACTACGGTTTGGAACCCGGCAGCAACGGTTTAGCGCTTGACGGCGTGGGACGTTTGCTGGCTTGCGAACATGGGGACCGGCGAGTTTCGGTGTTGACCAAAGGGGGCGGCAAACGGACGTTGGTCGATGCTTTCGAAGGCCGGCGTTTGAACAGCCCCAACGATCTGGTGGTCCATTCCAACGGAGCGATTTTCTTTACCGATCCTCCCTACGGCTTGCCCGAACGTGCCGATGATCCTCGTCGCGAGCTCGACTTTTGTGGCGTCTATCGCTTGGACCCCAACGGGACGCTGACGCTGCTGACCAAGCAGCTCGCTCGCCCCAACGGTATCGGACTCTCACCCGACGAGAAGACGCTGTATGTCGCGCAAAGCGATCCCAAGAATGCGATCTGGATGTCGTTTGCGATCCAGGACGATCAGACATTGGGTGAAGGAAAATTGCTGCACGATGCAACCGACCAAGTTGGCAAACTTCCCGGTTTACCCGATGGGATGGCGATCGACGCGGCGGGTAACTTGTGGGCCAGTGGTCCAGGTGGCATCTATGTCTTCACGCCTGCCGGCAAACGGATCGGTCGCTTGTTGACCGGCCAGCGAACCAGCAACTGCGCCTTCGGCGGACCGTCACCCGATCGGAAGACGCTCTACATCACCGCCGACAGCTATCTCTGTCGCATTCAACTGAAGTAGCACGTCCGAGGGCAAAGCGCTTCAGCGCTCCTATCGTTTGACCCGCGGCCGCAGGCGCAGGCGCAGGCGTCGTTATCGGCTCAGCGCTCCTATCGTTTGACCCGCAGGCGCAGGCGCTTCATCATGAAGCCGCAGGCGCTTCCTATCGTCTGAGCCGCAGGCCAGTCGCTCCGGGCCACTGTCGGTTTTTGATGTACAGGTGTTGCGAACCACCCGCCAGGCTGTCACGATGTCGGGCTCGTTACTGTACAGCTGTAGGCAGGTGCCATGCTCGCTCGTTTGAAAACCTTTACGCTATTGGGCATCGAGGCGATTCCCGTCGATGCCGAAGTCGATTTATCGCCTGCGGCGATGCCCAAAACGATTCTTGTCGGCTTGCCCGACGCGGCGGTCAAGGAAAGCACGCACCGCGTGGAACGGGCGTTGGTCAACAGCGGTTTTGTGCGGCCGCAAGATCGCGTGGTGATCAACTTGGCTCCGGGCGACTTGCAAAAACAGGCCGCCGGTTTTGATTTGCCGATCTCGCTGGGAGTCTTGGCCGGGAGCGGTCAGTTGCAATCGGATCGGTTCGAAGAGTACGCCGTGATCGGAGAGCTGGCCCTCGAAGGCTACACCCGGCCGATCAAAGGCGCCTTGTCGGTCGCCATGGAAGCGGCCAAGCAGGCGGGCTTGAAAGGGTTGGTAGTGCCATCGCAAAGTGCGGGCGAAGCAGCGGTAGTCGAAGACATCGACATCATTCCGGTCGACTCCTTGTCTCAAGCGGTCGGCTTCTTTTCTGGGGCACTCGACATCGACCCCGCCCCAAGTCGCATCGGCGAATTGTTTGCCGAACTATCAGCCTACGACGTCGACTTTGCCGACGTACGCGGCCAAGAAATGGGCAAGCGCGCCTTAATGCTTGCCGCAGCGGGCCGGCATAATTTACTGATGATCGGGCCGCCAGGTAGCGGCAAAACCATGCTGGCCAAACGGCTGCCGACGATTCTGCCGGAACTGACCGCGGGAGAGTCGATCGAAACGACGCGGATCTACAGTGCGCTGGGCCAACTGCCGGCTGGCCAACCACTCCTCGCACGCCGGCCTTTCCGCAGCCCGCATCATACGATCAGCGATGCGGGGCTGGTCGGTGGTGGCAGCCCCCCTTCGCCAGGAGAAATCTCCAAAGCTCACAACGGAATTTTGTTTCTCGACGAATTGCCGGAGTTCAATCGCAAGACGTTGGAGGTGATGCGGCAACCGCTGGAAGATGGCATCGTGACGATCAGCCGCGCCCTGCGTAGCACCACTTTTCCTTCGGATTTCATGTTGGTCGCCGCCGCCAATCCTTGCCCTTGTGGCTATCGCAGCGATCCGCGTCGCGCCTGTAATTGCACGCCGCCTCAAATCGAACGTTACATGGGTAAGATTTCAGGTCCGTTGCTAGACCGCATCGACATCCATATCGAAGTCCCTTCGGTGCCGTTTGAAGAACTAGCCGGCGCACAAAGTGGTACGTCCAGTCAAGCGATGCGAGAACAGGTCAGCCAAGCCCGTTCCGTTCAAGCCGCGCGGTTTGCCGGCAGCAACACGCGCTACAATGCGCAGATGAGTAGCCGCGATGTTCGTCGTCACTGCAAACTCGACAAAGTCTGTTCGGCGCTGTTGCGACACAGCGTCGAAGAGATGGGCTTGAGTGCTCGCGCACACGACAAGATCCTCCGCGTCGCGCGGACGATCGCCGATTTGGAGGGGAGTGAATCGATCGCGCAGCACCACCTGCAAGAAGCGGTCAACTATCGCTCGCTCGATCGCGATATGTGGACCTAGACACGTTCCACGGGCGCGAGCCCATTGAACACGGGGGCTGGCGCCCATCAGCCGCGAAGCGGCGGCAGGATGTAGCCATGGGCGCGAGCCCATGGATTGATGGCACCCCACACCGCGAAGTCCCGCAGGGACGGCAGGGAAGCATGTCGCCCCGTTGGGGCTGGCAATCGTTTGTCGCGATGCGTTCCACTACAACCTATCGTCCCTGCGGGACTGAAATCCTATCGTCTATCGTCCCTGCGGGACGGGAATCGTTTCGTTCCCAATACAATAGAGCTCTACCATGTCCACGTTTGCCAATCTATTGTTCCACGTCATTTACAGCACGAAATATCGTAAGCCGGTGATCGAACCGAGATGGCGAGACGGGCTTTACGGTTACATTGGGGGAATCGTGCGCGAGCAAAAAGGAACGTTATTGAAGATTGGTGGCGTTGAGGATCACGTGCATTTATTAGTCAAGCTAAACCCGACCATTGCCATTTCCGATGTATTGCGTTTGATCAAGACGAATTCGTCGAAGTGGGTGAACGAGCTTCCGGACGTTCGGCGCAAGTTTCAGTGGCAATCGGGATATGGGGCATTTTCGGTAAGCGAGTCCCAGGCATCGGTCGTGTCGAATTACATCGCCAATCAAGCCGAGCATCATCGGACGCGATCGTTTGAGGACGAGTTTCTTGCGATTTTAAAGCGGCACAATGTCGAATATGACCCGCAATAGGTATTCGAACGCGAGATTATTGAGTGATGCAGGAATCAGCCGCGAAGCGGCAGGCGTTGTCATCCAGCCGCGAAGCGGCGGCAGGATGTAGCCATGGGCGCGAGCCCATGGAACAGGCGAGTCCGGCGCCCAACAGCCGCGAAGCGGCGGCAGGATGTAGCCATGGGCGCGAGCCCATGGAACACGGG
>CAYZHQ010000006.1:88377-93064 GCA_964477385.1 uncultured Pirellulaceae bacterium
CAGCCGCGAAGCGGCGGCAGGATGTAGCCATGGGCGCGAGCCCATGGAACACGGGAGTCCGGCGCCCATCAGCCGCGAAGCGGCGGCAGGATGTAGCCATGGGCGCGAGCCCATGGAACAGGCGAGTCCGGCGCCCGTCAGCCGCGAAGCGGCGGCAGGATGTAGCCATGGGCGCGAGCCCATGGATTGAGGGCGCCCCACACCGCGAAGGATGCGTTCCACGGGCTCACGCCCGTGGAACTTTCGCTCGGTAGTTCGTTTATACCACGTCTATAGACATTTTAAACGCGGTTCAGGGTGCCCGTGATACCGGCGAAGGTGTCGGTCTCGACACCGAATCTTTGCAGCAGGCTGATGAAGAGCAGCGCCAGGGGTTCTTCTTCCACTTCGACCTTGCCCCGCCAACCGGCATCGGAGACGATACCCGCCCCAGCTTGATTGTCTTCATTGCCTCGGCCGAACTTGAGATAGCGACCGTTGGAGAAGCCGAGATTCTTACCGCCGGCGGAGATGATGGGATAGTTGCGCGACAGGTGGAAGCTGCTGGAAGCCGAGCCGTGCATGGCAAAGGTGTTGTCTAGCATGTTGCCGTCGCCGCAGGGTTCCGGCGTCTCTTTCAATTTTTGTACGAAGCGACCGAATTCCTCCACCTGATAGCGATTGTACGTGCCGAGGTTTTTCCAGCCGTTAGGCTTCTTCACAGCGTGGGTCAGACCATGCGCCCCGCCCAGACCGACCGCCTTAGACAGCAGATCATGCGGGCCTTCGCCATTTTCTCTGCCGAGTTGGAACGTGGCCACGCGGGTGGAATCGCTGAGGAAGGCCAGGTAGATCAATTCGTACATGGTCTGGAAGTACAGCCGAGCCTGTTTGGGATCGGCATCGAGGTGCAGATTGCTGGTGTCGACTTGAGGGATGGGAGTATCGATCCACTTCTGGGCTTTGACCAGCTTAAGCTCGGTGTCGCGCACGGCGTCTAGATACTGCTTGAGCGTCTGCTGGTCGTGCTTGGAAAGACGTCGCTCCAACGATCGCGTATTGGCGATCAGCAGATCCAAAGCACTTTTGCTGCGAGCCAGTTTGGCGTGGGCTTCCTTCCCGCTGGTGACAAACAGCAGATCGAAAATCTGCTTGGGTTTGTTCATCGCGGGAATCGGTCGTCCCTCGCGATTGAACGACTGTGTTTGCGCGCCGCGCGGGCCGCCGATGCCGCCGTTGGTGGACATCACCAGCGAGGAGTATCGGGTGAACTCGCCTTCGTGCGCCGCTATGACCTGATCTACCGAGATGGAGTTTTTATACGGACCATGACCCCCGGTGTTGGCTCCGGTGAGATATTGATCGGCATTGGAATGGCCGTGGACTTTTCTGGCGGCCGGATGGGAGAGTCCAGAGTAGACGGTGATTTCGCTGCGCAGCGGTTCGAGGACATCGAGCACTTTGGTCAGCTCGAAATCTTTTTCGCCACCGCGTGGGAACCAGCTCCAGTCCTTCCATGCCGGATCGCTTTTCAGGGGCAACCCAACGCCATCGGGATGATACACACTGACGAAACGTTTCGGCGTCGTCTGGGGTCCCGAGTTCGCCATCGCGAGCGATTCGAACCAGGGCAAGGCCAGCGCCACCCCGGCACCATGCAGAAAAGTTCGGCGATGGAAAGCGTTTGTTCGATTGCTCATGACCCGTTCCTGACGCTTATTTCGAGTGAAACTGACGCTTATTTCGAGTGAAAGATGTCACTGCTAGTGATCAAGTGAATGAGATCGCCCAGGCGATCCTCTCGTTTTCTGAACTGGCTGGTTAAACGATTAATGTCTGATCGATCCGCGAAAGAGAGCGGCCGGCCGAGCGCGTAGGCGGTCAGCTTATGGACCATCGCTCGGGCGAATTGATCCTGCCTGTCCGAGAGCAGGTACCGCTTCAAACCATCCACGCCGGCCAATTCCTGTTTGTTGAACAGAGCCGCCGTGGCATCGACGGGCTTGTTTTTGATCTTTGTACGAAAGGCCCCCATCGCATCATAGTTTTCGAACGCGATCCCCCACGGATCGATGCGTGAATGACAGGAGAGGCAAGCGGGTTTATTGCGGTGATCAAGGATTCGTTCCTTGAGCGTCATCTCTAAAATCCTCGGATCGGTCAAGTCGACTTCCGGGACATTCGGAGGCGGAGGCGGTGGCGGATCGTGCAGAATACGCTCCAGCAGCCAGACACCCCGTTTCAGCGGATGCGAGTCTTTGCCGTCGGAGTTCATCGTCAACATCGCGGCAGCCGTTAAGATGCCTCCCCGGTTTTTTTCAGGCGGGACCGGAACCGAGCGGAAATGAGGGCCGTACACGCCAGACACGCCATAGTGCCCAGCCAGACGCTCATTGAGCACCGCATGATCGGAATGCAAAAAGTCCAGCACACTGCGGTTGGACTGGAGGGCTTCCTCAAAAAAGGCGATCGGTTCCTGCCGCATCGCTTCGATCAAAGAACTGTCTTTGACATGCGTCACGCTTTCCATGCCATCCAGACCAAGCCACTGCTGCACGAAATGCTGTGAGAACCGCGCCGCACGTGGGTCTGCCAACATGCGTTCGACCTGAGCGTGCAGGACTTTGGGATCTCGGAGCTGTTGCTGATTGGCGAGCTGCAGCAGCGTTTCGTCCGGAATGCTGGACCAGAGGAAAAAAGAAAGTCGGCTGGCGAGTTCGAAATCGCTGATGGCCTGCGGACCGGCGGGCTGTTTCGCCACTGTTTGTGGCGTCAGGTACAGAAATTCCGGCGTTGCCAGGGCGGTGGCCAAGACTTCCAGCATGGCCTCTTCGAAGGTCGCAAAATCAGGCCGATAGATGGCGAACAGCTCCATGAACTGGTCGACCTCCTGAGGCGTGACGGGGCGACGCCAAACACGTGGCAGGAATCGATTTAGGACTTCACGCCCGTAGAGTGTCTCCTCGTTTTTGTTTTCGCTCTCAATGAAAATATCGAGGTGCGATTGAGGAGGCCACTGCGGGTAATAGGGAGCGCTGATTTCAATATAATCGAGCTGAACTTGCAGCGTCTCTTTACCACTCCGGGTACTGGATTCATTTCGGATGTGCAGAAACTCATCCCGCCGAGGAAATTTCGTTTCCAGCTTGCGGAACGGGTTGCGCTGGATTTCACTCAGCGGAATGTCAAAGTGGATGAACTCGGGTTGATCGGCTGGGGCCGTCACGGGGACATCTCGTTGGCTCACCACCTGAGCAAAGTTCGCGTTGTTGCTGGTGTGGGCACTGAAGATCAATCGCAAGCTGGCGTATTCATCCGGTTCCATGGTGGTTCGTCCGGCGCGGATGCGAACCCGCATCATCCCTTCATCCGGAAGGAAACGATCCAGATTTATTTTCAATTCGTTGGATCGCGGCAAAACAAGAACCACAGGAGAAACTTCCGGGTTTGCATCGACAACGGCATCTGGTTTCGGCTTCGCCGAGCCATTGGAAAAAGCAATCCCTTCCCCCGCGGCTTGATCCAGCAGGTGCGGCCTGTTTCTCTGTTTTCGGTAGTTCTCGTCAGTTGTTTGAAATGGCTTTGCTTTGCCTCCGGTCGCTTTTTTCATCTCCTCCTGCATCGAGATGATATAGGTGACCGGCTTAGGACGCTCACCGATCACGGTCACTCGCTGAAGCGCTTTCAGTGCGAGCTCGCGATAGGTCTCGAACTGCATCGCCGACATCTGCAGCAATTCGGAACTGTTCTTGAACCCGTCCTCGGATGCGGTTTCTGGAGGCAGGCTATCGACCAGCGAGTAAGTCAGTCCGAGCAGGTCCTGCAGTGCATAGTCATATTCGTATTTCGTCATCCGGCGAAACGACGAATGCTCCGAACGGTTGCGCCGGACCACGGACGCCTTGTTCATTTCGGCGCTCAGCCATTCCACCATGTTGCGACGGTCGGCAGCGGCCAGTTCATAGTCTGGTTCGTCCGCCGGTGGCATCTCTGAATTCCCCAGCACTTTATAGACTTCACGCCATCGCTCCACGTCGGGACCTGCTAACAGGTCTGGGTCCAACTTGTCGATGCGAAGATTCCCATGCGACGTTTCGGGACCGTGGCAGGCCAGGCATTTCTGATTGAGGACGGGGGCGATCGATTTCCGAAAGTGATCCAGATTGGCTTGGGGAATTGTCTGGGCGGCTTCGGCATTGCCTGTGGCCTGAACTGCTTGTTCAGTCTCTTTTAAGAAGCTCGATTTCAGGCGTCCCTGAGCTCTCACTTGTTCCCACGTTTGAGGCCCGGGCTCCACGGTCTCCGGTTCCACCGCTAGAAGCGGGCCGATGGTGCCAAGGATCAGTAGGATCGTGATGCTCAATGTCTTCATGGGACGACTTTGGGTACCCAGTCGGTGCCGTGAATGGAGAAACTTGTTTGTGCAAAAACAAACAAGACGATCGGAGGGAGGGAGTTAAGGAGGGGAGGGGTGGCGTGAACAAATCGGCCGCCGAGCACGCCATGGTTATCCAGCTACATCGCCCAACTAAATAACCCAGCTAAATGGCTCAGCTTGCCAGCATCCATTGCCAACACCATCCATTCATTGTAGCAGCGATTGCAACGCGGATTGGCAGTGGCGGCAAAAAAGTGGAGATACCGCCCCGCTGATAAGGCAGGCTTTGCCCGTTTTTGACCTGTATTTCCGGCATGCTTGTCGGGGAGG
>CAYZHQ010000006.1:93164-95609 GCA_964477385.1 uncultured Pirellulaceae bacterium
GAGTCCGATTCCCCAGAGTCCGATTCCCCAGAGTCCGATCAGCGGGTCACCGCAAACCGGCTTGCTCTAAAAGTTTTCCGATTCGCTCGATCTCATCCGCTGACAGCTTCTTCAGCGGCGGACGAACGTGGGCTTGTTGCCATCGTCCCAGCAGCACCAACGCTTCTTTCATTCGGTTGTGCATGTCGAACAAAGGCTCCGCATAGAACGCGCGAACGGTTGGGTAGATCTGATCGTTGATTTCTCGTGCCGCTTGCAGGTCGTTGTTTTGGACGGCTTGGAACAGCGCAACCTGAAGGCTAGCGATAACGCTTCCCGCGCCCGAAAGCAGGCCGTCGCAACCGAGGACCAGCGAACCGAGCAACCACATGCTGTGTGTCGAAAGGACCCGCACCGGTTGATCGAGTGCATGCAGTTCGCGAATGTGACGCTCATGCAAATGTGGGTCGTTGCACCAGTCTTTGATCGCGCGGATGGTCGGGAACTTTGTGCAAAGTTCGAGCAACGTGTCCAGCGGATAGCCGAGTCCGCCGTTGACAGGATACTGAAACAGGATCAGCGACAAGCTGGTTGATTCGGCAATCGCGGCGACGTGAGCGCGGGCGCATTCCGGTCGTTGCTGACCGCCAAGAGCAAGTACGTCAGAGGGGAAGACCAGCAGCGCGTCGGCTCCCGCTTCAGTCGCCATCTTTGCCAGTTGACTCGCTTCCCGCGTGTTGGACGTGTGGACGCCAGCGATCAGCGGCATTTCCTCGCCAAGCTCATCGCGAGCGATTGCGATTCCGCGTCGCTGCTCCTCAAAGCTCAGGGCATGCACTTCGGCGGCGTGTCCGTTGACCGTGATTGCTTGAATCCCGCCAACGCGGGCGAGATCACTCAAGTGGTGACGGTAGGCCGCTTCATCGATTTGCAGACTCGCGTCGAAGGGCATCAAGCAGGCGGGAATGACGCCTTGGGGATCGAAAGGGATGTTGGTTGTCATCGAAGATTCTGTGGTTGTTGTTTGCCGTCGTCGAAACCGGTGGGTGCAAGCGACCTTGCCTGGAACGGTCGGCGGAGAGCGATTGCGGGTCATGCCGTCTGCGATTTTACCGGCGACGGTTTCGTGATACGGTCCTGTCAAAATCGGGCTCAGCGCCTGGCAAGCGTGGCCACGTCCGAACTCACTTCGGCGGCACTCCGTACACACCGTCCTGTTCCGCCACGGGTAAGTTGGGGCGTGAGGCGGCAGGTTTGTCGGTGGCGAACCACTGATTCCCTGAAAACTGGAATGTTTCGGGCGCGGTACCACCTCCGATGTTCAGCTCGATCTGGACGTCGGCACGTCGAAAGGTGATCACGTTGTCGCGAATCTGCACGTTGCGGCAAGGAACGAAACCGGGCTCGCGCGTCTCTTGTAAGATTCGAAAGATCCATTTCGTCGGAAAGCGAATCGTGTTGTTCACGAATTGAGCTCCGTCGACACCGACGAAAGCGGCCGCACAGGGACTGCCTTCGATCGTGTTGTGACGCACGATGATCCGAGCCGCTTCATGCTTGGCTCCCGCTGGCCGAAAGTAAGCTAGGCCTGTCGAGCCTCCGATGTTGAGCGGTCGGTCGCCAGCGTTTTCAAAGCGACATTGCTCGACAATGATATCGCTGCTGCCCCCTTTGAACTGCACCCCCGCACTGGCGCTGAAGCCCGGCTTGCCAACGAACTGACAGCCGGTAATCAACGCGCGATGGCAGCCGACAAAATCGATCCCCTGGCCGCCCCAACCGGTGATCTTGCAGTTGCGAATTGTCAGCCGGTCCAGTCCCGAGCACTTGATGCCATCGTGGTTGCCACGCGGACCGATGTCGCTGACTTCCAGATGCTCCAGCGTGATGCCGGTTGCCGGTTGGTCAAGCTGGCCGCCGTCATCGAGATTCAGGCCGTTGACGCTTTGCCCCGTCATTTTCAAGTGACGCAAGGTCAGCCCATTGCAGCGGGAGAACTGCCACGCCGTGGAACCTCCTTGAAAGACCGGAGGGCGAGTTGCATCGAGCGCCTCGATCGTCAGATCTTGGATTCCCGAGACGTAGTGCTCGCCCGGATAATTGCCCGGAGCAATCTTTAGGACCACGCCGGGCTGGAGGTTACGCAGCGCCGCTTGCAAGCCGCGGGCGTCGCGCACGACGATGGCTTCGTCAGCGGTTGCGGTTTCCGGTAGGGACTGCAGCATTATCGCAACGAGTATCATCGGCGTGAGCATCGCCGTGGCGAGCTGCCTTAAAGATCGACATCCAAACATTTGCAAGGCTCTCGGGAATGGTGTTCGAAGTAGGAGTCCGTTGAAGTCGATGCGGTCGACAGCAAAATAGGGTGGTCAAGCGGCGTGCAGGCACAGCATCTGCAGGCAAAACATCCACTAGCACAGCGCGTCGCCTCAAGTTTTAATCTAACCGACGCGTTGCAAGCACGCA
>CAYZHQ010000007.1:0-7914 GCA_964477385.1 uncultured Pirellulaceae bacterium
TGGGCGGAATGGGCGGCGGCATGGGAGGCATGGGGGGCGGCATGGGCGGCATGGGCGGCATGGGAGGCGGTATGGGCATGGGCCAAGCCATGGGTGGCGGCATGGGTGGCATGGGTGGCGGCATGGGAGGTGGCATGGGAGGTGGCATGGGAGGTGGCATGGGAGGTGGCATGGGTGGAATGGGCGGAGGCATGGGTGGAATGGGAGGTGGCATGGGAGGCATGGGAGGCACCACGACTACCAAGCAGTATCACAAGCGCGAGCCTCAGTCGGCTGTGGCTGTGGCGACTCGAGCGGCGTTGGATGAAGCCGTCACGCTGCCGCTCGGCACTGTGACACTGACCGAGCTGCGCGACTTGGTGTTTGAAGCGGCCGAGGTGCCGGTGTTGCTGGACGACCGCGGGCTGAAAGCCGCCGAGGTTTCAGGAAGCGATTCGGTGACGATCGAGCGTTCCGGTTTGCCACTACGAACCGTGCTGCGTGAAATCCTGCGGCCACTCGGCGTGAAAGCGATCGTGGAAGAGGACGGTTTGTTGCTGACCGCTGATCTCGCCGCGCTCGCTCGTCAAGGCAAACAGACCACGCAGTGGGTGAACATCCCCAACGAGGCCGCTGAACAGATCGAGCGACAGCTTGACGAACTCGTTTCGGTCGAAATGGCTCAGCAACCTCTGTCGGAAGCCTTGAAGCAACTTGGCGCTCAGAAAGGTGTGCCGCTGCACCTTAATCGCCGGGCTCTGGAAGAGATCGGTTTGACGGAGGATGTTCCGGTGTCGCTGCAGTTGTCGGAAGTCCCCCTCCGGACCGCCCTGGAACTGATGCTCGAAGACCTCGATCTAACCTACGTCAATCGTGGTGCCCTGCTATCGGTGACAACGTTTGAGGACGCGGAAAGCACGCTACTGACCGGCATCTATTGGCTCGATGGAACGGGAACGCCCGACCTGGGCGCGATCATGCAGCAGATTCAGACTGCGATGCAGCCCGACACGTGGGAGGCGTTGGGCGGCCCGAGCAGAATGGTTCCCATGGTCACGCATCATCGCAATGCGTTAATGATCACCACGACCAGTCCGGTGCATCACGACATCCAGTCCTTTCTCGACGCGCTGCGGGCCAATCATTTTGGCGACGAAGGGGAGTACGACGTCAGCGAGACCCACGTGCCAAACATGAGCGGCGGGATGGGCGGCGGCATGGGCGGCGGCGGTTTTATGTAAAAGACGAGGTGGCTGTCCGTTGTAAGCAGGCAGGAGTCATTCGGTAAATGAGCCGCCTTGGCGATAGCCGCGGTTCCTGCATTCAACCGGGGCTAGCGTTAAACGGCTAAGCAGAGTTCTGTGGAATGATTCCTGCTGACCTGCTTAGCACCAGCCGGGGCGAGCCCGACGGAAGCGGGTTTGCGCCGGGAAGTTGGGTGCTTGTAAACGCACTGCCTCGCATGCCTGCTACTCGGCGGAGTGCATCGTGCTGCCAGCGGCATACGCTTTGGTGACCAAAATCTCTTCGGCGATGTACCCCGCCAAGGCCGCGGGAGTGGGATGGTTCCAAGCCGTCAAGGGATCTAACTGCACGCCAGCCCAGTCCTCGATCTCGCCGCTTAACTCGACCGTCGTCAGCGAATCCAGCCCGAATTCCGCGAACGGCTTGTCAGCCGCCACGTCGGCGGGCAGGACCCCGCCACGGGCAACCATCCATTCCAGCAGCCATGCCGAAATGGTCTCCGTAATGAATGGTCGATCGGCAACCGTGGGCTCGGCCGGCAAAGCGGGCATCGGCAACGGAGTCGCCTCGGCGCCGCCACCACGATGCCAAGCAAACAGCGTGTGAACGGCCTGACTGTTAAACATCTGCCGACAGTTATAGCGTTGGACTTTGCCGCTACTCGTTAGCGGGATGGTTGCCGGTCGCGTCAGCAAGACGTGCCGCGGATCGACTTCATGCTGTTCGATCACGCTCCGGCGAATCACGGGAACGAGTTCCGCAAGTTGCTTGGCGGAGAGGTGGCGGTCGACTTCGGCGATGATTGCCAACGCCTCGCCGCGGGGGCTGTCGACGGCGAATGCAGCGGCTTGGCCCGCTCGTGGTCCGACAACCTCTTGGACGGTCGCTTCGATGTCTTGCGGATAATGATTGCGACCACGCAAGATCACGACATCTTTCAGACGCCCCGTGACGTACAGTTCTCCGTCGTGCAAAAAACCCAAGTCTCCGGTGCGCAAAAAATCGCCTGCTCCAGCATCATTGGCCAAGCTCACTCCAAACGGTGAATCCTCACCCGATGGCTGATTCCAATAACCAGCAGCGATAGAGCGACCGCGGAGCCAGATCTCTCCGATGCTGTCTTCCGGCAGCATCTGCCGACGGCTTGGATCGACGATGCGCAGTTCGGTATCGGTCACTGCTCGGCCACAGCTGACAAAAGCCTGCGTGGAACCATCATGGGTCTCTTTCGTGATTTCAATCTTGCCGGCTCGAAGCGCCCCGCTGGCCACGTGCAGGGCGCTCGGCACCGCTGGGCCCGCGCCTCCCGCAACGAGCAGCGTCGCTTCAGCCAATCCATAGCAGGGATAAAAAGCAGCGCTGGAAAATCCGATCGATTCGAAGCGTGTCGCAAACGAATCGAGCGTCCGCTTGGAAATCGGTTCGGCTCCACAAAAGGCGGCTTGCCAAGCCGACAGATTCAGACCCTCGGTCTGCGACGGGGTGATGCGGTCAGCACACAGGGAATAAGCGAAGTTGGGTGCTCCGCTGATCGTCGCGGCATGATCCGAGATCGCTTGCAACCACGCAAGCGGACGGCGGAGAAAGGTTTGCGGAGCCATAAGGAGCGTCTCGCCACCCATATAGAGCGGTGCCAGGAGGCCACCGACCAGACCCATGTCGTGAAATGCGGGCAACCAAAACACTCCCTTGAGGCTCGTCTTGCCGTCGTCGACCTCGGGTTGCCACGGCAACTGGAATCCGCTTTGGATCGCCGCCAGGTTGGCGATCAAGTTACGGTGCCGAACCATCACTCCCTTCGGTTCGCTGGTGCTGCCACTGGTGTATTGAAGGAGGGCGAGCGATTCAGGGTCCGCATCGATGGGCGCGATCGGCAAAATCTCGTTTAGACTGTCGGTGGCGACCGAAGGCAAGTCACGTGCGGCGGGATCCAACCGATCACGCTGAATGCCGTTCAGCGTCGTTTGATCGGCGATCAGCGCCGCCGGTGCACAATTTCTGGCGGCGGAGTCGAGCCGGGGCATCGAACGGCCAGGCTTTGGAAAGCAGGTCGGCACGGGAATCCAGCCCGCGTAAGCACAGCCGAAGAAACCGCTGAGGAAATCGATTCCCGGTGGAAACAACAACAATGCGCGTTGTCCGGGAGGCCCGATCGTGGCCAACCTCGCTGCCACGCAAGCGGCCCTTTCGTGCAGCTCTCTGTACGTCACCGCGGCGATGACCGACTCGCCATCCCAAAACGAAGCGGCTCTTCGCTCCGGGTGCAACGCAGCACGCTGTGTCAACAGTTGGACAATCGTGGTGGGCTGGTGAACGGAGTGGCTCATGTGCACTTGGCTCAAAAAGAATAACGACCTCAATTTTTGGTCACAGTTTAGCTAGCGGTGAACATCGACTTCTATGCTGATCCCGCCCTTGTTGGGAAAAAACTCCGGATTGCCGAGGCGCTTTGCCTGTCTCAAATCACCGCAAGTCTCCTCCCCATCGGAGGACGCGAGTCGACCTTGCCAGCAAAATCGTTACGGCAGGATTTACCGTTCCCGCATCAGGCTGAGGTTTAGCGAAAAGCTATGGATTAGCGATTCTGATCCGTCTGGCTCGACGATACCTCCTCCTGAACCATAGGGCGCAATGCTATGCCGGGTTCGCAGCCGATGAACGCGTGGCTTCTCCCAAAGCTTGCTCGCTCGTCTAACCTGTGAACCGAATTTCTGTGCAGATCCGCAGAAGAGAGGCTGGAGTGTCCTTGGTCATTTTGAACCTTCCCACTCCCTCCTTGGAGACCTTCCCATGCGTGTACTTGCACCAGTTATGATTGCGGCTGCCCTGATCATCGGCAGCAGCAGCAGCGCCAGCGCTTTTGGCCTGTTCGGACACCACTTCGGTGGCTGCGATTCGGGTTGTGATGCCCCGGTTTGCGAACCCGTTTGTGGCTGCGAAATCGCCGCTCCTTGTGGATGCGACGTCGATCCTTGTTGCCCACCAAAGGCATCGTTGTGCGACAAGCTGAAAGGTTTGTTCAGCAAGAAGCACAGCCACTGCGACACCGGTTGCTGCGAGCCAACTTGTGGCCTCGAGCCAGCTTGTGGCTGCGAAGTCGCTGCACCCGTTTGTGGCTGCGAGCCCGTTTGTGCTCCTAAGAAGCCTTGCCTGCTGGAAAAGTTGTTCAGCAAGCTGCACCACAAGAGCAGCAACTGCTGTGAGCCCGTATGCGAGCCAGCATGCGGCTTCGAGCCATCTTGCGGATGTGGCTTCTAAGTAGGGATCTGACGATCTCTGCTTTGCCTGCCATAGATAACCATTACGAAAGCCCGCCCGTCAGCTCTGACCGGCGGGCTTTCTGTGTTTTCTGTCGCCGGGCAGCGCCAGGTTGGCTTGACCAATTTAAGAAATCGACAAGCCTTCGTTCTGTTCGCGTTCCTCGACCGTTAACGCAAACATGTCGCGAATCAACTGAATGTCACAGTCCCGCTGTTCGACTTTGCGGCGACTAAACATCCGCGCCTGCGTGTTGATCATCACCTCGGCTGGGATCTCGGCCATCTGGCCAAACAACCTCGCATAATTCACAAAACTGGGCACGTTACCGGTCACGAAGCCGTACAGCATGCTGCCGACGCCGATCACTTTGCCAGTGAAGATTCCAGTGTTGATCGCACTCTTTGAATAATCCCCCATGATGCAGCCCATAAACTGCATGTCGGTCGGCACTCGGCGACCGTTGTACTCGACATTGATCTTGCCGTATGTATTCTTCAAGTCGCTGTTGCAGGTTCCCGCACCGAGGTTGATCCAACTGCCTAGATAGCTGTGGCCGAGAAATCCGTGGTGCTGTTTATTGGAATACGATTCAATCACCGACGCTTCGACTTCGCCACCGATCTTCACGGTATGCCCTAGCGCCACACCATCTTTCAACGCCGCGTGCTCGATCACTCGCGTTCCCGGACCCGCATAAACCGGTCCACTGAAATAACAAAACGGACCGACAGTGACATCGCGGTCTAACAAGATTGGGCCGTCACTGGTGTCGATCACGGCGTGCGGTCCAATCGTTGCACCGGAGGCGACAAAAACGCCATCTTGAAGTTGCGTGTAATCGTCTTCCCGCAGCCGAATCTGCATGTTCTCCGGCATCAGGCGCATGTGCCAAGCCACCACGTCGTGTGGCCACTGAAACAAAGAGATGTTTTCCGTATGCTGCGGCTGCGTTGCGGCGGCGGCGAGCAACCGGTCAAGCGGCTTCGAGGGCTGCGCCGTGTCCGCTTCCATCGGCGAGGGCAATGACCAGCCGCCCGGCAGCACGGCGGCGATCAGACCCGTTTCGTCGACGACACGGCAGCCAGCCGTGCGGTCGAGCAATTGCTCCAGCACGGCGTAGTTGGCTTGGGAGGGGACAACCCGTGCATTGACCAACAGCAGCGGCTCGCCCACATAGTCCTGCTCCAGCGACGGCAGGAAGTAATCTCTTTCTTGCAGCGTTTTCAGGTGGTCGCGGACGCTGCCCACAATCGGACGGTCCAGCCGACGCAGCCAATCAATCAGGCGAAACGAAGCACAGGTGATCGCGTACGCCGGCCGGCCGGTCACAATCGGAGCGAGGTTGGTCGTTGCGGTGTCTTCAAAACAAAGGATTCGCATCATCCCTACCGTCGGGTCAGAAGTTGAAAAGGTTTTGAAACGTGAGGGCAAAACGTAAGCAATGTTTAACAGAAATGAGGGTGCGCGTCGGTGGGGGGCCAACGATGAGCGAAACCCCAGCTCATCGCAGGCTTGCAAAGCCTCCCAAACCTCCTTTTCCCACTAATCGGCTGTCTCCGACCAGGCTCTGACCGTACGGGTTTCGACCAGCCAACCGACCGCGATGCCAAAATTTTTGCCTACGATCGTGCTCTGCCTGGCCCTGACGGGCGACTATCACCCCAGCGTCACGGCGGCCCCACCCCCAAACCAGCCGGTTAGCGCTCCCGATCTCGATCGCCAACCTCCCTCCTTCTGGGTCGAACAGTTGGGCTCCGACTCGTTCGCGATGCGACAGCGGGCCAGCCACGAACTACAACTCGCCGGCACTCGAGCAACCGCCGCTCTCCGTGAGGGATTGAGCCTGCCCGATCTGGAAATCCGCAAGCGTGCCGCGAGTCTGCTGCAGCTTTTGGAGGTGGATGATTTCGAAGCCGAACGGTTGCGGCTGCGACAGGCCACCGAGTCCGGTCAGACGTATCGCTTGCCGGGTTGGTTGGCCTATCGCGATCAGGCGGGAGACACCGCGGCGTCACGGCGGCTGTTTGCCGAATTGGCGGGGCGCTATCGACAGGAGCTGCACGACCTGGAAACGAATCCGAAACAGATTCTCGCCGACCCACTTCAGGCTGCGGAGTCCGCGACGGCGGCGCGTTTGTTGGCCCGCTTAACCGCAGGCGACACGGTCGCTTGGACCCTCAGCCTGACTGCCGTTAACGCGCAGCGGCAACGCTCCTGCTCTCAAGCTCACCAGATCCGCAGCGGCTTGGCGTCGTCTCGCTGCCAGTCCAAGTTGCAGGCCAGTCCTCACGCGGAAGTCCTGAAACGGTTAATCGCCCATTTTTTAGAACACGATGCCGAGCATCCTCTGGAGCGCATCTCGCTGCGACTGGCACTGCAATGGGAATGCACGCCGCAAGCCCTCGCGTTGGCTCGCCAAGCCACCTCGCCGCAGCATCGCGTGTCGCCAGGCTGTCTCTCCTTGGCCTTGATCGTGTTGACACGGCATGCCCCCGACGAAGCTCGACCGCGGTTGCTCGAATCGCTGCACGATGCTCGAACGGCTCAGGTTTGGCAGATCGTGGCCACGACGCGACGGCGACTGCAAACGCAGGTTTCGGACGTGGCGCTAGCGATGTTGCTGACGCTGGAGCAGGTCGATCCTCGCGACGTGGGCTTCCAAGACCTCGAAGCCGATCCGTTGACGATTTATCGCGAGCACACGATGGGGTTTGCCAACGAGCAATCGCGTCAGGCGGCTCATCAGGCGGCGCGGCGGGCGACCGAGCAAGCGGCTAGCCTGATGACGCCAATTCGCTTACGTTTTGGCAACTAACGTGTTGTCTTATTCTCGCCCGACGGTGCCCTGATGCTTGCAGCTTGGATCGCTCTGCCGCTCCCTCTTCGGCTGGTTTTACTGGGCCTGCTGGGATTGATCGCGGGCAGTTTTGCCAACTGGGCCATTTATGCTTGGGCCTATTTCAAGGCCCCGATCAGCCCCTGGTCGCGGCCGCTGCCTAGCCAGTCGGCACGTCCCTGGTACAGCCGCCTGCCGGTTGTCGGCTGGTGGGCGCGTGGCTCCGAAGCTCCCGCTCAGTTGGTTGCCGCCCGCGAGCGTCTGACCAAGATGGGGTACCTCGTGCCTAAGGATTGGAAGCCGCGTCTGCCGTTCTGGGTGCGTCCGATGTTGATCGAATTGTCGCTCGGCTTTGCACTGCCTTGGCTGTATTGGTACGAAACCGAGACGGGGCAGTTACTGCCCTTGGCGATGCAAGGCCCGGCGGTTTTGGCGATGCACAGCGGATGGTTTCATTGGATGTTTCTCGGCCACGCAGGGCTGTTGCTGTTCATGGTCATCGCCACTTTTATCGACTTTGACGAGCAGATGATCCCGGACATGATCACCATTCCCGGCACGCTGCTGGCGCTGCTGTGGGCGACGCTGTCGCT
>CAYZHQ010000007.1:8014-31858 GCA_964477385.1 uncultured Pirellulaceae bacterium
GGCGGTGGTACGATTTGGGCGGTTCGGCTGGTTGCCGGTGCGGCGATGGGAGAAGAAGCGATGGGCTTTGGCGACGTCACGTTGATGGCGATGATCGGTGCGATCGTCGGCTGGCAAGCGACCGGAGTGGCATTCTTCATCGCGCCGCTGACATCGATTTTTATCGTGCTGATCGCCGTCATCACCACCGGCCAGCGGGCGACGCCGTTCGGCCCCTATCTGTGCGCCGGAACGGTGGTGACGGTTCTCTTTTGGCCCACGGTCTGGAGCAGCGTCGTGTTGCCGGCACTGTTGCTCGGGCCGACCTTCCTGATCGTGATGCTGGTGTCGCTACTGGCGATGGGAGTTTTGCTGGGGGTGTGGCGAACGATCAAACAACGCCTGTTTGTTCCCGCCGAGTAAACCGACTGGCTACGACGAGTGATGTTCGGCCGACGCGCCGGCAGGCAGTTTCTTGATTTTCGGTCGTCGTGCCCGACGAGCCCTGGCGGGAATCAGATCGCGCATCGATTCCAGTCGCCCAAAGCACAACAGGCGGTCGCCCGCCTGCAGGTCTCGCGAAGGCTTGGGATTGGGGATCACCGTGGTGCCACGATTCAGCGTCAGCACGTTGATGTCGCGTTCGCGTAAACCGCTCTCGAAGATCGTTCGGCCGATGTATTCCGATCCCTCGGGAATGTGCAGTTCGGTGACGCCGTAACCGCGGCTGACCGTTAAACGTTGTCGCACGTCGAGTTCGGGGAAGTCGACCTGGGCGGCGATGTAATCGATGATCGCTCCGGCGACGTCCAACTTGGTAGCCGTTTCAATCCCCTCCAACCCGGGCGACGAATTGACTTCCATCAACTGCGGGCCGTCGTCTCCCTCCAGCATATCGACCCCTGCGACACGCAGTCCCATGATCTGAGCGGCACGCACTGCGGTCTCTCGATAACGGTCATCCAACTGCACCACTTCGGTCCGTCCGCCACGATGTACGTTGCTGCGAAATTCGGTTCCTTGGGCCACACGTCGCATCGCCGCGACGACTTGATCGCCGACCACCAAGGCGCGGATGTCGCGGCCCTTGCTTTCGGCCACAAATTTCTGCAACAGCACGTTCTGCATCGTGCTCTGCAGCGTTTCGACGATCGATTCGGCGGTCTTGACCGAGTCCGCTAGGATCACGCCGACGCCTTGCGTCCCTTCCAGTAATTTAATGATCACCGGCGCGCCGCCTACCCGTTCGATCGCCGGCAAGACGTCGGCCCGGTGTTTGACAAACGTCGTCGCGGGGATGCCGATGTGATGGCGTGCCAAGATCTGCATGCTGCGCAGCTTGTCGCGACTGTTCGATACACCGATCGACGCATTGGCGGTAAAGACATCCATCTGCTCGAACTGCCGAATGACGGCGGTGCCGAAGTAGGTGATCGATGCCCCGATCCGCGGCAGCACCGCGTCGTAATCGCTCAGCCGTTTGCCGCGATAAAACAGATCGGGCTCGCCTTGCTGCAAGTCGATCGAAAACTTCAGCGTGTCCAGCACTCGCACTTTGTGGCCGCGTGTTGCGGCCGCTTCGCGCAAGCGGCGCGTGCTGTAACAACGGGCGGAGCGCGAGAGGATTGCCAATTTCATGTAGGCGTCTTCAAGGACAGAGGTTTGCAGCGAGGTGACCGATCGACGGCACAACGCTACGAGGTCGGATGACAGCTCAATTGGGCGTGTGTTTTAAGTCTTGCGGGATTCCTTGCAAGTACGAGCTACCTGGATCGATGCGAAATCGTTTCCGCATCGCTTGCCGCCCCAGCAGCATGCGAAACCCCATGGCGTCTCGATCGGCCAGAGTCAGTTCCAGCATCCAGCGTGTGGCACCGATCACAACGGGGGTCAAAATCACCGGCCGCTCGGCTTCGTGTCCACTGCTGCTGCGTACGCGGCGAAATTCAAACACCGGCAACTCCAGTCGCTGGCTTTGCTTGCTGCTACGCTGCAAAGGGTGCACCGTAAAAGCGACCCAAGTCTTTCCGTCGCGGTCAAAGGTCTTTAGTTTCGTCGCATGCAGGGCGCTCGAACGTGCCCCCGTGTCGACCTTGACTTTGATCGGAGGCAGCTCGAAGCCTTCCAATTGAGCCCATTCGCGCCAGCCGATAATCGGGCGTTCGGCAAACGGTTTCGTTTTTGTTTTTATTTTGGAACGGGATGTTTTCTTCGCCACACCAGGATCTTGTAAGCGAGAAATGACGGCGTTGAAAAGGGTGCAGGCCGGCGGGGAGCGCCGTGCAGGAGCCTCCGCCGCCGAGTGACAGTCTGCAGCCGCCGAAAATTATTTGGCTGCAAAACGATAGATCCGGCCACCGCCCATCATGGTGCTCATCAAAACTTCACCATCGTCGGTCTGGCCAAAAGTAAACACCGGCAGTTGCTGCCAAGCGATCGGACGGTTCGCCGTCACGACTTGCTGATCGCGATCGTATTGCAACGCCCACAACCGCCCGGTGACATAGTCGCCGTACAGGTACATGCCGGTCAGCATCGGCGTGCGGGACCCACGATAGACCGCTCCGCCGGTGACCGATTTGCCCCAGCCTTCGGTGTGCGGATATTCCACCAGCGGATCGATCAAATCAGGGCGAACGCCCGAACCTTTGCCGCTCCGTGTGAATCGATGGCCCGCTTCTCGCAAGCTCCATCCGTAGTTGCCACCTTTGCGAATCACATTGACCTCTTCCCAGTCGTTCTGCCCGACGTCGGCGGCCCACAAATCGCCGTTGGCAGGATCAAACGCCATCCGCCAAATGTTGCGAATCCCGTAGGCGTAGATTTCAGGCCAAGCCCCTTTTTGATCGGCGAACGGATTATCCGCCGGAATGGCATACGGACGCTCGGCGGTCGCGCTATCGACATCGATCCGCAAGATCGATCCCAGCAACTTGCTGAGGTCTTGCCCACTGCCCAACGGATCGTCCCCCTTCCCGCCATCGCCGAGGGCAATGTATAGGTAACCGTCGGGACCAAAGGCCAAGGTGCCTCCGTTGTGATTCCAAAACGGCTGCTGAATCGTCATCAAAACTTCTTCGCTGGTCGCATCGATCTGGCTCGTTTCGCCAGGGCGGCGCGTGAACCGCGAGACCACGGAAACGTGCGGACGTTCGGTGGTCGTGTAGTAAACGTAAACCTGACCGTTGGCGGCGAACTTGGGGTGGAAGGCCATTCCCAACATGCCCTCTTCGTTTTCCTTGTCGGCGTACCGCACGCGCGAGCGAATATCGAGACACAGGTTGGGCTCTTCGACTTGCTCGTCCGCTTGGTCAATCCAAAAGACTTGTCCGTACTGCGACGCAATATACAGTCGTCCCGATTGATCACCCGCACCGGTCAACACGATCGGCCGCGCGATCCGCAAGTTCGGGTACGCTTCGACCACATCGAGCGGCATCGGCGACGTGTCCAAGCTGGCCGGAGGGTCGGCCAAATTGATCGTCGGCGAGCCCTCTTCGGCCCACGTTATCACACTGCCCAACAGCAACATCGCCAAGGCGGTCATCAATCGAGACAAAAACATGGTGCAATGAAACCTCAGACGTAGAGAAAACAAAAGGTGCGGCTGGGAGCGACAGGGCGCTAGCCGTCGGCCTTGGTTCGTTGCCGAAAGCTAGCGTCTTACCGCTCATTGCAAACACCGCCGCCGGAATGTCGGCGGCGGGCGGGGAATTTACACGTCGAGTCTACTCGACGATTTCCAGCAATTCGACTTCGAAGATCAACGCTTCGTTAGGACCGATGTCAGGCTCGGCTCCGGGAGGGGCCGGCGTGCCACGCGTGCCGTAAGCGAGCTTTGGGTGGATAAACAGCTTCCACTTGTCGCCGACCTTCATTTCCTTCAGCGCCGTCTGCCAGCCTTTGATCACTCCGCCAACGGGGAATTGTGCCGGTTCGCCACGTTCCACTGAACTGTCGAAGACTTTGCCGCTAATCAGACGACCGGTGTAGTGCACGCGCACGGTGTTGGCGGCGGTGGGCGACTTGCCCGTGCCTTCCTTCAACGACACGTACTGCAATCCGTCGGCGATCTCTTTGACCCCTTCTTTCTTGGCATTCTCAGCCAAGAACAGTTCGCTCTTTTCGAGATTCGCGACGGCCACCGACTGCATCTTTTCGGCTTGTTCTTCCTGGCGAGCTTGCAGGATTCCTTCGATCGCCTTGACGGTCGCTTGAATTTGCACGTCGTCCATCTCAGGCTCTTTGCCAGCCAACGAATCGGTCATACCGCGTTTGACGGCGTCGAGACTAAAATCGCCGGGCTTGAACCCTTGGCTGGACATCTGTTGGCCGATCGAGACCCCCAGGAAATAGCCAATACTATCCATCTTATCTTTGCCTTTCGCGTCGCCTGCGTCTTGACCCAACAGTGCGGGGCTGCAGACGCCAGCCAGCAGGGCGAACATGCATGCGATGTTGGTCGCACGCCACAAATGCTTTCTCATCAATCATTGTCCTTGAACGGAACGTTTGGGAGCCGTCCGCCGGTGTTACATGCCCGGAGACGTACCTCTAAAGGATACCAGTCCCCGCACGGTCTTAGTAGTCACCGCGCGGATCAACGTTTTCTTTGACGGTTTCTCAGGGAAAAACCGCCACGGCCGATCCATGCAGGACCAGCCGCATCCCGCCCAGCAGATTCTAAGCCAGCGTGTAGCCCTCTTCGCCGTGCTCGACCAAGTCCAGCCCGCGCTGTTCCGCTTCGGCGTTGACTCGCAAGCCAATCGTTAAATCAATCGCTTTGAGGATGATAAAACTGCCGACTGCGGCAAACGCGATCGTCACCAAGGTGGCCACGATTTGTCCGACCAAGACCGATGAGTTGCCTTCGATCAAGCCCAGCTTTTCGCCTCCCGCGATATCCCAACAGGCGCGCGTCGCGAACACGCCGGTCAACAATGCACCAACCGTTCCCCCCACACCGTGGATCCCGAACGCATCCAAGGCATCGTCGTAGCCCAGTTTCTGCTTCAGCACCGAGCAACACCAGAAGCAGACCACCGACGCAAAGGCGCCCATCGGGATCGCCCACATCGGCTGCACAAAGCCAGCCGCCGGGGTGATGCAAACCAATCCCGCAACCGCGCCGCTGCTGGCTCCCAAGACGGTTGGCTTGCCGATCTTGAACCACTCGATGAACGCCCACGTGATCGCACCGGCAGCCGCTCCGAAGTGAGTCACCGCAAAGGCACTGCTGGTCAACTCATCACTCAGCAGCTCGCTGCCGGCATTGAATCCGAACCAACCGACCCACAGCATGGCGGCACCGAGCGCCGTGTAAGTCAAGTTATGCGGCTGGAGCGGCTCCTTCAGATAACCCATACGTGGCCCGATCATCACGGCCGCCACCAAGGCTGAAATGCCACTGCTGATATGGACCACCGTACCGCCGGCAAAGTCGAGCGCTCCGCCAGCCAACGCACCCTCCACCCCAAAGGCCAGCAACCCGCCGCCCCACACCCAATGTGCCAGCGGGCAATAGATGACTGTTCCCCAAATGATCGAGAACAACACCATCGCGCTAAACTTCATTCGTTCGGCAAACGCCCCGCAAATCAAGGCCGGCGTGATGATGAAAAACATGCCTTGGAACAACATGTGAGTCAGCCGCGGGATTTTCGTGTCGGCCGTCTCGCCAAACATCGGCGTGACCGGTCCGCCAGTCGAATCACCCACCACGAGGTCTTCGCTCCAGTAACGCTGCACACCTTGCATGAACAGATAGTCGCCATTGCCGATCAGCAAGTCCCCGCCGCCAAACGCCAGTGAGTAACCGTAGCTGGCCCACAGTACGGTCATCAGCCCCATCAGAAAAATGCACTGCATCAGAATGCTCAGCACATTCTGCCGGCGCACCAAGCCACCGTAAAACATCGCCAGCCCCGGTGCGGTCATAAACAACACCAAGGCACACGAAATTAGCATCCAAGAGTTATGTCCGGCCAGCGCGATCAAGTCGACATCGACGTCGGCCGGATCGTAATCCAATTCCGCGGGTGCGGATTCCGAAAGGTCTTCGGCGGTGGAAGCAATACTCGCGGGAGCTTCCGGCAAGGTGGCGGCTTCTTGAGCGACCACGGAGGGAATCCAGAGACAGGCGAGTCCAAGCAGCAGGACAGATCGTAGGGGGCTCACAGGAACCTCGTTCGTTAGGGAAGAAAAGCGCGGCGGACAGGTAGCGTCGGGGCGATCACCAGTGGGGACCGTGGGCATAAGATAAGGTGCCCGTACGGCCAGCGGTAGTCAGCCAAGGGCCGAGCGATATGCTAAACAGATGACGGAAACGGTAGCCCGACGCCATTCCGCCAAATCCGCCACGTCCCGTCGCAGAAACGTTTCAATCGCCTGGAGAAATTTCATGGCTGGAAAATGGGTCGAAATTGAGTTCGACTGCTTGCCGCTTCGCACTGTCACGCGGCTCGACGTGCCGGTCGACGCTTCGCCAAAGTACGAACAGTTCGTGCTGCGGGTCAAAGATGCAATCACGAAACATGGCACGCTGAATACCTATTATCTCTATCAAGCCCACTGCACTTATCACCTGACGAACGATCCGCAACGCGGGATGGTGCGATTTGCATTAGAGGGGACGGTCTTGACCGACCAACAAGATCGCCACAGCAAACAAGCCGACCTGATCATCACGCTCGATCAAGAATCTTGTGCGTGGCTGACCGAACCGATGGTTGAGCATCTCTCGGAAAGCGTTCGCCAGGCGGTGCTTGTGGAATTCGATCGATACATCCAAGCCGGCGATCTGGAAAAAGCTCAGCAGCGGATTGCACAACTACAAGCCGAAAGCGACGAAGCGGGTGGCTTCGTGGGAATGTATCTCTAGCCTGCGGACTGCCGAACATCACGCAACCAAGCGGCCCCGAACAAGCCGGCAGCCGCTGGTCAAACGATCCGCCGCCTCGCTACGGCAGGGTCGCGTTAGGGCAGCGATACGGTGAGCGGCTTCGCGTTGGCGTTGGCTTGCGTCATCGGACGCAGTCCGGTCACGGTTTTCCCATTGGGTTTATCGGTCCCGATGCGAACGGTGTAGGCACCGTCGGCATACACGGGCAGCTCCACACGCGACGTTTGTTGGCGCACGGTGTACAGCACTTCGCCGCTCGCTTCGGCAATCACCTGCACGACCGGTTTTGAGGCACCTTGAACGTTCAACGTCGGCAGCCAACCGGTCGGTTGGCGGCTGTCGTTGTCTTGCATCGCGATCGTCATCGGCCAGCCCGCGAATTGGGCTTCGTCGCCGTCGGCGACATCGGAAAACCGCGGCCAGCATTCAAACGTGATCGTGCGATCGGTCTTGTTGAAGCGGACAATGCCGTGCCCATCGGCGCGTTTCATCTCGTTGGTGCGATCTTCCGGATTGGCATAAGCCAACATGCGGATCGGATTGCCCAGCCCGTCGAGGAACTCGCCGGTCCACGGCAGCGGACTGTTCGGCACCGGGTTCTGGCCCGCTTGCTCGCCTTCGGGGTGCCACCAACGACCGTAGATCGTGTTGACGATCGCGGGGCTGGTGAACCCAAACGGCCCGTCGCTCGCCGCATCAATCCCATGCTGCACCAGCACCGCCAAGTGCTGGTCGCCACAAATATGAGGCGCCCAAGCCCGACGGATTTCTCGCAGCGCTTTGTTGCGTCCCGTCTGCGGCCAACCATTGCAATCGAGGTCGGCCAACAGACGATTGTCGGGCTGGCCATGCAGATGCACCGCACCACAAAAAGCGGTCTGCGAGAGCACGCATTTCATCTCCGCACCGGTCCAGTCTTGGCCCCAGTCGTTCAGGAACTTCAACTGGCGATCGCCCAACAGTACCAGCCCCTCGACATCGATCGCCTTGCGATCGTAGCTGGGGTCGTTGATATGATCAGGCCGCGGACCCATTTTGGGAATTTTGCCTTCCGGTCCGCTTTTAAATTTGCGGTCTTCTAAAATTGCAAAGTCGATACCGCCGACGCGTAGGTTGGTGTAATAGACCCCAATGCCTTGCTCGACCGGAGTCGGATCATAAGCGTCCGGCAGATGCCATGTCTGGCAACGTTCGACCATGTTGACGTACTCCGCCGGATAGAAATAACCGCCCAGCGAGCCGGTCATTTTCGTGGTGTTCCGGCCGCTTTGTCCCCACAGGTTCGGTTGTCCAATATCGTGGTCGTCCGGAATCGTAATCACCGGGCGATTCCGCAAGACATCGCGGAACTGCAGGCCAAACTCCAGCCACCCAAACGTGTGCTCGGTGTGGTGGTAGGACTGGTCGCCGGCGAAGAACAGCAGATCGGGGTCTTGGCGTTTGAGGTTCTCCAGCATTTGCGGCCGCGGGCCAGGCGTGCGGCTGCTGTTGCATGACATTGAACCGACAACAATGACCTCCTTGTCGATCGGATCACGGCGAATCAAGCCTTCAAAGGTAGCCGCATCGCCGTGCCGCAGGCGGTACTCGACATCCTGCGTGTTGTCCCAATCCTCAACGCGGAAATGAGCCGACCAGCCGAGATCGATCACCGGCTCGGTTTGAGCCTGCTGCCATTGGCCGTCGCGTTTAAAGTCGAGGTGCACTTGCCGTGATTCGTCCGGCTTCAGCGGATGCAGTTGAGCGGTCAGTTTCAAGACACCGCGGTCATGGGTGTAGACCGCAAAGCCGATTACTTCGTCGCGAGGGACCAACAACCGTGGCGGAGTCGCCTTGCCGCGTGGCTTGCGTTTGACCGTTTCCCACCACTTGCCGGTCGCTTCCGATTCCAGGTACGGAAAGTCGGGAGCAAACGGGCTGACCTGTGCCGACAGGTTACCGGGTGACAGATGGATGGTCAGAACGGTCAGTAAGGCGATCAGCAGCCCCACGCAGGGCCGTTTCTTTGGCGGATCAATGAAAATACGCATGATGCTCGTGATTGAGGATGAGGAGGAAAGGCAACTTCGGACGGCGTTGCTAACTGGACAGCGCCAGGTTGGATGAGCCGTTTTGGCGTTAGTCAAAGTTTTCGCGGGGAGAACCGTGGCTATCGCCAAAACGGCTGATTCGTTTGTGGAGTAAATCGATCCAGCCTGCCGGTGTGCTTCTAATATAGCTCGATTAATGTAAATCATCTCCCTGGGCTTCACAGCCTTGGCAGCCTCGCGGCGGACGGCATTCGCCCGCGGGTGGACCGCTGGATTGGTTCCGCTACGATGAGGGGCCCTTTCCGCACGCTTGAATTTTGGGAGATTTCTTGATGGTTCGCACCGCCAGTACGATGATGCCGCTTGGTACCCCCGCCCCTGATTTTTCGTTGCCCGCAGCGGGCGAAGACCGGCTGGTTTCGCTGGGCGATTTCGCGGATGCAAAAGGATTGCTGATCATTTTTATGTGCAACCATTGCCCGTACGTCAAACATGTGGCACCGGAACTGAAGCGACTGGCCGACGATTATGCCGATCGCGGGATCGCGGTGGTTGGGATCAGCAGCAACGACGTGACGAACCATCCGGATGACAGTCCCGAAAAAATGGCCGAAGAAAAGGCCGAGCGAGGCTACCGGTTCCCCTATCTCTATGACGAATCGCAAGCGGTTGCCAAAGCCTACGGAGCCGCCTGCACGCCCGATTTTTATCTCTTCGACGGTCAGCACAAGCTGTACTATCGCGGTCAGTTGGACGATAGCCGCCCCAAGCAAGATTCGGTGCCCGATGGCTCCGACATGCGAGCGGCAATCGACGCGTTGTTGGCCGGGCAACCTACCCCGGAAACACAAAAACCAAGCATCGGTTGCAACATCAAATGGCAAGCCGGCAACGAGCCCGACTATTTCAAACCGGCCGGCTCGTAATTCGTAACACGCACCCCGTCACTCGCAACTCGCAACTCGAAAACTCACCCCCGTGTCCCCAACCACGATCCACGTTCCCGTCATGTCCGCCGAGTGCATCACTGCGCTTCAGCCATCGGCTGGCAAGACGCTGATCGATGGAACGTTCGGGGGTGGTGGGCACTCGCGTTTGTTAGCCGCACTGGTCGCACCCGGCGGGCGTGTTATTGGCCTGGACCGTGACGAGGGTGCAGTCGAGCGGTCCGACGCGGTGATCGAGCAACTTCGCAGCGAAAACGCCGACGCCGCAGACTGCCTGACGGTTTATTGCGCGAGCTACCACCAGGCCGATCGGGCGCTCGCGGTCGAAGAGTTGGAAGCGGTCGACGGGCTGCTGCTGGACCTTGGCTTGTCGAGCGACCAACTGGCCGATCGCACGCGTGGCTTCAGTTTCTCGGTCGACGCGCCGCTCGACTTGCGGTTCGACACTTCGTCGGGCGAACCAGCGAGTCAATGGCTGAAGCGTCTGAGCGAAAAAGAGATCGCCGACGTGATCTATCAATACGGCGAAGAACGCTTCAGCCGGCGGATCGCGCGCCGGATTGTCGAACTGCGACGGCAGCGTCAGTTCATCGAAACGACGACCGAGCTCGCCGATTTGGTGCGACGCTGCGTGCCGCGATCAAAAAACCACGACATCGATCCCGCCACGCGGACTTTTCAAGCCCTCCGGATCGCGGTCAATGATGAACTGGGCATTCTCGAACGAGCCCTCCGCGACGCGCCAGCATGGCTTTGCGAAGGGGGCCGGATTGCGGTGATCAGCTTTCATTCGCTGGAAGATCGCATCGTCAAGACGGCGTTTCGCGACGATCCCCAGTGGGAAATCATCACCAAAAAACCACTGCGTCCCAGCGACGAGGAAACGCGTCAGAATCCGCGGGCTCGTAGCGCTAAACTGCGCGTCGCCGAGAAACGTGCGGCCACTTTCCCCATGGCGTAACGCGAAGCCTCCTAGGAATTGGCCGGAAATGGCTGTGCTTTAATTTCTTTCCCGCGGCCTCGATAATAGGCACCGCTACGTTACCCATACCAACAGGTTGCCCCTTTGAATGCTCCACGCTGGACGATCGGCTATTGCACCAACGTGCATGCCGGGACCGACATCGAATCGATCCGTGCCAACTTAGATGCTTACGCCGTTCCGGTTCGCGAAAGTTTGCAAACCGCGTCGCTCGGCGTGGGCCTGTGGTTGCCCGCGGAAGCGGCACGTCAGTTAAGTGAAGGGGACCAGGTTTCGAGGTTTGCCGATTGGCTGCGACATCGCAGTCTGCAGGCTTACACCATCAACGGCTTTCCTTACGACAACTTTCACCAACCGGTCGTCAAGCACCGTGTCTACGAACCGGCGTGGTGGACCGAACAACGGAAGGATTACACGATCACCCTTGCCAACCTGCTCGCGGAACTGCTGCCCGCAGGCCGTGGTGGCTCGATCAGCACGCTGCCGATCGGCTGGCCGGGACCAACGGCCGACGAATTGGGACTGCAACTCGCCGGGCAAAACTTGCGCAGCGTCGCCGATCACCTGCACGACATCGAACAACGAACCGGCCACCGCATTGTGGTCGCGATCGAACCCGAACCGGGTTGTGTGCTGGACCGCGCGGCCGATGTGATCGAGTTCTTCGAGCAACACATTCCGAACCAAACGCATCGTCGTTACCTGACCGTCTGCCACGACGTCTGCCATTCCGCGGTCATGTTTGAGGACCAGGTCGAAACGCTGCAAGCCTATGCGGCGGCTGGCCTGACGATTGGCAAAGTCCAGGTCAGCAGCGCGGTCGAAGTTCGCTGGGCGATCATGTCGACGGGCCGTCGCCGCGAAGCGCTGGAGCAACTTTCACAGTTCGCCGAAGATCGCTACTTGCACCAGACGGGCCGCCAGCGGACCGATGGCTCGTTCGTGTTGACCGAAGATCTGCCGCAGATCATCGCCGTCGATCCCGCCAAAATCGACGACGACACGTGGCGCGTTCACTTTCACGTGCCGATCTTTCTCTCCTCCTTTGGCAACCTCAGCACGACCCGTGATCAGATCCTCGAGTGCCTGCGTTACCTCCGCAGTCCCGAAGCCCCCGCGTTTACTGGCGACGTCGAAGTCGAAACGTATGCCTGGTCGGTGCTGCCCGAAGCGATGCGCCGCCGTGGCTTGGCGGAAGACATCGCGGCGGAGATGACTTGGCTGAACGCCGAACTGGCACGCGAAGCGTTTGCGTAGAGGATAACCCAAGAACGCAGCTCCAACCGTGAAGCGCCGGTCGGAGCTTGGGCTTAAGTTGCTCCCGTCGGTCGTCCGGGGCGGACCGGTTTGTACTGGCAGCAATCTGCCGGACAGACGTCATGCCACGGCCCCATCTCGCCCAACGCCTCACGCTGCGGGTTTTCGCTCATCCGTTCCTTGACCAGCGAACAGATCATCTTGATAAATTCCGGATGCGTACCGACCGTTGCGGTTCGCTCCATCGCGATGCCCCGCTCTTCGCACAATTTGGCCGCTTCATCATCCAGGTCGTAGATCACTTCCATGTGGTCGCTGACAAAGCCAATCGGCACGATCACTAGATTTTGCAGTTTTTCCTTGTCGTCCATCTCGGCGATCGCGTCGCAGACATCCGGTTCCAGCCACGGTTGCTGTGGCGGTCCACTGCGGCTTTGAAACACCAAGCGGTAGTGCTGGATACCCACCTCCGCGGCGACTAAGCGTGCCGCTTCGTTCAGTTGATCTTGATAGCGACAGAAGTCGGCCATCGAAAGCGGGATGCTGTGGGCGGTAAACAAAACCGGGGTCGACTCTGCCGGGGCATTCAATTTGGCTAGCGATGCTCGCACGTTGTCTGCCATGGGGTGAATGAAGCCGGGATGGTTGAACCCCATGCGGACCTTCTCCACCCGCGGAGCTCCCTCGCCGATTTCGGCTTGCGCGTCAATCAAGTTTTCGCGATATTGGCGGCAACCGCTGTAGCAGGAAAACATGCTGGTGAAAAACGCTAGCGAACGCTGCACGCCGTCGGCTTTCATCTGTCGCAGCGTATCGGGAATCAGCGGCTCCCAGTTGCGGTTGCCCCAGTAGATCGGCAGGTCGATCCCTTCGGCCGCGAATTGTTTTTTCAAGGCTTCGAGCAACTGTCGGTTTTGTTCGTTGATCGGGCTGACGCCGCCAAACCCCTGATAGTGCTGTGCGACTTCCAGCATCCGCTCTCGCGGCACGTTTTTGCCACGCAGCACGTTTTCCAAAAATGGCATCACGTCATCGGGACCTTCCGGACCCCCGAAAGAGACGAGCATGAAGGCATCGTAGGGAATATCTTGGTTCGATTCGCTCACTGCAGGATTCCTAGCTAAAACACGGTCCGAGGGTTGGGTGATTAGTGCATCCCATTATCGTCGGTCCGTCAACCGGTTTGGACTTGCTGCCAAATCCCCATTTTCCCTACCATCGCCACCGCGCGACCTCCGGTGCGGAAATACCGGACACATGCGACAATGCAACCCCCCACACCGGATGCCAGGAGCGCCTGCGATGACCGCTACCAACCCCCGTCAAGACATGGATGCCCATGCGATTGTTCGCCTGCAACAGGAAACGGTCGAACGTTGGCACGAGCAAGAAATTCATAATCCTTACGCGGGATTCATGCAGTTGGTTTGTCAGCAGCACGAGCACAATTTTCGGCTGTGGCACGAAGAAGATATCGCCCGCAGTCCGACGGTCAGCGATACCGAAATCGCTCAGGTCAAGCGTAACATCGACAAGCTCAATCAGCAGCGAAACGACATGATTGAGCAGTTGGACGATGCGATCACCGCTCGCTTGCATGCTGCGGGAGTCCAACCGCCGGCCGACGCGCCGATCAACTCCGAAACGGCGGGCAGCACGATCGATCGCCTGTCGATTATGTCGCTGCGTTTGTACCACTACGAAGAGCAATTGCATCGTGCCGATGCCGACGCGGAACACAAAGCCAAAGTGGCGCAGCGGATCGAAATCTGCCGTTTGCAGCACAGCGATCTGACCAACGCCCTGGCGATCTTGCTGGATGATTTGTTTGCCGCCCGCAAGCTGCACAAGACGTATCGGCAATTCAAAATGTACAACGACGCATCGCTTAATCCTGCGATCTATCAAGCGACCAAACGGATTGCCTGCTAAGAACCACCGGGAAGAGCGTCCGTTTTTTCACTCCACCCCGCGTTCACTGGAATTATGGATAATCCGTTCGCTGTTGTGCCGCGACGCTCGCCGTTTGCCGCTACCCTCAAAACATTGGGAGTGGTGCTGATCGGATTGACGCTGGTGCTCGGTTTCCAATATGGATCCCAGCAATGGCTGCTCGCGCAGTTGACGCACGAACTGGAACAGCAGCCGATCGAGGTTCAGCTCGATCGCTTGGGCCAGTTGTCGCAACTGGGCTCGGCCGGGATGGAAGTTTTGGTCCAGCAACTTCGGGCTCCCGAAGAACGCGTTGCCCGAGCGGCTTTCGATTTGCTGAAACAGCAGCAGCAGGAGTGGCTGCGGTTGAGCGATGCGGAGGCCGATGTCAAGCACCGGCAGTTGGTCACCGCCTTGATGCCGATTTCCGAATCGCTGGAGCTGCGGCGAACCGGCTGGGTGGCGATCTTGGCAAATCAGACGATTGTGGAAACGGTCGAGCACCCCTCTGGCGATGCCGCGGCGGCTTACCAGACGGCAACCGAGCTGTTGACGAAACTGACCGTCAGCGACCGCGAGGATGTGCTGGTGGTTTCCGAACCGGGCGGCTTACGCGTGTCGATGCGAAATGACCCGTTGCCATTGAGAAACATCGCCTCCGAAGGATCTTCGGCTGCCGACGTGCTGCCGGGTGCCTCGGAAGACGATTCGGACAACCCATCACCGCCGTCGCTCGACGCGCTGCCCGATGGTACCACCGCCGAACTTCGGCCGCTGCGGGAAACCTCGATCCGTGTGCCTGCGATGGACACGATCGCTGACCGGTCCCCCGAAGCCCGTCAGGTGATTGTCCCGGCCCAGCATTTGACCGATGCACCGTTCGAAACCTACACCACGCGCAGCGTCATCGCTTGGCTGCGCAGCGTCCAGCCTCACCTCCGCGATGCCGCCGATGTGGAACTGAAGCGTCGTGGTTTGGATGAGCAACAAATCTCCCTGGCGATCCGTTTGGCTGACCCAGACATCCGCGTCCGACTGGGCCTGTTGAATGAATTGCCTCGGCGAACCGATATCGATCCGCGTCAGTGGTTGCTGTGGTTGGCCGATGACGCCGAGCCCGATGTTCGTAGCAAAGCCATCGCGGCGCTGGGCACGATGCGAGACGCCGAAATTACGAGACGTCTGAACGAGAAACTGCCGACCGAACGCGACCCGGCGGTCGCAGACTTGATCCGGCGCATTCTGAGCGGGCGTTAAAACAGCTTGCGGGACGGTCGCTATCCGCTCAGTCTCGACGGCGCGGCGTGACGACCAGCGACAACTCATCCAGGTGTTTCAAGATCACGTCGGGATCGGGGCCAAAATCGAGCAAGCACGCGATCTCGGTCACACCCGCACGGGCCAGTTCATCGGCCAATCGACCGCATGTTCCCGGCGTCCCCATCAAAGAACGTCCCCCGACGAATTTATCAAACGCCCAGCCCAGCAGATCATCCATTTCGTCGGCTGACAAGGCATCGATTTCGACTTGCCTGCCGCGGCTAAAGGCCAGATTTTTCAGTAAGCCGAGATTGGCGCGCAGGTATTCGCAGTAGGCAGCCTTCGCGTGCTGATGGACCTCTTCGAGCGTCGGCGCCACAAACGTGTGCAGGGCCACCGAGACGCGTCCGGTTTCCACCGGCCAGCCATGTTCGCGGCGAGCGGCGCGGTAAAGTTCGATGTTCTTGGCAAGTTGATCGACATCTTGGCTGAACAGATGCGTCAGTACATCCAGCCCCTGTTCGCCCGCTTTGATGAACGTTTCTTGATTACCGGCGATCGTCAGCCAAATTTTCAATTCGTCTTGTATCGGTGCGGGATAGGTCCTCACATCGACCTCTTCGCCCGCGCCATTGGTCAGCCGAATCGTTTCGCCTCGCCACAATTGGCGGACTTGGGCGATGCCTTCATCCATGCGTTGGTAACGATCGGCGTAGGCATCGGGAGCGAGCGCAAAATCATTCGGATGCCAACCCGAAGCGATCGCAAGTTCGACACGACCGCCCGACAGGTTGTCGACCACGGCCCACTCTTCGGCGACTCGCACCGGATGATGCAATGGCATCACAACGCTGCCGGCGCGCAGCCCAATCTGCTTTGTTTCACGCGCCAGTGCCGCGTGCAACACCGCAGCGCTGGGATACAAGCAGCCAAACTTTGTGAAGTGGCGCTCCGGCAGCCAAATTGCAGAGAAACCAGCGGCGTCGGCAAATCGAGCCGACTCGAATAGCAGGCGGTATTTGTCGCCCGACGGATCGGTCTCTTGATCGCCGAAGAACATCAGCGAAAAATCGATCTGCCGCGCGGCGTCGCGCGGATCACCAAGCTGGGCGATCGCCGCCAAACAGTGCTCTCGCGACCCGAAGACTTCGGTCGGTGACCAGCCGGCGGGCACGGGGCGATTGGTAGGCCAAAACGAAGTTCGCCCCATCGCGCCGATGACCACTTGGTACGGTCCCTGGTCGGTGGTAGGTAATGACATTGGGTAACTCTAAAAGTGATACAAAGTGCAACCGACTTCAACACCCGCACCGACGCCGATCAGCAGACCCAAGGAGCCGGCAGTCGGCAAACCCGCGCGACGTAGTTGCTGCCACTGAACCGCCAGCGTCGAAGTGAACAGGTCGATCGAGGATGCTTCGGGAACGACGAACCGTGAACGTTCGATTCCAATCGCGTCTGCCAAAGCGGTGGCGAAACCGGACGAGACACGCGGTGGCAACACTGTCGTAATCTGTTGCGGCGTCAGGCTTTGTTCCCGCAAAAAGGCCGTAACTGTTTCCGCCACACATTGCACCAAGCGTGACTCGGCATCGGCGGCTTGTTGGATCTTCAGCAACGTGCGGCCAGCTTCGAACGAGGTGTGCGTTTCGATCAGGTCTTGGTATTGGTCAAAGCGTTGCATGCGAGTCGCTCCCAGCCCGACGCCGCGACGGGAACGTTGCAGCAGCAGCGCCGAGCCCATCTCGGCGATCCCACGCCGTCCCGAAACGTTGAACTCGGCGTTGTTTTCCACTTCGCTGCTGGTGATCAGCGTTTTTTCGATGTGGCCAGCTTCCATCATGTGAGCGGCCACCAAACAAGCGGTCAACGCACCTCGTCCGCCGTCCAGCAAATCAAACGCTAAGGTGCGGCGACCATCCTGTTCGGGCAGGTCTTCATTGATTTTCATTTCGCCGGCCAAGATCGCCGCTACCGCAGGTTCACTGAGGTATTCGTTACGATAGACGCCGGCGTGGATCAACAGGCCTAAGTCACGTCGATCCCACGCCGCACTGTCCAGCGTTTGCTCGGCCGCGTCGGCAGCCATGGCGACGACATTGGCATTCGTTTGCGGTTGTGCGACCGCCGCCGCGATCAGTTCCACCGTTGGTTTTGCAAAGCCCAGTGCTTGGCCCGGCCGAGCCGGAGTGGCGTCGCCCTTGGTGACCGGCGCGAGCAACCGCTCTGGGAGATCATCGAACCGATACAGCGCCGTTCCGACCGTCTGGCCGGAGCCGCTGATCGCGAACACCGTTTGATCGCCGGAGTGCAACTGTCCACTGCGGATTTGGTCCATGACCGCCAACCAGTGGGTGGTGCTGGCGGTGTTGCCACGGGTCATCACGTTATAAACGGTCGTTTCGCGGTCACAGACTTTGCGGCCGTAGCTGCGGTTCAATTCCTCAAGCGCACCGTCAAGTGTGGTCGTTGACGTTTGGTGCATGATCAGTTTATCGACTTGGGTTGGATCCCACTGGAACTGTTGCATGATCCGATGGGCGTGGCCGACGGAGTGCTTCAGCGTCACCGCGGAGGCTCGTACCGCATCGGTCAACATGACCGCGCCGCCGAGCGACCCCTGCGTTACTTTGGCGACGCACAGTTCGTGATGTTTGCCCGCGGTGTAGAGGTCCAAGGCTTCGAACCCGGCACCGCTGTTGGACATTTCCAGGATCGTTGCCGCCCCCGCGTCGCCAAGCGTCAGGCAAGCGAGTCGCGGGTCCATGAAACCATCGATCTCCCTTTGGGCTGTGCTCGCGAGATGAGAGATATACTCGCCGCTAACAATCATCGCACGACGAACCGTTCCGCGGACCAACATGGCCCGGACCATCTCCATCGCGGTAAAGAAGCCCGCACACGCGTTGCAGATGTCAAACGTCCAGGCGTGAGGCATTCCCAATTGCTGTGCCAATTTTGCCGCCGTGGTTGGCTCGTAGGAAATCCGAAAATGGGGGCCGTCGTAGCGAGAGATATTGCAAGCGACCAGCAGGTCGATATCGGCAGGTTGATAACGCGAATTAGCAAAGCAATCGCTGGCGGCGTGACGAGCCAAATCGATCGAGAATTCGTTTTCGCCGACGACGTGCCGCGAGACAATTCCCGACATCCTCTCGAGCGGAAAGTCGAGCGGTTTCGCACAGCCTTGCACAACTTCCGACGTCGACATCTGGCGTGTTGGCAGATAGGTGCCCAAGCTCTCGACGACCATTTTTGCCGTCGACGAAGCTTTCGCAGACGCCGTGCGGGGAACCTCCGCCGGCTGGGCGGTGACCGGCGGCGCTGGGTATTGGGGCTTGTCTGACAAGGGTGGCACGACCGATGTCGGCGGACGATCGGCGACGGCAGACGACACGTCGGCTGGGAACCAAGGTTCGCCCACTTCGGCGGCTTGAAGAACCCCGCCCACGGCAGCCAGTTCCCGCGTGTCGACGGTCTCTCGCGTCGCTTCGATTTCTGCGGCGAGTTGTTCGATCGTTTGGTACTGAAACATCTTTTCGGGAGCGAGTTCGAAGCCCGCCAGGTTGGCTTGCTCGGCCGCCTGAACCGCTTGTAAGGAAGCGCCGCCGAGATCAAAGAAGTTGTCGCGAATACCGACCCGTTCGAGTTGCAGCACTTCGCACCATATTTCTGCCAGTCGCAATTCGGTCGATGTGGTGGGGGCTAAAAAGTCGGCGAGCAAATCGGGCCGTTGATCGGTCACCGCCGGGAGTGCCGCGATGTCGATTTTGCCGTTCGCCGTCAGCGGAAATTCGGGGACCGGAACCCAGTGGCTGGGGACCATGAATTCTGGCAGGCGAGCTCGCACGGCGGAACGCATCTCACTGATGTTGGGGCCCGGCATAATGTCGGGCGTGTAGTAGGCGACCAGTCGATTCGATGGCCCGTTGGGCGTCTCGATGGCATGTGGCACCACGATAGCGCCCCGCACTCGCGCGATCTGGCCAATCGCCGCGGCGATCTCGTCGGGTTCGATTCGATGGCCGCTAATTTTGACCTGATTGTCGATTCGGCCGAGAAACTCGATCTGGCCATCGGTGCGGAAACGGACTAGGTCTCCGGTGCGATACAGCGTTGCGTCATGATCGTCGGAGAACGGGTTGGGGACGAATTTCTCTGCCGTCAGGGCGGCTTGTCCGTGGTAACCGATGGCTAAGCCAGGACCCGACAGGCACAGTTCGCCCGGTACGCCGACCGGCAGGGGATAAAGGTTTTTGTCCAGCACGTACGCCTTGCAGTTTGCGATCGGTCGGCCAATCGGTGGGCTGAGTTCGCCCGAGGCGCGGTGGACCGTCGACCACACAGTCGCTTCGGTGGGGCCATAGGCATTATAGAATTCGCGGCCTTGGCTCCAGTTCTCGATACAGCTTGGCGTGCAGGCTTCGCCGGCGGAGATCACGGTGCGCAGGTCTGGTAAATCCGCGCCGGCTTGTGAGGCCAGGATGGAAGGTGGCAGAGTGGCAATCGTGATACCGAGCATTCGCATCTGTTCGATGATGATCGCGCTGGTCGGTTGACCGCCACGAATATCGGGGATGCATAACGCGGCCCCATTGTGCAAGGCCATCACGATTTCAAAAATGGAAGCGTCAAAGTTCAGCGAGGCAAACTGCAAGACGCGATCGTTCGTTTGGACGCCAAACGTTTGGGCTTGAGCGAGTGACAGATTGCACAGCCCGCGGTGTCGCAACAGCGCTCCCTTGGGTTGCCCTGTCGATCCCGACGTATAGATCATGTAAGCCGGTTGGTCGGTTTGCTGTGCGAAATTTTCCGCGGGGCGACGCGTGCTGTCGCAGGCGTTGTCAAAATCGGGAGAAACCGCTGGGACGGCAAAGCGGTCGTCATCATGCGTCACGATGCAAGCGGGTTGCGCGTCGTCGACCATATATTTTAGTCGTGCATCGGGGTAATCGGGATCCAGCGGCAGGTACGCCGCGCCGACTTTCCAGGTCGCGAGGATAGCCGCAATCGATTGGGCTCCGCGGGGCAGCGAAATGCCGACCACGTTGCCACTGACGACTCCCGCGGAGGCCAGTTTTGTCGCGATCTGTTCCGCATGGTCATTCAATTCCGCGTACGACTGAGTCGCCGTGGTAGTCACGATCGCCGGCGCGTCGCCCTGACGGGTGACTTGCTGTTCGAATAGCTGCAGCGCCGTGGTGGGTTGATAAGAAACGTGCGTCTTGTTCCAGGTCACAATCTGACGCTGGTAGACATCGCGCGAAACGAGCGGGGCCTCGGCGATCGCCTGGTCGGGCTGGCGCACAAGCGCCGTCAAGCAAGCGGTAAAGCCATCGGCGAGCGACTCAATCGCGGCGGGCGAAAACAGATCGGTGTTGTAACGAAAAGCCAGCGACAATCGGTCGTCTAATTCAAATACAATTAATGACAGGTCAAACGGCGCGCCGCGTTGCTCCATCAGCAGCGGCTTCAATCGCAATGAGGCCAGGTCGGCGTCACCGCCACAGAATTGATCGTCGCGAAGGTGACGCGGTTTGTCCCAGATAAACATCGTCTGGACCAACGGCGCGCGGCTGGGGTCTCGTTCGGCTTCCAGTCGTCTGACCAGTTGTGCAAACGGCAACCCTTGGTGCTCGAGTGCCGACAGCACATCGGCGCGCGTTTGGGTCAGCAGATCACGGAAGGTGGTTGTCGGCTTCAACTGTGCGCGGAGGACGATCTGATTTAAAAAGTACCCCACGACTTGTTCCCACTCGCTGCGAGAACGGTTGGCGACCACCGTGCCGACCAATAGATCGTCTTGGCCGCAGACCCGCGACAAGTAGCCTTGGTAGGCCGCCAGCATGGTCGTGAACAGCGTCGTCTGTTCACGGCTGGAAATGCTACGCAACGACTTCGTGATCTCGGGCGACAAACCCCAGTTGAACGAGTCACCTTGGTAGGTCTGCTGAGCCGGGCGGGGAAAGCTGGTCGGTAGTTGCAAAACCTGCGGCGCGGCGTGCAGCTTGGCTTGCCAATACTGCCACAAACGTTCGCCTTCGTCCGAATGTTCCTGGCCTTGCTCCCACTGCACATAGCTATCGAAAGAGCCTCCATCGTCGGGCTCCGATATTGCCTGCGGATGCATGTATAGTTTGCATAATTGCTGGATCAGCAGGTCCATGGACCACAAGTCGGCCGCGATGTGATGCATCACAATCGATAGCAGGTCGCCTTGCTCATGTCGCATCAGCGCGAACCGAATGACCGGGCCATTGTGCAGATCGAAGGGCCGATCGGCCACCTTGCGCACGTGTGTCAGTAAGGCCGCTTCATCCCAGTCGGTGCAGTCGTACTCTTCGATTTGAACGTTGCTGTTTGGCAAGATCACGCGCTGCGGTAGGTTGCCTTGCAAGCGGTAGCAGGTACGCAGCACGGGGTGCAAAGCGAGCAGGCGTTCACAAGCCCTCCGGACCCGTTTGGCGTCCAGGCAGACGGTTCCGCCACGCACGTCGGGGCCTGGCACGGCACGCGCGATGAAGGCAAAGTTGTACGCCGAATTGGTCGGCGCCAGCTGATGAATGGTCCACAATGACTGCTGGCCGATCGATAGCGGTCCGAGCAATTGGGTGCCGTCCGAAGCAAGTGTGGTTGCGGTTGCGGGAGTCACCTGCAGTCGCACTTCCGGTAGCACCTCCGAGGCGGTGCAGCGAATCACGCGGTGCGAGGAGGCCGCCGGGCTTCCGCTGCTTGCCAGGTTGCTGGCAGGAGTGAGGCCGGCGGCAGCCGTGGGAAGGGAAGTCGTCATTGCCGGAACCGACACGGTCGCCGGAGCCATCGCTTCGGTCTGGTCGAATGGCTCCAGCATCTTCTGCATCAACTGACGAATGCTCAGTCCTTGCAGGAAAGCCACCATCGGGATTTTGATTTCCAATTCGCTCTCCACACGATTCTTTAATTGAATCGCCATCAAAGAGTCGACTCCAAGGTTGTTCACCGGTTGCTCGACATCCAGCTCATTCGCATCAAGGCCCGAGATCGTTGCCAAACGCTCGGCGAGAAAACGTTCCAACAGCGCCGAGCGTTGCTCCGCCGGGGCGTTCCTCAGCCGTGCCGCGGGGCTTTCGTCGGAACTGGCATCGCGACTGGCCTGAGGAGATTCGCTAACCGCCGAGGCAACCGGTTGGGGATTCTTGGCGGTCGCCCCCGGAGACGACAATCCCGACGCCGAATTGGTCTCGGATCCTTTGCCCATCGGCGTGGCAACGCTTGTCGGTTGAAAGGCGACGATGACCGATTGGCATGGCGAGGGGTAATCGGGGGTCGTGAAGACGGCTGTTGCCGTCGGTTCGCGAAAACCGCTCGACCGCAACAGTGTCTCCCATTGTTCGGGCATCAGTAACGCGTGATGGGATCTCAGTTCCGTATCCGCGAACCGCCACCAACCAGACGTCATCCCAAAGATGATGTCCAACAAGCGTCGTTTGCCGGTGCTCTCCAGCAACAGCAAGCGACCGCCGGGGGCGACCACCTGTTGCGTGTTGTGCAGCGTCTGGCGCAGCGAGGCGGTGGCGTGCAGCACGTTGGCCGCAAGGACTAAGTCGTACGCTTGCGGTAGCCAGCCTTGTTCCAACGGCGTCCGTTCGATGTCCAGCACGCCGTACTCGATCTGTGGATAGGCTGTGAACTTTTCCGCCGCCAGATAAGTGAACACCGGGGAGGTGTCGGTAAAGGCATAGCTGTATTCAATTTGTTCGGCCGTTAAGCGTTCCAGCACGCCAGCGGTGGTGCCGCCGGTTCCCGCACCGATTTCCAAAATCCGCAGCGGATGCCGTAGCGACTTGGCGGCTGCGACGACTTGGTCGGCGACGATCCGATTGGCGCGGACAGCCATCGGCGAACGGCCGTAGAGGGCTTCCAGTTCGTCGAAATTACCATCGGGAATCAGGGCCGCCAGCGGTTCCACTTTGCCGGTCAAGACATCGCCGAGTGCCGCGCCGCAGCGACAGGCCATCCGCATCTCCAGCGCAACCGATGGATTGCCTGCCACGATTTGCGCTGCCAGTACGTCGCCTCGATCGGCCGATTCAGCCAGCGGACGCACGACGGTCCAGCCATTCGCATGGCTCTGTAGGTCGCCCTCTTCGCACAGGACTTCCAACATTCGCCACAGCATTTTGTGGTAGCCGGGAATGATCTGCAGTCGCTCGGCCACGTCGCTCAGCGTGATCGATTCACCGCGCGCGCCCGTCCAGCCCAAACGCAACAAGGTGTCTCGGAAGAAAGCCGCGATGACTCGATCGACGGCCGGTAGCAGCGAGGTGTAGTTCCGCAGTTGAGCCAGTTCCTCGGCATCAGCATCGGCTTCGACAGGTACAGCAGGCATTTGGGCGGCCGTTTCAGCTGGCAAGGGGGGCGACGTCGCGCGAGGTGCCGACGGGGTTTGTAAACCCGTCAACCAATGCCGGCGGCGCTGGAAGGGGTAGTTTGGCAGGAGGACGCCGCGACGTGACGCGGCAATGGCGGGAGTCCGCGATGCGGAGGAACGGGTCGTCGGGGCAGGGGTCGTCGGGG
>CAYZHQ010000007.1:31958-39038 GCA_964477385.1 uncultured Pirellulaceae bacterium
GGGTCGTCGGGGCAGGGGTCGTCGGGGTAGGGGTCGGAGCGGGCAAGCCGTGCAATAGGTCGGCCGCCGCGCCCCAGTCGAGATCGACGCCGGCAACGTACAGGTTGGCTGCGGCTCGTTGCAGCGAAGCAACGTCGTCGGCGACGCGTTCCAGCGTCGGCAGGTGCGGCAGGGTGGGACCGGGATTGACCGCTGTCAAAGCACACAAGATCGGATGCGGTCCAATCTCGAGCACCAGATCACATGCTTCGCCGAACAACGTTTGCAGCGCTTTGGCAAACAAGACCGGTTGTCGCGTGTGTTGTGTCCAGTAGTCCGCCGTGGTCAGCGCGTCTTGGGCGTGTTCACCCGTCAGCGTTGAAATAAAGGGAACCTGGGGCCGTTGCAGATCGAGCGACCGAGCGGCCTGGTGCAGTTCGTCGAGCACCGGATCCATCATGGACGAATGGAACGCGTGGGCCGTTGGCAGGAATCGAAATCCCAATCGGGCAGTCGACAGACGATTCGTCAATTCGTGCATCGCGCACGATGCTCCCGACAGCACGATCTGTTCGGGGCCGTTGATCGCAGCCACTGAAACGGAATTGCCGTCGTGGCCCCACTCAAACGCCGTGGATTCCAGCAGCGATTGGATCCGCGGCAAGTCGGCAAAAACGACCATCATCGTGCCGGTCGTCGGCAGCCTTTCAATCGCCTCGGCCCGGCGAGCGGTCAATCGCAAACCCTCTTCGGGACGCATGACCCCGGCAACGCAGGCCGCCGCGTATTCGCCCATGCTATGGCCAAGCACCACGTGCGGGGTGACGCCCCATTGCTGGAAGATTTTTGCGATGCCCACTTCGATGGCAAACAGCGCGATTTGGCTGGCCGGACTGCACAACCGTTGCCCGTGTTCGCAAGCCCGTTGGGCAGATTTTTCGCAACGGCAAGGTTGGTCCAGCAAAAACGAACGAAATGCGGAAGCGGGATCGGGATCGAGTTGATCGGCGCACTGGTCAATCCAGTCGCGAAAGGTTTTCGAAACACGATACAAGTCGCGTCCCATGCCGACCGATTGGCCTCCTTGTCCGGAAAACATCCAACCGACGCGAGGTTCGCCTTTCGGCGATGCGACTCCGGTGTAAACGCTGGTTTGCATGGATTTGCTGGTCGGCAAGTCGCTCGCAAAAGCCCGCAGGCCCGCTGCCATGGCTTGTCGATCGTCAGCGATCACCGCCACGCGATGCGGCAAGGAGGTGCGGCTGGCGGTCGCGGTGGCCGCGATGTCGGCCAGTTGCAACGTGCTGTCGAGCACCGGCTGTGCCACGGCGGCGGCAAGCTGTTTCACCGTTGTCGCGTTGTGGCCCGACAGGGCAATCAGTTGCGATCGCGGTTCCGTGTCGGTCGCCGTCGACGCGTTGTCTTCGACCGCTGCCCAGCCCGCTACCAACACGTGCGCATTGGTGCCACCAAAGCCGAACGAGCTGACCGCGGCGACGGGAGACGCAGTCGTCCAGGGGGCTGGCTGGGTCGGCAATGTTAACCGCGAACCGACCAGCGAAAGGTGCGGGTTCGGTTGGCTATAGTTCGCCAGCGGCGGCAATTCCCGGTGCCTGATCGCCAGTACTGCCTTCAGCAAACTGGTGATTCCCGCAGCCGCTTCCAAGTGTCCCACGATCGCCTTCACGGAACCGACCACGCAGGGCGCCGGCGGTTCGGAATTTGAGGGCAGGTCGTAAGCGTCGCGTAAGGCTTGGAACTCGATGGGGTCGCCCAAGATCGTGCCCGTCCCGTGAGCTTCGATCAGCGTTACCGCTTCCGCGTTCAGCTGCGCATCACGCAGCGCCGCCGCGATCAGCCGCTGCTGAGCGGTGCCGTTGGGGGCGGTGATGCCGTTGGTGCGGCCATCTTGGTTGACCGCGGAGCCTGCGATGACTGCCAAAATGGGATCGCCGTCTCGCTGGGCATCGCCGACGCGTTTGAGCATCATCGCCACGCAGCCTTCGCCGCGAACGTAGCCGCTGGCTTGGGCATCGAAAGACCTGCACAGTCCGTCGGCTGCCAGCATCCCGGCATCGCTGAGGGCTTCGGAAACGTCGGGCTGGAGAATCAGGTTTACGCCCGCGACAATCGCCGCGTCGCAGTCACCCGCTTGCAAGCTGCGGCGAGCTTGATGGACGGCGACCAGCGACGATGAACAGGCTGTATCGATCGACAGGCTGGGGCCGTGTAGATTGAGGTGATAGGAAATCCGATGCGCCGCCATGCTGGCAGCGTTTCCCGTCACACTGTAGGCGCTCGGCGCGAGTCCACTTTTCAGGATCGCTTGCGCGTAATCGTCGTTGCTGATCCCGACAAACACGCCGACTTGTTGACGCGACAAACGTTTTGGATCTTGGCCGGCATTTTCGACCGCTTGCCAGCAGGTTTCCAGCAACAGACGATGCTGGGGGTCGATCCACTGGGCTTCGGTCGGCGTGATCCCGAACAGCGCTGCATCGAATTGGTCGATATCGGTCAGCCAGCCGGCACGCGTGGTGGTCATGGCATCGGAAATCGCCATGGTGCGATTCGGTGGCGGTTCGGTGATGGCATGCTTGCCCGAGCGGATCCGTTCCCAAAACGCGGCCGGCGTGTCGCATCCCGGCAAGCGGCACGCCACGCCGACAATGGCGACTCGGTTGGCATCGATATCCTGAGGCTCGATATTCAGGGCATCGGTCGATACGGTCGGCAGCGCCGCTGGCGTTTCTTCACCCACTACCAGGCGAGCGACTTCGGCGATGTTGGGTGCGTCATAAAACAGCGTGGGCGGAAGCGGACGTCCGGCATGCTCTTCCAGTTCACCGGCGATCATGACCGCACTGACGCTGTCGAGACCGAACTCGGCAAACGGCGACTCGATGTCGATGCTTTCCAGCGGGCACCCGACCTGCTTGGCGATCCGCTCGGCTAGCCACCGCTGAGTCTCGCTTTCCGAAACGATCCGAACCGTTGCTGACGAAGCACCAGACGGGTTCGGCATGGTTGGTGGAACGATTGGCTTTGCGGCTTCCATGCCCGAATCGCGCCAAGCAAACGTGGTGGCCAACTTGCCCGCTTCGAACAGCATCCGGGTTTCACGACGACGCGGTTTGCCGCTGGAGGTGCGCGGCAAGGAACCGCTACGAATCAACTCGATCGCTTCGACCTGGACGTCGAATTCGGCAGCGATGTGGCGACGAATGGCAGCGACAATCGTCTTGCAGTCTTCCTCCGAAGTGCCGCGTTTGACTTCGTGGACGATCGCCAACGCCAGCGCCTGATCGCTTGGCCGAGCAACCGTAAAGGCGGCTGAACCGTGGACGATCGATTGTTCATGGCAGCGGTCGATGGTCGCTTCCAATTCATGCGGGTGTAAGTTGCGACCGCGGAGCACAATCAGGTCCTTCAATCGCCCCGTCACATAGAGATGCCCATCGCACAGCCGACCCAGGTCGCCACTACGGAGGTAACTTCGCGGATCATTCGGCAGGCGTCCGGAAAAGGTTTGGTCGCTCTCCTCGGTCCGCCGGAAGTATCCACTGCTGACGCTCTCGCTGGTGATCCAGATTTCGCCTTCCTCGTCGGCGTGGCATACCCGTTCTGTGACCGGGTCGACAATCCGCACCGTCTGGAGTTTGGAGACCGGGCCGCAACTGGTCACCGCTCGCGGAGTGCCCGCGGAAAGAGGCGTTTCAAAGACCTTGGTTCGCGGTGCCACATGACGGGGGCCGCCCGAAACCATCAGCGTCGACTCGGCCAATCCGTAACACGTCAAGAACGATTCGGCCCGAAAACCGCAACGCCCGAACTTGCGAACAAACCGTTCGAGCGTCTCGGGAACAATCGGTTCGGCACCGTTGAACGCCAGGGTCCAACAGCTCAGGTCCAGCGTGGCGGCTTGTTCATCGCTGATTTTTTCGACGCACAGGTCGTAAGCGAAGTTGGGCCCGCCGCTGGCGTTCGCGCGGAAGTCGCTGATCGCTTGCAGCCACCGCAGCGGTTTCTGCACAAATGCCGCCGGGGACATCACATACGTCGACAGGCCACTAAACAGGGGCTGCAACAGACCGCCGATTAAGCCCATGTCGTGGTAGGGCGGCAACCAACAGACGCTCCGTTTTTCGCTGCTGGTGAACGCAAACGTTTCGCGGATGACCCCCAGATTGTGAATCAGGTTGCGGTGCGTGAGCTGGACCCCGCGAGGCGACGAAGTCGAGCCCGACGTGTATTGCAGCACCGCGAGGTCCGCGGGCGAAATGGCGGGAGCCCGCCACTCGTTGGCCGGCTTTGAAAACCGGATGGAATCGACATCGACCCACGCCAATCGCGCGATCGAGGGAGTCGCCTTGCTGAGCAGCGATTGACGGGGGCATAAGGCGGCGTCGACCAACGCGAGGGTTGGCTGGGAATCCTCGATCACGCCATCCAATCGCTCGTCGCGGCGACGGGCACGTGGCGGATAAGCGGTGACGGCGGTTATCCCAGCGTATAGGCATCCGAAAAATGACGCCAAATAAGCCGCTCCAGGGGAACACAAGATCAGGGCCCGTTGACCTCCGTGGCCCGCCGCAAGCAATCGCGCAGCAATCCGCTTCGCCTGACGATCCAGTTCGCCATAACAAAGCTGCTCCTCAATGCCTTGATCCGCATTGAGAAAGAGGTATCCGTCGTCTTGATGGGCATTTCCCTGCCCGCGCTGTCTCAGCAGATCCACGATCGTCTGCGGGGGCTGCGCGGTTTGCGGAAGATTCATGGACGCCATTCCTCATAGAGTGCCTCTGGGAGACCAAGTTAGCTGTTTTGCCAGCGTTCGCCAATGTGTGGTCTGGTCGAGGACCACCCATTAAAGCTTTCGGGTTTGGTGGTCACTTCCCTTTGTGAAGCGGTTGAGGTTGCGGATCGTTACAGTGATTCCGAAAAAGGTCGGTCTTGAACCGATTTTCCGGCCTTCAAGGGCTCCATTGGTGAAGGAAAAACGTCATAATCGTTGTTGACGGCCTGCCAGATTGGTTTGGTGCGGGGCTGGTCGGCACGACCCGAATGGATTTTTTGAGACCGCCACGTGGAGCGAGCCGCTGTTGTTGGTGCGACCGGTTTTATCGGTAGCCAACTGGTCAACGAACTGTTGCAACGAGGCAGCACGGTCGACGTGCTGGTTCGCCACCCCGAGTCATGGTCGGTGTCCTTGCCGGTCCGCAATATGTGGCGCGCCGATATCACGCACGAAGATTCGCTGCGAGAGCCGCTGGAGTCGGTCGATGTCGTCTACCACTTAGCCGGGCGAAACTTGGCTCGGACCCCCCAGGAGTACCGCCGCGTCAATGTAGAGGGGACGGAAAACATCGTCCGCGCGTGTGCGGCGTGCGACAAACCGCCGCGCCTGGTGTTCGTCTCCTCGGTCGCCGCCCTGGGACCGACAACCGCCGATCAACCGCTGGCCGAGGATGCCACCCCGCAGCCGGTCTCGCACTACGGACGCAGTAAACGCGATGCGGAAGAACGGCTAAGAGCGTACGCCGACCGAGTGCCGATCACGATCGTGCGACCGCCTTCGGTGATCGGGGCGCGCGACCCGTATATGCTGAGCCTGTTTCAATGGGCGCTGCGTGGTTGGGTATTTGTGCCGGTGAACCGACAATGCCGTTACTCCTATATCCATGTTCAGGATCTGTCGGCCGCCCTCATTCCGCTCGCCCAGTACGGGCAGAGGCTGTCGGTTGCCGATCGTGCTGCCGGCATCTATCACGTCGCCGACCCGCAATCGATGACGTTTATCGATTTGGCCACCGCCGTGGCGGCGGTGGCCGGACGTCCGGCTCCCAAGTCAGTGGTGCTGCCGCGGTGGGTATGCCAAGTGGTGGGACTCGGCGGCGAACTGGCTGATCGGTTGTCAGGCCGACGCGGCATCGTCAACCTCGACAAGATTCGCGAAGGCATCGCCGGTTCCTGGTGGTGTGACACGACCCGTTGGTCAAAAGCGAATCTGTATCGGTTTCCGGTGACATTAGAGCAGCGGATTGCCCAGACGGTTGCCGGCTATCAAGAATCAGGCAAGCTCTCTCGCTAGACCCGTCTTGCTAGTTCCGTGCTCCAACCGATCGATCGACATCATGCCCGAAGGCCACACCGTGCACCGGATTGCTCGCGACCATCATCTGTGGTTCGCCGGTCAAACGGTTCGAGTCGCGTCGCCTCAGGGACGTTTTGCCAGCGAAGCAGCGCGGCTCGACCAGACCTGCTTGGAGCTTGTCGAGGCGCACGGCAAGCATCTGTTTTATCAGTGGAGTGAGTCGCGGTTCGTACACGTTCATCTGGGACTGTATGGCAAGTTCCGGCAGCATCGGTTGCCGACCCCCGAGGCGGTCGGAGCGGTCCGGTTGCGCGTGATCGGAACCGACCGCGCGTTTGATTTGAATGGGCCGAATCGCTGTGAGCTGATCGACGAGGCGGGGAAACGCAAAATCACCGAGCGGCTGGGGGCCGACCCGCTGCGCGGCGATGCGGATTGGGAAACCGCGGCCGATCGCATCCACAGCAGCCGCGCCGAAATCGGTCGCCTGCTGCTCGATCAAACGGTGATTGCCGGATTGGGGAACATCTACCGGGCGGAGATTTTACATCGGTTGGGCATCCATCCCGCACGCCCCGGCAAGTCGCTCCAAGCAGAACAGCTGCAAGCGATCTGGGACCTGTCGCGAAAGTGGCTCAAGATCGGTATGCGGCACAATCGGATCATCACGGCCGATCCCCAGCAGGTCGGCAAGACGCTCAGCAAGATGAACGCCGCCGAGCGTTTGACGATCTACAAGAAACCGCATTGCCTGCAGTGCGGCGCAGGGGTGCGGAGCTGGGAGCAAGCGGCACGCAAAATCTACGCCTGTGAAACCTGTCAGCGGTGACCGAAGGCCGCTGGCTCATCGCATCGCATATTGAACGGCCGAGTGTTTGCGGTAAGCTGTCGGCCTTCGAACATGCCACTACCGCGAGACCCCGTATGCTTCGCCACACGCTTATCCATCCGCAGATCAGTGCCGCCCTCGCGACGGCCGGCCATCACAGCACGATTTTGATCGCCGA
>CAYZHQ010000007.1:39138-57076 GCA_964477385.1 uncultured Pirellulaceae bacterium
TTTAGCGATCGACTTTGTCAGCAAGTCCTGAAGACCGGTTCGGTAACCTGTGTCGGTTTGGATCCGCGTAAGCAGTCGTTGCCGGCGGGCCTGCAGTTGGCTGCCGATGCCCCGGCGAGTGACTGGGCGAACGGCTTTGAAGTTTTTTGCAAGGGCGTGATCGACGCGGTGGCCGGAAAGGTGCCCGTCGTCAAACCGCAAGCGGCATTTTTTGAACAGCTCGGCCCGGCCGGCATGCAAGCCCTGCACGCGGTGATCGAGTACGCTCATCAGCGCGATTTGTTAACGATCCTGGATGGCAAACGAAACGACATCGGCAGCACCGCCGAGGCCTACGCGGATGCTTATTTGGGCGCCGGTTCGCTCAGCCCTTGGGGTAGCGATTCGTTGACCGTCAGCCCCTACTTGGGCGATGACAGCCTGCAGCCGTTTGTGACGGTGTGCGACCAGCGGGCTGCGGGGATCTTTGTCTTGGTCAAGACCTCCAACCCGGGCGGCGGGATGTTGCAAGACCGCGTCAGCGAAGGCAGTACGGTTTACCAAGCGGTCGCTTCGCAGCTGGAATCGCTTAACGCGTCCCGGCGTGGCGAGTACGGTTTCGGTCCGGTGGGGGCGGTCGTCGGGGCCACCTACCCCGAGCAACTGGCGGAACTCCGTGAAAAGATGCCTGGGGCAATCATCTTGATCCCCGGTTTCGGGGCGCAAGGCGGCGCCGCTAGCGACGTCGCGGCGGGCTTTGATGCACGAGGCCTCGGGGCGGTCGTGAACAGCTCGCGGCACATCATTTTTGCTCACAAACGGCCCGAATTTGCGGAGAAATACGGTGATTCGCGTTGGCAGGAGGCGGTCGCCGCGGCAACCGACCAGATGAACCAACAGCTCGCCGGAGTGTTGGGGGCCAGCTAAGTCTCGTTGGCCGCACTTGCAGTCAGCAGCGAATTGCTGACGCCAAAGCATGGTTTCAGCCGATTTACAGGGCTTCCGCGTTCGGCTTGCGGTCTTTATAGTACGCGGCTCGAATTTGATGGCAAACGCTTGGGGTATCGCTCCGTCCACCGGTTTTCCGAGCTCGCTCGGTTTTCCGACAGCGGTGACGACGCCAGAATAAACGTTCGAAGACAAATAGGAATGGTTTGATGGCCAAAGGCAACAAGATGAAGACCCACAAGGGAACCAAGAAGCGGTTCCGCTTGTCGGCAACAGGCAAGGCAATGCACCGCTCGAGCGGTACGAGCCACCTCGCCGGTCGGATGTCTCACAAGCGGAAGCGTAACTTGCGCGGCACGACGACGCTCGACACCTGCATGGAGCCGATGATTAAGGCGGCTCTGGGCAAATACAGTAACTAAGTTTTTCACAAGCTGGCTGGGTTGTAACGGTTGCCATTGTGGTAACGGCCTGAGTGAGCACAACGTCGCCATGGGGCGAGGAGTTTAGAGATGCGTACGACCAAAGGTGCCGCTCGTCGGCAATCGAAGAAACGGCTGTTCAAGCGAGCCAAGGGTTTTGTCAGCGGCCGCGGAACGCTCACGCGTACGGTCAAGGAAACGCTGCTGCGTGCGGGCGTTTATGCCTACCGTGACCGTCGCGTCCGTAAGCGTGATTTCCGCAAGTTGTGGATCGTCCGTATCAACGCCGCCGTTCGCATGCGTGGGCTTCGTTACAGCGAATTCATTCACGGTTTGAACGTGGCCCAAATTCAACTCGATCGCAAAACGCTGTCGGAAATGGCGATCCACGATCCCGCCGCGTTCGACACTGTCTGCGAAAAAGTCAAAGCCGCACTCGCTGCGTAGTTAGCTCCGGAGATTGCTCACCATGACTTTGGCGGAATTCCTGTCTTCGTTGCAAAACCTGCAAACGGAGGCGCACGAAGCGTTCGCTAAGGTCGCGACCAAGGACGAACTCGAGGAAGCTCGGGTTCGTTTTCTGGGGGCCAAGAACGGCGCGTTTCGTGAAGTCCAAAAGCAGCTTGGCAAAATTGCCAAAGAGGACAAGCCGACCGCGGGCCAGCGGTTGAACGAAGTGAAGCAAGCCCTCGCCGATCAACTGCAGGTCGCCACCGATGTGGTCGAGCAGTCCGGTGCGGTTGCGGATTCGCCGTCAGCCGACCCAACGTTGCCAGGGCCGTTGCTGTCGCTCGGTCATGTGCATCCGATCACGCAGACGATCGAGCACCTCAAAGAGATCATGGGGCGGATGGGTTTTGAAACCGCCGAAGGGCCCGAGGTGGAAGATCCGTGGCATAACTTCGTCGCGTTGAATATCCCCGAAGATCACCCGGCACGCGATCCGCTGGATAACTTTTATCTCGCCACTGCCGGAGCCGCTGCCGGCGAAGAAGGCTCGCAGTTGATGCGCAGCCAAACCAGCACCGTTCAAATTCGCGTGATGGAAAACACCGCCCCGCCAGTGCGGATCGTGTCGCTCGGTCGTGTCTATCGTCCCGATGATCCCGACGCCACGCATTTTCCGATGTTTCATCAGATGGAAGGTCTGTTGATCGACCGGCATGTGACGATGGCGAATTTGAAAACGGTGCTTCGCGTCTTCGCAAACAACTATCTCGGCGAGGACGTCCAGATCCGATTTCGCCCTTCGTTTTTCCCGTTCACCGAACCGAGTGTCGAAGTCGACTTTTGGTGGAACGATCAATGGATTGAGTTCGGTGGAGCGGGCATGGTCGATCCGGCTGTCTTGACCGCCGTTGGCTACGATCCCGATCAAGTCGGCGGGTTTGCCTTCGGGTTGGGAGTCGAGCGGTTGTGCATGCGGCGCCACAACATCACCGACATTCGCGATCTTTACAGCGGCGACTTGCGGTTCCTGTCACAGTTCTGACGCGGTGTTGCCAATGTGGTTGCAACCCCAGAAAACGCCTCGACGCCCAGCCTGTTGACCATGCGATTCGCCTTCACAATTGTCTACGTTCACGACGTGCCCCGCACGTTGCAGTTCTATCAAGTGGCCTTCGGCTTGCAGACTTCGCTGCTGCATCCCTCGCAGGAATATGGCGAGTTGGAAACCGGTTCGACGAAACTCGCCTTCGCCACGCATTCGTTGGCCAATAGTAATCTGCCCGACGGCTACCATGCTGTCGATCACGCCGATCCCAAGCCGCTCGGCATCGAAATCGCTTTGATGACCGATAACGTGGCCGAAGCGCTCGAGCAAGCGATTGCGGCGGGTGGCACTTTAGTGGCCGATACGGTCGTGAAGCCTTGGGGCCAAACGGTCGCCTATCTGCGTGATCCCGAAGGCACGTTGATAGAATTATGTTCTCCGATTAACAGCTAACTCCCCTCTAGGGTTCTCGATCGATGCTTGTTTCGTGGAAGTGGTTGCAGCGTTATGTTCCGCTGGAAATGACGCCGGATGAACTCGCCCTGCGGCTTAGTCTGGCCGGGTTGAACCACGAATCGACCGAGGCGATCGACGCCGATCTGTCGATCGATTTGGAAGTCACCAGCAACCGTGGTGACTGTCTGGGGCATCTCGGCGTGGCACGCGAAATCGCGGTCCTGTATGACTTGCCGTTGCAGGTTCCCAACCCCCAGCCCGCCGTCGGTAGCGAACTGGTTGATTCCGCGGTCGCGATTCAAAACGATTTCGTCGACGCCTGCTCGAGGTACACTGCGCGGCTGATCCGTGGCGTGAAGGTCGGCCCAAGTCCTGATTGGTTGGTCGAAGCCTTGCGGGCGGTCTTTTGGAAAAAACGCCGCGATGGCAGCTTGGAAACGTACCAGCCGATCAACAATATCGTCGACATCACGAACTTTGTCTTGATGGAGTGCGGCCAACCGCTGCACGCGTTTGACTTTGCCAAACTGGCCGGTCAACAGATCAACGTTCGCAGCGCTCGGGCAGGGGAAACGCTGGAAGCGATCGACCATAAAACCTACAAGCTGCAAGATGGCATGTGCGTGATCGCCGATGCCAAGCAACCGGTGGCCGTTGCCGGAGTGATGGGTGGGACGGGCAGCGAAGTCGGATCCGACACCACCGACGTGTTAATCGAAGCGGCCATATTTGCTCCGCTGTCGGTGCGTCGCACGGCGCGTAAGTTGAAACTACATAGCCCTTCGTCATTCCGCTTCGAGCGTCGGGTCGATCCGGCAGGGGTCGATTGGGCCAGCCGACGTTGCTGCGAATTGATTTTGGAAATTGCCGGTGGAACGTTGGCATCGGGGTGTCTCGACACGGCCCCTCAAGTCGCCGCGCCGGCGCCGGTGACGCTGCGGCTGTCGCAAATCGAACGAGTGCTGGGGATCGAAGTCGACCGCCAAGAAGTCCTCCGGATTTTGTCGCGGTTGGGCTGTGAAGCGGAGCAGAGCGATGCCTTGGTGACCCGCTGGACCCCGCCGACATGGCGCCACGATCTGACCCGCGAAGCGGACTTGATCGAAGAAGTCGCTCGCGTGCATGGTTATGACAAAATCCCCGAGGACGCCCCGATTCCGGTCGCCCCCAGTGCTAGGCGACCATTCGATGCGGCGGCCGAGAAGATGCGTCACGTGTTGACCGCGGCCGGTATCAGTGAAGCGATGACGCCCAGCATTGTCGTCGATTCGCTCGATGAAATGCTTAGTCCCTGGACGGAGCGGCCCGCGTTGCAAACGCAGATGGCGATGTTGGAAGGTGCCCGCCGTTTGCGTCGCAGTTTGCTGCCCAGCTTACTGCACAGTCGAGCCGGTAACTGGGCGGCTGCTAGTTTGCACGCCGACCTGTTCGAGATCGCGCACATCTATCTGCCGGGACCCTCGCCCAGCGACTTGCCGGCCGAGCAGTACACGTTGGCGTTTGTCACCGGGGCGGACTTTTATCAGACCAAGGGAATCGTTGAAACTTTGCTTAAACGGCTTGGCATCCGAGCCGGCTTGGAGGTGACCGCGGAAGCGATCGGCGGCATGGTCGGAGACTTGGCGATTCGGTTGGAGCTCGCCGGTGAAGCGGTGGGGTACATTGGCCAGCTTTCGCCTGCGGTCCAGCAATCGTTGAAACTGCCTGTGCCCGTCGCAATGGCAGAGCTGTCGCTGCCGGTCTTGATGTCGCACTGCCAGTTGGTCCCGCAATTCCAGGCGGTCAGTCCTTATCCCTCGGTGTCGCGCGATCTGAACTTTGTGCTGGAAGAATCGGTGCAATGGGCGTCGCTGCGAAACGTCGTGCGAAGCGCCGTCGGCACCGAGTTGACCGATGTGCGTTACCAAGAAACGTATCGCAATCCAGATAAAGATGGGGCGGGTCGCAAACGTGTGTTGCTGAGTATCGACCTGCAGCGTCCCGATGCGACGCTGACCGGTGCCGAAGCCGATCAGATGGTCCAGCAAATTGTCTCCACCTGCCAGCAACGGTTGAATGCGCAGCTGCTGGATTCATAGGATGCGGCGAAATCGGTACGCGCGGTGATCAGGCGCGAGCTATATTCGGACAGTAGCGTCCGCTCGCACCGACTTACCAATCGTCATGTCCGCTTCAAATCCTACGACCGTACCTCTGCCCGCGGTTCCGCTTGCGCCGCCGGTACAGCACGACGGTTCGCTGTCAGTCGATGCGACGGAGAACGGGGAATCGCCCAAGCGATCGCTGCGGCTGTCCGACGAACGCGTGCCGGCGTGGTTGGTCAGCATGATCGTCCATACGCTGCTGCTGATTCTGTTGGCGTTCCTTTCGTTCCGAGAATCGGTGGGGCGGGTCATGACGCTGAAGTTATCGTTTGCCAATCCCGTCGAAGCGAGTGACCGGGCGCTAGAGGTATTCGAGCTGGTCGATCCAAACCGGGTCGATAATTCGCAAGCCTCCGAACAACCGAACGACGTGGCCGTTGCCGTGCCTCGTCCTGCGGCGACGTCATCCCCCTTTCCGTCCAAAACGCCTGCCCCGATTTCGGTCAGCGCCATTGCGGCGCAGTTGCTTCAAGGCGACCAGCAGAATGCCGCGCACCCGTTGCCGACCGGTGGTGGTTTGGGCGGGCGGTCTCCTGCCGGTCGGCAGGAATGGGGGCAGCGATTAGGAGCGACTCCCGAAAGCGAAGCCGCCGTGGAATTAGCCCTGCGGTGGCTGGCCGATCACCAACGCAACGATGGCAGTTGGTCGTTCGATTTGACAGCCGCTCCCTGCGACGGGCGTTGTCAGAACCCGCGCCATAATCCGAACCGCTTGCCTGCCCCGCCCACCGCCGCCACCGGGCTCGCCTTGCTGGCGTTCTTGGGTGCCGGCTATACGCATCAAGCGGGGCCGTATACCGAGGAAGTCGAGCGGGGACTGTATTATTTGCGAGGCCAGATGCGGCCGGCAGATTTCGGTTCCGACCTGCAATTGGGGAGCATGTACGGACACGGCATCGCTACCTTGGCCGTCACCGAAGCGGCGGCGATGACCGACGACGATGACCTGCGTGAGATGGCAGGAGACTTGACGCGATTCATTCTCGCCGCCCGTCATCCCGACGGCAGTTGGGGCTATACGCCCGGCGCGCCAGGCGACATCACGCTCACGGGCTGGCAAGTGATGGCGCTCAAAGGCGCCCACCGGCTGGACATTTCCATGCCGACCGACGTGTTCACTCGCACCAAACGCTATGTCGATTCCTTGTCGCCCGACGATGGCATGCACTTTGGCTATCGGAAACCTGAAGAAGCCAAGACGCCCACGGCGATCGGCCTGACGCTGCAGCTCTATCTGGGGCGATCGCCTAAATACACCAAGCAGCATCGCGGGCTCGGGCAACTCTTTGAGTGGGGGCCGACCTATAAGAACGTCTATCACGATTATTACGCGACCTTGGCGATGCATCATTCAGGCGACCCGCTGTGGGATCAGTGGCATCCCAAAGTCCGCGATCATTTGGTGCAGAGCCAAGCGACGACCGGGCACGAACGCGGCAGTTGGCACTTTCGAGATCATTTTGGGGACGTCGGCGGCCGGCTGTACACCACCGCCATGGCTGCCATGATGTTGGAAGTCTATTACCGCTACTTGCCGCTTTATGCCGAAGCGCCCGAGTTCCCGCTGTGAACTTTGCCGTCACTTTCGGGTGGGCATAGGGTGGCAAAACGATTGACATGACCAATCAAAAGCCCAGTATACTAAGGCCTTTGGTTGTCCTCGCGGTCGTCAATTGTGAAAGGGCTTGTCGTGCGTCGCCAGCATCCTGCCGCCTTTACGCTCGTCGAACTGCTGGTTGTGATCGCGATCATCGCGATCCTGATTGGCCTGTTGTTGCCCGCTGTGCAGGCTGTTCGAGAATCTGCGCGAACGGTCCAGTGCCAAAACCACCTGAAGCAAATTGGACTTGGGGTCCATAATTACTCCAGCGTATTCAGGCAGTTTCCAGGCTACGCTGGCGAAGTTCGCCCGGAACTAGTTTACTTTGCCGACAACAGCGTTGACAGCAATCTCACCGGAGCGAACTGGATTATCCAGACGCTTCCGTTTCTGGAGCACGTCGAACTCGCGTCGCAACTTTCGGACCTTCAGGCCGATCCGCTGGGGGCTTTGACAGCCGCACGGATGCGAGCGATTCAGACGCCCGTCTCGACGCTGCACTGTCCCTCTCGACGCGACGCCAAAGCCTACCCATTGCTTGACCGCTACCACGTTCGGTATGGACCCACAGGTGCGAGAAACGATTATGCCATGTGCGGTGGCAGCGGGCATGCACCCGACGATGGCACTAGCATCAGTGCCCGCATCGTCCGCGTTGACGAAGCCGGTGCGTGGCAGATGGGGCGTCGTACTCGCGACGCTGATTTTCAGGATGGGCTCAGCTACACGTACTTGGTGGGAGAGAAATCGTTGGACCCTCTGCATTACAGCAGCGGGCATGGACAAGGCGATCAGATGGCGATGGCGGGAGATCCACGCAACAACGACACCCCGAGCACCTATCTGCGCTACGCCGTCCGCAGCCCGATGCGGGATCACAAGAACGACTGTTTAGTCTGCCACGACTTCGGCAGCGCCCACCGCGCTGGCTGGAATACCGTGTTAGCCGATGGTTCCGTCCGCATGCTCAGCTTCAGCCTGGACCTAGAGATCCACAAAGCCAGCGCCACCATCGCCGGCAGCGAAGTCCCCTAAACCCATCACCTACTCAGCCGCCCTCCCATCACCGACACGTGCGACAAAAATTGGTTGTGTTTTTAGTCGTTTTGGGCTTGGGCTGGGTTGATTTCGCGCTAGGATTTGGGGGATTCGTTCCCCTGGAGTTCGTCAGTGTGTTATCAGCAAGACCCCTCACAAAATGAGCTGTTTGACTTCTATCAGCACAGCCTCTCGCCGATCGCCTACCGGCGACTGACCAGCGGTTGGCAGCATCTCTTTCGCACCGCCATTTTGCGGCTGATGCCGGTTGGACGCTTGGCCAAGCATTTCGACCCGGCCTTCGGACACCCCACCAAAGGACTCTACTCGATCGCTGCCCTACTGTTTGTGATAGAGTTCCGCGATTGGACTCACCAGGAAGCTGCCGACGCCTACATGTTCAACGTCGACCTGCAGTATGCGTTGAACTTGCGTCCAGCGAATCAGAGCCTTTGTCGCCGCACCATCGAATGCTATATCAAGCTCTTTCGAGACGATGAGTTGGCCGCCGACATCATGAATGAGGTCACCGTCGAATTGGTCAGGCTGCTAGACCTGGACGTTTCCAAGCAACGGCTCGATTCGACTCACATCGAATCGAACATGGCCAAGTTTGGACGCATCAAGCTGATGGCCACCGCGAACAAACGATTTCTCGTGCAAATCAAACGCCACGACGAAGGCAGCTACAACGCTCTGCGAAAAAATGTTCGAGACCGTTACCAAGCCAACGCCAACACGCTCTTCGGCTGGAAGAAGCTCGACGATGATCCAGTCAACGAGCTTCGCCAAAGTGTTGCCGAAGACCTGCTGTACTTAGTCGAGCATCATCGACGCAATTCGAAGCATCATGACCGCAGCACCTACAAAGCGATGGCTGAGATCTTACTGCAGCAGTGCGATCTCCATGATGGCAAGGTGACGCTGAAACCGAAGACGGTTGGCGATGTGATTTGCAATTCCTCTGACCTTGATGCGACCTGCGACGATCATAAAGGCAGCGGGTATCAGGTTCAGCTGAGCGAAACGTACAACAGTGAAAATAGCGTTCAGTTGATCTTGGCCGCTTAGGTCGAGGCGGCCTGCACGCACGACACCCACGCGATCGATTGGTTACTGGACAACTACAACCATGGTTGCGAAGGCGATCTGATGCCTCAAACGCTGCTGGCGGACACTGCGTATGGAAGCGACGCGAACCATCAGAAGTGCGCGAAGGGGGCTCGTTGGACCAGCCCGTTGAAACCGGATCACGAGGCGTCCGCCGCTCCGGTCGTCACGCTGGTCAGCCCCACCAGCGAGCCGAAGCCGGCTCCATGTTGCTTGCCGTGCGGCTCGATGGAAAAGCTTTCCTTGTTGTTGCCCATCGCGCGATTCCAGGCTGCGTTTGAGTTGACTGTCTATAACCGTAAAACGCATTGGTTCACGCGATGTTTTCTCAATGCAACTACTTTTCGCTCGTTCCTCACGCGATGAACCCAGCCCTACAGCGACAAACTAAAGGTGTTGGCGGCGGACTGATTCCACTTGTTAAGCGTAGGCGAATAATCAGCGACTTTGATGGTGGTGCCGTCGGCCGAGAATTCCAGCAGCCGCAGCCAACTGTCTCCGCCCCGGGGTTTCATCTGAAAATTTACCAGCATTTGATGAACCTGCTGACCGCCGTCGGTGGCAGAAGTCAGCTGTCCCAGCCCATCGTTGAGGACATGGCCATTGAGGGTCATAATAAAGTTGTCGCTCCGACTGACCAGCTCACGCCACAACTCTTCACCGTCGTGCACATCGTTTTCAGTAGCCTTGGCAATGCCATAGCTGTGAGGATTCCAGGATTGTTTGGTCCCGCGCTTCGCCCAGTCGTAACGGGTCTCGTCAAAATACATGTAGGCGTGGGTAATCAAGATGGCTTCGTGCTGCTTGTGCGCGGCGACGATCTCGTTGGCCCAGCGGATGACATCCGCCCGCGGTCCGAACTCCAGCGACAGCACCAGAAAGTCGCGTCCGCCGGCCGAAAACAGGTGGTAACTGTTCTCCAGCTGCTCGGGTTCTTTGTCGTAGACCCCGCCAAAGTTGGGCAACTCACGATATTTCGATAACGGAAAATAGTCGTTGAACCGCGTGGTCCGATCGGTGCAGCGTCCTCCGGCGCTATAGTCGTGGTTACCGACGGCCATGAAGTAAGGCACCTTGCCATCCAAATGGCTCATGGCCTCCACTGCGTTTTCCCATTCCGCTGGCGTGTTGTTGTTGGTGATGTCACCCAGATGTAAGACGCAAGCGATATTGCGTGCTTGCTGCTGCTGGACGATCCATTTGGTCTGCGCAATAAACTGATCTGGAAATTTCTGGCTGTATAGCTGGGTGTCGGGCAGCACGGCCACGGTAAAGGCCCCTTCCGGCGGCAACGGTGGTGGGCCATCGGCCCAGGTAGGCTCTTCGGCGCCTTGAGCGCGGTTGAGGTTAAAAAATGGTGTAGTCGCGATGCCCAATGCACCGCTCAGCTTGAGCATTTGACGACGATCAATCGGGAACATCATTTTCTCCAGTCTCGTATTATGGCTTTGTCAAACTTAAAAATAACGGTTGAAGTGAGTGGAACTTGTAAAAGTTGCTCTTGCCGAGGAAGTTGAACCAATTCCACTACCAAAAACACTCAACTTCCATTACCAAAAACACCCAAAGTGAAAGGTGGCAAGTTTATTGAGCAGCAGCTCGCCTTGCGTTCGGTACTGCTGAGGGTCGAGCGTCATGGCGCGGCGGGCGTGCCTGCGTGCCGAGCCGATTTGTTGTGCATGTTCGTAAAACTGAGCCAGTAAAAAGTGTGAGTCGGCGGTGGGTGCCAAAGTGAGTCGTTCCAGATACGCCGCTTCAGCATTTCGGTGATGCCCCAGTTTGCGTTCGCTGTACCCGATTCCCGTAGCCGCTCGAATCAGGCCGGCGCGGCATTCCTCCGTTTGGTCGGGCCAGTCCAGCCGATCCTGCCATGCCGATTTGGCTGAGCGGTACGCCTGCCCGGCCGCCTGCCACTGACCCAGGGTCTCGAGAATCGTACCGCGAAGGTTGCATGCCTGTGGGAGGCGGGCGCGCCGGGACGAAGCGGCCATGAGACCGAGCGCTGCATCATGATCCCCCACAATCGCCAACTCGCGGACTCGCTGCAACCACTGCTCGTCGCTCGCGCCGGCACTCAGCGGCTGCGCCACACGCGATTCCAAATAAGCCACCGTGCGTGCTAGGTCTGCGGCCACGGGCCCTAGCGGGCGATTTTGAACGTGGGCCGAACCATCCAACGCGAGCACACGCAGTGCCAGCATGCGGGCCTCGCCCAAACGGGACTGCTCCAAAAGGTCCTGAAGTCGATCGGCGTCATGTCGACAACGCGCCTGCACATACGTTGCAGGCACCAGCCACATCAGCAACACACCGACCAACATCAAGGCTGGCCAATGCGACGGAGATCGATGCGACTGGGTCCAGGGCACGCGACCCAGCATCGCCGAAAAAAACCACACGGCTCCCAACGCCAGTCCCAGGGCGGCGGCAACTCGCAGCAAACCGCTTTCCAGGGGGCGTAAGCTGGTGAGCGCCGCGGATAAGCTTACACCGATGGCTCCCAGAACGGTTGAACCTGCGAGCATTTCTTTTTCCGTAACCCAGCCATGAAGTGCCACGGCCAGCGGTACGGCGCTCAGCCCATAGGCGATCGCCACGTCCGGCCACACGTAGGTCGGCAGCGTCTCCGCGTTCCCGCTGCAAGCGACGCCGCCTAACCCCAGTAAACCTAAAGCAGGCGGCAGAGCGACTAGCGGAACGCCGAACAGAGGCTGCGTTACAGATGGCTGGGAACCAGGTTGTGTCATCTCGTTAAGCCCTCGCCCTGGTTGCGGGTTTTCGCCAGATCAGACCGTCGTAGGCATAGTGCAAAAAAGCGGCAACCACATTCACCAACAGCCAGGTCTCGATCCAACGCTGATCGATCAGCCATCCACCGACGCCCAGGACGATCACGAACACGGCCATGGCAATGCCCCATCGCGGTGCCAAATAACCCAGCAGGCCCATACGGTCGGCGGATTGGGCGTGTCGCTGCCGCACCGACCAAGCGACCACCGATAAATACTCGATGGCGTGAAAAACCGCCGCGGCGGTGGCCAGGGTGAGCACTAGCCTGGGACGCTCGCTATGAACCGCCCATAGCAAACTCAGATACAAGGTCGTCACACTCGTTACATATGCTAACCGCCCCCAGCCTCCACGCCATCGCATCGCATTTCTGCCAATCAGCCAAACCGGCACGGCCAGTATGATCCAGTCGGTAACCTGAAATGCCTGCTCCACACGCGGATAAGCCCAAGTGGTTCCGGCGACTCGTAGGATCACGTACATCAGGAACGCCCGCATCAACCATTTTTCGGCCGACCCGCCGATGGCCTGGGCGGGAACGCTGCGGCGAGTGTAAATACGATAGATTCCATGATGCTGTGCCGCGAAATGCCAACCGTTCCAGAGGTAGTCGATGGCCAGCAGACAGGTCAATGTGCCGGTCGTCAGACGCACCCCCAAGACCGCAATGATCGCCACGGCGGCCACCGCCAGAAACGTCCCGCGGCGAGATTCAAGCCGTTCTCGATCCAGAAAGACAATGGCTAGTGTGATCCAGCGGTGGGGCGTCGTGACAAAGTAAAGCTGCCAGAACTGGACGCCGGATCGACCATCAAAACCTTCGTGAAACTGCGCTAGCAGCAACAGCGGCCAAGCCACGTTAGCGATCAGCAGCAGATCAAACCAAGGTCCCACCAGCCATCCTCCAGCGGGATCCGCAGTGCGCTCTGCACCCGGCGTGCGAGCATTCGCAGCCTCAGCCGCCGACGGCGCGGCGAGCGCGGCGAGCGCGGCGAGCGCGGCAGAAACCGCCGGCACATGCGGTTGGAGGATGGTCGTCGACATGATTCGAGGGCTCCTTAACGCGTCAGCTCAAAATCCAAGTCGTTGCTCGACGCCCCTTCGACCCGCGTGGTCAGCGGCGAGTTTTGGTGGTCCGAGTAAACCGGCGGGATCTGATCGGCCGGCGCGACTAGCGGCCCCGAAATCGGTGTCGGCGCGGCTTCGCTGGTGTCGCTGGTGTCCTCGATGTCGGCGGCGACTTGCGGCTCTGCTTCGACAACCTGTGTGATTACCACACGGAATTCGCCGGGAATCGAACCATCGCCGTCGGTGTAGGTCGACAGATAATAAGTTCCGTCGGATTGGATTTCCCCGCCGGCGGTCTTACCGGCTTGATTGCTGATCGGCACAAAGGCGATCGAGCCTCCGCCGCGCATCGGCTTGCCCTGCAAAGTGATCCTGCCCTGGACCGGATAGACCTCCATCCGCTCGGCTCCCCCACAGCCCACTGTAAGCGTCATCGTCGCTGCTGCGACGAGTCCTGCCCATCGATTTCGATACGTCTTCATAACATGTTCCCTTGACTGTTTTTAAGATGGCTGGAATCGTTTCACGCTCTTTTGACCGTCTAATATTCGCCGATGATCTCGCCGTCACCGCGACTGCCGAGCAGCTGCCAAGTCAATAGATCCAGGTTTTCGGAAATGAACCGCACGCTGCCGTCGGCCATGCCAACTTGCACTCCGCCGACGTGGTAACTGCGGGCCGCGGCATACAGATTGGGATAGTCACTGCTCGTGGTGCACGGCATGCCTTCCTTAGGAAACGAGCGACACCCCCAGAGACGATCCCCGACAGTCGAGTTGGGGCCGGTTTGTGTACTGAAGTTATTGCCGCCCATCGTCGCGTATCCCCAGGTGCCCCGAACATCACCGCGCGAATTGCCGCCCGGCAAGCGGTGCTTTACCTCACTGAAAGCGATCGTACTGGAACTGCCATCCTGGAGATCCCGCATGCCGATTTTCGAATTGTTGCCGAACACTCCCCCGACGGATGCGTCGTTGGTATGGACCATCCCGTATCCACCCTTGCCGTAGCAGGCTGCATAATTGCCGCGAGCCAGATGCTCCATCCCGGTACCATTGGCCATGTGCTCATCATTGCGAGGGTGGGAGGGGCAATCCATCGCAGAGATCCGTGAGTCCCCAATCGGCGTGTCGCGATAAGCTCCGTGCCCAAACCAATCGACCACCTCGGGCCGCTCCGACACAATCTTCATGTAGTTCTCGTGCAGCGGCGATTGCTCCAAATAAGGAAGCAACAGACAGATCCAAGGACCGCCGATTCCAGGCGCTCCACTGCCGTTCCTGCCGTTGGGATCGTCGCCCGTTGGATTTATGACGCCCGATGGAAACTGATTCAGCGTGCTGTGATAGTTGTGCAGGCCTAAGCCCAACTGCTTGAGATTGTTACTGCACTGCATCCGCCGCGCAGCTTCGCGGGCCGACTGAACCGCGGGCAACAGCAGACCTACCAAGACACCGATGATCGCGATCACCACCAACAACTCGACGAGCGTAAAAGCTCGCTGCTTCCTGGCCAAACTGCCAGCCGAAATTACTTTTTGCATCGATACACCAGGGGGTAAAAAAACACTTCTCGGAAAAGCGACGAACTGCTTACCTGCCAGCTCCCCTTCGCGATTCGGGAGCCAGTTTTACGGAAGCAGATGAAGACCCTATGAACAAAGGATGAGGAATCCCGGGAGCTTCCAAAAGACTTGGCAAGGGAAGCCTGGGGGCCACTAAAATGACCGTAAAGGATGCTGACGGAGAGTCACTACCGTGCGTCTGCTAAGATTCTTGCCGAGCTCCCCACCAACCGAGGACACGGAGCCAATCGGGGGCACGAAGTTCTTCTGTCGCTCGAATCTTCTGTCGCCAACACTCTTGCGGCGCTTCTCGAAGCGGCTTTGCTGGTTGGAATGTGGTAGTGAGAAGAGTTGCTGCTCTCTGATCGCGCGGCAGCGTAGTGGTCGTGAAGGGCGCGCCGACCGGTGGAGAAGCGTTATTGAAAATGACGAACCCACCTGGCGAGTTGCTCCGTTTGGAAAGTGGGTGTCCCTTTTGGGGAGCATCCCTTTTGGGGAGCAGGGGTGGTGGCTGCGAAAATGGGATAGGTTTGCGGGAACGGATGTTTTGCGGTAATTGTGGGCTAGAGTTGCAGACATAGTGCTGCATTTCGAGAGCTTTTGCCTAAGGATGTCCCGTGACTTCAATGTCGACGCGCGTAGAATCGAGCTCTCTTCTGTTTGAAGAGTGTTGTCAGGGGTCATTTGAAGCGGAGCAACGACGCTTGGCCTTTATTCCGCTGCTGCTTGACTCGTCGCCGGGCGCGTTGCTACCGGCAACCGCCATTGCCAGCGGGAGTTCTGCGTGTGGTTTGGAACTCGAGTTGGTCGCGAAAACGCGTATCGAAGCGTTTGCGGCGGTCATCGGCTGCGAGAATTTGCTTGGCCGTCGTCTGTTTGCCACGTTGATGATTGACTCACAGACGCTGATGGGAGAGACGCTTCGGATTCGGGGGCATTGGGCGAATGAAGATCGCGACGACGTCCTGGCACCGGAGCGGTTGCGACCACGCGTTGACCCTCGCTCCTTACGTTTTGTTTATGGCTTGCCGGAGGACATCCTCGATCGTTGGTGTGATCTAGGGGTGATGCGTCGTTACTTGGTTGATCGGGTGATGCTGTGCGATCGATGTCAAGCAATTCCCTCCTGGCGACAGGGGTGTCATGTTTGCGGTTCAGGACGCATTACAAAGGAACGATTGGTTCATCACTTTGCTTGTTCGCATCTCGATCGAGCGATCGAATTTGAGACTGCCGAGGGTTTGCAATGTCCTCGGTGTGGAGTCTCCAACCTAGTTGCGGATGTTGATTTCGAAGCCATTGATGGGCCGGTCAACTGTTTTGATTGTCGCGCCACGGGGGGCAAAACGGTGATGGCAGCGATGTGCCACGGTTGCCATCGTCGATTTGGCATGGAGGACGCCCTTGAACATTCTCTGAACGCCTACCATGTGGAACGGCTCGATCCACTTCACCTGTTCGAAAGAACTGGCGTCTAAAGTGGAACGAGCGAACGGGGCTCTGTCAGCCGTCAAGCCCATCGGCCCTCACCGATGAGCAGGTCGGATCTTCGGGCAGCGTTTAGGTCGCCGCTTTCGCAAGCTGAGCTTGAAAGCGTTCGAAGAGGTAATGGCTATCGTGCGGTCCCGAAGCGGCTTCGGGGTGATACTGCACGCTAAACGCGTTGGCTTCGCGATGCCGCACGCCGGCGATGGTGTCGTCGTTCAGATTGCGGTGAGTGATTTCCAAGCAGTCCGGCAGTGAGGCTTCTTCGACGGCAAAGCCATGGTTCTGCGTCGTGATTTCGACTTTTCCCGTTTCCAGATCTTGCACCGGTTGGTTCACGCCGCGATGGCCGAACTTCAGTTTGAAAGTTTTCGCACCGCAGGCGAGCGCCAGCAGTTGGTGTCCGAGGCAAATGCCGAAGACGGGCACCCGCGGCAGTAAGTCAGCGATCGCCTGATGAGCATACTGCAGCGGCTCCGGGTCGCCCGGCCCATTGGAGAGGAACACTCCGTCGGGTTCGTGCTGCATGATTGCGTCGGCCGAGCTGGTGCCTGGCAGGATCGTGACGCTGTTGCCTCGCGCGTGGAAGTGGCGCGGAATATTCCACTTCATGCCAAAGTCCAAGCAGACGACATTCGATTTTGTTTCGGTATCCGGCACATAGACGGGCGTCCATTCGTCCAAGCCCTTTTCCCACTTGGATTGTTGGGCCGGCATGACTTCTTTGACCAAATCACGTCCAACCAAACCGGGACTCGACTGGGCTTTGCGGACCAAGCTGGCGTCGTCCAAATCGGTGGTCGACAGCACACCTCGCATTGCACCCTGCGTGCGGATGCGGCGAACCAGCGCCCGCGTATCGATTCCCGCTATGGCGACGACGTTGTGCGTTCGCAAGTAATCGGACAGCCCGCCTTCGCTGCGGAAGTTACTGTCGATGCGGCTGCTTTCTCGCACAATGAAGCCCGACAGGAAAGGACGCCGATGTTCGATGTCCGATTCATTTACCCCGTAGTTGCCAATTTCCGGGTACGTCATCGTGACGATCTGCCCGCAGTAGCTGGGGTCGGTGAGGATTTCCTGATAGCCGGTCATCGCCGTGTTGAAGACGACTTCGCCGGAGACCTCTCCGAGGGCACCGGCCGCTTTGCCGGTGAACACGGTGCCGTCTTCGAGCGCCAACTTTGCCGTTGGAGCGGTCGTCATATTGTTTTTGGTGTGCGTCATCGGGAATGCTTGGGGTTGCTCCAATGGGCTGAACAGTCAGAAGGAAGACCCCGTCGCCAGCACAATCGTCGCGGAACCAGCACCATCGCCGCGGAACCAGCGCGACCGCTAGCGAAGCGGTCCAACTCTCACAGTTTTGCGATTTTTCCGCAAACGGCAAGGTGTAGGCGGCGGTGAGGGGCCAAAGAATCGGTCTCGGGGAGCCCCGATTTCCTAGAGATAGGGCCAGTTATTGTTGAGGAAATTTGCTGGCGGGGTCGAACTGAGGAGCTTCTTCGCTGGCAGTGGCTTCAAAAGTTTCTTCCTCCACCACCTCCATGGCCGGTTCGGCGTCCATTTCCTCGCCTTCGGCCGGATAGGAATCGTCCGCCATCGCCGCTTCCCGTTGCGCCTTCTTGCGGCTTTGCGATTCGATCAGTGCGGTGACGGGTACGGCCAGCACGATCACGGCGATGAAAACGACCCAAAGGATGGTGTAGATCATGACGGAGCTCGCGGGCAAACAGGCTTGAGGAAGGGTGGTGGAGATTCGTCAAAAAAGCGGTTCGAACTTGCAGCGGCCGGCCTAGCCCCCAGAGAGCAGTCAGCCCCCAGAGAGCAGTCAGCCCCCAG
>CAYZHQ010000007.1:57176-93076 GCA_964477385.1 uncultured Pirellulaceae bacterium
CGGCCGGCCTAGCCCCCAGAGAGCAGTCAGCCCCCAGAGAGCAGTCAGCCCCCAGGAACGCTGCTGGCCCAGACTAAACCACGACTGTAATTCATGAAGGCTGGTGCGGCAAACAGAAACCGGTTGGCGAGCAAGTCTCGGCGCTGCCTGCCGCGCGCCTTAGACCAGAGTCGCTTCACCGGTGTAGAGTTCCAGCATTTGGCTGTGCACTTTGACTGCACGGAGCAACGTCCAGATTTGGTCGGGGCTGAAACGAACCGGTCCCTCTCCGCAAATCGCGTCGAGTTCATCAGCCATCGCGGAATGCTGGTCGGTGGCCGCATCCAGTCGAAACGAGGCACTGTGCCAATGTCGCCGCAGGTGATTGTCATCCGACAGAATTGTGGCGTCGTCGACTTGGGTCAGGATCAGCAGGCACAACCGAGCCACCTCGACGGGCGCCAAATTCGGTTGAATCTCGCGGATTCGTGCGGCTAGTTCCTCGCAGGTCATGGTGACTCGATATGAGGCAAGGGCGCGCCCGGCATCGTTGCCCGGCGACTTCTAGAGACCGTTTCTTAAAAATAGGTCACGGTTTCGGGGGCAGCACACGGGATCGTGATTTTCTCACCGCCGGGGGGGGCAGACGTCTCTGGGATAGGTTTCGGCAAGCCTGGAAGTCGGTTTCGGCAACTCCCCCCGAGGAAGGTCAAACGAAGCTCCTCAAGGGAACTTTGGTGATCACGAAAATTGTGGTCGCAAGTCCTTGCAAGCGAATGACTTGGGGGGCTGAGCAAGGGCGTCAATGGCCATCGCGGAGCGGTGCATAAACTGCTAGAATGCGGAGGCTTTGAATCGCCCTCGTCTGCCTTTCTTTCCAGGTCATAACGAACAGTATGAGCGACGTCCCTCCGGCTGACCCAGCCAATCCGGAACCGACCCCACCCTACAGCCGAACCGCCGCCAACGCGGAATACACATCGAAGGATTTACAGCACCTGTCGGACCTCGAGCATGTCCGTGAACGTCCGGGGATGTATATCGGTGACACCACGGGGCGTGGTCTGCATCACTTGGTTTACGAAGTCGTCGACAACTCGATCGACGAAGCGATGGCCGAGTTTGCTTCGGCGGTGACGGTGACGGTTCACACCGACGGTTCGGTGACGGTCGAAGATGACGGGCGGGGCATTCCCGTGACCCGCCACGATCAGCTGTCGGAGGAAATGGATCGCGAAGTCACGACGCTCGAAGGGGTGATGACGGTGCTGAAGTTCGGCGGGAAGTTCCAAAAGGGAGCTTACCAAACTTCGGGGGGGTTGCACGGCGTCGGCGTGACGGTAGTCAATTTCTTGTCGCAGTGGTGCGAAGTCGAAGTCAGCCGCGATGGTTGGACATGGACTCAGGAATACGAGCGTGGCATCCCGCAAGGGCCGGTAACCAAAGGCCGCGCGACGAAGAAGACCGGCACCAAGACAACGTTCAAAGCGGACGGCCAGATCTTCAGCACCACGAAGTATTCGTTCGATACACTCTACAAACGTCTGCAAGAGTTGGCGTTTTTGAACTCGGGCGTGCGCATCAAGTTTCTCGACGAACGTAATGGCGAATCGGGGGATTTCAAGTACGAGCGCGGGATCATCGAATTCGTGGAGCACCTGAACCGTGCCAGCGACGTGCTGCACTCCGACGTGGTTCACATTCTCGGAGAACGTGAAGGCGTCGAGTATGAAATCGCGTTGCAGTACAACAGCGAGTTCACCGAGACGGTGCAGTCGTACGTCAACAACATTCACACGATCGAGGGAGGGACCCACGTTTCAGGGTTCCGCTCCGCGCTGACTCGGACGTTGAATAATTACGGTCGCAAGGAAGGCTTGTTCAAAGCCACCACGCCCACGGGAGATGACTTTCGCGAAGGCCTGACCGCAGTGATCAGCGTCCGCGTCCCGCATCCTCAGTTTGAAGGTCAGACCAAGACCAAGCTGGGCAACGGCGAAGTCGAAGGGATTGTCAACGGCGGCGTGGGTGAACAACTGACGAAGTTTCTCGAAGAGAACCCCAAGGCGGCCAAGACGATCGTTCGCAAAGGTTTATTAGCCGCCGAAGCGCGCGAAGCGGCTCGCAAGGCCAAGGATATGCTCCGCAAACGCAAAGACGCCTTGGGCGGTGGCGGCTTGCCGGGCAAGCTTCGCGATTGTATCAGCAAGAAAATGGAAGAGTGCGAAGTCTACCTCGTCGAAGGTGACTCGGCCGGCGGTTCGGCCGAAGGGGGACGGATGCGCGAGTACCAGGCGATCCTGCCACTGCGCGGTAAGATCATTAACGCCTACAAAAGCCGCGAAGATAAGGTGCTGGCCAACGAGGAAGTCCAGTCGATGATTCAGGCGATCGGAACCGGTATCGGTGCCGATCAGGATCTATCGAAACGGCGATACAACAAGGTCATTATCATGACCGACGCCGACGTCGACGGCAGCCACATCCGTACGCTGCTGCTGTGCTTTTTCTATCGGCAGATGTACCAGTTGGTCGCCGGCGGGCATGTCTACGTCGCCCAACCGCCGTTGTTCCGCGTCAGTCGTGGTAAGGAACGCTACTACATCCAGACCGAAGAGGAGATGAAGTCGCAGTTACTGGAACGCGGTTTGTCCGACAGTGCGCTGGAAGCGGATGATGGACGCCGGATCGAAGGCGAACAGATGAAGAAGCTGTGCGTGACGTTGGCCGGTATCGAAGACGCCATCACGGCGCTCGAACGACGTGGAATTAATCTCAAGGCTCACGCGATGCGGTTGGATCCTGAAACCAATCGGTTGCCTCCGCTGCATCTGTTTGTGGGCGTCGATGACCACTGGTTTCAATCGCCCGAGCAGGTGGAGGAATTCCTCTCCGCGAATAACTTGTCGCTCGATAGCGAAGCGGAAATCCCGGCCGAGACGGAAGCCGAAGGAGAAGGTGCCGTGGAAGGCGTCGCACAGCCCGAATTGCCACCCGATTCTGCAGGACCGTCGGTGTTCTTCATCGAACTGCACGAAGTCCGGACGATCAATGCGGCGTTGAAGGACCTGCAGCAAGTCGGCGTCGGTGTCGACGATTTGATCCCTCAGGAGCGAACCGGCAGCACGGCGCCTCGTTTTGAGTTGGTGCGTGGCGACGACAACCGTCGCTCGCTGGATGACTTGCGTGATTTGCTGCCTTCGGTGCGAGCGGCTGGCGAAAAAGGTTTGTCGCTGACACGCTTTAAAGGGCTGGGCGAAATGAACGCGGAAGAGCTCCGCGAAACGACGCTCGACCCGATCAACCGCACGCTCATTCAGGTGAACTTGGCCGACGCCGGCGCGGCCGACGAGATGTTTCGGCTGCTGATGGGCGACAAGGTCGAGCCGCGGCGCGAGTTCATCGAGAAGCACGCCTTGGAAGTCAAGAACCTCGACGTGTAGCGATCACGGCGAGAGGTGCCGTTTCAGCAGACCGTCGTACGCATCGATGCGACGGTCACGCAGGAACGGCCAGTGGGTCCGCACCATATCGAGCATCTCCAGCGAGCAGGTTTGCAAGATCGTCTGTTCGGCTTCGTGGTCGGCTTGTTCGATCAGCTCTCCGGTGGGAGCAACCAGGAACGAGCCGCCCCAAAACTGGACCGGGCCTTCCACACCGACACGATTGGGAGCACCTACCCACAGGCCATTGGCGATCGCATGCGCTCGCATCGAGGTTTGCCAAGCGTTGTACTGATTCTTGCCGAACTCCTCTTTCTCCACGTCGATCCAGCCGATGGCGGTTGGGTAGAGCAAAATTTCGGCTCCGGCAAGTGCGAACAGACGCGCCGCTTCGGGGAACCATTGGTCCCAGCAAACGCCCACGCCCAGTTTTGCATACCGGGTTTCGATCACGCGAAAGCCAAGGTCGCCTGGGGTAAAGTAGAACTTTTCGTAATACAGCGGATCGTCGGGAATATGCATTTTGCGATACACCCCGGCCGTGCTACCATCGGCATCGAGCACCACCGCGGTATTGTGGTACAGCCCCGGCGCACGTCGCTCGAACAGCGAAGCGACGATTACGACTTCCAGTTCTGCGGCCAGTTGACTCATTCGTTCGCTCGTCGGCCCAGGAATCGGCTCCGCCCAATCGAACATGCGGTGGTCTTCGGCTTGGCAGGGATACGGACCCGCAAACAGCTCCTGTAGGCAGATCACCTGAGCACCATCGGCTGCTGCCGAGCGGACTCGATCGACCGCTTTGTCGACGTTTTGTTCCTTGTTGTCAGTGCAGCTCATTTGAACCAGAGCTAACGAGACGTCACGCGACATGTTGGCCTTTCTTGGATTGCAGATTCATGTAATATCACAGCGCTAATATGGTACGCTGAAACTGATGAACGCCAAACCACCAATCCTCTTCTTCTCCGGCACCGACACCGACGTGGGCAAGACCTACGTCGCGTCGTTGGCTGCGCGCTTGTTGGTGGGCTACGGAATGCGGGTGGGGGTCTACAAGCCGGTGGCGAGTGGCTGCGAGTCGCAAGATGGCGTTTACGTCTCGCCCGACGCCAACGCCTTGTGGCGATCGGCTAACCGTCCGGAAACGATCGACGCGGTTTGTCCGCAGCGTTTTCTGGCACCGCTTGCTCCGCCTACGGCCGCCGAACTGGAGCACACCAGCGTCGACATTGACTTAATGATCTCCGGGGCTCGTTGGTGGTTCGACCGCTGTTCGCTGTTGATCGTCGAAGGGGCCGGGGGATTGTTTTCGCCCTTGGGGGAAGGCTTCACCAATGCCGATCTGGCAAACGCCATTGGCGGCACGCTGGTGATCGTCGCCGAAAATCGGTTGGGTGCAATCCACCAATGTGTGGCGACCACCTTGGCGGCTAAGCAGTACAACCATGGCGAGGGTCTGAAGGTGGCTGGGGTGATTCTGAATCAGCCGATGTCGCGTTCGGATGCTTCGGCGGCAACGAATCCAAAGGAAGTCCAAAAGTATTGCCCCGCGCCATTGCTGGGGACGATCCCCTACGGCAGCGATGCCTCTCCGCTGGAAGCGTGGCTACGCAAGGCCTGCTGAGCAATGCGCGATCAATAAGTGTCGGGTACCTTTTGTGCGAAGCACCCGAAGGGCGAGTTCCTCGCAAAAGGTACCCGACACTTTTTTGTCGCACGATCCTAAACGGGGTTCGGCGGCTGCTGAGGGTTTCGCGGCGGTTACTGACGTCCGTCGCCGGGAAGCTCCCAAAGGCGGGCCACACCATCTTCGTGCACGAACAGCACGCGCGCGGAATCTTGCTCGAAAGTGACTCTCGACAAGGACACTTTGGGCATCCGCAGGAGTGGCTGGCTGCCTTGTCGATGCCAAACAAAGCCGCTGCCGGTCGTGGGGGCCGGAGCCCCACGTTCGGTTTTCGAAAACGTGCCCAATAGGTGTTGGCCGTCATCCGACCACTGCAGCCGATGGCAGTCGATTTTAAATTTTGCGAATTGGCGATCCGTTGGCGAAGGCGTGTCTTTGGGCAACCAGAACAGTGCGGACAGGGCGAACCGATTCCCTAGCCGCCACTGGTCGGCTCGCTGTTCCAGGATCGCCAGCTGCGAGGTCCAGATGGTGTCTCGTCCGATCACGGTGGCCAAACGTTGCCCGTTGGGAGAAAGGGCCAACCAATTGGCGTTCCACGTCACTCGCTGCGTTCGAAAGAGGCTGTACTCGCCGCGCAGTCGATACTCAAACAAGCGACCGCCCGCGGTATAAATCAGTTGGGTGCCGTCGGGCGTCGCGGCGAGCGTTTCCAGTGGCCCGGAAACTGTCAGCGAAGCGACATATCGGGGCGGGCCCGCCAAGTTCAAAAGCCACAGGGTGATGGTGTCTTTCTTTCGCCGGTTGCCTATTTGGTAGCTGAGGAACAGTCCGTCATCCAGGGGAAACACGCGGGCGATATTGTTCCACTCCGCCAGCTGGACAAATTCGAAGGGCTCGGGCTGGCCGGTCGCGGAGGCGGTCAGAAAGTAGTCTGATCCCCAAACGGCGATGCGCCTTCCGGTCCGCCCGAGTGTGCCACCGAGCAGCGGGAGGTTGGCCGCCAGGGGATTGGCCCGGAGGCCCTTCGGCAGGTGCGGGGCATTCCAGTTTTTATCAAAGGCCGCGTTGGAAAGGGAGCCGCGACGGGCGATCGGGGCGGTTGGAACGACCGGCAACAAGTTCTCCGCGAGCTGCAGCCAATCGTCGGGTCCGAGACATGTGATTGCACCGGAGAGTGGCGAGTTGGCTTGCGACACCAGGCGCGGTGGTTTGAGCTTTGTTTGGTGTCGCGTTGGGTCGGGCCTTGCTTCGACGCGTGCGGATGACAATTGCATGGCTGACGAATCGACGTGGATGCCGAAGAAACCGGGATCGGCCGAAGCGCGTGAAACCGAATGCCAATTTGCGTTTGCCAGGTTCGCATCGTCGACAGGTGATTCAAAGTAAGCTTGTTGATTCACCGTCACGGTGACTCGATTTCCACGCAGCGTGCCGGCAACGTGCCAGGAGGGAGAGACCGAGCCTGGGTTGTCGGGCGCATTGGCGGGCAATTCCAGTGGCACGATGATCGCTTCACCAGGGAGCCCTGTCGTGGTTGCTAAGCTGCGGAACCACAGTTCGCCGCGAAAGTCGACCGGCAAGGTCAGGTCGAACTCAAAATCAAAGTCGCTTAGCGGTTGCGGAAACCATAGCGTTTCGCCGTTTCGCAACGACGCCGCCACGTCGAACGCCTGCTGTTTCTCGATTGGCAGGTGGGCCGGGTCGAGCAGTGAGATCGCTTGTTCGGTAATCTGCCAGCGGGGCGACGGTGGATCGAGCAGCCAAGTCGTCGGGCGGTGAGGCTTTGCGGCGGTAATCCAGGAACCTGCCTCGCCGAGCAGTTTCCCGAGCAGTTGGGTGGAAAGTCCCCCGCCGTGGTGCGCATCGGTGTCGGTCGGGCGGGACCGGTTGTCGCTGGTTGGCTCCGCCGGTTGGGTCGCGGTCGGCGCTCGCACGGAACGCGTTTCCTCCGCCGGCAATGGAGCTTCCACCGGCGGAGTTTCGCTTTGCGGCGTCTCGCTTGGTGGTGCCGTTTCCGTGTCTAGACCAGCGTCGTCATCGGGCGCCGCTGGAGAAGTCCGTGGGGAGTCTTGGGCGTTGTCTCGATCGGTTGCCGCATCGATGTGCGGGTCCGGTGGGGAGCCGGGCGACTGCAACGCCACGATTTCTGTGTTCGTTGAATCGTCATGCAAGAACGTTGCGAGGCTGAGGATCGCCAGGCAGGCAGTCGCCATGGAGAGAATGGGGATGCGATAGGCGTTCCACAATCGCGTCATTGCGGTCCACCATCGCTCGCCACGTGGTGAGCCGTTCAGCAATTCAGTGTCGCTCAGCCGAGCCAGCACGGCGGCGGCCGATTGCGGGCGACCAGCGGGATGTTTATGAAGCAGCGATAAGCAGAGGTTTTCCAGCGGCTTGGGGAGTGACGGCCGCAAGCTGGACGGTGGCGGTGGCGACACATGCAAGACGGCACCGAGGACCTCCCCTATCGAGCCTTCGTGCGGGAGTCGTCCGGTCAATAGTTCGTACATCAGCACGCCGAGCGAATAGAGATCCGACGAGGGGCCGACATCGGCATCCCCGCGGACTTGTTCCGGCGAGCAGTAGGCGGGGCTGCCAAGCAGCGCCGAGGCGTTGGTGAGGCGTACGTCGGAACTCAATTCATTGCGGCGTGCCAAGCCGAAGTCGGTGATCACCGGACGGCCGCGACGATCGAGCAGCACGTTGCTCGGTTTTAGGTCTCGATGCGTGATGCCATGTTCGTGCATCTCTCGGAGGCCTTCGGCAATCGGCACCAGCCACTGAACGACGTCCGCGGGCGATTGAGCGCCTTCGATTTCCACAATATGGGCGAGGCTGGGGCCTGGCAGGACCGGCATCGTCAGGAAGGGCTGATCGTCGTGCGTTCCAAAGTCAAGGATCGGGCAGAGGCTGGGGTGCGCCAAGCCAGCCGCCACGCGAGCTTCGCTTTCAAAACGTTTCAAAAAGCTATCGCGTTCATGGCCACGTAGATCAGGAATTTTCAACGCGACGGAGCGTCCAAGACGTTCATCAATCGCCCGATAGACGATCCCCATCGAACCTGTCCCGAGGACTTCGGTGATGCGGTAGCGATCGACAATCGTCCCGGCGGGTAGCAGATCGGCACGTTTCCAACCCCTCGCGGAAGCATCACCCGAGGGGGGAAGATCGACGGAGGAGGTTCCCGGCTCGCCGTTGTTCTTAGCGACGTGATCGGACGAAGGATCGACTTTTGCAGCCGATTGGCTCCAGCGTTTCGCTTTGGAGCGTCGGGCTAGGTAGTTGCGAAAGCCCTCCGCCAGATCGGGATAAGACCGCACGATGTCGTCTTCATCGACCGCCCGGCCCGCCGCCCGTCGCTGCTCGTAGGCGGCGATTAAACGTCGCAGGCGAGCCGGATCGGGCGGCGACGTGTCTGGCGTGGCCATGCTACCTGCCTACGGTGGTTACTCAGTCAGTAAACCGGTGCGACACCAAAGTGGGCGTCACACGGAACGGTTGACCACAAAGTCGTCCACGGCAACCACCCAGTCGACCACGGCTGGGAGGCGCGGGTCAATCGCGGCGACGGCTACTGCCGCCACCACCGGAGCGTTGACGACCACGACCGCGCGAATCATTCTTGCGGCCCGACATGTTACTGGAGATCAGAATGTCAACCGTCTCCAGCCAAGTCGTCACATCACGTTCCCTGCGGGTCTCGCCATCGGCATCCTCGACGATGTATTCGACTTCGCCATCGGCATCGTTCGAATCATCATCGAGCGGTCGCCGCTTGGGTCGCTCGACACTTTCTGATCGATCGCCACCACCGCGACGCGGACGACGACGACGGCCACGACGCAATTCGGTAACCTCTTCGGCATCCTCGTGATCGTCATCGAAGACGGCATCGATCGCCGGTCCCTTGGGCTCGTTCGCTCGGGCTTCGGCGGCAGGCGAGCTGTCTTTTGGCGGTTCGCCGGTTGTGGTTTCCCCGCTAGCCGCTTCGCCACGACCACCACGTCCGCGGCCTCGTCGACGGCGTCGCCGTCGGCGCGGTGCCTCGTCTTCGCCTTCGCTCTGTTCGATTCGCTCCAGCGAGTGCTGAACCCCGACGTCGTCCTGGTCGACCGTCATTCGGTCCTCGGCGTCGGTGTCCTCGTCGACTTCAACGCGACGTCCCGGATCGGCCGATACCGGCTGTTCGAGATCCTCCTCGACACCTTCGCTGATGCGTTGGCGTTGTCCACGGCGTCGGCCCCGGCGACCACGACCACGCGGTTCGGATTCTTCTTTGCCGCCACTGCGTGGGCTGGCATCGAAATCCGCTTCGGCGTCCGGTGCCGTTTCCTTGGAGGTCTCTCGGACCCGCGCCGGACGCGCTTCTTCGTTGCGTGGTTCGTCGCGATCACGATCGCTGCGTTTGCGTTCTGGCCGTCCGCCTTCTGGCCGTCCGTGTTCGGCGCGTTCGCGTGGCTTGAAGTCCTCACCGGGCCCCTGTTCGCGTTCGGGTCGGCGACGAGGTTCGTCGGTTTCCGATTGGCGTGCCCGAGGCGAATCGGTTTCGCGCGCCGCGGGTTTGGCACGGCCACGACGGGAAGGTCGTCCCTTGAAGCCACTAAACAGATCGTCATCGTCCGCGGTTCCGGAATCTTCGGCTGATGATTCTGCTTGCCGGCGAGGCAATTCCGAGGGCGATTCAGGTTCGGCATCAAAGTCGATGATTTCGACCTTGGCCGATGGTGGAGGCGAGGTCACATCCAAATCATCGGCGACTGCCAAATCCTCTTCAATCACCTCTTGTTCGTCGTTCTCGATCAGCCCCGAACCAAAACCGGACGCCGGCCGTTGGCGGCCTTTGGGTTTCGGGCGTGACCTGGACTTTGATTCCGATTTCGCCTTGGCGGCCGGTTTTGCCGACTTGGCCGGCGGAGCTGCTTCTGGCGAGCTCGCTGCGGGGCGAGCTGCGGGCTGAACCCCCAGGTCTTGCACCAATTCGTCCCAGGACGCGTCTTTCGACGGATCGGCTTCGGTGCCAAAACCGGGCAGTGATTGCCGCTCCGGAACTTGGATCAAGTCGTCCAGCAAATCGGCCGACTCGGTTTTGGAGCGATCTTCGAGAAGTTCGGGCGGAGAAAGTTCCGTGTTTCGGGCGGCTCTCGCCGGCCGGGAAGTTTCCGCGGGCTGGGTAGGTTTAGGAGCTGGCGACGAAGCGGAGGGAGGAGAAGGAGGAAGTGGAGCCGCTTTTTTAGGCGGTTCGGCCGCATCCGGGGCCCCAAGCATTCGCGTCAGTGTCTTCCAGTGATCAGACATGTTCATAGTGTTTTGTTTCGTCTCTTTTAAATTTCGGGACACGGCGGAAATCATTCCGCGTGTCGACCCTGTGCGCCAGAAGTCCTCATTCCGCGGTTTCGAACTGATTTGTATGGTCGGAGAGGAATCATCATCCTGGCCGTCGCCACACTCAGTTGAGACATGCGGTCAGCGGGAAATGGCCCGGCGACGCATTGGGAAGAGCTTCTGACATTGCTGACGAGTTTCAGCGCTTTAGTTATATCCCCGCAGGAGCTTTGGCGAAACCCGAACATCGAGGGGCCGCAGAACCATTCACGGAGCACACTTCCATTATAGCTCATTACCGGTGTAGGTCGAAGGCAGGCCCGGCGAAAGCAGCCCGTTGCTCGCTTCAACGGCAGCGGGGGCGAGCAAACGGGTTTGGTTTCCTTCCCACCGGTCGGCTGGTAGCGATTTTGCAGGGAATATCGAATCGCCAATTGCGACGAGGCCTGGAAAATCGCTGTTGGGCGCAAGCCACACGGTTTGCTAAAACCCACCCGTACTCAGCGGCAAACTTTTTCGAGCACCGGACCCAGCTATGGATCGCTCCGCGGCAAACTTACCGTTATTTCCCGATTTCAGCCTACGGCTGCGCCGGCGAATCAAGACGCTGGCGTGGCTGCTGCCGATGTTGGCGCTTTCGCTAACCGGGGCGTTTCTGTTGCGCTTCGACGCTCAATTGACGTCGGAACGATGGCAGCAATTGCTGTCTGCGCTGCCCATGGTGCTGGCTGTCAAGACGGTTGTTTTTGCGTTTGGCAAATTGGGTCGGATCTGGCACGCCTTTGTTTCCTTGCACGATGCGCTCCGATTGGTGCGAGCAATCACCTTCGCCACCATCGCCCTGGCGAGTACCGATTATTTCTTGAACGCCGGCCAGATGCTGCCTCGTGGCGTGGTGTTGATCGACGCTTCTTTGACTGCTTTGTTGCTAGGCGGTTGCTTGACGTTGCGGCGCGTCAATCGCGAACGCCGCGAGCGCCGGCGTTATCTTGACGGTTCGATGCGCCAGTCTGTTTTGATTGCCGGCAACGCGGTGGCTAGCGAGGTGTTTCTGCGGTCGCTGAGAACGGGGCACAATCCGAAATATAAACCGGTGGGTTTGGTGACCGATCGGCATCGCATGCTGCACAGGGAAGTGGCGGGCGTCCCGATTGTCGGCTTGGTGGCCGAGACGGCCGAGGCGGCGGCTCGCTGTAATGTTTCGACTGTGCTGTTGATCTCCGGTGCATTGTGTGGTTCTCAGGTGCGAACGGTCCTCGGGCAATGCCGCGACGCGGGGATCGAGGTCCAGGTCGTTCCCGATGTCAATCGAATTGTGGACGGCCAAGTCGACTTTCAGCCGCGCCAGGTGGCGATCGAGGACCTGTTGGGCCGAGAAACTGTCTCGCTGGACAGTTCGAAACTCCGGCAATGGGTCTCCGGTCGGACGGTGCTGGTCACCGGTAGCTGCGGATCGATCGGCAGCGAATTGTCACGGCAGTTGCTTGCCCTCCAGCCCGCGCGATTGCTGCTAATGGATCGCAGTGAAACGGGGCAGTTTTTCCTCGGTCGTGAACTCGAAGCGGCGGTCGGCTTGGGCGCCGCGGAAATCATCGTCGCCGATGCTACCGACGAACAGCGGATGGAATCTTTGTTCGAGCACTACCAGCCGGAAATCGTCTTCCATGCGGCGGCCTACAAGCATGTGCCGTTGATGGAGCAGCATCCGGGTGAAGCGGTCAAGAATATCGTCGGCGCAACGCGTCATCTAGCAGACCTCGCCAAGCGGAATGGGGTGGAAACGTTCGTCATGGTCAGCACCGACAAGGCGGTCAATCCCACCAGTGTGATGGGATGCTGCAAGCGGGTGGCGGAACTGTATGTGCAGTCGCTGAACGAAACCTCTTCGCACGATCACGCGACCAGTTCTGATGAACCGAGTTGCCGCTTTGTGACCGTCCGCTTCGGCAATGTGCTCGGTTCGGCCGGTAGTGTGATCCCCGTGTTTCGGCAACAGATTGCCACGGGGGGCCCGATCACGATTACGCACCGCGATATGACACGCTTCTTTATGACCATTCCGGAAGCCAGCCAGTTGGTGATCCAAGCCGGTTGCGTGGGGGAGGGAGGCGAAATTTTTGTGCTCGACATGGGCGAGCCGGTGCGGATCATCGATTTAGCCGCCGACATGGTTCGCCTGTCAGGTCTGAATCTGGGGACCGATATCGAACTGAAAGAGACCGGATTGCGCCCCGGTGAGAAACTGTACGAAGAGCTGTACGCGGACAACGAGACGCGGCGGCCGACAAAATATGAAAAAATTCTTGTCGCGGAGTGCGTCACGATGGCGCCCCTGGAGATCCTGAGGCACGTCAAACGGCTGCTCAATCGGGCGGAACAGGACGGTGCGCTGATTCGTGAAGACCTACAAATGGTGGTGCCGAGCTACCAGCCAGACGGGCAGCGGACGCCGGCACGAACCGTCGCTGCCTGAACCATCACGCAGTCGGCCAAGCATTGTCAAACCGCCGCGTTTTACGAACTAGACGCTCTTCTTCGCCTGCTTCGTGATGCGGACGACAGCGCCGCGAGGCACTGCGATCGATGGTTGTGTTGCCTGAATGCTAGCGGGGCCTTCGGTCGGTCGGCTCCCCGGTCGGCGAAGCTGCCGTGCGGTCGGTCTGGCGTGCCGCAGTGGGTTGGATCGAGCCTCCAGATTCCCGCTGATATGCTTTCAAAAACCCCTCTTGGTACTATTTACTAAGATTCGCTAAACTTTCGGCGTGTCGCAGTCGGGGAGGCTGAACCGAAACTCGCCCTAACCGTCATCCTTCGCGGCACTTTTCCAGGGAGGGAAGCATGTCAGGCGAATCATTTCGGTTTCTACACGCGAGCGATTTTCATCTCGAACGTCCATTGGGCGATTTGGACGAGTTGCCGGCGCACCTGTCCGAAGCGCTCGCGGCGGCACCTTGGCAGGCTGCCGAGGCGGTCTTCGAGGCGGCTCTGATGGAGAACGTCGACTTTGTCGTGCTCGCGGGCGACCTGCTGAATCCATCGCTCGCCGGACCGCGCGGCATCTCGCTGCTGCTGGAGCATTTCGAAAAACTGCATGAGGAAAACATTCCGGTCTTCTGGGCGGCCGGACAAGTCGACGACCCGCAGAAGTGGCCGGAGGCGATTCCGTTGCCCGACAACGTTACGCTGTTTCCTCGCGAACGGACGGAGTCGATTCCGGTGGTGCGGAACGGCCACACGATTTGCATGGTGGTCGGTCGCAGCAGCGAAGGTCGCTCGGCGGTGCATGTGCCATCGTACCGCGTCGATCCAACGGATCACTTTACGGTTGCGGTCGCCGTCGGCAGTGCCGAAGCGGACGCACTGGCCGAAGGACGCTTTGATTACTGGGCACTCGGTGGGCGGCACCAACGTCGCGAACTGGAAGGTGCCGCAACGGTCGGTGCGGTCTACTGCGGGACGCCTCAAGGTCGCGGGCTGTCCGAGCCCGGCGGACATGGTTATACGATCGTGGATGTCGACTCGGACGGAAATGGTCGAGTGCACCATGTCGATGCCGACACGTTCCGCTACTGCCGTGTGACGGTCGACGCTGCAGAGATCTCCGCAGCGGGGGACATTCGCAATTTTCTCAGTCAACGCATTAGTCGGCTCCAGCACGAGCAGGGTGACCGCAACTTGATTATCGGCTGGGACCTTTCATTGGCCGGTGGCGAGGCCTTGCAGGCGGTCGGGGATCCCGCCCAATTGCTGAAGTGGTTGCGTCACGAACACGGACATGGCAAACCCGCCGCTTGGACGGCCAGCCTGCTGGTCCGGCCGCCACAGGTTTATCCCAAGTCCTGGCACGAAGAGGACACGATCCTCGGTGACTTCTTACGTGCCGTCGATCGTCACCGCAAAACCGCGGGGACGGAGCTGAATCTGAAACCGATCACCGAGGAGCACTCCGCGTTGTCGTCGACGGTCGAGACGCTGCTTTCGGAGCCTTCGGCGGCTTCACGCGGTGAGTTGCTTGACCAAGCCGCTTTGCTCGGTGTGGAGTTACTGCGCGGCGGAAAGGTGAACATCAGTTGAACAATGCGACCTACTGCTGTTTCGTTACAAGATGTGGCGAACGGACTGAAACATCCCACCGGCCAGGGAGGATCCCCCGGTGAAAATTCGAGACCTACAAGTAGACGGCTTCGGCGTTTGGACCGGTTTATCGGTCGATTCGCTACCCGAAGGCATGACGTTGTTTTACGGGCCCAATGAGGCTGGCAAGACGACGCTGATGCAGTTTATTCGGACGATGCTGTACGGGTTCACGCCCGATCGTCGCAGCCGATACCTGCCTCCCATCCATGGCGGCACGCCGGGCGGGGCGCTGCGCGTTACCGGACCGGGTGGCGGCTACGAAATTCGACGTCGCGCTCAACTGACCGACCCCGATAGTATCGGCCAGCTGTCGGTCACCGGTGCCGATGGGCTCAGCCAGGGGCAGCACCGACTGGGTAGTTTGTTGGGGCAGATTGACGAGCCGATTTTTAAGAACGTCTTCGCGATCGGCCTGCGCGAATTGCAGGAACTCAGTACGCTGGACGACACGTCGGCCGCGGATGAACTGTACAAGTTGTCTTCGGGGCTCGATCGCGTTTCTTTGGTCGACTGCATGCGGTCGCTGAAGAATGGACGCAAGAAGTTGATCGGGCCGGCGGTGGCTGACGAAGAGGAACTCGGACGCTTGGCCGGTTGGCTTCGCAAACGCGAAAAGCTTCGCGACGAAATCGAAAACCTCACCCGCAACAGCCGTCGATGGAGCGAACTGGCGTCCCAGCGACGCACCCAGCTGCAGGAGATTGCTCAACTGGTCGAGCGGATCGGACGTTGGGAACAGGAAGCCAAGACGGTCGAGATCGCGACGACGGTGCATGATCAGTGGGCGCAGCGGGCGCTGCTGATGGCGCAGATGGAAGAGCTGCGGACCGAACAGGAGATGCCTGAGGACGCGCCAGGTCAGTTGGTGCAGTTGGACGCCCAATTGGAAGAGCGAAAGCAGAAGCTGGACGAACTGAAACAGAAACGACGCGACCTGCGCGAGAAAGCCGAAGCGCTGCCGCTCAGTCGTCGCATGTCGGACTTGCAGGGTCGGATCGAAGCGGCCAGCCAGCAAGGGACTTGGATCGAAGCCTTGCAGGAGCAGATCGAGTCGCTCGACGCGCAGATCACCAAAGCCCAACAGCAGCTCGACGCGGATGCCGAGAAAGTGGGTTTGGACGAAGACGAGCGTCTGGCGTTGGTCGAAGGTAAACAAGCCTCCTTGCCAGACCTCTCGCGGTCGACGTTGTCCGCACTCGCCGATCCGGCACGCGAAGTCAAAGAGCAAATGTTCTTGCTAAAGCAGGCTCGCAACGAAGGGCTGCGCGACAAACAAGAAGTCGAACGACTCGAAAGCAAGCTCCGCGAAACCCTTAGTCATGCCCAAGCCTCCGACCTACAGGAAGCGCTTAAACGGCAAGGCGAATCGATCTCGCTGATTCGGCAAGCAATCCAAACCGAAGAACACCTCAGTAAACTGAAACGGCATTACCGCGATCTGGAAAAAGAATCGCTCGATTTGGCAACCGATCAGGCATTGCCGATCGAACGGACCATTCTGTTGTTCCTGCCTTTCGTGCTGGGCGGAATGAGTTTCCTGTATGGATTGTTCCATCTGTTTAGTTGGACCGCGATGGTTGCCAAGCCGTCCAACAACACCGGCATGCTGTGCATCATGTTCGGCATCTTGGCACTCGGGTGGTACTACTTCATCCGCGAACGTGGCGACCAAGGGACGTCGTTGGATTTGGAAGATTGTGAGCGCCAGATCGATACGCTGCGATCACAAATTCGCGAAGTCGAAGCGGAACGGGATGAACTGGGGCGGAACCTGCCGCCGGGTAGCGGGACGCTGGAAACGCGGCTGCGAGACGCCGAAGAGTTGTTGGCGGAGCTGGAAAATGCGCTGCCCAACTACCACAGTCACCTCGCCGCGACGCAGCGGTTCGCCACCAGTCGCAAGCGGGCCGAAACGGCTTCGAACGCGCTTCAAGCGGCGCGAACACAGTGGCAACGGACTCTGGAACAAATGGGATTAAGCGAGTCGCTTTCGCCGACCAGTATTCGCAAATTAAGCGACGGCTACGAGACGTTGCTTGCTAGTCGTCGCCGAGTCCAAGAGCTGGAATCAGAGCGTTCACAGCGCCGACGTGAATTGCAAGCGCTGGCCAAACGTATCGAAAGCTTGTACTTGGAAGCGGTCGGCCCCGAAGCCGAAGCGTCCAAAGCCGATAAGCCAAAGCAAGATGACTACGACGATGATGATTTTAGCAAGTCTCAAAAATCGGCTGCCGCGGAGAAGGCTGCCGCCGTGCCCCTGCGCCACGATCCGCTGGGCCAACTGAATCAGTTGAACGAAGAGCTTGCCCGTCAGCACCACTGGATCAAGCGTCGCCGAGAATTGATCGAACAGGATCACCAGTATAAGCGACAGCAAGCTTCGCTCCTGCGGTCGATTGAGCGGACGGAACAGAACCGACGCTCGCTATGGGCCAAGTGTGGTGTGGTTACGGCCGAACAATTCTACGAACTGGTCGATCGCAAATCGAATTTGGCCGATGCACGAAATCAGCTTGAGGAATTGGAAAAACAGATCCGCAAGATGATCGGCACGCAGGTCGATTACGATGCCGTGGTGCAACAGTTGGAAGGGGCGAAAGCGTCTGACCTGGAGACGCGTTGGGATCGACTGACGAATCAAGTCACGCAGTCGCATCAGCGAGTCGATGCGTTGCGAACCAAGCAGGGCGAACTGTCTCAGGAAATGAAGCAGTTGTCCGAAGACCATCGTTTGGCGGGGGCGCAGTTGGAATTGGGCTGCATCGAGCGTCAGATCGAAGGCTTGGCACGACGCTGGCAGACGTTGGCCATGACCAGCGGGTTATTGGAAGATGTATGCAGGACGGTCGAAAACGAACGCCAGCCCGAAACGCTGCGCGAAGCGTCTAGTTTCCTGGCACAGTTGACCGATGGGAAATACACGCGAATCTGGACGCCGCTGGGTACCAATCGGTTGAATATCGATGCCAGCGAAGGGGGCGCTTTGCCACTGGAGGTGCTCAGTCGTGGGACGCGCGAAGCGGTCTTTATCGCCCTGCGTTTATCGCTCGCCGCCGCCTATGCCCGGCGTGGTGTCATGCTGCCGCTGGTGCTGGACGACGTGTTGGTGAACTTTGACCGCGCTCGTGCCCTGCATGCCGCTCGGACCTTGCAAACGTTTGCGGAACTGGGACACCAGGTGATGATGTTTACCTGTCACGAACATATCGCTGACATCTTCCACGAAATCGGTGCCGAAGTGCGGTTGCTGCCTGAGCAAGGGCAACCAGGCGCGGCAGTGGTCATGGAACCGCCAGAGTACGAAGAGGAGTTGGAAGAGGAAGCGTACGAGGAAGAGGAAGCGTACGAGGAAGAGGAATACGAAGAGGTTGCGGAGGCGGAGCCTGAACCTGAACCCGAGCCGGAGCCGGAACTGATCGAAGAACCGGAACCGGAACCCGAACCCACTCCGGCACCCAAGCCAGCGCCGAAGCCGTTGCCGGTTGTCGTTGTCGCCCGTCCCGAGCCTCCACCGGCTCCGAAACCACTGCCTCCGCCACCCAAACCGGTTCCCGTGGTACGCCGTCCCGAACCTGTGCGTCCCGAACCTGTGCGTCCCGAACCTGTGCGTCCCGAACCTGTGCGTCCCGAACCGGTCTACCAGCCCCCGGTGCCCGAGCCTGTCGTGGAGCTGGAACCGGAAGGAGAAGCCGAACCGTCGATCGGCTGGATGTGGTATGAACGCGATTTGGGACGGGATGCCGAGGAGACTGGTCAGCCCGAGAAACGCGTGCTGGCTCAAGTCGAATCGCTGGGGAACAGCGACCTGTGGTTCAACAGCGATCCGACAACGGATGTGCCGGTTGCACCGGAGGAAGTTTGGGACCGCAGTGAAGCGTGGTGGGACGGTCAGAACAAGGGAAACGAAAGGGCTCCCCGTTAAGCAATCAGGTTTCTGCCACGGGTGGTCGCCAACGATCACCTGCCGCGGTTTGTCTTTCCGGTTCAGCGGTCGCAGGGTTCCAGCCACGGCGGGGACTCGGCGTCGTCCTGGACGAACACGTTCTTCGCCAGCGGAAACTGATGCGAACGGCTTTCTTGAAAGTGCATCCGATACCCGGCGGTGTTTGGAAAGACCATCAGATCGCCAAGCCCGATGCCGTTTGCGAACCGCAGCTTGCGCAAGCTGAGCAGTTCGGCTTCCATGCAGTAGGCCCCCACCAGATAGCCTGCGATCGGTGGCGTGCGGTTGGTACTCGAGTTCGGGATCAGCAGCGGATCGACCAGAAAGTCATCGCTGCCGGCGCGACATTGCGTACGATTCATCGCTAGCCCGATTAACCAGTCGCCATGGGCGGTAGGTTTGCGGAATGCCACGCGAGCCACGGTCATGCCGCAGCCGTCGAGCAAACTGCGGCCAGGCTCGCAGCGGAGTTGCAGGCCCGACCGGCGAATCGCGTCGGCAACCGTTTCGCCGTTATGGATCGTGTCCAGCAGTTTACCCAACCAAGCCGCTTGCACCGGAGATTGGTAATACGGATAGCTGTCCGGATGGCCGTGGACTTGGCCGTTGACCGCGATTTGCCCTAAGCCGTCGTTGCGGTAAGTGATCGGTGTCCGCTGGCCTAGCAACGCACGATGTTGCTCGTGCCAAAACGTCTGCCACTGGGCTGCCGATTCCAAATAGCTGACCGCAATGCCACCACCGATGTCGAGAAACCGCGGTTGATGGCCCTGCTGCCGGAGCGTCTCGATGGCTCGCAGCGATTGTGCGATCGCGCTGACACGTTGTTCGATGCTGCCTCCGTCGAGATGAAAATGCAGCCCGTCGATCCGCAGTCTTCCACCGCCAGCTTGTCTGCTTTGGCGGCCGGGCGTGATCGTCGCCAGCAGTGCGGGCAGGCTGTCGATGTCAAAGCCGAACCTCGAAGGCAGCTTGGTCCCCTCATGTTCGAAACCACTCAGCCGTAACGCAATCGAAAGCGTCTGTTGGGTTTCGTTGGCGATCTGTTCCAGCAAGCATCGTTCATCGTCGTTATCAACCACCACGGTCACCTGATTGGCGGCACACTGGCGGAGCAAAGCTGGCTCTTTGATGGCGGCGGTGCAGATGGTCTGATGACGCGGGCAGTCTTGATCAAGCACCTGCTGGAGCTCTTGGGAGCTGGCGGTGTCGATGCCGCAACCGAGCTGCTTTGCCGCCGTGATGAAACGTTGGCACTTGTTGGCTTTGCGGGCGAAGTACAACTCAAAGTCCAACCCACGCGATTCCGCCACCGCCTGCAACGCTCCCACGTTGCGGAAAAACGGTTCGGTGTTGAGCACATTCAGCGGCGAACCGAACTCGGCCAGCCACTTCGCCGGTAACGGCGATTCGCACCACGCATTCATCCACGGCTGTAGCTTGGCCGTCAAGGGAACCAAGCCTTGACAGCCCGCGCGCAGGCCATGGACACGGTGTGGATCGGTGGCCAGCCGCGTCACGGGGTCGGCAAGCAGCACAAGCGAGTGCCGATCCGCAGCAGCAGTTTGCCATCGCTGTAAACCGGCGTTGCGCCGACGGGGCCACCGAGATCGAACGAGCTGATTTTCTCGAAGGTAGGAGCCGCCGCCAGCACGGTCGCTTCGCCTGTAAGACTGACGATCAACATGCGATCCCCCAATACGATAGGAGAAGCGCTGTAAGTCCCGCCTACCCGTTTCAGCCAGCGTCGTTCACCGGTTGTCGCGTCGATGCACGAAGCGATGCCTTTGTCGTCGACGAGAAACAGATCGCCTTTGACCATCGCCGGAGTGGGAACGTAGGGAGCTCCCTTCTCGACGCGATAGACCTCCTCGGCACTGTCCCCTGTCGGACGGACCGCGACCAGATGATTGCCGCCTCCGCCGCTGCCTGCCGAGCCGATCACCAGATCCCCGGCGACCAATGGAGTGCTGACGCAGCGAGCTTTGAAGACGCGGTTGTTCCACAGTTTCTTGCCCGTGGCATAGTCCAGCCCAAACAGGCCGTCACCGGTGTTGGCCGCCACAATCTGCCGCTGGCCATCGGCCGTCGTGAACAGAGCGGGGACGCCGTAGCAGACGCGAGTGGTCGTCAGCGGCGTTTCCCAGACGGTTTCTCCGCTCGACGGATTGAGGGCAATCATGCGGCTCTGGCCCGGTGGCACATCGGCGGGCAACTGGTCGGCTTGTTGCGAATCGAACAGCACCAGCAAATCCCCGATCAGCGTCGGCGATGTTCCAAAACCGTGTTGGCTTTTCCAAGTCCCAAAGTCGCGTGCCCAGACTTCGTCGCCATCGTGGGTCAGGCAACGCAGCCAGGTATGATCCGGTTCAGCCCAGGAGAAAAAGACATGTTTGTCATTCGCCACGGGAGTGCTGCTGCCGTAGGTGTTGCGATTATGCAGGTGGCTGGGTGAGGCGGGGTAACGTTGCTCCCAGCGGAGTTTGCCGGTCGCCAAATCGATTGCCACGATCCGCCGCTCTGCCGACGCGACGTCACCGCTGAGCAAGAAAACGGTGCCGTTGGAAACAACGGGCGTGCCGACGTCGCTAGAGGATAGATCGAATTGCCAAGCGTAGTCGCTATCAGACCATTCGCTCGGGAGCGATGCTTCGGGGACGTAATTCGTGCCGTCGCCGCCACGGAATTGCGACCAATCGGCCGCCTGCGTTGCGAGTGGAAAAATGCATAAGGTAATCAAACCGATCGAAAACAAAGCGGTTGGCCAGAAAGAGCGAGAAGATGGGAACATGGTTCGTTCACATGAAAGAGGTGGGAAGGTTGTAGGGTTGGTAGCGGTCGCTCGAGACCGCCATGAAGGATTCTAACTTACCGGCCGGACAAACGCAGGATCCCGCTGGGGTTGAGCTACAGTTTTGTGGACTTTAGCTACACCCGGGTGGATGATTGTGCTGAAAATTCAACGCGAAAACACGACGCAAAGCTTGCTCGAAAGCTCTCTCTGGAACCGCTTGGCGGGAGGGAATCCCCTGCGACAAAGTACTTGGTTGCTGGCTTGGTGGGAAGCATTCGCCGACACCTTGGGCTCCGATGCGGAGCCTTACGTGATCACTGCGCGGCAAGCTGATGGCGCATTGTTGGCGGCTTTGCCGTTGGTGCGCTATCGTGAACGAGGACGCCGGCGTTTGATCGCGTTCGGGCAGGGGGAAGCGTGTACCGACCATGTGTCGATTCTCACGCTGGCCAAGTACGACACGCAAGTGGCGGGAATCACGATCGGACGATGGCTAGCCTCCGTCGCCGACTCCAGCGAAGACGGTTGGGATCAGCTCGACATCGATGGAATGGTCGAAGGCGACCCGGCGGTCATCGGACTGGCCACAGGTTTAGAGCAGCGGCAGGCGGTGGTGCGGGCGACGTCGCGGATGAGTGTGTGGTGTAAACCGACCCGCGGCGAAACCTGGCAAGAACATCTCTGTTCGATCAGCAAGTCAAGTCGCCGAAAAATGAAGGCGCGCTGCCATCGCGTCGCGAACGACGTCGCGTTGGCGTGGCAGACAACCGAATCGGTCGAGGATGTCACTCGCCAGATAAACCAATTAATCGAGATTCACCAACGCAAATGGGAATCGGCCGGCCAACCGGGAAGCTTTGCCAACGACTCCATGCGCCGCTTTATCACCTCCGTCGTGGTCCAATTTTTTCAGCAGCAAAGGTTGCGTTTACCCTTGCTGATGCACGAGGGCGAATTGATTGCCGGCGAACTGCAAGTCGTGGGCGACGACGGCGTGCTGTATTCCTATATGTCGGGAATGGAACCTCGGTTCGAAGCCTTGGAACCCGGCCGCATCATCACGGCGACGACGCTCCGTCATGTCTACGAAACCGGCATGATGGGCCTCGACATGCTGCGCGGCGATGAGACCTACAAGCAACGGATTCGGGGCGAACCACGGCGACTGCTTCAACTGCAAGCCGAAGCGCCCTCCATGACGCCGCAACTGAAAAAAGCCGCTTGGTCAGCAGCATTTGAAGTCAAACAGTGGGTCCGAGGTCAGTTGGGACGTTCGCCCGTCGTCAGCGTCGACTTGCATCAGTAGCGATCAACTTTATCGCTCGGTTCCGGCCTGCGGAAAGCCAACCTGCCGGCGTGTCCAGAAGCGATAGGCGACAGGGACTCGCGATCGGTTTCGCCGATTCTGACAAGGCGGTTCGGCATCCCCCTCGTTTGTGAGCTAGGGTTTCGACGAGGGTGCATCCGAACGGCAGAGAGTTTGTCGGAATGTTGCACGGCAACACAATTTGCGGTGAGGATAATATGCAACGGGCTTGGGGTGGTGTGGGGCGTCGAGACAACCAACGGACTGTTGGATGCGATTCGACGTGGCGAAATCGGCATGGATCGGCCGCAATTGAATATATGCTTTGCACTGTGGTGCTGGCTCTCGGCGGTGTTGGTATTTGGTGGGCCGTTGGCAACGGCGTCGATTCGACAATGAAGCAGGTGACAGCATCGATGGGCTCACCGGCCGCCGTTTCCCATGACGTGGCACCCGGCTCTTCCGCGACTTCCGCCACATCCGACTCCGCATTGGCTGCCAAGTCTCCCGCGGGACTCAGTGCGCCGCCGATGAGCAATCGTGCGCGGACCGCGCTTGCCTGTGCGATCGTCATCGCGACTTCGCTGTTGGCGAGCGCCTTATTGCTCGCGCCGCATCTACGTGCCGCACGGGCGGCTCGGCTGGCGGGCGGCAACGGAGTGACTGGCGAACTGCCGACTCAATTGGCTCGAGACAAGTTGTTTGTCAAGCGACAGCAGATCTTGAACATTTTTTCACGCGACATGGATGCCTTGTTGGAAGGTCGCATTTGCGTGCGGCACATTATGTCGAAACGGATGACAACGGTCGAGCCAAACACGCCGGTTAGCGAGATTCGGAAGAAGATGGAATCGGCAAATTTGCATCACATCTTGGTCTGCGAAGGCGAGAAGTTAGTTGGGATTATCAGTGACCGCGATTTGCGGAAAACCGATGTGGGGACCGCGTCGAAGATCATGACCAGCGACATCATCACCGCTGGATTGAACTCTTTGATCAGCCCCGCCATTACGCTGATGATTCAACGCCGCGTGCATTGTTTGCCGGTCACTGAAGATGGCAAGCTGCGCGGCGTGCTGACAACCAGCGATTTCATGATGACGTTACAGTGCGTGTTGCAGATGCTCTCGCAGGTCGCCGCTGAAGTGGTGCCGGGCGAAAAACCGGCCGGCAGCAGCTTGCCCGCATGCGACGACTGATGCGGTACCGACAAAGAACTGGATCAGAACTGGATCAGAACTGGAGGTCCTCCGGCGCTAACCGTACGCTGACCACCGAATGCTTCTCCGCGCCGGGGCGGTACTGGAGATAGGTCGTCGCCACGATCGTGCCATCGGCCAGTACATGGACGCCTGGGTAGCCGCAGTCGGTGACATTCGCCGCGTGGTTGTGCAGCAGTTTGACCCGCATCTGGCCCGGTCGGTTATGGCGAATATCTTCATAGGTTCCGACCCACGCCACAAAATGACCCCGCGTTGGACTGGCCGGAGCCATGTCTCGAAAGGCGACGAACAGGCGGCCATCGGGCAACGTGACGCCCATGTGCCGGTCACCACTCAGGCCCCACGGCGTATCGATCGGCTGGCTCCAGGTTTGCCCTTCGTCTTGAGAAAACATCATCAAGCTGTTTCCCTGGTGAGTGTTCTCACGCATTAAGCAGCACAATTCATCCCCCGTCGGCGAGCGAAACGCGAAGGGTTCGCAAGGATTCTTGCCTTCGACCGCGGCGACGACTTTTGGTTCGGACCATGTTAGGCCGCCGTCGGCGGTTGTCGTCTGCAGCACCTCCAGCGGCGTGCGATCTTTGCCCTCCGGTCCCTTGTGATACAGTCCCAGGTAGCGGCCGTCTTGCAGTTGCACGATGCTGCTGAAGGTCATCACACAGGGGAAACCGAGCGGTGGCAATTCCCGCCACGTTTTCCCTCCGTCTTCGCTCATGATCCGCGGCATGCCGGGACCGCCACGTTGACCGAGTGCCGCCGAAAAAACCCACAGTCGTTCCTGGCCGTCTGGGTCGGTCAGCCGATAAATGCTGGGACAGTTCTGGTGCGTTGAAAATCGTTTCGGCAGAATTTTGTCGAGTCGCTCCCAGGTTTTGCCGCCGTCATCGCTGCGCGCCATCGGGCCGGCCGAACCGCCATGATTAATGCACCACACGCAGAACAGTGTCTTGCCGTCGCCCATCAGCATCGTCGTCGGATGGCCTTGATACGTCTGCTTGGTGCCGGCCGCGATCACGACGTGCCGATCGGTTTGGTCCGATAAATCCAACAGAGGAAGGTTGGGGCCGTTGTGATTGCTACGCCCGGCGTCGTTGATTTGCCGCCACGTCCGCCGCAACTGGCGTACTTTCTCGGGCTGGTCATGATACAGGTTGTTTGTTTCTCCTAAGTCCTCGGCAAGATTGTATAGCTGCTCCGGTGCATCTGTCGGTGCCGGATCGTTTTTGCGGGGCTTGCTAAATCCGCCCGATCCTTGTCCTTGGATCCACTTCCACGGTCCTTGGCGAATCGTTTTCAGGCCGCGCCCCGATGCGAGCGCCAGGGAAGGCCGCTGAGCTTTTTGTGCGCCACGCAGCAGCGGCAAAATGCTAAAGCTGTCTGGACCTTCGTTCGCCTGAAGCGGGCGTTGTTGGATGTCGGCAAAGGTGGCCAGCATGTCGACGAAGGAGACCACCGCATCGCAAGTCGAACCGGCGGGGACTTGCTGAGGCCAGCGGGCGATAAAGGGGACCCGATGCCCGCCTTCCCAGGCATCCGCTTTCATGCCGCGCAGGGCACCGACACTCGAATGCCCAAAGCGCTGGGCATCGACGTCGTACCAAACCGGCCCGTTGTCTGACGAGAAAATAAGCAGCGTGTTGTCCGACATGTCGGTCTGCTCCAGCTTTCGCAGTACTCGGCCGATCATGGCATCCACCATCATGACGAAGTCACCATACATGCCGGCGCCGCTTTTACCAGCATAGGCCTCGGCGGGCAGCCAGGGAGTATGAGGTGCCGGATACGCGAGATACAAGAATAAGGGGTCGCGCGATTCCCGCTGAGCATGATTGTCGAGCACCGCAATGGCTTCGTCGGTAAATCGCGGCAGCACATCGGCGAGTGCCAGTTCTGGCGCGATGCGACCGGCACGCCAAAACGCGCCTTGGATCGGTGACCAGCCTTCGCTCTGGTTCGCCGGAATCGCTTCGGTGGGCGGATCGACCGCGCGGTCGTTGTTGATGTAGAAATAGGGCGGAATGTCGGTCGAAGCGCGGATGCCGAAGAACGAATCAAAGCCGCAGTCGACGGGACCACCGGGCAACGGTTGGTCGTAACCCTCTTCCTCGAAACCAAGATGCCACTTGCCAACCATCGCCGTGCGGTATCCGGCCGATTTCAGAATCGATGCCAGCGTGGCTTGTCCCGGCTCGATTAAGGCATGGCTCGGCCATCGAGAGACGTCGGTGCGAAATGGATATCGGCCGGTTAGCAGTCCGTACCGCGACATGTGGCACAGCGGCCCCGCGGCGTGTGCGTCCGTGAATCGCATGCCATCGCGGGCCAATGAGTCGATATGGGGCGTCGTGATCTTGGACGAGGCGTTGCAGCAGGCCGGATCTCCGTAGCCCATGTCGTCAACAAGGATAAAGACAATATTCGGTGCCGCTGTGGGCTCGGCCGCACCAGCGATGGCGGCGAACATCCAAGCAAGCAGAAAGTGGAGCGGGAGCGAGTGGCGAACGAACATTACAATTCCAGGCTGCAAAGGGAGGAGGGCAGGAGGTGTCACGCGTCTTCATGAGCCCGTTTCCACCCTAGCAAAATCCGAACGGCTTTGCCGTGGGTTAGGATCGTGCGACACTTTTTTATCGCTCATTGCATAGCCGTTTTGGCGATAGCCACGGTGGTATTCAGGAACCGCGGCTATCGCCAAGGCGGCTCATTTACCCGATGACTCTAACCTGCCTGCTTAGCGGTGATTGGAACGCTCGCGTCACGAGAAGTCTACGCGGAAGCGTTATTGGAGGTTCTGCAAGAAGAGAAGATCTCACGCGATGACATTCCGGCTCAGGTCGCCCGCTCGCTCGACGAAATGCAGGGATAGCGCTTTGCCAAAGTTTCGGTACCGTACGCGCGTTTGCGTTAGATCGTACGCGCGGTCGCGGGAGATCGCGAGCAGTTGTTCGCAAAATACAAAGCGTTGTGTTCTCCCGCTGCCATCGCGACCGCCGATGCCTCGCGCGGCAGAGCGGTCTTCACGAAAACCTGCGCCGCATGCTCAATGGCGAAGGCGGAAAGCCGGAGCCAGATTCTATCCGGGCGATGCGCTCCCGAAAAAGGATTGCAATCGACTGTTCATGTGCAACATTCATGAACATGCCGTGCTGACCGACGTCATGGAACCGCAGGACTACAGCTTCATCGGCAAATATGGCGATGACTTCATGCCGACGAACGATTTGGCCTGGATTGGATTCCGCGTCGAAGCCGGCCTCGACGGTGGCGACTATCTCTTGGTCTGGCACGATCAGGACATTTGCGGTAACGCGTTTCAATTTCCCAATATAGTGCCACGAAAGTGCGCACGCCCAACATGGATCGCATTACGCTGGAAGGAATTCGTTTAACGGACGCAAACACCCCTTCTTCGGTATGCAAGCCGACCCGAAGCCGGAAAGCTGACAGGATAGACGGCTGTTAAATATCGAGAGAGGCAAGAGTTTTCCAAGGATTCAGGATGCCAAAAATTGTAGTCGTTGGAAGTTCTAACACCGATATGGTGATCAAATCCGAGCGTCTGCCCGCCCCGGGGGAAACAATCCTCGGCGGTGAGTTCTTCATGAATCCCGGCGGCAAGGGTGCCAACCAGGCTGTTGCCGCCGCCAGGCTTGGGGGCGAGGTGGTTTTCGTAGCCAAGGTCGGTGATGACCTTTTTGGGAAAGAAGCCGTTGCCGGTTTCAAGAATGAGGGCATCAACACCGATTTTATCGGGGTCGATCCACAGTTGCCCTCCGGCGTCGCGACTATCATGGTCGATGGCAATGGCGAAAACTGCATAGCGGTGGCGTCGGGCGCGAACAATGCGTTGAGTGCCGTGGACGTCGATCTGGCCATCGATCCAATCGATGCGGCCGGTGTGCTGTTGATGCAGCTTGAAACGCCGATGGAAACGATTGAGTACGTGACCTCGCTCGGTCACGAAAAAGGAAAACTCGTGATTCTCAATCCCGCCCCGGCTCAGCCGCTCTCCGATGCCCTGTTGGCCAAGGTGAACGTCATCACACCCAACGAAACCGAAGCCGAACGGCTCACCGGGATCAAGGTTGAAACGCTCGACGATGCCAACGCCGCCTCTGCGGTGTTGCGAAAAAAGGGAGTCGGAGCCGTCGTCATTACGTTGGGCTCGCAAGGTGCGTTTGTGGATTGCGAACGGTTCTCTGGACGGATTCCCGTTCGCGATGTGAAGGTCGTTGATACCACGGCGGCAGGCGACACGTTCAACGGCGCGCTGGCGGTCGGCATCGCCGGCGGAATGAAAATCGAAGAAGCGGTATCGTTCGCTAACGAAGCGGCAGCTATTTCTGTCACCCGTCTCGGTGCGCAGGCTTCCGCGCCCGGTTTGGGAGAGTTGAAGGGCTTTGGCGAAAAATCAGGAAGGACCTGAACCGAAATCATTTCCTCGTAAACGGCACCTCAAAAATTAAAGGTGCATTCAATGATGCTAAGCAGGTTTCTGTGGAATGATTCCTGCACACCTGCTTAACAGACAGGCCGTTAACCCGTCCGGTCTTTGCAGCCGTTGACTCCTCCGCGTGAGGAAAAAAGCAGCACCACTTCTCGATCGAGTTGGCGATTCGTTCTTCAAACAGAGTTCAAGGTGCAAATCGTCAACTTGGCGGAAACTCACCGCATTCAAAATGCAGGTCGTCCTTGAACTTCTTTGCCACGATTGGGCTGAGAATTTCCACACCGGCCATCTGCGGATTCGCTGCCCGTTCGTTGGTGCTTCTCGAGGTCGCGTAAGCACCTCCCGAAGAATCTTTGGGTTTCACCTTTCGGGACGCGGGCGCACCGTTGTACCGAATGAACTGGGTCGAGGTGCTTAGCTGTGTAAAACTCGTTGCCCACAGGACATGCCTTTGGGATTTCCATAATCCTTCGCACGGGCATGGCCGCCGGCCCCGCTCTCCTCCCCCCACCAGCCATTCACAATCGCGAGTGAATCGGCCAGCGTCTTGACTTTACTTATTCTTGGAGGCGCCGATGCAATCGATCCCCCAGCCTTGGCAACTGCTTCTTCGGATTCTGGCCGGCCCTGTCTGGGCCGAAAGTTTGCAGACGTATTGGTTTGTCGCCCTGGAATCATGCTGCTCCAACGTTCGGCGGAGTATTTGGAGAGGCAGGGTGTGCCAATAAAAAAACACCGCCTAAAACCGTGGTTTTAGGCGGTGTTTTTCGAAAAGCGGAGGACACGGGACTCGAACCCGCAGCCCCTTGCGGGGTACCTCAGTTCCAGTGAGGCCGCTCACCAATTCGCTTATCCTCCAGCTAACCGCTGACGAGCCCAAGTGTAGCTACGTTCGGCGTTTGAATAAAGTGAGGGTTGCTAGTTGGCCAGTTTTGCACCACTGATCAGTTTGATGAACTCTTCGTTGCTCTCGAATCGACCTAACTGCGTCGTCAATTGCTCCATTGCATCGCAGGGATGCATCGAGCTGAGCGTACGGCGAAGCATGGTGACCGCTTCGTAGGTCTCTTCATCGTGCAATAATTCCTCACGCCGCGTACCGCTTTGCGAGATATCGATTGATGGCCAGACGCGGCGATCGGCAAGGCGTCGGTCGAGGACGACTTCCATATTTCCGGTCCCTTTGAACTCTTGAAAGATCGCTTCGTCCATGCGACTGTTGGTATCGACCAAGGCGGTACCCACGATCGTCAATGAGCCTCCCTCCTGGAAGGACCGGGCGGTTGCGAACAATTTCTTGGGAATATCCATCGCCTTGATGTCCAGTCCACCCGACATGGTTGCGCCACCACGTCCACCGCGTCCGACCCATTTATTGAAGGCCCGGGCGAGCCGCGTGATGGAATCGAGCAGCACAAAAACGTCTTGGCCCATTTCGGCTAGGCGTTTAGCACGAGCAATCACCAATTGGCTCAATCGCACATGGCTTTCCACATCCATATCCAAGCTGCTGGCGATCACTTCGCCACCCGGCACATTCCGTCGCATGTCGGTGACTTCTTCCGGGCGTTCATCGATCAGCAAAACGATCAATTTCACGTCGGGATGATTTTGAGAGATGCCTTGGCTGATGTTTTGCAGCATCACCGTTTTGCCACTGCGTGGCGGAGCCACGATTAGGGCGCGCTGGCCTTTACCGAGCGGAGCGAGCAGGTCGATCACACGGTTGGTGACCGGTTGACGGCCAACTTCCAGACGCAGCCATTCGTCGGGGTTTTCCGCCGTCAAAGAATCGAAGTCTTTTACTTCGAGATATTCGTCGGGCGTCTTGCCTTCGACACTGATGATCTCGCGGATCCGCGGGCCTTGCTGGCGCCGGGCTTCTTGGACCATCCCCTTGATCTGTACTCCTTCCCGCAAACCAAACTTTTCGATCATGGTTCCCGGGACAAAGGGATCGCTTCGCTCACGTGAATAATTCGACTCTGGACTGCGGAGGAATCCATAGCCGTTGGGGTGCATTTCGAGGATGCCTTCCCCTTCGCTGAGCGGTGCATCGTTGTCGATCGGCGAGCCGCCGTCCCCTTCGGGAGCACCGCCGCCGCCGCCGCCGCCACCTCCACCACCACGTCGTCGACGTCGTGAGCGAGGCGGGCCGCCGCCGTTGTTGCTGCTGGAGTTGCCTCCAAAGGAATTTGCATTCCCGCCGCTGGCGGAACCGCCGCGGCCTCGATAGGTCCGTTTTTTCTTAGCCATGAGTCATCCAAAGACGCGCGTCAGATTATGTCGAAGATATCGACAATGGCTTCCCAGTCCGAAAGGGACTGACCGACGACGCGGAAACAAAGAAATGCCGCCAGAAAGGTAGATAGCAAGGGAAAATGATGAGAACGCGCCAGCGGCAAACTTGACGCACTCCAATCCGGTCAACGATGACTTCTTTCTCTCAGGTCAATGATCTGCAGTGATGCAAATCCGCGGCCAAATGTGGGAACCGCAAATCTTGGCTAGCCAACGCTAGGACAGTTGCTTCGTGCAACCACTCACCTGTCTAAAGGCTTCTGCAACTAACCCTCTTCCGAGAAATCGACGACTAGGTCTGAAAACCTCTTCCGGAAATTTCCAAGCCCATTCAGGTTTCTAACCCGAGGCCGGACAGTCGGGGGGTCCGAAGCAGAGATTTCACGCTGGGCGTGAAAAGTAAAAGATTCCGTTTGATTTGCTCCAAATATACGCCGGGGGTTACGGGTGTCAACCCCGATCTGTGCTAGCCCCAGTATAAACCGCTGTAGGGCTCAGGCAACGGTATTATCGGAAAAGTTTGCCTGACTTTCAGGTTCCGTTGAAGCCTCATATTCGGTACAGCCGATGTCTCTCCACAAGGTTCGTTGGGCCGCCGCGGTCCGACGTCCCCTGAGTCGGAAGCCACGGTCGATGGAAACCCCTTGGCCGCTCGACAAATAGACCACTCCACAGCTCGCGAGGGATCGCAATGCGATCAGTATTTCTAACGTTTGCCTGTTTGCTGATATCCGCCGGTTCGACGCTTCGTGCGGAAATCCCCTGGCAGGAGAATCTGCGGGATGCTCACGCGCAGGCAAAGCGAGAGGGCAAGCTGCTGCTGTTGCATTTCTACACCGACAATTGCCATTGGTGTGAGAAACTGGAGGCGGGGGCGTTTCAATCGACGGAATTGGCCGGAGCCATCGGGCAGCATTACATACCGGTCAAAGTCCATGGTGGAAAGAATCCATCGTTGGCCAAAACCTTTCGCGTCAGCCGATTTCCCACGGACGTGATCGTCACTTCGGAGGGAACGGTCTTGGCCCACGGCGTCAGCCCGCAAGCGGCACAGGATTTCCAAGGGATGTTGGCAAAGTATTCCGGGCAAGCTCCGGCGGCCAATATGCCGACGCAGTCTCCGCTGGACGCCGGTACGCAGATCGCCGCGGCACCCGCACCGGCACCCGCACCCGCACAGAACTACGGGCCCACGCAAACCAATCAATACGCCGCTGCCGGCCCCATGACGCAGAGCAATCCCTACGCTCAAGCTCCGGCCCAAAGCCAAGGCCCGGCTCGCGCAGAGGCTTATGACGCCGGCGCTGACGCAGCGTCGCCGCAAACCGCGTTGGGCGTGCCAGCGGCCGATGCGCTGGCACAGTTGCCTCCGGCCGATAAGGCTCATCCCGGTTTTGCTTTGCCGCCCGGCATCGAAGGCGTTGCCGCGGCCCCTGCGGCCCATCGCTCGCACAGCACACCCGATTCGGAATTCTTTGACTTACAGCCGCCCCAGAACAACCGCCCTGCATCGTCGAATTTAGCTGGCGGCATGACGGCACCGGCAGCGGAGCCCCTCGAAGCTCCCGAGCAGGCTCCCGAGCAAGCGCAAGAGCAAGCGCAAGAGATCGAGCAGCCGCCTTTGGCGATGCAAGGCTACTGCCCGGTCGCTGTGATCGACAACGATCAATGGCTACCTGGTCAGTTGGAATTTGGGCTGATTCATCTGGGCCAACTGTATTTGTTCTCATCGGCCGACGCGATGGAAACGTTTCGGACAACGCCCGAAAAGTACACGCCGGTCCTGAATGGCATGGATGTGGTGCTGTTCTTCGAAGAGCGTCGCTTGGTGGAAGGCAGTCGCGAGTGGGGCCTGAAGGATCCTGAGTTCAATCGCATGTTCTTCTTCGCCAATGAAGAGACCTTCAATCACTTTTATCAGTCGCATTCGCGTTACACCCGCTCGGCAATCGAAGTGACGCGGCAAGCGGCGATGGAAGCCAACCACGTGACGCGGTAGAGAGCGTGTTGGCCAGCGGTCGCGTGGGGGTCTGCTGGCCGAGCGGCGGCCGCCGCTCGGCTCACGGTGCCGCAACCCACTCGGAGCGACTTTGTTCGAGCGAGATTTACATCCGCTCGACGACTTCGATTCCCAACAGCGACAGCCCGGTTCGTAGGACCGTGCCGGTGGTCGCGACAAGCGACAGACGCGACGCTTTGACGTTCGCATCTTCGGCTTTCAGCACATGGCAATTGTCATTGAAGACCATGTACTTGCGAGCGGTGTCGTACAGGTAGTCGACCAACGCGTTGGGAGCGTAATCGTCGGCTACCTGCTGAAGCGCTTCGGGGAAACGCAGCAGCGACAAGCAGAGGGCTCGTTCGGCCGGTTCGGTCGGTTGAATCGGTGTGCCTCGTTCGCGGACCGCCGCTTCGGTGGTCTGGCCGGTTCGCAAGATGCCTTGAATCCGCGCGTAAGCGTACTCTAGGTAAGCGATCGTGTTGCCTTCCAGAGCCACCATCTTGTTCAAGCTGAAGCGGTAGTCGCTGGCCCGGTGATGCGCTAAGTCGGCGTACTTGATCGCGCCGTGTCCAATCACGCCAGCGATCCGCTGTTTCTCTTGGTCACTTAACGGCGGATCGAGTTTCGCCGCCCGCTCGGGGCTACAGACCGCTTCCATCGCCGCGGCGACGGCATCGTCGAGCAGGCTTTCGAGGCCGGCGTTGGCTCCCGACCGCGTCTTCAGTGGTTTGCCGTCTTCGCCCAACACGGTTCCGAATTGCACGTGGACCAGGCGAATCTGTCCCAGCCCAATCAGGGGTGCGACGGCAAACAGTTTGTCGAAGTGGTCCGCTTGGCGCGAGTCGACGACGTACAAAATCTCGTCGGGCTGGAAGGCTTGTTGGCGATATTTCAGCGTCGCGAGATCGGTGGTGGCGTACAGGTACGCACCATCTTTTTTCTGGACGATCATCGGCGCTTCAAAACCCTCGACAAACACGCAGACTGCCCCTTCGCTGTCTTGCGCCACGCCGGAAGCCTTCAATTCGGTGACGACATCGGCGAGCATCGGGTGGTAGAAACTTTCGCCCAGCGTATGGTCGAAATCCACGCCCAGCCGATCGTAGATGCGATTGATCTCGTCGGCGCAGTGCGGCAGGAACTTGTGCCACAGCGCCGCGTTTTCGGCGTCCCCCTGGTGCAGCTTGACCGTTTCGCTCAAGACCGCCTGTGCGATGTCGCGATGTTGCGGGGCGATCGAGGCGAGCCGTGGATCGGCATTTACGGCCGCGATTTTTTGCTCCATCGCTTTCGCTTTGGCGGCCGCCGCGGTCGCTTTGCGAGCCAACCCATCGGCCGCTTTCTTCCGTTTTTTGGCCTGGGTTGGTTCCGCGGATGCCGCCGCGGTCGCCGCTTGCTCGGCTTCGGCTTGCAGCTTTGCGGTCGCTTGTCGCGCATCGCCCAAGCCTGCCTGAGCGGCATGGAAATCGATCAAGCCGTTGACCAACCGATAGAGCCGCAGCAACTCCGGCACCGGGGCGGCTTCGAAGGCGGCTTGGTCGACGAAATGTTTGTAGCCATAAATGATCATGCCGAACTGGGTGCCCCAGTCGCCCAGATGGTTGTCGGTGATCACCTTGTGGCCCAGAAACCGCAGTGTCCGAGCAAGCGCATCGCCGATCACCGTCGAGCGGATATGCCCGACGTGCATCGGTTTGGCAACGTTGGGCGAGGAGAAGTCGACCACGATCGTCCGCGGTGGCTGTGGCAGGTCGACACCCAACCGCGGATCGTGAAGCAGAGCGGTGGTGGCTTCGCCGATCCACTGATCGCGCAGGCGTAGGTTGATAAAACCGGGACCGCCAATGGTTGGCGTTTCGCATAGTTCGTCGACATCCAAGTGATCGACAATTTGCTGTGCGATCTCGCGCGGCGGGATGCCCAGGATCTGCTTCAGCGGCATTGCGCAGTTGGCTTGGTAGTCGCCGAATTGCGGATCCTGCGTTGCCCGGACAAGACTGGAAAATTCCTGTGCCTGGTCGGTCATGCCCGCCAACGCCACCGCCAACCGCTGTCGCAGCAAGTTTTGAATCTGCATCGCTTACTCGCCACCCTCGGAGGCATCTCGCGAGGTATCGACCAAGCCAAGGTCGGTCAAGGGAACCGGTTTGGCGTCGGCCCAAAGCGATTCCAGGTCGTAGTAGGCGCGCATCTCTTCGTCGAACAGATGGATCACGACGTTGCCATAATCGAGCACAATCCAGCGGCTTTCGTCGTAACCCTCGATGCCCATTCGCTGGTCACCAAGCTGTTTTTCCAGCACGTCATCGATCTCTTCGCTGATCGCGTGCAATTGCCGACGGCTGGTTCCGCTGGCGATCACAAAATAGTCGAACAGGGCGGTCTGTTTGCAAACGTCCAGCACGAGCACCTGTTGGGCGCGATTGTCGAGTGCGACTTTTGCGGCTGCGGTGGCCAACTTGAGGGCGCCCGCGGTCCCGTGGGGACGAAGCGAAGCTGGCGATGGCGCGGAATCATTTTCTGTCACAGGTCAGCAGCATTTTTGGAAGGAGAAGCATACGGTCAGACTACGACACGTGCCGCAGTGTGGCGGTTCGCCAGCCATCAAGATGCCAACCCGTGTCGTTGGGTTTTTGCAGTGGCAATCGAGGCCGGGCGGCCCGGTCAGCAATGGAATGACCAAATTCTAACGCCCCAGCGGTTTCTGTCACGCCACCCTTGAAACGACTTGATACTCGGTCGTACGCTGCCAGCAAATCGCTTCGGTTTTGAATTTCTCCTGACAGTATCCTCCAAACCCCCGATCACAAACGAGGTTCACCAATGGCCGATTGGCTCGAAGAAGGTTCCAAGGCGAAGGCCTTTCGATTGAAGTCTTACGACGGCAAGACCGTGAAATTGGCCGATTTTAAGGGCCAACCGGTCGTGCTGTACTTTTACCCACGAGACAACACGCCGGGCTGTACCAAGCAAGCCTGTGCGTTTCGGGATGCCAGCGAGGCCTTGCAGGATCGCGGCGCCGCGGTGCTGGGAGTTAGCACCGATAGTGTGGAAAGCCACGAAAAGTTTCGCGATAAATTTGAGCTGAATTTTCCGCTGCTAGCCGATACCGAGCACGCCGTCAGTGAAGCCTACGGAGCTTGGCGGGAAAAAAATATGTACGGCAAGAAGTCGATGGGGATCCAACGCAGTACCTTCTTGATCGACGCCGATGGCAAGATCGCCAAGGTCTGGAAACGGGTCAAGGTCGACGGGCATGACCAGCAGGTCCTCGACGCACTCGACGCGTTGACATAGACGATGCCGGCAATTCGTTGCTGCGCAGACGAGCCGATTTTTTTGCTCATGCGAGCAACCGCTCGCTTGC
>CAYZHQ010000008.1:0-75923 GCA_964477385.1 uncultured Pirellulaceae bacterium
GTTTGGCCAATTCGCAACGCCTCCACCGACTGCAATCGTCGCCAAGTCGTTTCCTCGACAAGTTCCTGGGATACGGCGTACTTCCAGCAACGGACCACGCAGCGGGTTAGCCGATTGACGTAGACCCTGGCTTTGCCTGCATCGACCCACCGTTGTCGTTGTGCCTGCAACCGGATCGGCCCGTACTGGTCGGCTTCAACGTCACCATCGTGGTGGTCCAGTTCGTCGCAAATTTGGTTCAGCCGATAAAGTTCGTCGGGGCTGTTGGCATACTTGGTTTTGATGTGCTCCCGATAGCTGGCTGTGACGTGGCGGACTAGGAATGCCTGCTTGGTCTGTTGGCTTGCCACGGCAGCCGGTGCGGCTTGTCCCAGCATCGCGGCGGCTCGTTCGTCCAGTTCGGCAGCATCGAAGTCGTCCGGCAGCGACAGACCGTTCTGTTGGTAGATGCCGATCAAGACGGCATATCGAGCAATCGATTCGGGTGAATCGTGCTTGCCGAGATAGATGTCACGTCCCGCAATCGTGACGACGCTTTGACCGCTTAGGTGACAGCGGCGCGCGGGTGCTTTGGCTTTTGGCCTGGCCATCGTGGTGACTCCCCGTAGGGACGCTCTGCCGAGTTTTTCGGTAGAACATCCGGTTTGAAACGGGGCCGCACACCACTTGGGTGGTAACGCTCGGAAGCGTTCCGGCCTGCAAAACACTGGGTTTTTATGCAGTACCCCCGAAGGGATTCGAACCCCTAACCCCTGGTTCCGAAGACCAGTGCTCTATCCAGTTGAGCTACGGAGGCTTGGAAACTTGGTTTCCAGTTTTAGAAATATAACCGAAGGGCGATTGATTTCCAGGGAGGTCAAACAAAAACAAAGGGAGGCATGATCGGTCACGCCTCCCTTTGCAAATCGCTGCTTAAACGCTGCGTAAGGCATTATTCAAGCGTTTGCGTTTCCTTGCTAGCCTTGGTGCCCAGAGCACCCCACAGGCCATATGGGCTTTGCTTGCCACCGTCGACATTGCGTGTGCCGGCGTTGTTGCCCCAAGGGGTTTGGGCTTGGTTGCCCGCCTCGATGGTGTCCGAGATAAACTTCACTGCACCATCAGCCATCAGCATGTGCGCACCCCCTTGGTGCCGACTGCCCGAAGTGATCATGCCGAAGTTACCGTGGCCACGCTCGATACTGTAACTGTTGGGTGGCCGAATCGTGTGGAATACCGACGAATAGGGACGACCATCTGACCAGCGACGGCCTTGATGGTGATGTACCGTGCCGTCGATGTTTGCCGTTTGAGCGTAAAAACCGGGTCGGAGGGGATCGAGCACCATTGGAGCCCAATCCTGAGGTGCCGTTCCTAGCAATTCACCGTCGTTTGCGGCCCGGGCGATCCCCCCGGCGACTTCACGAGTACCAGCGTAAACGACGTTTTCGCCAACCGCGATCGTATTGGCCGTTCCGTCGAGAATGTCCCGGAAGCGAGTGAAGTGACGGGCACGGAAAACACCGCGAGCCCAACGCGAACCAGCTTGGTCACCCCAAGTTCCGTCGCCGGAGGAGTTGCCATTGTCGTCAACGCCCGAGTGATGCTGCTCGAAAAATGCATCGCCCGCACAAGCGGCGTAGTTCGAGAACGCGACCTCAGCCGAATTCGTTGTGACCACCGAGGGATCGCTGGGGCAGCGAAAAGTGTTCACTTGCGTCAACCAAGGACGATAGTTGGTATCCCAGGGACGCGGGCCCATTGCCGGGTAGGGCGGATTGCGAACGCTTCCATCTCGGTTGAAACCGAAAGGATTGCTGATCTGCTCCCACAACGGTTGCTGCTCGATGAACGGGAGAATCCCAATTCGCCAACTGAGCCACATACTGTTACCTGGAGCCCCGCCCATATTGTCGGTCCCACCCGCGTTCATCGGGAACATTTGGTAAGCCGAATGATAATTGTGCAGCCCAAGCCCAATTTGCTTGACGTTGTTACCGCACTGCATTCGACGCGCGGCTTCGCGCGCGGCTTGAACGGCCGGCAACAACAAGCCAACCAAAACACCAATAATGGCAATGACAACTAGAAGTTCAACGAGCGTAAAAGCGCGCCGACTCCCCTGAAAAGAGTATCGCATACAAGATCCCTAAAAAAAATGAGCACGAAAAGAGCGCTGCCGGAGCATCAACAACTCGGCGTATAGGAATCAGAGTATGCCGTAATTCTGCTATTGTCAACAAATATGCGCCCTTAGAAGACACACAGACACGGAGCCCCCCCCTTTCTGGTGCGGAGCTAGACAAGACCCCCTTGTCCATTAAAGGCGTCAAGGCGTGCCTGTAGGGCACTGGATCTTCCATACGGGTCGCAGAAAAAAAACTGAGCGAAAGGATTCACATAAAGCAACACCTCCCCAACGCGAACGGCCCCTTGAGCATTCGCACACCTCTCCAAGGTGCAAAGGAGCGCAAAAAGCCCTCCCCCGCCCTGAAGCTTTTAGTAATCCGACGACTTATTCGAGCGTTTGCGTTTCCTTGCTGGCCTTGGTACCAAGTGCTCCCCACAGACCGTATGGGCTTTGTTTGCCACCATCGACATTGCGGGTTCCGGCGTTGCTCCCCCATGGAGTCTGGGCTTGATTGCCGGCCTCGATGGTATCGGAGACGAACCGAACGGCCCCGTCAGCCATCAGCATGTGTGCACCTCCCTGGTGGCGACTTCCTGAAGTGATGATTCCGAAGTTACCGTGGCCTCGCTCGATGCTGTAACTGTTCGGTGGACGAATGGTATGAAAGACAGAGGAATAGGGTCGCCCATCCGACCAACGGCGTCCTTGATGGTGATGCACCGTACCATCAATCGTTGCCGTCTCGGCGTAGAACCCCGGACGCAAGGGATCGAGCACCATCGGAGCCCAGTCTTGCGGGGCTGTATTGAGCAATTCGCCATCATTTGCAGCGCGTACGATCCCTCCGACCACTTCTCGAGTCCCGGCATACACGACGTTTTCTCCAACCGCAATCGTGTTAGCCGTTCCATCCAAGATATCGCGGAAACGAGTGAAGTGACGTGCGCGGAAAACGCCGCGAGCCCAGCGCGAGCCAGCCTGGTCCCCCCAAGTCCCATCACCACTTGAATTGCCGTTGCCATCGACGCCCGAGTGATGCTGCTCGAAAAAAGCATCGCCCGCACAGGCTGCGTAATTGGAGAATGCAACTTGGGCCGAGTTCGATGTGATCACTGTAGGATCGCTAGGACATCGGAAGGTGTTCACCTGCGTCAACCAAGGACGGTAATTGGTGTCCCAAGGATTGGGGCCCATCGCCGGGTAGGGTGGATTGCGAACGGACCCGTTGCGGTTGAAACCGAAAGGATTGCTAATCTGCTCCCACAGCGGCTGGTGCTCGATGAAAGGCAGAATGCCGACACGCCAACTGAGCCACAATCGGTTGCCGTTTGCCCCGCCGCGATCGTCGGTCCCCCCCGCGTTCATCGGGAACATTTGATAAGCCGAATGATAGTTGTGCAGACCAAGCCCGATCTGCTTCACATTGTTGCCGCACTGCATGCGTCGCGCGGCCTCACGAGCTGCTTGAACGGCTGGCAGCAGCAAGCCAACCAAGACCCCTATAATGGCAATCACGACAAGCAATTCCACTAGCGTGAAAGCGCGACGCCGCTCGAAACTCGATGAAAACAGAGCATTACCTCAGTAAAAATAGAAAATAGAGAACCGTTCGGAAAAGGGAAAAATGAGAATGCCCGATCCGGCCTGGTCGGAATCTATGGGACTGACAAACCAGTGTCAACAAAATTCCCCTTAAAAAAGCCTTACGAGCCCTAGATCCCCAAGACCGAGATTTTTCTCATTTTCAGAACGCTGCCTGGAAGTCAGAACAAAAAATGCCTGACAAAACCCCGGCCGCCGGTTCGGCCCCGCCCGCACCTGACAGCCAACTTTGTTTCGCCTGCCTGTCGGGCCTGACATTTCGATTCTCCCAGCGGCAGCTAGGACCCACAGAAACGGTGCTTTGAGCGAGAGATGCGTGTTTCAAGCAAGAAGAGGAGGCACGAAAAAACGCCGGGCTCGAAGGGAGCCCCGGCGTTTCCGAGAATGATCTTGAAAGCAGTAGAGAGAAACTCAGTTCATACCTTTGGGCGAACCGGTTGCGGGATCGATCTCCATCGACTCCTCATATTCCTGTGCTGCCTGCTCTTCTTCTGGCGTTATCGCTGGGACGTCGCCAGGATCGGTGGTACCGGTAGAAGCGCCGCAACCAGAGAAGCTTGCCATGGCAAGGACAACAAAGGCGACCATGAAACTCTTACGCATAGGAAAAACTCCAAACAGGTTGACTTGAGGGAACGATTTGGGAGCCAGCTAAGCTTTGGATTCTGTATGCTCCCCGAGAGGTCGTCAACACCTGGCGATCCGAAGACGGCAGGAGGAAGTATGCAACGTTTTGAAAAAGCGAGCCCTTCGCCCGACTCCGATTTCCAAATTCGCTAAACTAGAGCATCCCGCTTCTCGCACCCGACGGTTTGCCGTCGATCGAACCTCTTGCTTACCTCCCGTGGCGACGGCTCTCCTCACGGGGCGTCGCGATGTCTTGTCTCCCTACCGCAAATCGAGACGCATGATTGTGTCTATGAATTTCAACCACAGCAAATGCTTGTTGCTCGCTTTACTGGCTTGCCTTGTTTCCACTGGTTGCACCGGAGATGACCGCAGCGCGGAACTGGAACGCCTGCGGGCGCGCAGCGCGCGGAACGACGCTGCCAAGCTACCTGACGCCCCGTCCACCGATTCGGAGCGGCTTGCCGTGGCAAGGCAAGGAGTATTGTCCCAGGAGTTTGCCGCCGCGGAGTTGTCGCTTCAGCCAATCCTTGCCCAGCACCCGCGGCACGCCGAGGCGCTGCTGCTGCTGGCGGAATGCCAAGCCGGTCGCGGCGACTTCCGTACAGCGATCGAAACGGCATTGTCGACTCCGCCTGAGGAGGCTCCGTTTGGATCCATCGCTCGCGGACGGGCGGGTGAATGGATGCTGCGAACCGGACAAGTCGAACAGGCCGAGCAGACTTGGCGTAGTCTGTTGCAGACCGCTGCGATTGATCCGACAGAGGTTCATCGCAACTTAGCCGAGTTACTCAATCAACAAGGACGCCGCATCGAAGCAGCGGTCCATCTGCGGGAGTTGGCCAAGCGAGATCAAGCGACCAGCGAAGAGCTGTTTTGGCTGATCACGCTTGGCGATCCCTATATCGATGACCAGACCTTGAGCGCCGATCGTCGGTCTCGGTTTGGTTTAGGCATCGCCAAAGCGATGCGGATCGATGGTCGTTTAACCGAAGCGAAAGAACTGGCGGAACGGCAAGCGCGCACGTTTCCCGAATCGTTACCGGTGCTGGCTTTCCTCGGCAAGCTGTACGAAGAACTGGGTGAAGACGAGCGGTTTCTCCAATGGCAGGCATCTCTACCCACCGGCATCGAAGGCGAAGCGGAGTATTGGAGTGCCATGGGAGCCTGGGAACGTCGACACGGCCGCTGGGAAACCGCGGCTCGCTGTTTCGGAGAAGCCCTGGCGCGAGACCCGACCGATCGGTGGTCTCAACTGGCACTGGCCCAATCGTTGCAAGCCGCCGGAGAGTCCGCACCGTCGACACTTGCGTTTGCTCGCTATGAGCACCTACAAGAAGCGAGCGAAATTGCGGAAGCTTTTTCACGCAGCGACCTGCCGACGAGCAAACTTCAGCGGATGAGCACGTTACTAGAGCAACTCGGTCGGATCGATGAGTCGCTGGCTTGGGAAAATCTGGCAGCCCAGCAGAAAGCCAATGAACCAGATGCCACGGAGTCGCTAGCGTCTGAGTCACCGGCTCGTGAATCACTGGCCCGAGTGGACTATCGACGTTACCCGCTACCCAATCCGATCGACTGGTCCGGTGCGCCGGACCAAGCAGTCGACGACGCGAAGCGCGCGGCGATCGAACTGGTCGATGTCGCCGCATCGGTGGGCTTGTCATTTACTTATGACAACGGGTCCCAAGGCTTAGAAGAAACCTACCTGCATCAGATGACCGGCGGCGGAATCGGAGCAATCGACTACGACCTAGATGGCTGGGTTGATTTGTATTTGACGCAAGCGGGCGGCGATGCTTTTGCCAGGAATGGTTCTCAACCGAACGAGCTGTTTCGGAACCTGGGCGGCCAACGTTTCGAATCGGTTTCGAAATCGGCGAAGGCCGACGATCGTGGTTACGGCCAAGGCGTGTGTGTCGCCGACCTCAATCAAGATGGCTTCGCTGACTTGATCGTGGCCAACGTGGGCCCCAATCGCGTGTTCCTGAACAATGGTGACGGCACCTTTAAGAGTCAGTCCAATGCTTTGACGAACGAACCGGGATTCTGGACGACCTCGATTGCCTGTGGCGACTTGACTGGCGACGGATTACCCGAGGTGATCGAGATCAACTACGTCGATGACGCGCACGCTCTGCAGACACCCTGTCGTCCTGGACAATCCGATTGCCAGCCGCGCGCGTTCCGTCCGGCGGCCGACCGATTCTTTCAACTGCAAACCGATGGCACGTTGCATAGTCGCCTGAGCGACACGCTGGAGCAGCGACGAGCGTACGGTTTTGCGGGACTGATCACCGACTTGGACGGCGTCCCGGGTAATGACTTGTTCATTGCGAATGACTCCAACGACAACCAACTGTGGTGCCGTGGCGGCTTGGCATCTCCCGTGGCGGACCTAGCTCTGGAGGATCAAGCGGCGCTGCGCGGCTGTGCCACCGGATTACTGGGAGATCGGCAAGGCTGCATGGGCATCGCCTGGGGGGACTTTGACGGCAACCAATTAATTGACCTGCACATCACGAACTTTGCCAACCAACCGGTCGACTTGTACCTTCAAGAACCGGCCGGCTTATTTGTGAACAAGACCACGAACTTCGGTTTGTATAAAGCCTCCTTACCCGAAGTCGGCTTTGGCACCCAAGCGGTCGATTTCGATCGCGACGGCTGGCTGGACTTGGCCGTGCTGAACGGCCATGTGATGGACCGCTCGGCGCAAGGGTTTCCCTTTCGCATGCGTCCTCAACTGTTCCGTGGAAGTCCTTCTGGATTTGACTCCGTCGCCCCTAACAAGTCGGGGGATTCGTATTGGTCGACCCCGACGCTCGGCCGCACGCTGGCGGTCCTGGACTGGAACGGAGACCACCGCGCAGACCTCGTCGGCAATCACTTGGATGCTCCCGTGGCGTTGCTGGAAAACCGATCCGAGGGAGGCAACTGCGTGCGGGTTCAACTCGTCGGCCAAACTTCCGAACGTGAGGCGATCGGAGCTCGCGTCACCGCCCGCTTTGAAGACCAACGCTGGACCGCTTGGGTGACTGGTGGAGACGGCTTTCTTTGCACAAATGAACCAACCGTCGAGATCGGCGTGGGCGACGTCCAACAACTTGACGAATTGATTGTTGAATGGCCGAGCGGAGAGACTTCGTCCTTTGCCAAGGTGCCCGTGAATAGCGGCCTATTGGCCGTCGAAAACCAGATCACGCTATTCGTTTTGGGAGACGACCAATGAGCCATTCGCGTTGGTTGCTGACTTTCTTGTTCGCCGCAACGATGCTCGGGTGCAACCGGTCGTCTAGCGATCCTCCAGTGATTCCCGCGGAGAGTGCTCCAGCGCTCTCCGCCCAGCAGGATACTGCGGCTTCGTCGGGAGACCGTTCAATCGCGGCGCGAATGAACGAAGTTCAGCAATTGGCTGGAGCGGGCCAACTGCAGAGAGCCAGCGAGCAACTGGAAACGTTGCTCGTCGAAGCCCCTCAAAATCCGGAAGCCTTGATGTTGGCCGCAAACCTTTATGCGGCTCAAAACGAACCAAAGAAAGCGGCCACCGCGTTGGTTTCGGCCGCCGCCCACATTCCCACGACGTATCGGCCGGCGATGCTAAAGCAGGCCTGCGGCTGGCAATTGCAAGCCGGTGACTACGAGGGCTTGGAAAACGCATTGCAGCAATTGGTTGTCCTTCAACCCGACGACGTGGGAGTACGGCGAGGCTTGGCCAAACTGTATAACGAGCAAGGACGTCGCCACCTTGCCAATGAGCACATGCGTGCGGTCACTTATCTGACCCCTCTGTCGCATCTGGAATTGCTCAGCCTGGTCGACTCGACGGAACCCTTTGCCAGCGGTGACTATGCTGCCCGCGGCGGCCAAAAGGGCTCGACGGCGACGACGCTGTTTGCACTGGCCACGGCGCGCCAACTGCATGCGAGCAAGCAGACCGCACAAGCACGCACCGTGCTGGATCCGTTGGCCGTGGCGTTGCCAGAGGAACCTGCGGTCGCCGCCTTGCGGGGCCGCGTCTTAGCGGAAGCGGGAGACTGGGAAGCGCTGCCTGATTGGCTGGACGGGGTTCCCGCGGGCATCGAATCCGAGCCGGAATTTTGGACGGCGATGGGTCACTGGCTGGTGCAATTGAAACGGCATCCCGAAGCGATCCGAGCGTTCGGCGAATCGCTACGGCGTGACCAAACGGGTCGACAAAGCTTGCGCGCGATGCTGACTGCATTGGATACGCTGGAAACCTCCGCGTCACTGCAACGGCTGAAGTCACGCCTCGCCGATCTCGATTTCATCTATCGCGTGGCGGCCATCGCCGACGCAGACCAACAGCGGGAGATTGCCCAACGCCTGGAGACGCTTGGTCGTCCCTGGGAAGCGTTTTCCTGGCGCGTGAATCGAATGCGCGAGCAGGGTGGCTTGGAGACACGGCAGATCGAAGTTGCCAAGCTGCGAGCGGATTATCGCAGCCGATACGGCACCGTGCCGCAGGCGACGAACATTGATGAGTGGTTGGGGCTGGAACTGGAGCGTTGGCCGTTGCCCGATCGATCGACCCTGGGCCCGGTATCGGCTACTCCGCCAACGCTGGCTGCCGACGAATCGGAAAAGCTTTTCTTGCCAGACGTTGCCGCCTCCGCCGGACTGGTTTCACACTACGACAGCGGACGTGGCATCACCGATCGCGACCACTACCTTTACCAAATCAACGGTGCTGGCATCGCCGCTTTGGACTATGACCTGGATGGTCGCTGCGATGTGTATGTGATGCAGTCGGGCGGTCCTCCGAATGATGCGACCGGTTCGACCAGCAATCAATTGTTTCGTTTACAAGACACCCAACAGTTTCGCGAAGTTACCTCGCTGGCGGGCGTTGAGGATCGTGGTTATGGCCAAGGCGTGTGTGTCGCCGACCTCAACCAGGATGGTTTTGCCGACCTGTTGCTGGCGAACGTTGGCGTCAACCACCTGTTGCTCAATCAAGGGGACGGCACGTTTCGTGAAGCTCCGGCCTTTGGCTCAGCAGCGAACTGGACGTCGAGTATTTCCACGGGAGATTTGAATGGCGATCATCTACCGGAGATCGTCGAAGTCAACTACATCGACGATCCCAGCGCGTTCTCAACGATGTGCGACATTCAATCCGATGCCTGTGGCCCGCGTGACTATACGCCGGCCGTCGATCGCATCCTCAGGATGAACGAAGATGGCACGTTCCAACCGTGGGATGTTATCGGCAAAGCAGATAAGAACTATGGATTTACCGCGGTGATTGCCAACTTTGATCGAGAGGCAGGCAACGACTTATTTGTCGCCAATGATGTTTCGAACAATCAGTACTGGGTCAGTGTTGCCAATGACTTGGCCAAGACCGACGACCCTCGGTTTAGCCTGCGTGAACAGGCGGGACTGCGGGGCTGTGCGATCGGAGCAACAGGGTTGTCGCAAGCCTGCATGGGGGTCGCGGCGGCCGACCTCGACCACAACGGGACGCTCGATTTACACATCACGAACTTTCACGCCGACGCTGCAAACCTCTTCCTGCAGAGCCGTTCGGGGATGTTTTCCGATCAGGTCTTACGGTTTGGTTTGCAAGAACCTTCCTTCAACGTGCTTGGGTTTGGAACGCAGGCCGCCGATTTTAACAACGATGGGCATATTGATCTGGCGGTCTTGAACGGCCATGTCTACGACGCACGCGCCCAGGATGTCCCGTTTCAAATGCGACCGCAATTGTTTCGCGGCCAAGCGAACCGCTTTATCGAACAAGCGGCATCTCCGCCCCCCGAAGCTGCGGACCATGATTATTGGCGGCGTCCTCAACTGGGACGTTCGCTGGCGACTTGCGACTGGAATGCGGACGGTCGCACCGACCTGCTGGCAACGCACTTGGACCACCCGGTGGCATTGCTCGAGAACCGCTCCCCCGGCGGCAATTGGCTACAATTAAGTTTGGTCGGCACTCGCAGCGAACGTGATGCAATCGGCGCAGCGGTCCGCGTCGTCTCCGGTGACCAAGAGTGGCATGGATGGCGAATCGGTGGTGGCGGATACATGGGCTCCAGCGAACCGCTGGTTTCCTTTGGGCTGGGTGATCAACAACGGATCGACAGCGTGACGGTGACGTGGCCAAGTGGCGACGTGCAAGCCTTTGAGCAACCGGCTCCGAATGCCCGATACCTGTTGGTGGAAGGCCAAGCGGAGCTGATCGTGCTGAGTCCCCACGGATAGGCCAAAACGCAAGTCGCCGCCTATACGCCCTGGTCTGCCACTGGCCCCCTCCCCCAACCCGGTTGATGTTTTCGGTGCCGTTCCCACTGCTTCCCATTTCCCAACGTCTTTTTGAATGCAATACGCGCTACGACTTGCCGTCGATGAGACGAACAAGAGCAAACATGGCGTGCATCTTTGCAGCGACTTGGATTGCCATTGTCACTGGTGGCTGCGGTCGCTCTTCAACCGACGGCGGATCGCTGGACACTCCGACTGATGGCGACCAGGCGACCGCCCCGGTCGTTGAACCGAGTGCGCGAGAAGCAGCCGAAGCGGCACTGCGGACGGCGCGTTGGCCAGAAGCCGAGCAGCATTTGCTGCGTTACCTAGAGGCGTCGCCGAAAGACTTCGCGGTGTGGGAGTTGGCCGGCGACGTTGCGCTGCGGCAAGACGCGACGGAACGAGCGTGCCAATATTTCGCCCGCGCGATTCCCGACACGGGACGTCCCACACAAGCCTTGCTCGAAAAACTGGCTCGCCACTGGACAGCGCTCGGACGGCCTTTCGAAGCTCTCGAAGTGTTGGAATTGACGGCGCGGCACTATCCCGAGTCCCGTCAAGTACGACGCGACATCGCGGGCTTGGCGGCGATTTTGGGGATCGCCGACGTCGCCCTTCCGCACGTGCGTTGGCTGGTACAGCACGGCGAAGCGAGCCCGGAAACACTGACCGTCCTGGCCGCTCCCGCCCGTACGAAGCCCGATCGGCGTCTGTGCCAAACGGCACTGGATCGTTATCCATCGGACCTCCGTCCGCATTATTCCTTGGCGCTTGCCGAAGCCGCTCGAAATGACTGGCAAGCCGTCGCCATCCGTCTGCAGCCGGTCATCGACCAACATCCCGACTTCGTCCCAGCCTCGCTCTTGTTTGGTCGCGCGTTGATCGAACTGAACGAGACGCAGGCGGTCGCACAGTGGCATGCACAACTGTCACCGGAAGCAAAACAGCACTCAGCATTTTGGCGGCACGCGGGCACTTGGGCTGATCGGCAACAGCGGCCCGAGCAAGCGGTTCGCGCGTTCTGGGAAGCGGCCAAGGCTGAACAGTCGAGCAACGGCGAAACGCTCGTCCAACTGATGGTGGGACTGCGGCAAATCGGACGCACAGGCGAGGCCCAACAAGTGGCTGAGCGAGTCGACCAACTGAGCGAGATGCGTGACTTGGTCGACACATTTTTTGAACGTGGCGGCCAATCGCAAGCCGACGCGCTTCGCGTGGCCAGAAAAATGGCCGAACTTGGGCGGCTCTGGGAAGCCGAAGGCTGGAGCCAATGGGCACTGTCACTGCGACAAGCAGCGGTTGCCGATGCGCGGGAATTTCAGCTTCGAATCCGCCAGCAATTGAATCCTGCCAGCGATTGGCAGCAAGCCACCGGCAACATCGCGTTGGCCCTGGATCTGGAAAAACTTCCGCTGCCCGAGTGGTCTGGACCGGCGTCGAATTCGTCACCCGTACCCGACGCCATCGCGCGAGAGCCTGCGACGAGCCGACCTTTTCAGTTTCAAGACGAGGCGGCCGAGCGGGGCTTGAACCATACTTGCGCGATCGCTCCCGAGGCGCTGAGCGAAGGGCATTGGATTTACCAAAGTGTCGGTGGGGGGATCGGCGTGATCGACTTCGACCTCGATGGCTGGCCCGATCTGTCGGCAGCGATGCTAGACGGGCAACCGCTGAAACAGGACTCCGGCATCAACCGGTTGTTTCAAAACTGGGCGGGGCAATTCCACGACGTCACCACATCGGCGGGCTTAGCCGACCACGGCTTCGGTCAAGGTATCTGCGTTGGCGACTACAACGACGACGGCTTTCCAGACATTTTTGACGCCAACATCGGTGTCGATCGGCTGTACCGAAACAATGGAGACGGCACCTTTAGCGATGTCACTGAAGAAGCCTTGGGAACCTCCGGGCAGCGGGCCACTTGGACCACCTCGGCGGCGATTGCCGATCTGGACGCCGACGGCATTGCAGACCTGTTTCTGACGCAGTACTGCGCCGGCAACCAACCCTATCAAGTGCGGTGTGGGAAAGCTCGCATCGCCACCTGCCCTCCCCTGGAATTCGATGCCGAACCCGATCGCGTCTTGCGAGGCCGGGGTGATGGGACGTTTGAAGATGTCACCGATGCGTGGTTCACGCCCACCACGGCCGGTCGCGGCTTGGGCGTGATCGTCGGTCCGCTCGACGCCGAAGCGGGGCTGGATGTTTATGTGGCCAATGACATGACAGGCAACCACCTCTGGTCCGCCCAGCTCTCAACATCCGCGTCGGCCAACGCATCCCCATCGGCCTCCGCATTTAGCCTGCAGGAACGTGCCGCGATCAGTGGGCTCGCTTTCAGTGGCAAGTCGCTTTCGCAAGCTTCGATGGGGATGGCCGCCGGAGATGCCGATGAGGATGGCGACCTCGATATCTTGCTGACTCACTTTGAAAGCGACCACAACACCTACTACGAACAGGTCAGCCCTGGATTGTGGGCCGATCGTAGTGCCCGTGCGGGTTTCGCAAAACCGTCCATGCCGATGCTCGGTTTCGGTTGCGAACTGGCAGACTTCAACAATGATGGGCGCCAGGAATGGATCGTCACCAATGGCCACGTTGATGATTTGACGCATCAAAACATTCTGTACAAGATGCCGCCACAACTGTTTGCCTATGACCGCATCGGTTCGTGGTGGGAATGGGATCGCCAAGATTTGGGCGAGTACTTCCGCAACGATCACTTGGGCCGCGCTCTGGTAACCCTCGACGCCAATCGTGATGGCCTGATCGATGTAGCGATCACCCATCTTTACGAACCGATTTCGCTGCTCATCTGTGACAGCCCAGGGGCGGGTAACTCGCTTCGCTTGACCGTCAAGAGCCGCACTGGCCAGCGCGATGCCATCGGCACACGCATCACCGCCACGATTGGCGAGCGAACGCTGACGGCGGTGCAACTCGCCGGCGATGGCTATATGTGCAGCAACGAGAAACAGTTTCGCTTTGGGCTGGGCGATGCGACCGAGGTCGACCAACTGACCGTGCAGTGGCCGACCGGCAAAACAGAAACCTTTGGCCCGCTGAGGGCGGGCCAAGAATGGTTGCTTGTGGAAGGACTGGACCGTCCTTTCGACGTGTCGATCAGTCCTGCGCAGGTGTCAGACGACGCACCTTGATGTTGCGGAACGCGACTTCATTGCCGTGATCCTGCAAACAGATGTGCCCCGTGGCCGCCTTTCCAAAGCCCTCAAAGGCAGCGAACTTGCTGGCAGCGACTCGCTTGTTCCACTCATCGGTTCCCTTGGTGAACTCGTAGTAGTCGACACCGTTGACGGAAACCTTGCTGCCCTGGGGAGAAATCCGCACCGTCATTTGGTTCCACTGACCGGCGGGCTTGGTCGCATCGACGATCGACACATCGGATCCATCTTTGGAAGCCGGTTTGTACAACTGATACAGCCACCCTGATTTTTGCGGATCGTGGCCATCGACGTTGTCTTGGATCTGAATCTCAGGACCGGTGCGCCAGGGCGGGCCGTCCCCCTCAACGACGTGGAACATCAAGCCACTGTTTCCACCGGAAGAGATGCGATACTCAAGCGACAACTCAAAAGCGTCATACTTCTGCTTGGTGACGATATCACCGGCCCCTTTTTCGCTGCGCACCAGGGCACCATCTTTGACTTTCCAGCCCGACGAGAGCGTTTCTTTTTTGTAGTTGCGCCACTGGTCGGTCGACATCCCGTCGAACAAGGTTTCCCAGCCGCCATTGGCCGCGGAATCATCCGCAGGCCGCGCAGGCGATTTGGCGTGGACTTGAAAAGAGCAACAAGCGATCAGCAAACCGCAGCCGATCAGGCGAACAACCGATTTCATTGAAGATTCCGTGCAATGGAGGGGTGAAGGGGGGAAATAGCGTGACCGCGTAAGGGAGTCACCAAGCCACGGTGTAGTTTACTTTGCCAGATGACGCAGCGGTCGTGGCAACGGAAAAACGACGTTTTCTTCGCGGATTGTCTGGGTGTCGACCGTTGCATCGAAGTGTTTCTCCAGCCACTCAACGGTTTGGTTGACGACCGATTCGGGAGCGCTTGCCCCGGCGGTCACCAAGACGGTCATGCCCTTCTGAAACATCTCCAGCTTGAGATCTTGCGGTCCATCGACCAAGAAAGCCGGCTTGTCCATATCGGCCCCCAATTCACGCAAACGTTGGCTATTGCTACTGTTCTGGCTGCCCAGCACGATGACCGCGTCGGCTTGTTTGGAGAGTGCCGCGACCGCTTCTTGGCGATTCTGCGTCGCGTAACAAATGTCTTCCTTGGGGGGATTTTGAATCTGGGGAAACCGCTCTCGCAAGCGTCGGATGATCCGCCCGGCATCGTCGACACTGAGCGTCGTTTGCGTCAGATAAGCCAGCTTCGTTTCGTCGGACACTTGCAACTTGTCGACGTCCGCTTCGTCCTCTACCAACACGATCGCTTCGGGAGCTTCCCCCATGGTGCCGATGACTTCATCGTGCCCCTCGTGACCAATCAGCACGATCGTGAAGCCACTCTTTGCATACTTGATCGCTTCCAGGTGGACTTTGGTAACCAACGGGCAGGTCGCATCGATGGCACGCAATTGACGTTCTTGGGCCAGTTGCCGAATGGCTGGCGAGACACCATGTGCCGAGAACAGGACGGTCGAGCCTTCGGGGACTTCTTCCAGATGGTCGACGAACACGGCTCCTTTTTCCCGGAAGGTCTGCACGACGTACTGATTATGCACGATCTCGTGATAGACATAGACCGGAGCCCCAAACGCCTGCAGGCTCAGCTCGAGACTTTCCACAGCCATGTTGACGCCGGCACAGAAACCGCGAGGAGCAGCGAGGATGATTTTCATAGCACAAACGTTGTACGGGTAAACCGGTTTGAAAGACTTTTAAAATTACAGGGCTGCCGCTGTACGGCCGTAGCCCTCGCTCTAAGATAACCGGTAAACCCCTTCATCGCCTAACCGGGGTGGCCGGGGAAACCTCGCTGACCGGCGGGCGAATTCCTGACACTGCTGCGAGTTGACGTTTCCCCCTTGATTGCCCTCTCGAACGATCCGGTGTTGCGACAGGCCGAAGCAGCCTGCCGTCAACTTGCGAAACAGCACTACGAAAATTTCCTCGTTGGCTCGCTGTTTCTACCTCGTCGAGTCCGTCAAGATTTCTTCAATGTTTACGCCTATTGCCGCCGCGCCGATGATCTGGCGGACCAGTCAGAATCCCCCGAATTGGCGTTGCAGCGGTTGGCAGAGTGGCGTCGCGGCCTGCTGCAAAGCGTGGCTGCCGAGCTTGACCCAGCCACCCTGCCGCATCCGATCTTCGTCGCCCTGGCGGCGACGATCAGGCGTCACGCGCTACCAACGCAGCCTTTCCTGGACCTGTTGGATGCATTCGAACAAGACCAGACAACACCGCGTTATGAGACGTTTGAACAACTGCGCGACTATTGCCGACGAAGTGCCAATCCGGTCGGACGAATCGTGTTGAGATTAGCCGGTGTCGACGATCCCGAGCTCGACCGCTTGTCGGACGCGATTTGCACGGGATTGCAGTTGGCAAATTTCTGGCAAGACATCCAGCGCGACCTGCAGATCGGGCGAATCTACCTGCCGGCCGAAGACTGCCTGCGTTTTGAGGTCCAGCCAAGCGACCTGCAGGCCACCACCGCCACGCCAGCGGTCAAACAACTGATTCGTTTTCAAGTCGATCGTGCCGAAAGCTTTTTTCATCGGGGTCTGCCGCTTGCAGAGCAGGTGCCTGGCTGGTTGTCACGTGACGTTCGGTTGTTCGCCCACGGCGGCTTGCAGACGCTCGCGGCAATCCGTCGTGTCGACTACGACGTGCTGCGTCGGCGACCGACTGTCTCGCGTTGGCAGCAAGCCAAACTGTTGCTGCGTGCCAGCATCGGGAGGCTGACATGACCGAACACGTCACAGTCCGAGACAGCTACCGATATGCAACCGCAGTCGCTCGCGGAGCCTCCAGCAACTTCTATCGCTCGTTCTGGTTGCTACCACGACGCAAACGGGCGGCGATGCACGCGCTCTACGCATTCGCGAGATTCACCGATGACCTGGGCGACTGTGATGCGCCGGTTTCAATTCGCAAACGTTGGTTGCATTGGTGGCGACAAGCCACCGCGCTGGCGCTGCTGTCGGACGATCCGAATCGTCCGTTATCGCTACCGACCGATTCCCCCGCACACGGCGCACCGGGTGGCTACCAGCCGCACCTCCACCTCAACGCCACCCGCTTGCTGCCCGCCATCGCCGACACCGCACAGCAGTTTGGCATCCCTTCCCAGCATCTGTTGGAAATCATCGATGGGGTGTTGGCCGACCAGCAGAAGACTCGCTTCGACACCTTTGAACAACTCGAGCATTACTGCTACCTAGTCGCCTCGGCGGTCGGGTTGTGCTGCCTGTATATCTGGGAATTCCGCGAGCCTTTGCCGCTGGCCGCCGCGGTCGATTGCGGGGTCGCCTTTCAGTTGACCAACATCCTGCGAGACATCCGCGAAGATGCTCAGCGGGGTCGCATCTATTTGCCGCGACAACATTGGCAGCAACACGGTTTATGCGAAGACGACTTGCTGGACTTGCGGGGTGACAAGCGACTGCAATGCCTGATCATCGACGAGTCCAACCGGGCGGAGATTCTCTTTCAAAGTGGCTGGCAAATCTGGGATCAAATCCATCCCGACGGCCAACCGATGTTCAGTATGATGTGGCGAACGTATCGCCGCCTGTTAGAACGCATTCAAGCCGATCCCGGGGCTGTAGCGCTACGTCGGGTCAGGTTAAGTTTTTCAGATCGAGTGAACTTGGTGACGCACCATTTTGTGCCCCCCCTGTTTCGCCGCCTGCCCGTTCCACCATGGGAACCAAAACGATGAGCCGTCCACGCGTGGTGATCGTGGGAGGCGGTTTGGCAGGTCTCGCCACCGCGTGGGCGCTGAGCGATTTTGCGTTGGATGTGGTTGTGCTTGAGTCACGTCAGCGCTGCGGCGGCCGCGCGGGCTCGTTCCTCGACACCGATTCGGGACATGAAATCGACTACTGCCAGCATGTCGCCATGGGATGCTGTACCAATTTCCTGTGGTGGATGCGGCAATGCGAGTTAATCGACCAGTTCTCGCGCTTCCGCGAGCTGACGTTTTTCGCCCCCCATGCACCGCCGGCAAGGTGGGCCCCTAACCAGCGACTGCCGGCACCGCTGCATCTCGCCGCGACGCTGGGCAAGCTGCCATTTCTGAACAGGGCTCAACGGGCAGAGGTGCGCCGCGGCATCTGGCGACTGATGCGCAGCGAGCCGTCTCCAGCCAACGCCCAAACGATGGGCGACTGGCTGCGTGATGCCGGCCAGTCGTCGGCCACGGTAGAACACTTCTGGGATGTGATCCTGATCAGCGCGCTCGGTGAACAAGCACAGCATGTCGCCGTCGCCCCGGCGCGCAAAGTGTTTGTCGATGGTTTCCTAGCGGCCCATCAGGCTGCCGATGTTTGGATCCCGAAACCACCCTTGGCGGAACTCTTTGGACGCCAACTGACCGACGTGCTGCGAGCCCGCGGCGTGACGCTGGAATGCGGACAAATGGTGAAACGACTGTTTCATGAGAAAACCCAGGTCGCCGGCGTTGAAACGACTGCCGGCCGAATTGGGGCGCAGCAAGTCGTGCTGGCCGTACCTTGGCACGGCCTGGAGCGACTGGTGGCGAACACGCCTGCTGCAATGGCGATCGCCAACTTAAGTGAAATCACCGAATTACCGACCTCGCCGATCACCGGCTTGCACCTGTGGTTCGATCGCCCCATTACGCAACGTCGGCACAGTGTGTTGGTGGGCGGTTTGGCGCAGTGGTTGTTCCGACCTGAACATCCGGCGGCAAACTCCGCAATCGGTACCGAGCACTACTATCAAGTCGTGGTCAGCGCGTCGCGCGACCTGCGCCAGATGGAAGCATCGGAAGCGACCTCACAGATTTTGAAGGAACTGCAAAACCACTTCCCGCAAACGAAAACGGCCAACCTGCTGCGGTCTCGGATCGTGACCGACCCGCGTTCGGTGTTCTCTGTTCGGCCCGCCACCGAGGCGATTCGTCCCTCGCAACAGACCACCGATCGCGGCCTCCACTTGGCAGGAGACTACACCTTAACGGGCTGGCCGGCGACGATGGAAGGAGCTGTCATCAGCGGCTTCTTAGCTGCTGACGGCGTGTTGCGTTCCACAGGCTTGGGTTCGTTTCCGCCGCAACCACCCCTGCCGATGGGACGTCTCGCACGATGGTTGATGCGTCCCTCAGAGCAACCTTTCTGACTCGGGCCCATTGAAATCAAATGTTGGCAACCAGTCCCAATGCTTTCAACTCCTCGGCCACACTTGCCTGTGTCGGCTCATGCAGCGTATTGGCCACCTCCGTTGCCAAAATTTGAGCAAAGCTCTCACGGCTCTGCTGAAGCAACTCCATGACCCGCTCCGGTTCGACAGCCACTCCTGTATCGGCGCTCACTTGAACCGCGAGGATATCGGGTTTAACCACCGAGCGGGACATCGACTGCGAAACTTTGAGGACGGAATACTGCATGCTTCCGGGGTGTTTATGCTGCCGCTGCTCCAGTGCTCGCCAAGCATGCTCGAGCAAGCCTTGCTTCCAATGCCCCAGCCATGCTTTGGATTCGGGATCCAACGAACCAAGGTCGACATTCGGACGTTTTTCGGCAGGCAGTTTCGAGAGCGTTACCTTCGCGCCCGAGCGCATGCCGCGCATCAAATAATCACGCAAGCGACCATGGCTGTGCGAACCATAGCCCTTGCTGACCAAGTGACCAATAAACAACGTCAAGGCGTGCTCGCCAAGCGATTCATTGCCCAATGTTTCGATCAGTTGACCACGCATCGCGCTGACGTAGCGCATCACAAACGCGGCCGCACTATCAGCTCGCGTCCAAGGATGCGATGAACGGAGGATCTGGCTGGCCGATTCGTTTTCGGAAGTAGGCATGGCGTGTGGTGTGCGGCCTGCAAGTTAGGGACGGGCTCGCAGCGCAAGTCCAGGGGCTTTTTCTGGCTCAGATTCCTTGGAGTAAAACCGCAGCGGCTTGGAGGCTCCTTTACTGCGTACCAGAATAATCGTAATCGCGTCGCCAGCTTGCTGAATGGCATCGTCGAGTTCGGGACCGTACAGACGCACCGCATCGGTTTTATTTTTCAACACATCTCCAGAGTTGTCCGCTTCGATCGTTCCGAGAAAGCGGAGTTTTCCCAAATCGCCTGCCGCGGGGACATCCGACGCTTGCAGAGCGTTTTCGCCCGATTCCTGCCAGTCGCTGGACAACGCTTCACCCGCCGCGTAAGCCCGGATCTCAAACGGACTTTTGGGAGCGTCGCCGGTCAACGTTAACATCAGCACCGCGTGCTCAAGCTTCTCGCGGGGGGCTTCCCAGCGCGTCAAGTCAAACCGCAAGTAGAGGTGTTGTTGCTTTGCGGGCGGCTGGTCACTGGTGCCGGCAAGCGTCAATTGTTTCGCATCACCGGCATCCTTCGCCGCCTTTTCGCCAACACTCGTGTCGGCTCCGATCCCTGCCCACGTCCGCACCGTCTTGAAGCCCACCAGTTCGCCACTGCCAAAGTTCGTAGTAATGCGTAGTGGTGTCGTTAACTCGCTTACTTTCTGATGCTTTGGGGTCTCCAGCGTGACGACGGCCGTGTAATCGCCCAACGGAACCGAAGCGGTATTGAATCGAAATTCCAACGCACTACTTTTCCCAGGACTGGGCAACTGCTTGGCTCCTCGCCGCAGTGGCAACGCATAGTTTTCACGTCGCACCCCATCGGCGGACTGCAGATAAAGATGACACTCCGCGACGACCTTGGCACCGGCGTGGATTCGTGTCGGATCCTCTTTGTACGCCGCCGCTTGATTAACGAGATCAAACTTGAGGATCGCAAAATCACCGCTGCCGACTTGGCTGCGCACCGCAGTCAAATTCTGCAGCACCAGCGGCTTCAGTGTCTGCGGAGTGATCGGCTTCTCCGGGCGACTCGCTTTGGGCAACGCCAATGGTGCCGCCGCACTCGGTTTGGGCGTGTCCCGAAATAAAGGCAGCACCAAGATTCCGATCACCACCAGCGACAATGCGCTGAGGGCACTCACTCCCCAGAAAACTTTAGGATCGATTTTTTTAGGCTCGTTTTCAGAGCTCATCTGACCAGACACTTTGGCATCCTTTGCAGGCTTGGCAGCGACCGCCTTGGGCTCGGTCACAATCTGCAACGCCGCATGGCTTTCCGAATCAATCGCCTCAGCCACCTGGACCAATTCCGCCTCGAGTGCCAACGCCGAAGTGGGCCGCTCGCGAGCTTCCTTGGCCAACAAGCGATCGATCAACTCCGCCAGCGGTTGCGGCACATCGGGATTCAGCTCGCGGACCTTCGGTGCCGGATGTGAAATAATGGCGACCAACATCTGAGGAATCGTCTTGGCTTGAAACGGCAGTTTGCCGGTACACAGTTCAAACAGCACGACTCCCAATGAATAAAGGTCGCTGCGATCGTCGAGCGGTTCATTGCGGGCTTGCTCGGGCGAGAGATAGCCGGGCGTCCCGACCACGCTGCCGCGACCAGCCAACTGCCCCATCGGCCCCTCGGCAAGCGCCAAACCAAAATCAAGAATCTTCGCACGCTGCGTGTTGGCTTCGATCCAGATGTTGCCCGGCTTGATATCGCGATGAATAATCCCGCGTTGGTAAGCCGCCGCGAGGCCGAAGCAAACCTGCCGAGCGAGGGTGATGATCTGCTCCCAGCTGAACCGCTGATCGCTGGCGTTGATCGGTTCCAGCGAGCCGCCTTTGAGCAGTTCCATTGCCATGAAGGGCGTGCCCGCATGTTCACCGACTTCGTAGATCCGCACGACGTTGTCTTGGTCGACCGCCGCCATGGCGCGGGCCTCTTCCAAGAACCGGCGACGGCTATTTGGAGTGGCCGCGAATTTCTCGTTCATCACCTTCAGCGCTACCGCACGCTTTAGCCGCGCGTCTTCGGCGAGGTAAACACGGCCCATGCCCCCGGTGCCGATTTTCCGCAGCACACGATACGGTCCCAGCCGTCCCAGCTCGTCGGGCTGACGAGCGGGTTCTAAAGCATCGATTTTTGAGAGTGCATCTGCCATACGTATAGTGTAACAAGTCGCCCCCCCTGACAGCCATTAAGTGGTGCCGTAAGCGGCAATTCGGTTGACCGCGTTCAGAATAGCCAAAATAGTCGATTCGACCGTATCGGTACTGACCCCAATCCCACGATAGATTTCCCCCTTGTATTCGACTTCGATGCGAACTTCGCCCTGTGCATCCCGCCCCAGCGTCGCACTGCGAACGCGAAAGTCCTTGCAAACGGTTTCGATTTTGGTAATTCGCTCCACCGCCCAGAAGGCGGCGTCGATCGGTCCGTCCCCCTCTTCCACGACTTCCGTGAACTGCTCGTCGGCATGCTGCAGGGTTACCGAAACTTTCGGTTTCCGATTGCGTCCACTAGTGACTTCGAAATCGACCAAGGTCCACTCGGGATCGACGTTGTCACTGATTTCACGACCAATCAGCGCAACGATGTCGCCATCGTAGATCTCTTTCTTTTTGTCAGCCAGTTTTTTGAATTCCGCGAACACCGATTGCAGTTGTTCCCCGGTCAGCTGAAAACCAAGTTCACGAGCTCGATCGGCCAACGCGGCTCGTCCACTGTGCTTGCCCAAGACCAAATCGGTTTTGGCAAAGCCGACCTCTTCAGGCGACATGATTTCGTACGTGCTGCGATCCTTCAGCATGCCGTCTTGATGAATCCCCGCCTCATGAGCAAACGCGTTACGTCCCACGATGGCCTTGTTTCGCTGGACGGCGATTCCGGTCGTGGTGCTGACCAAACGGCTGATCGGCACCAAGCGTTTGGTATCGATGCGTGTCGTGCAGTCGTAAAAGTCGCTGCGGGTGCGCATCGCCATCACCACCTCCTCCAACGCTGCGTTGCCGGCACGCTCGCCGATGCCATTGATGGTGCATTCGATCTGACCGGCACCCGCTTGCACGGCGGCTAAAGAATTGGCGACCGCCATTCCCAAGTCATCGTGACAGTGAATGCTAATCACTGCTTTATCGATATTCGGAACCCGCTGACGCAGCATGCTGATGCGATCATAGATTTCGCCGGGAGTCGCATAGCCGACGGTATCGGGAATGTTGATCGTCGTCGCCCCCGCATCGATGGCCGCTTCGACGACGCGGCACAAGAAATCGTGCTCGGTGCGACAGGCGTCTTCCGGCGAAAACTCGATGTCATCGCAGTAACTTGCCGCCCGCTGCACGCTCGTCACGGCACGTTGGAGGATCTCTTCGGTGGTCATCTTCAATTTGAATTCACGGTGAATCGCACTGGTCGCCAAGAAAACGTGAATACGTGATTGAGGCGCGTGCTTGAGCGCGTCCCAGGCGCGGTCGATATCTTTTTCATTGCAGCGAGCCAAGCCGCAAATGGTCGCACCGCGAATCGTCTGGGCGATCTGCTTGACCGCTTCGAAATCCCCAGGCGACGCGATGGGGAAACCGGCCTCGATGATGTCGACCCCTAAATCGACAAGCGCTTGGGCTACTTCCAGCTTTTCAGGCAGGTTCATGCTCGCACCTGGCGATTGCTCACCATCACGCAGCGTGGTGTCGAAAATTCGGATGGGACGCGTTGACTGGTCGGTCGACATCGGGGGCTCTCCTAGACTCAAGGCACGATTGAAAACGTAAAGATATGAAAAAACCCCGAAGCCCGCTGGTGCGAGCTTCGGGGTTTTGAAAACATTTGATTGGTCCGCCGCAATGGCTATCCAAACCCCTAGCACTCGCCTCCGGAAAGGCCTAGCAGTAGCAGCAGGTTGGGTAGCAAAAGCATCATTGGAATCGACAATCCGCGGAAAGGATGGAGATCAAGTCCGAATTGTAGCAACACGGGGGTGGAAACAAGTTAGGCAAGGCACCTTCTGAAGTCAAGTGCCAGCTTGCCGGTCGGTTCCGTCCCGACCGAGTTCCACCAAACGCCTCCGACAAGGCGACCGCCCCTTGGACCACCAGTCCCGCAACCGTCATGATGCGGCAGTTCCTCGCCAACGCGACGGCACATCTACTCAGCTCCCTCCGCGGCAATGCATCACGCGGAGACGCTGCCTTGACCCTCGATCTCTGACCAGCCCTCCGTATGAGCGACTCTATCGAAGAATGGACCGCCTACCACGAAGCGGGACACGCTTTGATGGCGATCTGCTTGGGTGGCAAAGTGGTTTCGGTAACGATCGAACCCGACGATGACGACGGGCCGCAACGTTACGGGGACACGCTGGTCCATTGGCGCAGCGACCGCTCCGAAAGGCAGTTGCTGCAATTCGAAATTCTGGTCCTGCTGGCCGGCCCCGTCGCGGAAATGATCTACCGTGGCGAACCGCTGCATCCCGGCTTTGTCCCCGAATGGGCAGATGATTGGCGGAAAGCTTGGGAGCGCGCCGTAACGATTCATCCCGCCCCCCGGCAACGCCTCCATCAGTTGGAGCAACTCCTACGGCAGCTACACCAAACGCTCAGCAACGACGATCACTGGGCCGCACTGGCAGCGATCGCCGATGAACTGCTGGCCCATGAGACCTTGGAACACGAGTCGGTAGAAGCCATCGTCCGGCAATGGATCGGCTGAGCCGATCCTCGAACACGATCAATGGGTCGGCATGTCAATTGCTGCGGTGATTTGCTACCGCGCCGATTCATTCTTCCCGCCATCCCACTCGTCACCCGGAGTCTCGCCAGCATGCCTGATAACGATTCTTCCCAACCGATGGGCTCGCGTGGCGTCACCCGACCGATGGCGGAGATGCAAGCGCGGTCGCATGGTGAGCATGCCGATGGCAAGCACGACAGCCAGGAAGATGCGCACGGCGAACACGCAGGCCAGCATTCGATGAGCCACGAGGATCGCTTATCGATGCTGCGGATGCATCATCAGAAGACGCTGTGGATCTATTGGACCTTGCCGCTGCTGGGCATCTGGTTGCTCATCGCCCCTTTCCACTTCGGTTACTTGAACGAAAGCCTGTGGGTCGATCCGAGTGGCGGACGCGGCCCCTGGTTTGCCAAAGAGTCGACGCTGTCGCTGCAAGCATGGCGGGCTTGGCTGATGACGGGCAGCGATTTGATCTGCGGCTTGGTGCTGTTGTTTTTCGGCTGGCGCTCGTTGACGCCCAATCGTCCGATCAGTCTCTGGACCTGCTGCTTCGTAGGAATTTGGTTGACACTCGCACCGGTCCTGTTTTGGGCTCCGACCGCGGCTTCTTACTTGAACGATTCGCTGGTCGGCATCGTCATCATGGCGATCACCATTCTGATTCCGGGCATGCCCAATATGATCATGTACATGCAGCATGGCGAAGCGACTCCGCCCGGCTGGAGCTATAACCCGTCAAGCTGGCCGCAACGTTGGATCATGATCGTCACCGGGTTTCTCGGTTTCATCGTCTCGCGTTACCTAGCCATGTTTCAGCTTGGCTATATCGATTATGTATGGGATCCCTTCTTTGGCTTCTCCAACGGCACCAAGCAAGTCCTCGATTCCAACATGTCGCACGCGTGGCCGATCTCCGACGGGGGCCTGGGAGCGGTTTCATATACCTTTGAATTTTTGATGGGCTACATGGGCAGTCGTTCGCGTTGGCGAACGATGCCATGGATGGTCGCCTTCTTCGGCGTGCTGGTGATTCCCTTGGGGCTGACGCATATCATCCTGGTTATTTCACAGCCTGTCATCGTTCATCATTGGTGTACGCTGTGTTTGCTTGCGGCACTGATCATGTTGCCGATGGTCCCGCTGGAAGTCGACGAAGTGATCGCCATGTTTCAGCATGTTCGCCAAGCCAAACGCCGCGGCGACCGCAATGGTTCGCTATGGCGAATTTTCTGGAAAGGAGGCAGCGCCGAAGGCTGCACTTCGGCCGATTCGGCTCCCCAAATCTCCCAATTCCCTAACCAGCCGTGGCAAGTTTTTAAAGCTTCGATCTGGGGCATGAGTTTTCCGTGGACGTTGATCACCACGACCGTACTGGGTGTCTTGCTGATGTTTTGCCCCACTTGGTTTGGCATCGACATCCAAACCACTGCCGCCGATATCGGCCACCTCGGAGGCGCTTTGATTGTCACCACGTCGGTGATCTGCATGGGTGAGGTGGTCCGTGCCGGCCGTTACTTCAATGTGCTGCTGGCACTCGTTGTCGGCATCGGGCCATGGTTCGCCAACGGCTCCACAACGCCCTATTCCCTGCTCGCCAGTGGACTGGCCATCGTCGTCCTGGGACTCTCCTTTCCACGCGGCCCCAAGACTCAAACCTATGGATCGTGGGATCGCTACGTTGTCTGATGGCGCCGCGGGCGATTTTGAAACGACCACCAACTAGTCTCTGGGCCGCTGCTGGCAAGCTGATGAAATTGGCTGTGGTGCCAGGCTGCGCATGGTCGGTGGTAACGCGGTTTGCCTACAACATTCCCCATCGCCGACGCAGCATCCATTCGGCACATAGCAAACCAAATAGCCACGTGGCGAGCAAAGGATGGTTCCATAGCGGTTCGGCAGGCAGCGGCTGAATCGGCGTTGACGGAACCTGCGGAATGGCCGACTCGAAGGCGGTCGTTCGTGCCTCGTCAGCCGTCAGAAAAACACCACCGGTCACCGCTGCGGCGCTTCGCAGGGCAGCGAAATCGCTTTGCAGTTCCCCCTGCTCGCTCGGAGCGGTCTCGACAGCAAAACGGTCCATCGGGACTTCCCCGGTGGCTTGCAGCGGCTGGACCAAAATCGCCCGGTAATCGCCGGCCGGCAAGTCCTGCGCGACCCCTCGGTAGCCTCCCGCCGCATCCCGTTCCAAGGTCACCACGCGGTCGACCTCACGATTCCGCAGATTCACTTTCACCTCTGCTGGCTGGCCATCGACTCGGACCCGAATCGGAATCGCAGCCCCTTCGACAAACCGGTCCCCCTCCACATCGAGTTCCCAGTCGGTTTCGACCGCCCGCCGTTTCCCTTTGGCCAATTCGCGAATGCACTGCAACCAATACCTTTCGAACAGCACGCCCGTTCCGTCAAAGGACTCCAGACGAAACATCTCATCGGTCAACTGCAGCCTCACCTGTCCTGCCCCCACCAATTGAGTCACCACAATCGGCGTTGGCGATGACTGGTCGCTTTCCAGCAGCACACGGCCCAACGGACGAACGACCGGAGCACGCCAAACGGCGGTCAAGCGAGGCAGCCGAGGCGCACCTTGGTCGCTTAGTCTTAACGACGCGGCTTGCTGCCCCAGCACGGTCCAGCGAATACCTACCGGGGCCCCAAAAAATTCCGGCGATTGCACCCGAGCCACATCGACGGGCAGCAAGCTCTCCAGCGGCGTGCCAGCGATCTCCTGCGGGAGATGCCGCGGCCCTACGACCACGACCAGCCCAACCCCTTTGGACTCGACCACTTCCGCCACCTGCTTTAGAAACACATCTCCCAACAGCGCGACGGCCACATCACTCAGAATGATCGTGTCAAAAGCCGCCAATTGCTCAACCCCGACAGGCGGCAGCACCTTCGCCGAAGCGTCTTGCTGCGCGTATTTTGCGTCACTACTCTGCAAAACAACGGTTAAATCGATCAACGCCGGAGCCTCTTCCCCCATCCCGCGGGCCCGCTCCAACAAGTGTTTCAGAAACCGAAATTCGTAGCTCGGTTGATCTTGAACCAGCAAAACTTTTAAGGGTTGGTCACGCAATTCCACCGAAATGTCGCGCACATTGTTGGCGGTATTTTCTTCTCCTGAAAACGTCTGTGCCACAATCGATAGATTTGCCACACGCTCTCGATCGGCCACGAACTCCAGCACCACCGGTTCCAATCGTGTCTCGCCTGTCGAACGGATTTGAACAGTGTCGAGTACCGCCTGGGTGTCATCATCGATCAAACGCACATCGATCGGTTCCTGATCCGGCAGACCGGTCACGCGCACGGTCGTGCGGAATTCGATTCGGTCCCCCACCAACGCCCAAGCATCCGCCAATACGTCTTCGACTCGGATGTCACTGGCGGGCTGGTCACTTCCCAGCCCGACAGCCACGAAAGGTACCTGTTGATCGGCAGCCAGGGTCGCGGCACTTGCCAGCGTGCGGCCTTCGGTCACGATCCCGTCACTCAGCAAAATCACTGCGGCGGTCCGTCGCCCTCGCTGTGCGAGCAGCGATTCCATCCACCAGGTACCCAACGGACTGGCGGCAAAATCGGCAGTCAACGTTCCTTCGCGAACCGACTCCGAAAGGGTTTGCCTATCCAACGGCGATTTTAGTGTGTGAATCTGCAGCTCAAATTGCTCTTCCAGCTTTGCCAATCGCTGCGAGTCTTTACCCAAAATATTCACCGCTGTTGCGAAGCGAGAGACTGGGGCGCTGGCCGTGGCGGGTGCCTGCATGCTGGCGGAATCGTCCAGCAAAATAATCAAGTCGGCTTTCTGGGACTCGAAGCGTGCCAGTGCGAGTCCGCCGATCATCAGCAACAACGTCCACAAGGTCACGCAGCGCAGGCCGATTAAAACGACGCGTCGGGACCAGGGCATTGGTTTTCGCGTCCAGTAAGTCACTATCGCCAGCACTGCGAGCAGAACCGCGGCAACGAACACCGACCAAGTGGGCAACGGCCAACGCCACTGCAGGGCTTGCCAGTCCAAACGGCGGATCAGGCTGACTATGGTGGCGATCATGCTTGCCACCTTAAAGCGAAACGGCTGATCAAAGACTCGACTATCAAAAACCCGATTGCCGTCGCGATTAACCAGCGAAACCATCCACCCGATTCGCTCTCAATGCTCGACTCGCTTTGGCGATCGACGGTTCGATCGACCGAGGGAGTGGCAGAACTTGACACCAACTGCGGCATTGCCGTCGCAGCGATCGGCCTCAAATCGGCCTCGAGCGGATCGACATTGACAGCCAACGGCAGGCTCGTCCCATCGGAGTCCACGATTTGATAAATCCCTGGCAGGTCGGCAAGCCCGGCCATCCACCGTTTACTAGCCGTTTCCGGTTCGCGGTCTAAGGTAATCACCGGACGGGCCTTGCCATCCGGTGCAACGACTTGCTTTGGCGTTTCATCCAGATTCGCAGCGACCCCCGCAAGCGGTTCGCCAACGACTAAGGCTGGAACTTCCATTACGGGGGCACACAGCCAAGCAGCCGTCTCCTGAACCAACGGCACAAGACTGGGCCAAGCGACCATCGCGTTCCATGGTGATTCGGCAACGGCTGTGTCGGCCGTCATCGGCAACGAGGTGACCACGGCCTGCCGATGATGGCCGTTATCCATTGCCAACACTAACGGATCACTATCCGCACCTAACCCGATGGCAACTTCCGGATTGGTCAGCGGGTCGAGCGGAGCCAACCGCCAATAACGAAAAATTGGAGTGGAAAGCAAACCGGACTGCGGATAGGGTGCAAAAGGCGACGCAATCGGATGTTCGTAAGACCGAGGATCGACTCCGTACAGATCGGGCTCTGCGACGGCGGCAAGTCGAAACGGAATGGCATCGCTTGCATATCCTGCTGGATCCGCACGCGCTCCTAACCACCACACCACACCGCCGCGACGTGCCGCGGTGGCGGCGATCAATTCGTTAATTCGCGGTTCCATCCGCTCCAGATCGCACAGCATCAGCAGATCGATCGAGTTGGTGTCTAAATTTGCCGAAGCGAAGTCTGCGGGATCGAGTTGCCGCACATCCCACAGCGACTGGTCACCCGCCCTCAGTGCGGCCACCAAAAATCGAGTTGCAGCCGGCTTCCCCAAGCACAAGACGCGCAGCGTTTGAACCGACGAGCGAACCAGCCAGCGAGAATTGTCGACTTGCAGTGCATCCTCTTCCAAGCTCGCCTCGATCACCGATGTTTGGTCGGTCTCGGCGAGAAAGACTTCCGCGAAACCGCTACCATCGGCTGCCAATTCAAGCCGGTTCGACTGCACGACTTCTCCGTCGACTCGGACGGTCCATTGACTAGCAGTGCTGGCAGCATCGAAGGCACGCACCTGCAAGACAACTCGGTCCCGCGCCCGAGGCTGAAGGTCGATCAGGCTGATGTTTTCCAGCGTCGCCGGATCATCGGCCGTCACATCGACCACGCGAAGCTCGCTGCCAAGCGCCTGCAGATCAAACCAGCCAACGGTCTCCGGATCGGTCACCGCCGCCTGCCAGGTGGAACGTTGCATGTCGCTATAGAACACGAGCTGACTGCGGCTGGCCTTTGTGTCAGCCAACATGCGTTTGACCAGCGCCGTGGTCAACGGCAACGAGGCCGGTCCGAAGCTGGGACGCAGCGCACGCAGCTGGTCGATCACGGCCGCTCGATCGGCCGAGGGACGCGATACCACGGCGATCGGATCGGCTTGCATCAGCGCCACCAAGAAGGTGTCGCCCGGACGAGCGGACCGGCAATCGGCGATTGCGGCATCCATGGCGGCTTGAAAACGAGACTCACCACTGCCTGCAAGGGTTTGCATGGAGTACGAAGCATCGATCACGTACAGATGCTGCTGACTGGGAAGCTGCACGGCGGTGGCGTCGGTTCGCAACACCGGATTAGCCAGCGCGAGCGCTAACAGCAACACCGCCAGCAGACGCGCGAGCAACAACAGCCACTGCCAAAGTTGAATGTTCCGCGAACGCTTTTGCAGGACTTCCAGCAGGAACTGCATCGCCGGCCAAGCCACCGTTTGGCGACGACGACGATTCAGCAGATGCAGCACGATCGGAACAACCGCAACCAATCCCCACAGCAACATGCCGCCACTGACAAAGGGACCAAACGCCCACGGCAAAGAATCGTAAAGCAGCTCGCTCATCTTATCCGTAGAATCGGTGAAGTGCGGCGGCGAGCGTAGGCCCGAGTGGTTGGTCACTGGTCATTTCGAGAAAGTGTGCCCCGTGGGCTCGACAGCTTTGCTCGATTCGTTGCGTGAATTGAGCAACCGCCTGGCGGTAAGGTTCAGCAAAAGCATCCGCTTGAAGCTCCACCGCGGCTTCCCCTTCCAAACCTTCGAAACGGGTCGTCCCTTGCAGCGGCAACGAGCGTTCATCGGGATGCAATACTTGAATCAACAGTAGGTCGTGACCGGCCGCGCCCACCTGCCGAATCATCGTCTCCAGAGTCTCGGCATCGTCCAGCAAATCACTCACCACCACCACGATCCCTCGGCGATCAAGCCGCAGCAAAGCCTCCCCGACCAGTCGGCCGATCCGCGCCTCCCCGTCCGGCTGGGAGCGCGACAACGCTTCCGCAAGCGCCTGCAGTTGAGGCTCTCCGCTGCCTACCGGAAGGTCCAGGCCGCGTCCGCCTAAGATCGACAAGGAGCATTGGTCTTGCGAGTCGATGGTGATGAACCCCAAGGTCGCGGCGACACGTGCCGCGTAATCAAACTTGCTTTCCGAAGCGGACGAAGCGCCCAATCCGGCAAAGGCCATGCTGCCGCTGGCGTCAAGCAACAGATGGCAAACCAGCGTCGTTTCGTCTTCGCGGTTGCGTAAGAAGTAGCGATCGGTGCGACCGTAAATCTTCCAGTCAACGCTGCGCAGATCGTCGCCCGGCACGTAGGGTCGGTGATCAGCAAATTCGACGCTATGGCCGTGCCGCGAGCTGCGATGAGCCCCCGCGAGGGCTCCTCCATCGAACAATTGCGATCGACGCAGCCCCAGACCAGCGAGTTCAGCGAGCGTCGGGGGATCGAAAAACTTTTTCCAAGCCGGATTCATGAGCATCGTTTATTGTTTGCTGCTCGATCGCGTCGAGCAATTCATCGATCAAAGCGTCCGTGGTTAATCCTTCCGCACGAGCGGCAAAACTTAAGCGTACTCGATGCCGCAACACCGGCTTGGCAATGGCGCGAATATCTTCGCGTTCCACCAACGGACGGCCCGCCAAAGCGGCACGTGCTTTGGCACCAAGGACCAGGTATTGGCTGCCTCGCGGCCCTGCCCCCCACTGCACGAACTGATCGACGCGACGCGAGGCGGGACTATCACCCCCATCGGGCAATTCGTTCGCTGGTCGCGTCATGCGTGCCAACCGGGTCGCGTATCGGGCCACCGTCGGGGCGACAGGAATGCGTCGCACCAACTGGATAAAGCCATTTAGATCCTCGACACTGAGCACCGGTTCGATCGCTTCCTTGGTATCTCCAGTCGTGCGCATCACCACCGACAACTCGTCATCTTCAGTCATGTAGCGAATGCGAATATCGAACATAAAACGATCGAGTTGCGCTTCGGGCAGAGGGTACGTCCCCTCTTGCTCGATCGGATTCTGAGTCGCCAAGACAAAGAATGGGCTGGGCAGCGCATGACGCTGTCCGGCCGCCGTCACCTGCCCTTCCTGCATCGCTTCCAGCAAAGCCGCTTGCGTTTTGGGCGGCGTCCGGTTGATCTCGTCGGCGAGCACGATGTTGGCGAAGATGGGACCTTGGATAAAGCGAAAATGTCTTTCGCCGGTCGCTCGATCTTCTTGAATGACTTCGGTACCCGTGATGTCCGAAGGCATTAAATCGGGCGTAAACTGAATTCGACTGAACTGCAAATGCAAGACCTGCGAAAGACTGTTCACCAGCAACGTCTTGGCCAGACCAGGCACGCCGACCAGCAGGCAATGGCCCCCGGAAAACAGCGCAATCAGAACTTGCTCGATGACTTCCTCCTGACCGACAATCCGCCGGCGAAGCTGATCGAGCATCTGCTGACGCGCGGTCGCCAAACGAGTGAGTTGGCTTTCGTCGTCAACGGACAAAGCGGGAACCGACGGCGAGGATGGATCAGGCGATGCGTTCATGGCATTCAGTTTGGTCGTTACCCCCAGGCATGACAAGCTGACAGACGGCGTCACGCTTCGTCGCGGCGATGCATCCAACGGTGACTGGATGCCCGATAAACACTCTCTCGTCCCTTGGCGTCGGTCAGCGCATCGACCAAGCGGTCCATTTTCTGCTGCTGTTGCTGCTGCTCCGAATCGAACAAATCGAGTTGCTGGGGCAGGCCTTTCGCCGATAAGTTTCCGACCGAAACGCCGATTAAGCGGACCTTTGCCGGTTCGCGAACCCGCATTTCCGCCAACAGTTCCGCCGCCACACCAAGGATCGTGTGGGTCGAATCGGCGGCATTTTTCAGCACGCGACTACGACTGAAGGTGCGGAAGTCGTCGCTGCGGTACTTCAAGCCGACGCTACCGGCAAGCCGTTCCGAGCGACGCAACCGATACCCCACCTGCTGCGCCAAATGACTGATGACCGAGTGCAGCATCTCGTCCTCGTCCAAGTCTTGCTGAAACGTCCGTTCATGGCCGATCTGTTTCGCCACCCGATCGGGCACGACACCACGAGGATCGATGCCGTTGGCCAACCGCCACAGATGACTGCCCCACTGCCCAAAACGACGCTTCAAATCCCCCTCATCGCGGACACGCAGATCGACAATGCGATGGACACCCAGACTTGCCAGACGCTGCTGCCCCACCGCTCCCACGCCCCACAACCGAGACACCGGCAAAGGATCCAGGAACGCCTGCGTCTGTGCGGCTTGGACGACGACAAAGCCATTCGGTTTGCCCAGATCACTGGCGATTTTCGCGACGAACTTCAGCGGCGCAATGCCCACCGAAGCGCTCAAGCCCAGCTCGTCCTGAATCGCCCGCTTGATCGCGTGACCGATCGCTTCGGCACTCCCCAACAACTTCAGCGTACCCTGCACATCCAAAAAGGCTTCGTCCAACGACAGCGGCTGAATCGTCGGCGAAAAACGCTTGAAGATCTCGCGCACCTGCTTCCCAACGGCTGCGTATTTCTGAATATCGGACTTCACAAAAATCGCCGCCGGACACAATTGCCGAGCCCGTTTGCCTGACATTGCACTGTGAATGCCAAACCGCCGTGCCTCGTAACTAGCAGCCGCCACGACGCCGCGTCCGGCCGTGGAACCTCCGACAACCACCGGCTGACCACGCAACTCCGGTCGATCGCGTTGTTCAATCGACGCGTAAAACGCGTCCATGTCGACATGCAAAATCATCGCGTCAGAAGCTCCGCAAGCATGTCGGTATCTTGCAAGTCATCGACTAAATAATCGGGACGATGCTGCTGCATTTCGTCGCGACGATGCTCGCCCGTGCAACAAGCCAGCACCTTGGCACCAATCGCCCGTCCACACTGCACATCATGCGGCGTGTCGCCAATCACCCACACGTCGCGAAGGAAGACAAACCGCTTCGCAAGCTCCACCGCAGCGGACTGTGCCAGATGATCGCGCTGCTCACAATCGTCGCCAGCAAAGAGATGCCCCTGCTCGAAATGGTCGGTCCATAATGCAAAATGCTGCAGCTTCATCCTTGCCGACGCCGCCAGGTTGCCGGTCATGCAGCCGATATGCAATTCGGGCAGCCGACGCAAACGTTCAAGCAACGGAAGCACCCCGGGCAGCACGGCACCTTCACAACGCCGCAAACAGACAGGCAGCTCACACAGATAATGTTCGATCAACGTTTGGTAATGCGCCACCGTCGGTTCGACACCGTTTTCACGCAGGACTTGTCGCAGCAGAAACCCATCGGTACGGCCACTGAACGAAATCTTGCAACATGGGTCTTCGATCGCGAACGCCGATCGCATGGCATCCATCAGCGCCAGGCGTCCCGCACCGCCAGCCCGGATCAAGGTTCCGTCGATATCAAATAGTAAAACGCGCACGTTTCCTCACCGCTGGGTGACGTCCGTAAAACCAGTCAACTGGTCGGACTCGGACAACACCAAAAAACCCGCTGCCGCCGCCAAACAACCACCCTGCAATCCGAACGGCGTAAGCGGAAGCCGGCCGATCGTCCGCAGTTGCTGGGCTTGCTCGCCCAACTTGACCAGCCGATTGTCAAACACAAAGATCTGAGCTGCTGTGGGCCAATAAACCGCCGCGTCTGTCAGCACCCCCCGTCCACTTCCCACCGGCCACTGACTCCCCGCACCCGGCTGGTTCGTCGCTCCATCGGGAAAGGTTGCCGCAATGCGGCCCGAAGCCCGATGTATCCAATACAGACGCCTCCCGCCCATGATGACGTGGGCTCCGGCGACACCGAGAACCTGCTCGACATCATCGGCAACGCCAGCCTCGGTGGCCCAGCGCAGACGGCCGTCGGCAGCATCCAAACTAAAGACACGGTCGACATTCACTCCCGCCACAAACAGCTCGCCCGCTTGCACACCCAACGCGGCGTGCGATTTCGCGATCGAGTCACGCTGTTGCGGATAAGCCAAATCGGCCAACTCCGCCAAGGCGTGCCTCACCGCCCAGAGCAGTTTTCCCGAACCGGCGTCAAGCGATGCTGTCACGCCCCCATGATGACAAAACAAACGCCCTTCTTCGGCAGCGATGACAATGTCGGCCGCCGAAGCCAACTCTCTTGCTCGTCGCTCCACAACCACGGGAGCACTGACCCACAACTGCCGGCCTGTCGCCACATCGTAACAAACGATACGAGTGATCTGAGTCGCCTCGTCGGTCTGCATCCGTGGCGCAAACAAACGCCCCTGAAGCGGCAATGGTGGACCGGCAAAATGATGGCCCTCCGGTGCAACGATTGGATATCCGGATTGCAAGGCCGCTTCACGCTGCAGATCAAGCACTACAAGCTGACTGGGAGCGACGGCCTGCTTGAATCGCGGATCGTGATCGGTCATCGAACCAAAACGCCCCGCCAACCAGCGACCATCCTGTGCGAGCGAAAAACGAAACGCGGCGTCAACCGGTCGAACGGGTGACCACAACGGTTGGTCAACCTCACTGGCTTGAAAAACCCGTCCGCCGACATTACCTGGCGGCCAAGCTTGACCATCCTCCAGATGGTGCGCCACCACTCCCGATCCGGTATGTGAAAAGACGATCCCTGCTGCGATGACGGGGCTGACCTGCACCGCGCGGCCACCACTGGCGCGTCGCAACCAACGCGGCAGCAACGGCTCAGGCAACGTCGGAAGGTGTGACCAAGCGGCCGCCCAAGCGGGTGATTCGTGATGCAAGGCCAGCGGTGCCGCCGTCGCCATCCGACTGGCGCCCCCCCCGAGCATCGACCAGCGGTCACTCGCTTTGCCGGGACCGATTTTCCACGATACCGATTCGGCCAGCAAACGATCCAAAGTCTCCGCCACAGTGCCGCGACGGCCCGCAACCGTAATCGTACGTGCCCCAAAAAAATGCTTAGCCAAGTAACTCAGCTTGATCGCCGTGTCGCGTTCACCGCGGAGTAAATAGGCGTAGACCAATCGCGTTCCCACTTCCGCGCCATCGAGATCCGAATCGCGGTAGCAACCGAGCGGCAACCCGGGACGGCCAATGGCTTGCTGAGCCACCGAAAGGATCGCCTCCTGCTGCTGGACATCCAATGAGGCCAGCAACGTCGGCCAATCGGTCGCCGACACGACAGCCAGATCGCTGCTGCCAACGGCATGCGGCAGCCACCGCGGGTCGCTCCGGTGCAACGCCTCGATTGCCGTCGTGACCCAACCGTTCCGCAAACCGAGATCGGCGATCGCCAACAGGATCTCATCACCGACCGAGCTCGCAAAATAACGCCGCAAGCCCTGCTGCAGTTCCTCCATCGATGCGTTTTCTTGTGCCGTGGCCAACTGTTCCGCAGCAAGCCGGTCATAGCGTTGACGAAACGCGTTCAGCACGCCGTCATCGTCCGAACCGCTGCGCAACAAACGATCGTGAACCACCACATGCAACGGCAAGTATCGCTGCGTGACCGTTTGACCCTCGCGCTGCACGGGCATCAGATAGTCGCCGGCATCGTCAATCATCTGCACCGCCAGGTCGACCGCCGCTTCCGCTTCGCCGGCGGCGATCAGTTGCTCAAACTGAGTGAACGCCAACTGCTGAGCGGGCAAGATCTCAAAAACTTGTGGAGGTTCGGCGAAACTGCGAACTGGAGTCCCGACGAACAGCAGCCAGGCAAACAGCAGCGATGGGAAACCACACCACCAAGCAGCAACCCCGAGAAGTTCCCGAACCTGTCCCTTCAGCGATGGTGGCGAGCAAGACGGAGGTGCGAGGTTCAAAGCAGGCATCGCGGCACTTTCGCAGCTACAGCATGTTGATTGGCGAGGCTAACTCAATCGAAACCTGGTTCTCGCACGACCCTCAAACGTAGATTTGATACAGCATCAGGTAAACGATCACACCCGTTACCGACACGTACAACCAAATCGGAAATGCCCAGCGTACCAAACGTTTGTGGGCGGCACGACGATCCTTTAACCCTAGAATGGCCGCCCAGATCGCCAGCACCGGAACGGTAATGGCTAACGGAATGTGGGTCATCAACACCACCAAGTAGGCGATGAAGGCACCGCGAGAAGCAATCGCCGGATCCCGAGGAAACTCTTTATTCGGTTTCCCGGTGACCTCCAGCAACGCGTACTTGTGCAGCAAGTAAAGTCCTAGGAACGCGACGCTGACGCACAACGCCGTCAGCATCAAGTTGCGGTGCGCCTTGATGCGGCCTTTTCGGATCTGCCACAACGCCGCCAACAGGAGTATCGTGGCGAACGCATTCAGCGATGCGGTCGCGTGCGGCAAGTTTTCGGCTAGCCATTCCATTTAGGATGCTTCCTGATTCGACTTTTCGGCTGCCAGCATGGTCGCGAGATCTTGCTTCAGTCGCTCAAAGGAACGTGGCTCGCTCCACAGATACAGGCCGTCCATCTCCCCTTCCGCATTGACCAAGATGAAACGCTCGGTGTGCTGCAAGTTGGCCGAGACTTGAAACACCTCGGCGCCGACTCGCTGCACATAAATCGGGTCGTCCGCCGTTAGAAACAGCCACTGCTCGGGATCGGCACCGAACCGTGCGGCGTACTCCCGCAGCACCTCGGGAGTGTCGTTGTCCGCATCGACGCTGATCGACAGGAATTTGACATCTTGGCCTGCGAAAGCTTCCTGCAGTTCCTTCAGCTTTTGATTTTGGGTCACGCAAATGCTCGGACAGAGCGTGAAGAAGAAACTCACCACGTAGGGCTGACCACGCAGCGATTCGCTGGACACCTGCTCGCCACTCCGTTCGGTCAAGGTGAAGGATTGCAACCAATCGTCTCCCTCTTCCAATTGAGGCTTCGGTGGCGGATCCAATCGGGTCGGTCGCTCTGGATCGATGAAATCCGCCTCTCCAGGTACGACATCCCCAGTCCCCTCGGCAACGGTCGATTCGCGATCGGCGTCACGAACATAACGCAGCCCCAGGCCAATACCTAAGCCGATAACTAAAATCAGAACGATGTGAATGGCTGTTTTCATTACGCTACCAAGTCCGCCTTTTTACTTCCGCGCATCAAGATCCAAGCGAGGGTTAACATCCCTACCATGAATAGTACGCTGACGGTCCAGTTTGTGATCGAGGAAGGAGCAAAACCTTGGGCCGCAAAATCGACGCTGGGATATAGCAGATGCCGCATCTCCGCCAAGCCATAGGTCAACGGGTTGGCTCGCATGATCCCGCCAAGCAGCAACTGCCCCCATCCAAGCGACTGCTCCCCTGCCGCGGGGACAGGAAAAAAGGCACCGCTCAGCAACCACATCGGCATCAGGCCCAACATCATGATGGCGTGAAAGCCTTGCGTACTGTCCATCGGCCAGGCGACGATCATTCCCAAACCACACATCGCAAGCGCCAAGACAGCCAACAACCCCATCAACGGCAGCACCGAAAGCCCCAGCGGCGCGGTTCCAAACGCAAAGACCAAGACAAGAAACAGCGCCGCCTGCACCCAGGCAATCGCACCCCCACCGAGGACTTTACCCGCCAACACCGGCCAACGTCCCACCGGTGCCACCAGCACCGCCTGCATGAACCCTTCGCGACGATCTTCGATCACCGAGATGGTCGCAAAAATGGCGGTGAACAACACAATCAACGCCACCGTGCCGGGCAAAAAGAATTGCAAAAAGTCTTGTCCGCCAGCCCCCTCGAAGGAGCCTCGCAAGCCGGTGCCGAACAGCACCCAGAACAGCAGCGGCTGGACAATCGCCGCCACCACACGGTTTCGTTGGCGGAAGAAACGAACCCACTCGCGTTTGGCTAACATCCAGGCAGCCGCAAACCCGCTGGGCGTTGCCAAGGGTGAACCGACCGTCATCGAGGGGGAAGCGGCGTCGCTTTCCGAGCCGGCGGCCGAGGCTGAAGTCGTCTGTGCGGAAGTGGTCTTTGCGGAAGTCGTCATCGACATCGTCTGTCTATTCGTCCTGTGTGTCGGCGGAAGCCCAAAACCGGTGCCCCGTTTTGGCGATAAAAACATCCTCCAAACCGGGGCGTCCGACCGTAATCGATCGTGCCGAAGCGCCGAGGTGCTCGGCTAGCTGGGGCACCAATGCGGCGGGCTGTGGACATTGAATTCGAATCTGTTGCTGCACGCGCTGGACCGTAACGCCCAGTTGCTCGCGAATGATTTGTTCGGTCGCCGCAGGGTCGTCGCTGACCACGGTGATCAAGCCTTCACCAAGCTCCGCCTGCAGTTCGTCGGGCGAACCTTCGGCGATCACCTGCCCCTCGGCCAAGATCGCCAAACGATCCGCCTTGTCGGCTTCTTCCAGCAAGTGCGTTGTCAGTAAAATGGTCATACCATCGGCCGCCATCGCCCGGAGGGCTTCCCACAAGTCGAGCCGTGCGCCGGGATCCAGCCCGGTACTCGGTTCATCCAACAACAGCACACTTGGGCGATGCAACATCCCCTTGGCCAATTCAACGCGCCGCTTCAAGCCGCCCGAAAGCCGCTCGCACAATTCGGCACGACGATCGGTCAAGCCGACCAACTGCAGCACCTGGTCGCGACGCGATCGCATCGCCGCACCAGACAGTCCGTAAAGGGCAGCTTGGCAGGCGATATTTTCGTCCACGGTGAGCTTCTTGTCCAAGCTCGGGGACTGAAACACGATGCCAATTCGGCTGCGCACCGCCATCACATCGCTAACCGCTGCGCCGGCGACCGTCATTTGACCGGACTGCAGCGGCATCAGGGTCGAGATCAAACGAAAGAGCGTCGTCTTGCCGCTGCCGTTTGGTCCCAGCAGCGCGAAGATTTGACCAGCGGAAACTTCAAGGTCGACCCCGCGCAAGGCTTCTCGCTCGCCGTAGCAATGCCGTACATTTTGAACGACGATCGAAGCCGCCAGAGGAGAGACAGGAGGATTGGATTGGGGCACAAAAACACACGAACGGGGAAGTTAGAACAGGAAGAAGGTGGCGACCAGCATCCCGGTAAGTTATTTGCATACGGTTGCTTCCGCAAGCAACGCCATTCTTTACGCAAGCAGCGCCGCGAGCACCAACACCGCCATGGCGAGTGGCAATTGGATCAAAGAAGCATGCATCATGCGTCGAGCGGCCGTATCCTCTTTTTCGATCGCAAATCGGATGGATCCGCGAACCAAACCTTGCGAAGCCAACAGCATGGCTCCACACAGCATCCAAGCGGCAGCGCCCGTGGTGGTTAACACGATAATTGCCAACAGCACTCCCACCAAGACAATTGCGCCCACAACCGATTGGATCGCCGCATTGCGTCCAGACGGATCGACAACGGGCGTCATCTGGAAACCTGCTTCTCCATATTCACGGCGATACATCCAAGCGATCGCCATGAAGTGCGGGTACTGCCAAGCGACCAGCACCGCGACCAACAACCAACCACGCGCATCGGCGATGCCGCCCCCGGCGGCAGTATAACCAATCATCATTGGCAACGCTCCAGAGACCGCCCCCACGGTGGTGTTCCACTCGGTACGCGTTTTCATCGGCGTGTAAATCACCACATAAGTCAACCACGTAGCGACCCCGAACAGCGCCGGCAGCGGCCCCGCGAACCACGCGAGGTAACTCGTACCGATCACCCCCAGAGCCGCACAATAGAGCGAAGCGGCCCAAGTGCTGATGCGGCCATCTGGCAACGGTCGCCGACGCGTGCGTCGCATCCGACAGTCGATCCGACGCTCCCAAATCTGATTCATCGTGCCCGCACTCGCACCGACCATGGCGGTCCCCAGCAGCGTGTGCAGCAAGACGACCAGATCGAGATTCCGGCCCGCTGCCACGACGGCGGCCACGGCCGCGGTGACCAACACCATCACCACGATCCGAGGCTTGGTCAGCGTGATCAAGTCGCTGCGCAGTGAAGGCGAATCAGCGTTCGTTGGCGAATGACCACCAGCGTCCGTGGCGACGGCACCGGGGACCTCTAGCCTTCCAGCGTCTAAGTCGCTGGCGGCGTGAAGTCGTGCAGGAGGGGGCGGAGCAGCCAAACTCATCGTTCCAGCGGGCTCGTCGAAAAGAGTTGTGTAAGAAATGACTCGTTAAAAGTTGCCAAGCAACCGATTAGGCCCGCTGCAGATAGCGAATCCGCCACGACCGAACCCACAGCATGACCGAAGTCGCCAAAATCAGCGACCCCGTGGCAACATGCCCGCAGACGATAAAAGACCCCCAAAAAGACTTGGCTTGCACCAGATACCGAGCGGCAAAAAACGACTCTTGCAGCATCGGAAAGCCATAATTCACTACCCAAGTCCCCAATCCCAACAGGATCTGGATCCCAATTAATAGTAACAGAGCGGCTACCGGACGGGACAGCGTCTTTTCGCCGCACCCCCGCATTCGAACCGACAAAAATCCGTACAGCCCCCAAATCGCGAAGGCTAACACGATATGAGACGCCACCGTATGGGTAAATTGCTGAGGCGTCGCCGCCAAGCTCACGTGCCGTAACTGGGCCCCCAAAATCAACTGCCCATAGGTCAACAACGCCAGAGTCGCACAGGTCCACGTCGCCGTCCGCAGCGGAACAGTTGGAGTTGCCTGGTCAGTCGACAAGCCTTGTTTGGCAACAATGGCTCGGGAACCTTGCTGCCACCAGCGACTGCTGACGACCGCCAAGGCGGTAAACAAACCGAACACGATCGGAGCGGTGCAGCCGTGCGCCATCGCCAGAACGCGGTCGCTCAACACCACCCGCAGCCCCCCCAACAAACCTTGCACGATGATCATCAACAACCCCAGCACCGCCAAGCCTTGCACCCAGCGACGTCGCTCCGACCAGAACGCGACCACGACCACAGCGATGCCAACGAACCCAACCAAAGCCCCAAGCAGCCGATGGCCATGCTCGATAAACAGGTCAAAGGGCCCCGACAGCCAAGTTTCCAGCGGATACAAGAACAGGTTGTCGCCATAAGTGTTCGGCCAATCGGGCACAGACATTCCCGCGTCATAGGTGGTCACCAACGATCCGACCCAAACCAACGGCCAGACCAAACAGAGCACCAACACCGACCAGCGATGCAGCCACGGCCGAGGCGCCTCGGTCATTCCAGAAACCTCATTCACTTTGATCTCCTCCGTGCAACCCGCTCGCCCGCCATGCCCCCAAGCACGGCCCCTCCCGCCCCGAAGAGAGCCCCTGGAATCATGCCTCCAAACCCCAGCAACCACATCAGCGCGATTCCCAGAACGAGACCTGCCAAAGAACCGATCGTGCGATAAGCCTGCTCACTCATAGCGTTGACTCCGGCAAGACGAGGTTTTCGTGGGAGACCGCGGCGACATCCTCGGCAGACAATGACAACACATAGTTGACCAGATCCCAAACCTGGGCGACCGTCAAACCGAGTCCACTGGGCTCTTCCACAATCGTCACCGCCGGCATCGGCGTTCCATCGATGCCGTGAGCAATTCGCGTATACAGCTCCGCGGGATGACTTCCCCCGCGAAAGGCACCTAACTGCAAGTTCCGCGGCTTGGCTGGACGCGGCCGCAGCGCCCCAACCTCCTGGAAAGGAGCGATCGCTTCGCGGTCACTCGGCGTCACACCGATCCGCGTCGTCCAATCCTTGGTCCAGTCATCAAAGTCCAAGGTGACGGCGTCCCCGGCGCCTTGCTTGCCGTGGCAACCCACGCAGTTGGCGATCTCGCCATGAAACAGAGCTTCGCCCCGCTGCACCGAAGCCAATCGCTCGGACACACGACCGGCCAACTCGCTATCCAACTCCCCAGCCGACTCGACTGCCACTGCACGCCCGACGTAATCGGGCAACGGCGGGACGCTGATGACATGCTGCGATGCGGCCGACCAATCGTCGACGATTTCCACCAAGGTCTGCTCGATGTCCTCCAACTGTTTGGCAATCAACTGCGGTTCGGCCGCGGACGCCTCGGCGGCAAACAATCGCTCGGCAGCTTGCAGCGGTTCGTCACCGTAGTCGTACTCGCGTGCAGCGAGCGACAACAACTCTCGCTCCAACTGCCCACGCACGGCCAAAAACATCACGTAATCGACCAAGGCTTCGCGGTCCTCTTCCAGTAAAGCGGCAAACGAAGGCATCGAAGTTCCCGGCTCTCCGGCGACCAGCGTTCGCAGCAAATCGCTCCGCGTCGGCTGCTGACCGCGGGGGGTCGATTTGAACTTGAAGGTACCGCGTCGAAAATCGCGAGGATAAGGATTCTGTAGCGCCGCTGCGGGACCACGACCACTGCCGTTCAAACCATGACAGACCGCACAGTGCTCGCGATATAAACCGACATGCTGACCATCTTCACGGCTGGCCACACCACCGGAAGCTCGGCGGATGTTTTCTTCGTCGACCAATGTCGTCAACACCGCGGGAACGATTGGCTGGTCAGGGGTGCCAAACAATGCGAGCAATGCAGCGTCGACGTCGGCCGTTGCCTGCTGTAATCCCACGCCCGTTTGCTGCTCCAGCACGACACGCTGCACCACATTGGATTCGAACTGCGTCGGCGGTCGATCGCAACCCACCAGCACCAGCAACCCCAGCAGACAGGCTCCGATTGCAGACCGGCGACTCAAGAACCAAGCAGACATCGTGGGAGACTTCAATCCATTCATCGAACAAAAACCGTTATCACGGCGGGACATTCACTCACCTTTATCAGAACAAGCCTCAAGCGGCCTGAGAAGCCGAGATTCGCTGCCAACGGTGGACGAATCGTCGCAGGTCTAAGGATCTGTGCCAACGCATCGATGAGCGGCGCTACCGCGACAGTGGATGGCTTGAAAAACTGCCCGGCAATCGTGGCACCACTGAAAACCGCAGAGAATCCCTACAAAAAAAGGACGACCGTCAAGGTCGTCCTTTAACCGCTTGATTATAGGTTTCACGGCAACTGCCGCGGGTGCCCGCTATGGCATCTTCAGTTGATTGGGCTGGATCTTAACCACGCCCAAGTCATTCACGCCTTCTTTGATGTCAACTTCGAAGCGATTGCGTTTCCACTCTTGCTTTTTACCGTCGACGATCACTTCCTTCAACGAACCGTCGGCCGCTTCGATGTTGACACGGAAGACCAGCTCCTCATTGGGCAGGCCTTTGATAACCAGATTCCCATCCTCATCACTCACCGCTGCGTAAGGGTGATCGAGCACGACCACATAGGACTTCATCCACGGGTGGATGTTGCACTCCACAGGAATCGGTGCAGGCTCGCTCTCGGTCAGCTTGACAACTTTTTCCTGGCCGGCAGGAATCATCAGATTGGCCGCGTTATTCTTCAAAAAGTTCAAGTTGGCGTTGTGCCCGACAGGATCGGGATTGGTCACCTTCAGAGTGTCTCCCACCTGAGCCACCACCACGTGAGGCTCGAAGCGACAGTTCTTATTTGCCAGTTCGTGAACCGTGTTCTTTTCCGGCGACTCGGGCAAATCGCTTCCGCCACGACCGGTGTAAACATAGACAATCACATTCTTGATGCCTTTGTTCTTCGGGTTGATGACCAGCGATTCGTCGGTCAGCCCATGCTTTCCGCAAAACTCCTGATCGCGATTAACGTCGATCGGCTTGGCAGCCGGCACGTTCCCGTCAAAAACGAATTGCATCTTCAAATCGCCAGCATTCAATCCGGTGGTGCAACAGAGGCTGGCAGCACACAACAACAATAAACGACGCATCGGCATCGATCCTCATGACTTGAAAGGGATAGAAAGTTAGTTCGGGGGGCCCTTCGACAACATGCGAAGAGAAAGGCGACGACTGAGACAAGCTGAACCTCAGTCGTCGCCTCCAAACAAACTAGCTGAAACAGACCGGCATGCCATCCCTTAGGTGGGATTTCGTTGGGATTGGCAGAAACCACCAGTCGGAAGGTCTATGCTCCATTGTAGGCCCTTGTCGGGTATTTAACCAGCCCTTAAATCCGTGTTTTTGCCGGACGGTTTCCCCCTAGGTACCCGCCGCGCAGTCGTTGGCGTAAGATTTCGCCGTTAAATTAGGCCGTCACACCGCTGCGGCCGAGACTCAACCATTCCCAATCTGACCAGCCCCTCTGACCAGCCCCTGTGCCGATGTCTCCAGAACAGCCCGCAAACGCAACCAAAAAAGTCTTGATTGTTGGCAACGGTGGCCGCGAACACGCTCTGGCGTGGAAGATTGGTGCCAGCCACCAAGTCGCCGAAGTGTTCGTCGCGCCAGGCAACGCGGGCACCGCCACCGAAGCGACGAACGTGCCGATCCAAGCCAGTGATAAACCGGCAATTATCAAGTTTGCAAAAGAGAACGCGATCGATTTTGTCGTCGTCGGCCCCGAAGCTCCCTTGGTCGACGGCTTGGTGGATGACCTGCAAGCCGCCGGAATCCGCGCCTTTGGACCCTCCGCGGCGGCGGCCGAATTGGAAGGTAGCAAAGTCTTTTGCAAGAACTTGCTCCGCAATGCCAACATCCCCACCGCCGATTACCAAACCTTTCGGACCGCGTCGGACGCATCGCGATTCATCAAGGATCGCTACCCCGATTCGGAGCAAGCGGTGCCCGTGGTCGTCAAAGCGGATGGCTTGGCGGCAGGCAAAGGGGTAATCGTCTGCTCGACAAGAGCCGAAGCGTTGGACGCCATCAATCGGATTGCCGGCGTACGCGAGTTCGGGGAAGCGGGCAAGGTGCTGATCATTGAGGAGCGACTGATCGGGCAAGAGGCCAGCATCCTAGCGATTACCGATGGGGCGACCATTATCACTTTGCCGGCGGCTCAGGATCACAAGCCGGCCTACGATGGAGACCAAGGACCAAACACCGGCGGAATGGGAGCTTACTGCCCCACGCCGTTGGTCGATGCGGAGATGATGGCGCGCGTCGAACGCGACATCTTGGTACCGGTCGTACACGCCATGAAACGTTCGCGTCGACCGTTTCGAGGGGTGCTGTACGCCGGCCTGATGCTCACCGCCGCGGGCCCGAAGGTACTGGAGTTCAACGTTCGCTTCGGTGACCCCGAATGCCAACCGCTGCTGATGCGGCTGAAGACCGACTTGGTCGACCTGATCGAAGCGGTGATCGACGGTCGCTTAAGCGAAGTCGACCCACCGGAGTGGGACGAACGACCAAGCCTCTGCGTTGTGATGGCCAGCGAAGGTTACCCCGGCAACTACGAAAAGGGCCGCGAGATCAAAGGCTTGGAACGCGCCGCCGAACTGCCTGACGTCAAGGTCTTTCATGCCGGTACGCAACTGATCAGCGACCGCGTCTTAACCGATGGTGGCCGCGTCTTGGGAGTCACCGCCATCGGCAGCAGCGTCAGCGCCGCCAAATTGCAAGCGTATAAAGCGGTCAAAGAAATTCGCTGGCCCGGAGCCTGGTGCCGCAAAGACATCAGCGATAAAGCGCTCGTCGATCAGGCCTAACATCCTCAGGGCAAAACAGACAACCTCGTGGCAAAGATAAGCCCTGTTGGCTGCTAAGACTTGCGTGCCCGCAGAATGCGATTTTGTCCGCCCAGATCTTTGATCAACACGACCGACGCTTCCTCAAAACCGCCGTTCGCTTTGACCAGTGCGACGCACGCTTCAGCGATCATCGGACTTAGCTCGATAATAAAGTAGCCTCCTGGCTTGAGACTGCGAATTGCTTGGGGCAGCAACCGCTCGATGACCTCCGTACCTTGCGGCCCGGCCAACAAAGCTTCCTGCGGCTCTTGATCGCGGACACCGGGGTCGAGCTGTTCGTATTCCGATTGGCTGATGTAGGGTGGATTACTACAGACAAAATCGAGCGACCCCTCGGTCGTCAGTGGCTCCAGCAGATCGCCCTGCTTGAGCACCACCCGTTCCCCCAGTTCATGCTGTTGCACGTTATAGCGCGCCACCTCCAAGGCATCGGCACTGCGATCGATCGCCAGCACCTTGCAGCGTGGCAAGTTCTTGGCAATGGCAATCGCAATCGCTCCACTGCCAGTGCCCACGTCGGCAATGCGAATCGGAGCGTCACCGGTGATCTCTTTGGCGCGATCCAACGTTTCGATCACCAAGTGCTCGGTGTCGGGGCGGGGAATCAAGACCCGTTGATCGACGCGCAGCTTGAGCGAATAGAATTCCTTGTAGCCCACCAGATAGGCCACCGGCGTCCCTTCGCCACGACGCCGGACCATCTCCCGAAACGCGACACGAGCCTCTTCGGTTAGCTCCGAATCAAATGCCGTGTACAGCTCGATCCGGCTGCATCCGCGTGCTTCGGCGAGCAGCACTTCGGCATCCAATCGCGCGGTATCGGATCCGCGTTTCTGAAAAAATTCGGTCGTCCACTTCAACAGCCGCAGGACGGTCCATGGCTCCGATTGCTGGGTCGACTCGGTCGACATAATCAGTCTTCCATTTCGCTGCGCAGTTGGTCGCGATCATAATCGACCAATGCTTCGGTAACCGGTGTCACATCACCAGCAATGATTTGATCCAATTTATAGATCGTTAAGTTGATGCGGTGGTCGGTCAAGCGATTCTGTGGGTAATTATAGGTCCGAATCCGTTGACTGCGGTCGCCGGAACCGACCAGTCCACGACGTGCTTCGGCCCGCTTGCTGTCTTCCTCTTCACGTTTCTTTTCATAGATCCGGGCCTTCAGCACGCGCAGCGCCTTGGCAAGATTCTTGTGCTGACTCTTTTCGTCTTGGCACTGTACCACGATCCCTGTTTCATGATGCGTCAAGCGAATCGCCGACTCCGTTTTATTGACGTGCTGGCCACCGGGCCCTGAAGCACAGAACTTGTCGATCCGGTAGTCCTCCCCTTTCAGCTCCACTTCGACATCTTCCGGTTCGGGCATCACCGCGACGGTGGCCGCCGAAGTGTGGATCCGACCTTGGGTTTCGGTTTCCGGGACTCGCTGGACGCGGTGCCCGCCACTCTCATACTGCAGCTCGCGAAAGACCCCTTCGCCCTCGACCGTCATCGTGACTTCCTTGAAACCGCCCATGTCCGAAGCACTGGCATCCATGACTTCGGTTTTCCAACCCTTCTGCTCGGCGTGCTTGCGGTACATCTCGTACAGATCGCGTGCAAACAAAGCCGCCTCTTCACCGCCGGTGCCGGCGCGAATCTCCATCACGCAGCGAGTGCGGTGACTGTCTTCACCACCAACGGTCATCGTCAGCAGTTCATCCCACAGCTTTTCACGACGCTCACGCAACTCCGCCGCCTCGGCTTCGGCCATCTCCCGCTCTTCGCTATCCTCGGTCGCTTCGGCGATCTCCTGCCAACCGTGGATTTCATTCGAAAGACGCTTGAAGTCGCGATATTTGTTCGCCATTTTGGCCAACCCACCGTGCTCTCGCGCAACGGCACTCATCCGAGCTCCGTCGGCTTGCGTGGCAGGATCGGCCATCGACATTTCTAAGTCTCGGAAGCGTTTGAGCTTTTCTTCCAAGGTGTCGCGAATCGAGTTCGACATTTAAATTGAAAACCGGGCAAAAAGAAGGAGCTAGACCGCTTGATCGCGCAGGCATCCCAAGACGAGAGCCACCCGACAGATCAACGCACAGAAAAAGCCGCCGTGCCCTTGGAATGCAAGGAACACAGCGGCTTGTCGTTCTGAATGTCGGGGCGCAGCTATTTCTTCTTCGGCTTCTTCTGCAAGCTGCCGTAGGTGCCGGCAGCAAACTTCTTCTGGAACTTGTCGATCCGCCCAGCCGTATCGACGTATTTCAGCTTGCCGGTGTAAAAGGGATGGCACTCGCTGCAAATGTCGACCTTCAACTCGGGACGCACGCTACGCGTCTGGAAGGTGTTTCCACAGCCGCACGAGACCGTCGTTTCTTGGTATTTGGGATGAATATCGGCTTTCATGTCTTTTACTTTCGCTCGCCGGTTTGACGCTGGGGAATACAGCATCCCGGTAGATGATGGGGATGGTGGCAACCGCCACGGAAATCGCAACCCGAAATGGTACGACCTGACGCACCAAATTTGCAAGGGCGCTGATCGGGCGCTGAGAGCCAAATCGTGTCTTTTATCGCATTGTTCGGCATTCTGCCAGTTCCGACTCCATTGTTCGAGCCCTCTGGTCGCCAGACAAGGGCCTGGGGCTAGCCAACGTCTGCCTTGAATCCCGACGTTGCCGATTTTTCGGGATCTCCGGCCTGCCCGTCCTCCACAATGTCCTCCGCCTGCGAAGCCGCCGCCATGTTCCTCGATTTGGCCGCCCACCGCTGAACCACCAGCGTGTCGATCAGTAACTGCCCAATGTGATAAACAATCATTGGCAGCATGCTGACCCCGCAATCGATCGCCAACTGCAGCCCCACCATCAGCGTTTTCTGACTGCCCGCAATCCCCACAGCCACCTGCTGCTCACGCCCCAAGCGACCCCGGCGGGCCAGCAGGATGCCCGCGATCAAGGCGATGGAATGCACGCCGACTGCGGCTAACGCCATCATCAGCACATCGGGCCAAGCCGCTCGGTTGGCGGCGTCGGCCAAATAACGGCGCCGCGATTGAGACGCTCCGACGGCGACCATCACCAGAATGCCGATTTGAGCCACCACCGATAGCCGCCGCTTATGCTCGTCCGCCCAGACGGCTAAGCCGAATCGACGGGCGGCCTGGGCCACCAGCAACGGCAAGGCGACCAACAACGCCAGCTTTACCGCTTGGTCCACAAACCCGATTTGTGTGTCGCGCGCGAAAAACAAAAACAACCAGAAGGGTGCGATCGCAAAACAAAACAGGTTCGTGACCACGGTGACCATCATTGCCACCGCATCGTCGCCCCCCGCCTGCCGCGTCCAGACCGATGCCGAAGCAAGCGTACAGGGCACGACGGCGGCGACCAACAAGCCGCCGCCCATCGCGGGGGTCAACCCACTAGAAACGGCCCATGCTAGCAACGGAACCCCGGCGGCATTGATGATGATCGCCAACCCCCAGGCTCGCGGCTTGCGAATGCTCCGCAGCATCGACCCGGGATGCAACGTAAAGCCCATCAGAAACAGCACTGTCGCCACAACGGCCGCACGAAAAGAGCCGGCATCGGCCAGCGGCGCCACTCCTTGGGCACCCCAAAAACCAACGGCCAAAGCGACCGCTAGGGCAGGCAAAAACCAGTGACGAACAAGGAAGGCGGACACCGGCATTTGCTAGCGTAGGAGGAACGGGTGATCGGCTCTATTGTAAAGCTTCCACCGCTGGCGACAGGGGCCGTTTTCGGCCTACGCGCGGCGCCCTTGTTTGCGATACAAGAGACGCTGTCGGCGATTTGCTCCGCGGGGGATTCTTCATGCACGAACGCACACAAAAAGCGCTTTGCCAGTTGGCATTCGTCGGCCTGTGCGCGCTGCCGACCACGCTGGTCGTGCTGTGGATTGCCGCCACCTGGACCCCTTGGTACCACTCCTATCAACGTCAGCAGGTCGAAGCCCACCTGTCGGCGCAACTGGGCCTGCGGGTCGAACTGGATCGTTTTGAACAGCCCGCGCCGGCCACGTTCAAGCTGACCGGCATCCGCTTGTTTGAACACGAAACGGGAGCCAAAGTCGGCCAAGTTCGGCTGGCGGTTTTTTCAGTGCACGACGAAAAACGCGTGCTACAGATCCATCAGCCCGAACTGCAATCGGCACAGCTACAGCATGCGTGGCAGATGGTCCACGATCGCTTCCTCTGCCAACCCCAGTTCACCGCTCAACCAATGGTCATCACGGCCAACGCGCTAACGCTGCACAGCAAGTCCGGTGGCCTGACGCTTCGCGATACGGTGGCGCGGATCGTGCCCGGGGAACGCCAAATCGAAGCGAGCCTCGAATTCATCCCTGTCGGCCGAGAGGCGGACACCAAGGCATGGGTCGGGATTATCCGAGACCGCTCGCTGCCGATTCCTGAAACCCATTGGCGTCTGAACACCGGCGGCGTTCCCCTGCCCTGCTCTGCCCTGGCGGACTACCTGCCGGTGCTGCGGAACCTCGGCCCCGAAGCCGACTTCAATGGCTCGATGGCATGGCACTTGTCCAGCCAAGGCTGGTCGGTCGATCTGGCGGGAGCCACTTTTTCGGGAATCGAACTGAGCGAGGTTTTCGATGGCTTGCCGCACAAACTGAGTGGCCGCGCAACGATCCAACTGGAACGCTGCCAAATCCAGCCCGGCGAATCGGTCGATGTTTCGGGATCGCTGGTCGCGACAAGTGGTTACATCGGAGAGAGCTTACTGGAGGCGGCCCACACACATCTTGGAATTTCGCCCACGCCGTCGGTCGAATCAGAAAGTAATACCTGGTACGACCTGCTGGCTTTGCGGTTCGACATGTTCGGGTCGAAACTGCGTCTGCGAGGCGACTGCCACCACCAACGCGGCTACGAATCGCTGCCGCCGAACGTGGTCTTGGCGACGCAGGCCGAAGCGTTGGAGCAGCGCACCGCGTTGGCGATCCGCACCGACGAACTGGACCTGCCGGCGACGAACTTGGTCGCCGCCATGGCACCGCGCCATGCGGCGATGGTGCCTTACACTCGCCAGACGGCCAGCCTGCGTGGCCTGTTGCTGCCGCCCGACCGAACGCTGCCGGACGACGTTCCGCCACCCAGCCCGCGAATTACGCTCCGACGGGATTAGATCCGTTTGCTTTCCCAGCCCGGTTCATCGACGATCGGCGGTGCCGATGGCTTGATGACCCAACCCAAACCGATCAGCAACAACTGACTGGCGACAAACAATCCCAACCACATCATCGTGCCACTGGTAAAGCCGTAGCTGTGTAAGCCAAAGCCCAATTGGTTGGTTCCAAACCAGCTCCACGCGGTCACGATGTTGCCGCCGATCGCCAGCATCGCAAATCCCCGTGGGCCGACCAGTTTGTCCCATCGAGCATGCAGCATCAGCGCGTTCCAGATCACAATCAGCAGGGCGCCGTTTTCCTTCGGATCCCAGCCCCAAAAACGGCCCCAACTGTCGTCGGCCCACAGGCCACCAAGCACCGTGCCGATAAAGCTGAACAAGATGCCGAAACAGGTCACACCGTACATCATCCGGTAAACCTCTTTCCGGGTGTTCTGGTCCACGCCAGCCCAGCTCTGCGTGAGATACAAGATCCCCAGCAAGCCCGACACAAAGGTCGCCGAGTAACCCAGCGTGACGGTCGTCACGTGCGTGCCTAACCAGAATTGCGTATCGAGCACCGCCTGCAACACCGGCATCGTGTCGTCACCACTCAAGCCTCGCGTGGCGATCATCAAGGTGACCGCACCGGCCGCCGAAGCGACCAGGTTTCCGATCCCGCGCCGGCCAAGGTACTCAATCACGATGCCGTACAGCACCGCCGCCCAGCCGATGAAAACTGCCGAAGAATAGAGATTGATGACCGGAGGACGGCCTGTGATCATGATCCGAGCGACGATCGCCACGGTGTGGACCACCAGAATCCCCGTCAGCATTGCCCAGGCCGACGCCCGCAATGCGCCGGAGCCCGAAAGCAAATGTGCCAACGCCATGATCAACACGATCAGATAGAGCACCAAGGCGGTTCCCGAAGGCCACGCCGCTTCCATCCAACGCTCCAGACTGATTCGCCAGCCCGCTTCGTCGGTGGCCAATCGCGGTTCGATTAATTCCATATGCTGATCGATCGCTTGATTAAACTTCATCGGCTCCTGTTCTTGGTAAGCCGCCACCAAGCCCATAAAGCCTTTCGTCGGATCGACCGCTTCGGGATCGCGCAAGCGGTCCTTGATCGATTCGAAGAACGTGTACGAGACCGGCAACCAACGTTTCCGATCGGGGCGTTCAAGATCCTTCTGCCCCGCTTGCGGAACTACCCCCGGTGAGGGGACTTCGGCAATCAAATCCATCCGACGACGCAAATCTTGGAAGGCGACCATCTGCTTGGTTTCTTCATCGATCCCCGGCGGCAACAGCTCGTCAGGAATCTGCCGCGGCCGCGGCATTTGCATCGCCACCGAAACGACATCGTACAGATGCAAGCGCGAAGCGAGCTCGATGATTTTCTTTTCCTTAAACGACATATTGGCGGCATCTTTCTCACGCGCCGCAGTCGCAATCTCGCGGATCCGTTCGCTGCTGGGCATCAATTCTCGCAGCGTATAAAGCTTTGACTTACGCCGCGTCTCGATCCCCACTTCCGCGAGCACCTCGGCGGCATCGATTCGGATCATGGGCAAATCATAGATTTCCCGGTTGTCGGCCGCTACTTCGAACAACCACTGCAAAGCGGGCAACTTCTTGGCCGAAAAAGTGGGTTCCCGATACTTGGTCAACTCCGATGGCGACAGATCCTTCATCGCGTAACGATTGATCATTTCTGTGGGAGCTTCGGTTAACGGCACCGACTCTTTGCTGCTCAACGTCTTCAGCGTCAGCCGCGCGTAAGCATCCAACGGCATCAGCCGACCACCAAATTGCACCGGAATTTCACCCGCGCGATACAGGTCGCGCGTCGTCTGCTTCCGCTCGGGGCTCATCGCCATCGCCACCGCCGACCAAGGGACCAGCTTCATCGTCACAATCACCGTCACGAAAGCCAACGAGCCTGCCATTGCGACGGGGAAAAAGACCTTCGCTTTGGGTTCCCGGTCACGTCGTGAAACATAGCGACCGAGCGTTCCCATGAAGTGGAACAACATCCCGACGCCGGTGATCGAACATGCCAAGTAGGGGATCAACCAACCGGAGTTCTGCACCACCTGCAGGCCCGTGCGCTCTTTGCCGCCCGGCAAAGGAATGTGGTCGGCTTGGTAAAAGGTTTCCCCACGGTAACGCAGCGGATTGTTCATCCAAATCCGTTCTTTGCGATTTTCGTTGGTCCGCTTGTCGACCAGGCGAATCACCGAAGAAAACGACTGAGCCTTGGTGTCACCGGCGTAATCGTTGCGGCGAACATCGAGCAGCTTGACCCAATAGGGTTTTGGAATCCGCTGATAACGCAAGCCCATGTCAAAGGTCCGATCGCCCGCGGTGACGCGTTCCAACTCATCCTCTTGACCAGTCGCGAACAACGACTGTCCATCGTTGAGGTACTGCGTCACTAAGAACGTACCAAGCGACTTTTGGTCGTCCTTGGTTAGCAACTCGACGTACGCCGAAGAGACATTCGGACGGCTCGACGCACCGCCCTCCATCCGCGACTCTTCCACCATGACCTCCAGCCCGATGCCGGCGGTGGCCGGGTTCTCTGGTTGGTCCTTGGCATCGATCAACTGCGAGTTGACCATGAAGTCCTTCACCCGCAGGTCAAACGGCAAATTGGGATCGGAGATGACCGTATCGGTCCCTTCGACCGCCTTCAAACGGGATACCGGCACCCCGATGACTTGCGTCTCCTCGGGGTTGCTGCGATCGAGAAAGGCCAGTTCGACCGAGTCGAGATTGATCAGCGTGTTGGTCGATTCGTTTTCACCCAAGCTCAATTTTTGCTCGAGCTGGCGATCACCGTAAGCGAATTGCCCCACCATCAGCAGCGCCACGCCAAAGTGCAGCAGCACGTTGCCACCTTGCTTGCCAAAAATCAAATGACAGCCGAGCATCATGATCAAAGCAACGCCCGTCCCTTTGACCAACTGCCATAAAATGCGCAGCCCCGGATCGCTCAGCGTGGCGTAACCGCTCAGCATGCCGGCCAGCAAACAACCGACCGACACCAAGCCGACGATCGACCAATTGCGCACCCGTTTGGAGGACCCTTTAATCGCCAGTCCCAGCAGCGCAAACCAAGTCACTCCGACCGCCGCACAGGTGCCTTGCCACAAATCACTGTAGTTAATGGGAGGTTCACCCTGCACGCCTTCGCTACTGTTACCGGACAGGATGACAAACAGCATCAATCCAAACCCGACCGCCAGCGCGGCAAGTCCAAGTGCCAACCGCCCCCCGCGCGCCCGCGCATGAAAACGGGTGGTCTTGGCAGCCAACAGATTGACCAACAGCAGCGTGCCGATCAATTTGCCACCCGGAAAAGGAATCCACCAATCGAACGGCGTGTGCTTGAAGAAAACTTGGGGCAGGAAGTCATCAAAGTGCAGTTGTGCCATCCAGCAGGTGAAGTAACGCTGCTTCACCTGCAATAGGTTCAGCTCTTCCTGCGCCAGCGTGCCGGCCATCACCAGCACCATCGACAGGCCGAGCAACGACACGGTGAGTTTCAATGAGCCCAAAGGGCGCAGGACCGCCAACACCAGTTCCAACGTACTGTGTTCGCGATCGGTGGAATGATCGACAATTTTGCTGGCTGAACCCATCGCTGCCATCGAGACGGCTCCTTAAAAGAGCATCGTTAAATTTTTTTAGTTTTGACGCAGGAACGACGGTCTCAAGCGACCGCCTCTCCCAACCTGTTTTCCCATCCCAGGCCGGTTACAACCGCAGCGAGTCAACCAACTCGGTTAACGCGGCTTGTTGTTTGCGAACCGCTTCCAACGGTCCTTTCATTTTAATGAACAGCGGCAAGCCACCATCGGTCGCCGGTTCGACGATCACGATGTCGATCGCCTGCGCTTCGTCGCCTTTTCCGGCGAGAAACAATCGCTTGGCGGGCTGACCGGCGACGGTCAGTTCTTCCATTGACTCCATCGCCGCATCGACCATCGATTCGTCGGCAGCCCCACCGGCCACCTGACCTGCCCACATCCCAACGTTGCTCTTCAAATCACCACCGGCTCGAATCATCGTCACGACGACCGCGGCTTCTTCGCCACCGGCATCAAAACTGGCCAGACGCATACCACTAGCGGCACCTTCACGCCAACCCTCGGGAACGTCGTATTCTAGTCCGCTATTTGTTTTCGAAGGCGTCTGCCCTGCACTAGTATCCGCGTCTGGCGAATCGACAGGTACCATCGGTGGTGGTGCGGAACCGGTCGGCGGCATCGCTCCCATCATCGGCGGCACCATACCGCCACTGACGGCACCTTCCTCGGCGACGAGGTCGACCCACATCGGCGCCGGGCTTGCTTCGCCATCTTCGGTTAATAATTCCGCACCGGCCCACTTGGTTTGCAAAGGCTCCAGCCCCATCTGGCCGCGCCAACGATTCACGTTCGCTTGCACATCGGCATCCCAGTCGGCTTGTTGGCTCAACTTCGTCACCGTCAGTTCCATTTGATTGTCATTCGCTTCAATCAGCACTTTCGCGTAGGGTGCAAAAGGACCGCTGCCAGGCGAAATGCGTTCCCATTGTTCGGGCAATTCCAATACCGGCTGGCCATTCTCAAACTTTAACTCGGTCACCAAGCGACGTACCGGATCGACGATCGATTCAATCGCCTGCTCGGGTCCACGTACTTTAAAAAACCAATTCGATTGCTCGTGCGGAACGATCACTCCCAGCATCCGTACTCTGGACTGCAGGATGTCGGGCTTCCGATGGTCAATTGTATACATGCGAACCGGTTCCGGTTCGCTACAACCGACCGATATTGCTAACCAACCGCACCCAATGGCGAGTGCCGTCCAAATTTTTATTTGATTCATTATCACGCCACCTCGGGTATGGCGAGTTCATCGAGAAGGGCTGTCATGCACGTCGACCCCAGGTGGGACGGACCAAACGATAGAGTCCGCGGTGGGTCTGAGTTGGCAAGAATCGGGTGAGCAGCGAGTCGGAACATGATAACCAGCATGCTTCAACCGTTGCGGACTGCTTGAGCGAATCATCCGATCGTCCGTCGATCGAGGCGCTCTTCGCACACTCTACTATAGACGCTCGAGCCCCTCAGAGCGTACCCCGCTGAATACGAGGTGCGTCGCCACGCCGCAGCCAGCGGCATCTGCGAACGGTTCGACCGGTACACATGCTAGCGTGGCACCGCTTTCCAAGGATCGGGCGGCGGGACGACCGCTCGCGACGAAGGCAAGGCAGATTGGTTCGATGGCATGGGAGGCCCGATGAAGGAACCGCTGGGCTGGCTAGAGCTCTCCAGAGGCCTCCTTTCCGGTCGCGTTGCCAACCTTTGATCCGCCGAATTTTGAATCACCGCCAGCCGCTGCTCCAAATCGACCACGCGATCGGTCATCGCTCGATTTTGAGCCGCCAAACGGTCGGCTCGATCGCGTTGCTCACGGTAATCGGCAAGCAATCTTTCGGACTCCGCACGGCAACCCTCCAGCTTGCTGGAGCCAAACAGACTACAGCCAGGAGCGACGACAATGATCGACAAGACCACCAACAGGTTCCGACCAGGGGGGCTCGACATTCGCGTTTGCCTCCATGCAAACTTCCTTCAAACTCAGGGTCCTAAACCGAACATTTCGATCAGGGCATCGGTCATCGAACTGACGGGCGTCGCCACCTCGTTGTAGCTCCACAAGTTCCGCATCAGGTCGGTCATCAGCATCCCCCCCAAGCTCATCACCAACAGAATTCCTACTAGCGAAATGACGCTGAGGAGGGAATAAGGCGTTTCGTAAGCGGGGCGTGTGACCACCGTCGCACCCGCGGGGGCGGCCGTTTCATCGACGCCGATTTCTTCGGCATCCATCATCTCGTCGACGATGACTTCGTCGGCCACGACTTCGGCACCAAAGGGATCGTCTCCCATGCCTCCCGCACCGGGAATCGCTCCTGAAACCAAGTCGATGCCGCTCCCAAAGGTGCCGGAATCCTCGACTTCGATCACCTGCGAACCGCTATCTTCTTCGACTTCGATATCGATTCCCGAAGGAGACAGTTGGAAGTCCTCGTCGGCTTGGAAGTCGACCAGCGATCCACTTCCGCCACTGCCGCTCCGCGGACCGCTACTGCCAGGCCCGCCGGAACCTTCCAAATCGGCTCCCAAATCGAGTGCGGAAATGCTTGATCCGGCGAGATCCAAGGGCTCGCTTTCCAACGACAAACCGCTATCCGATGGGCTCATCAAGTTGATTCCGCTGTCGCCGGCAATCGAGATATCGCTGCCCGCGCCCCCGAGGACCAAGTCATCGTCATCGTCGGCGATCACCAGTTCGTCGTCATCGTTCAGTGCGTCATCGAAATCGAGACCTGAACCTGCCAAGTTAACGCCCGAAGCGATGTCCGAGCCACCCAACACCGCGGGGTCGCTGTCGCCACGAATCAGATCACCGGTACCGCCTGACCCACCACTGGCGAGCAAATCGAGCTCGGACAGGACATCTTGCCCCGTCGAACTGCCCAATCCTGAGATGGACCCCGATTCTCCGGCGGACAGTTCCAGATCTTCGCCCAACATCTCGAGACTGCTGGAATGGCCTTCCATCGGGTCGGATTCAAGAGCCAAATCGCTGTTGATTTTGCTGCTCGGCTTCTCGTCCGCCAAATCGCTACCAAGCGTCGGATTGGTCGAGCCTTCTTTGATTTCGTCGGCTAATTCCAAGCGACCCGAATCCTCTGGCGAGGACAACGTGAGTTCGCCCGAATCGGACATAAACAGATCGTCCCCATCATCGACCGGCATCAGATCTTCCGCACTCCCTCCAGCAAGCAGGTCGTCGGACACTCCCATCACGGCGGCAGAACTGCTGGTCAGCAAATCGTCGCTCTGATTGGAAACGGTCTGCACGTCGCTACCGATTCCAGCCATGTCGGTGTTCCCACCCGCTGGCGACTCATCACCCAACCCCACATCGCTGTCGGGATCGTTCGCTGCGTTACCACCGAGCACGGGTCCCTGATTGACCGAAGACCCCACTTCTTGCTCGGAAATTAGGTCCGACAACCCGGGATCCAAATCCCCGGAGACCATATCTGCCGCGATCCTCTCGATCTCGTCGGCCGGAAATTTCCAGCTTGCCCCGTCGCGGAAACCACGAATGGCTCCTCGGGAACGCATCTCCACCAATTTTTCGTGGGAAATACCTAAACGTTGGGCGGCTTCATCGAGGGGCAGATAATTCGTAGCCATGCCGATGGCGACTCCATTTCAGAAAAGATAAGCGGTGAGTCGTACAGGCCGTCGCCCTCCAGACCTACACTGCCAAGCTCACTTCGGGGTCGCAATTCGCCTCATTTCTTCAGGCAAAGGAGCAACCGCGTTGAACTGGACGGCAAAATCTTGTTGGAGTGGACGCGACCCAATTAAATGAATTTTTCCGGGTCCATCCACATGATACACCGCCATCCATTCGCGCGCCGTATTTATCAAAGTAATTATTTGCCCGCCATCATTCGCGGGCCTGACAAAACCAAGGCAATCCCCTGCCGCAGCCCCTCCTGCGAGCGGAAACTGCCCCGCTTCGTGAGCCGCAGATAGACCTCCCGAAAAACTGCGGGAAGGATCCCCTGCCGGAATTGCTGCCGGATTTTGCCCTGTCCCTGCCGATTGCCAACCTGGACTGAGCGCAAACAGCACGCCAAAGAGTGCCAAGCCGGCCCAGCGGCTTGAAAACCGGCGAGAGACATGTTCGTAAGTATTGTTCATTCTAAAACCGAAGTTCTGCTTTTCAACTAAATAACCCAGACCGCCAAAACATAAACAACGGCGAAGGTCGGACGATCGCTCCATCTGGCGAGCGCCCCCAACCGTTTCAGGGTGTCGCCAGCGGGCCGATCCCGGCGAACGCTGCGCGCGCCGTTTTTTTTCTTGCCCTGCCGGTCGCGCGCGATCGTAGGTCAGGGGAATGCTTGGCAGCAAGTCCGAATGTCAATCTTTAACGATCGGGTCAAGTTCGCCAGTTGTGCCGGTCGATACAGCAAGTGAGGCTTCTTTTTGTCTCCACAAACCTGATGGTGATCGCTATTTCTGCCGCACGAAATGCAAACCCAATCGGTCAAGGCCGCCCACTGGCCCGCATCGCTACCCGGCTGTCGGGTGTCGCGATTTCGGCCGTGTTCTACTTGATCGTGTACTTGGTCCCGTTCTCGCCCGCCAAACGCTACTTCCTAGGGCATCCGGTGGCGGTCGCTGCGACGATCCTCTTTTGGATCGCGGCGGTATCGCTGTTCGCCAAGTGGTTATCGATTCGCCGCGAGCGACGACTGTGCGAGCAAATCAGCGACAGCGTGCTGGCGCCTACACTGCCGACCGACGCAGCCCACCCGCACCACGATGTCCGCTCGATCTGTCAGTCCTGGTCGGATTCCCTAACGCAGCTACCTGCGGCGGCACGAAGCAGTCGTTTGGTGCGGCGTTTGGAAGAACTGCTGCAGCGACAGGTCCGTCGCGGCAACGCTCGGCAGCTTGCCGACGACCTGCGGGAAGTGGCGGGCCGCGATTCGGATGACGCCCATGATTCGCTACAACTGGTCCGGATCATCGTGTGGGCCATTCCAATGCTCGGTTTTTTAGGCACGGTGATCGGCATCACTCAGACACTTGGTGGCCTCGATTTCAGCGACGGCACGGCGGCGGTTGATCGGCTGAAAAGCGGCCTGTATGTCGCCTTCGATACGACGGCGCTCGGTTTGGTGCTTTCGGTGGTCGCGATCTTTTTACAATTCCCGGTCGAGCAGGCCGAACAGAATGTGTTGTCGGTCATCGACCGCCGCTCGGGAGAACTGCTCGCTGCCCATCTGCCCGACCCGTCGGCCGATGATGGTGCGGCGGGACAGATCGCCACGCTGTGCGACGGCGTCTTGGCCGCGGTGCAACAGTCGCTCGGCACGCAAGCCGAACTTTGGCGTTCGACGATCGACGGGGCGCATCAGCACTGGCAAAACGTCGTGGCTGCGACAGGCACCGAGCTGAGCGATGCCATCGGCGACGCCATCGGAAACGCGATCAGCCCTGCCCTGGCAAACCACACGGCCGACCTGCAACGGATCCAACAACAGGGTGTCGAAGCGATTGATGGACGCTGGCAACAGTGGCAACTGGCCCTCAGTGACAACGCTCGCATCCTGTTGGCACATCAGCAGACGCTGGTTCGTCAAGCCGAACTGTTGGCCGACAGTCAATCGCGAGCCACCGAACTAGCCGTGTTGCAACAATCGCTGAATCAGAATTTGCAATCGCTGCAGGAGGTCAATCAAACGGTCGATCATTCGCTGCGTTCGGCTGCCGGAGCGGAAGGGATGGCCGATGCGGTCCGCACCCTCGCCCGCGCGATGGACGTGCTGTCCGAACAAATGCCCGCACCGGTGGCATCGATTCCCGCATCCTCGTCAAGGCGGGCAGCATGAGCGGCCGCAAGCGCGCCACCATCTCGCCCACATTGTTTCCGTTCCTGGCCGTCTTAGTCTGTACGCTCGGGACGCTGATCCTGTTTCTAGCTTTGGTTGCTCAAAAGGCAGAACAGACGGCACAGGAAGTTGTGGAGAACCCTGAAGCTCCGGAGTCGGCGGCTAGCTTGGTCGCCGAACAACAGTGGCTGCGCGAACGCTACGTGGCGATTCGCGATCAACAAACCGCGGAACTGCAAGAGCGTGCCAGCCAACTAACTCACATCGAGGATCACCTGCGCAGGCTGCGGCAGGAAATGAAAGAACTGCGGGAGACGACCGTCGTTGCCCTGGCCAGCACGTTCGACGAAGCGGCGAAGCGGCAAGAAATCGACCGCCTGCAGCAGGCGATTGCTGAGGAACAGAATCGCGTCGAACAGCTCCAGCAGGAAGTGCCCCACCGACGACCGCGCGTGGTGATCGTGCCGTACAAAGGCCCCCACGGCACCGACCAACGCCCGATCTATGTTGAGTGCACGGCCGAGGGTGTCCGCGTTCAACCCGAAGGCTCGTTTATCTCCAAACTGCAACTCGAAGGCCCGGCTGGACCTGGCAATCCGCTCGACGCGGCACTCCGCGCGGTTCGCTACCACTGGCAGCAGACCGATCCTTCGGGCGCCGATCCCTATCCGCTGCTAGTGGTCCGACCCGACGGCATCGAAACCTATGCCGCCGCACGGACGGCGATGCGGAACTGGGACGACCAGTTCGGTTACGAGTTGGTCCCCGGGGAAACGGAGCTCGCTTTTCCAGGTAGCGACAAGCGTCTAAAAGAAAAGGTCGACGTGGCGATTCGCGAAGCGGTGACGCGACAACACGCACGACTAGCCGCGTCCTCTTATATCCGCCGTCGCCAATCGGTCGGCGGTGGCGGTCGCCCACGCGTCCTCTCGGCTGCCGAGCTGGCCCGTAGCGGAGCAACCGGCGGCAGCGGAGAACGTTACTTCTCTCGGCCCGTTAACTCCGACACGAGGTCGCGCAGTGGCAACATCGATGGCAGCGACATTCGAGATTTCGACGACGCTTTGCAGAGCGCAGCCAACGCACCACCTGCCGGCGGCGGCTTGGCAGGCAACCTCGGTTCCGTAGGCGACCAAGGCTGGAACAGCGGACTCCCCGAATTGACAAACCAAGCACCAGGTGGCGAAATTCGCCTGGGGGCCGCAAGGGGCTCTGGCGATGCCGGCGGCTCCGCTGGCCCCGAGGGAACGGCCGCGATGAACGACCAGCTGACAGCCAATGGCGTGGGGCGATTGGATGAAAATGGCCGCATCGATGGCCAAAGCGAAGGCCCTTCGTCGGGCGATCAGAATGCACTGGGAGCCACCGGCGGTAGTCAAGCAACACCGTCACAAGGAGAAACCGGCCAGCAACCGCCACAAAGCAATCCCTACGCAGCGTCCCAAGCCCCCTCGCAACGCCAAGCCCCCTCACCCGCTCCCTCCGATTCGGAAAGGGCTTCCTCGAATCGCCAAGCCAACGCCCAGCAAAATGCGGCCGGTTCCTCTGCGAACGCTTCGTCCGCTTCCAACGGCAGTGGCCAAACCGATACCAAACTGCGCCGTGGCAGCCGCGACTGGGCGCTCCCTTCGACCGCGCGTGGCCGAGGCACCTCGATCGTCCGCGGACTCCGCGTCGTCTGTTTGCCCGATGCCTTCGTGCTGATGTCTGAGGATGGCCAAACGGTCGACCAGCGATTCACCTTCCACGACGGCTTTGTCGATCGCGCGGCGATGCAGCTCGCTACCGCGGTACACGACCGGGTCGATTCGTGGGGATTCGCCATTGCCGGTGGTCGCTGGCAACCGGTGCTCCGCGTGGAGGTCGATCGCGACGCCGAACCACGCTTCCGTCAACTTCGCACGCTGCTGCAAGGCAGTGGCCTGGAACTGGAAAAAAGGTAACGCAGTGGCTAGCAAGCGAAAACGCTCGACGGTCGAGTTGGGTCACGATGCCTTCTTGGACATCGTCGCCAATCTCGTGGGAATCTTGATCATCTTGGTCGTGATCCTCGGCACACGTTCCCAACAAGTCGCCGAGCAGGCTCAACAGCAATCCCAAGTGACCGAAGAGGACCTCGCGCAACTGGCAACCGAAACGGCACGGGCCGAGTCGGCGCGGGCTGCTTCGGTGAAGCTGGAAAATAATATCCAACAAGTCGACTTGGAACTGAAAAGCCGTCGCCATGAACGTGCGGTCTTGAACGACATGCTGGCCATCGCCAAACAGACTTGGGAGGAAAAGCAAACGCAACTCGACGAGAAGACCCAGCAGGCGGCCAAACTGGTATCGATGCAGAAGTCACTGGAAAACGATCTGCAACAGACGCGTGGCCAGCGCGAGCAGCTTGAGTCGGCTGAAGCCCCCGTGGTGGCGGTCGAACACCTGCCGACGCCGATGGCGAAAACGGTCTTCGGTGAAGAGATCCATTTTCGCTTAAAAGGGAATCGATTGTCGGTCGTGCCACTCGATCGCCTGATCGAGGAAATCCGCGATGACTTCCAACGCAACATCAACGGCCGTGACGGCCAACTCACTTCACGCGTCGGCCCGCTGCAAGGCTATGTTGCCGAATACGAAATGGAACGCGAACGCAAAGCGGTCGCCCAAGGCGGAACGGTCGGGATGGCGACTCGCATCCAACTGGTCGGCTTGGTGGTCGAACCGGTCGAGGAACCTCATGGCCAACCGATCGAGACCGTGCTCAGCGGCAGCTCGCTGCTCGACGTCGAGCTAGCCGGACGCAATCCCTCGCAAACAACGATCACTATCTGGGTCTATCCCGATAGCTTCGCCAGTTTGCGTCGCCTGAAAGAGCAACTTTATCGACGCGGCTTTGCCACCGCCGCTCGTCCACTGCCAATGAATCGACCGATCTCCGGCAGCCCCAGCGGTTCCCGCTCCAACGCGCAATAATTCCGGACTGGGCTGAAACTCCGCACTGGGCTGGCCAGCCTCCTGGCCATGGTTCGCAACACGGGCGAGACGAACCACCCCCATCGCCCTTCAGGAAATCGATAGACTGTTCGCGATCCTCCCACTGTCTTCTTTAATCGCCGAGCAACCTCATGTATTGCCCACAATGTGGCTCCCCGATGGCACCAGGTTTTGCAGCCTGCAGCGCTTGCGGCCATCGCGATGCCCCAGCCTCTCCTTCGATTTCCGAAGATCCCGCGATGCGGATGCTGCTGCCGGTGGGACGCTCGATGTTCGCCATTTTGGCTGGCTATTTCGGCCTGTTCAGTGTGATTTTTTTCCCGGCTCCATTCGCAGTCGTATTCGGCATTCTGGGACTGCGGGACATCAAGAAAAACCCCAAACTCGGCGGCAAGGGCCGAGCCATCTTTGGCTTGGTGATGGGAGGTATTTTCACCCTCCTGCTGCTAATGTTCATCGTCATCGGCATCCTCGGCAGCTTGTAACAAATTTGCTGAAACCCAACCCCGCTCGATCAAAATCGATTCTTTTTGCTGAAACATCAACTGTGAGGTAGCTATGTTTTGTCGCCATTGTGGAAGTGAAAACCCATCGGGAGCCACGCTTTGCATGCAGTGCGGAAAATCCTTGGCTACAAACCCCTACCAGACCGCCACGAGGGGAAACTTCGGGGGAAATGCGACGATGGGCTCCAAGCCAAAGAACTATTTGGTTGAGTCGATTCTGGTGACCTTCTGTTGTTGCTTGCCGCTGGGCATCGCCGGCATCGTGTTTGCCGCCCAAGTCGATTCGAAATGGAATGCAGGCGATCAAGCAGGCGCGATCGAATCGGCGAACAATGCCAAGAAATTTACTCTCATTGGGTTCGGCATCGGTTTAATCCTGAACCTGCTCATCTTTGGGCTTCAAATCGTCGCTGTTATCGGCGCCGCGGCTAATCAAGGCGGCAATTTCTAATCGACGCTGGCCGGAAAACGAAGGCTGCTTATGCCACCCGATCCGCCGTGGAAAAATTCGCGTGCCCTGCCCATCAGCCTCTTGCTGATCGTGTTGGCGAGCGTTTTGATTTGGACACTTAGGACTTACCAGCCGTCGACGACGGCGTGGTATCCGAAGTGCGTCTTCTATCAAGCCACGGGCTTTCACTGCCCTGGCTGCGGTGGCACGCGTGCCATCGGGGCGTTGGCCGTGGGAAATCTGCCTCTCGCGATCCGCAACAATCCGATGCTGATCCTCGGTGTCCCCGCCATGCTGCTGCTGGTCGGCCTGCAACGTAGACGGGAAAAAGCGGGACGTTTAACATCTCCCCGGCTGGCCTGGACGCTGTTCCTGATCCTGGTGCTGTACTTTATTGCTCGGAATGTCCCCTCGCCAACACGCAGTTGGCTGGCTCCACCGGCGGCTGTCAAGGCGGACTACAGGGATGCTCCGTTTGCCGATGGGGACGCAAGTCGATTAGATTGAACGGCCGGTCGGATCGCGCTTGCTGCCCAACATCTTCCACCTCTCTCTTCTCCGTCCTACCTGCCTGGCATGTCCATCGCCCCCGCTTCCGTTTTCCTGCAGCCCCGCGAGGTTCTTCGACACTGCATTGGCCGTCGAGCTCACTCCAGTGTTTGGCTGTCGGTCTTCGGGCTGCTGCTAACCGCGGGCTGCAACTCGCAACCCCCACCTTCGCCCGATTCGCCTCCGGCATCCCCACCTGCGGCAGCGGTCGATTCCGTCGCGGAGCAACTGCAAGCGGCCATTGGATTGACGCGACAGGGGCGTGTCGAGGAAGCCCAAACGCTGCTTACGAAGGTCTTGGCCGCATCGCCTGACAATCTTCAAGCCCTTGCACTGGCCGCGAATCTACATGCCGCCCAGGGTGACTTTTGCCGTGCCGCTCGGGCGATGGATCGTGTCGCTGAAGGAACTCCGGCCGAAGCGGTGCAAGCCCACCTGATGGCCTCGCAGTGGTTCCTTCGCTGCGGTGATCTACTGGCCGTGGAGAACTCGCTGCGCAAGGCACTGCAGCGGGCACCGAACGACCCGCGACTCCACCGAGGTTTGCTAAATCTACTGAACGCCGAAGGCCGCCGGTTCGAAGCCCGCCACCATGCCTTGGCGTTGCTGAAGATAGGCGATTACTCGCATCGCGAACTGGTCTCTCTGGTCGATTTGAACACTCCGTTCGCAATGGGCACCCTGGCACAACAAAATGGCTTGGTCGATCAAAGTCTGTTTGCCATGGGCACCGCGCGGGAACGGGCCTTCCAAGACGATCAACCGCAGGTGGCTCTTCCGATCCAAGCCAAAGTCGCCGCAGAATTTCCGCAACTCGCCGCCGCCCATGCCTTGTGGGGTCGCCTGCTGGCCATCACGGAAGATGACGAAGGCTTGCGTAAGTGGCAAACGTCGCTGCCCGCCGATGCGTCCAAGCATCCCGACTACTGGGCGACGCTGGGGATGTGGCTGCGAAACCAAGGAGAGGAATCAGCGGCGATCGGCGCGTTCACCGAAGCGATCACGCGCGATCCGACTGACCGCTCCTCCCTGCGCGACATGGTCACGCTGCTGGACAGCCAGGGCCAAACGCAAATCGCACTCCGTTTGAGCCAGCAGCTTGAGTCGCTCGACCGCATCTTCCGAACCGCCGCGAATGCCGACGTGGAACAAGCCCGCTGGATCGCTACCGAACTGGAACGCCTCGGGCGCCGCTGGGAAGCGCTCGCTTGGGAACGACATGCCGCAGAGCTACAAGGGACTCTCGATCTGCAACTCGTCGAATTGGCTCGCAAACGGGAACAACTGCGATCCATGCACACCGATGCACCGGAGGCTTATCAAGCAGCATGGCTGGACGCTCTCGGTTTCGATCGCAGCGACTACCCACCGCCAGAGATCCCCAAACGGCTCGTCGGCGGCAACACGCCGGCAACGGACACTCGGGGGGATGCCGCGCGATTGCGGTTTCGCGACATCGCCTCCGAAGTGGGCATCAAGACTTCGTTGCAAAGTGGCTATGACTTGCAGACCGGTCGTTTCTTGTTGCATCAAGCCAACGGTGGAGGCTTGGTGGCGACCGACTTTGATCTCGACGGACGGCCCGATGTCTACGTGATGCAAGCCGGTGGGGAGCCGAACAATGCGACCGACTCGGCCCCCAACGAACTCTATCGGCAGACTCCCGATGGCATGTTTGAATCAATCGGGCTTCAGGCCGGTGTGGCCGACCGTGGTTATGGCCAGGGCATCTGCGTGGGCGACATCAACCAAGATGGCTGGCCCGATTTTTGGGTTGCCAATGTTGGCACCAATGTTTGCTTGATCAACCAAGGGGATGGCACGTTTCGGCCTCAACCGTTGGGCTTACCAATCGAACGAGACAATTGGACATCGAGCGTGGCGATCGCCGATGTCACGGGAGATGCCTTACCCGATGTGGTAGAAGTGAACTACGTCGACGATCCTCGCGCCTATCAGGTCTACTGCCAAGGCAAATCGGTCGCCTGTGTCCCTTACGAGTTCAAGCCCGCCAATGATCGCTTGTTGATCAACCTTGGCGATGGACAATTCGAGCTTAGTGAATCCTTCGCAGCGGGCCGCGAGGGAGCCGCCTACGGGTTCGGCGTGATCATCACGAACCTCGATCGGCAAGCTGGCAACGACATCTTCATCGGCAACGACGGCATGAATAACCATTACTGGATCAGCCAACCTTCCTCTCAACAACCGCAGCGTTATTCGTTGACCGAATCGGCGGGGCTGACAGGGTGTGCTATCAGCGGTGCCGGTAACATTCAAGCTTGCATGGGCGTCACGGCAAGCGATTTCGACCGCAACGGAGAAATCGATTTCCATGTGACGAACTTTTTCGATGAACCCTCGAACCTCTATCTTCAAAGTCCATCGGGCCTGTTCGCCGACGAATCCCGTCGGTATCAACTCCATCCGATCACCATGCCAAACCTTGGATTTGGAACCCAGGCGGCGGACTGGGACAACGATGGTTGGCAAGACCTAGCGATCTTGAATGGGCACCTGTACGACGCCCGTTACGCCGGAGTCCCCTTCCGCATGCCCGCCAATTTGCTGCGTGGCTCAAAGCAAGGGTTTAGCGACGCGGCCAAAGACGAGCAGACAGGCAGCTACTGGCAAACACCTCGTCTGGGACGCACCTTGGCGGTCCTCGACTGGAACCGAGATGGCCGGATGGACCTGTTGGCCAATCATTTGGATGCCCCGATCGCCTTCCTGGAAAATCGCTCCGACGCAGGTCACTGGCTGCAGTTTGAATTGGTGGGAACTCACAGCGAACGAGACGCGATCGGGGCGGTCGTGACGGTGACGGCGGGCGAACAAACCTGGACCGCTTGGCAGATCGGTGGCGATGGCTTGATGAGCACCAACGAACCGATCGTTCAGATCGGCCTGGGAGCAGAAACCGACGTGAACACCGTGGTGGTCGAATGGCCCTCAGGCCGACAACAAGTGCTTGAAAATATTCGCGCCGACCAACGTTACCTGCTGATCGAAGACCAACCGCCGTGGCCACGCTAAAGCAGATCACTGGCTGCGTTATTTGGCCGTCTCTTCATAGATCGGCAGATGGCGATAGAACACCTCCAGCGACAGCAGATTCATCGTCGTCAGATAGACCCGTCCACCATGAGCACTCCAGCGGTCGGGAATCTCCCCGAGTGGCTCCCAGCTGCCGGCCTGTTTGCCTTCGCGAATCTGCGAGTCAACCAATGTCGGCGTGAGCGCTTGGTTCCACTTTTTCCAGTGCTCGCCTCCCATGTGAAACATGACCTGCGTGGCGTAGTACCAGTAATAGGTATCGCGACGAGGCTGCTCCGCGGTGCCGATCGCCGGCAGGGACTGAGCCAGATAGTCGGCTCCCGAAATCATCGACGGATGCTCGCGACGCCAACCACCATACATCCGCATCAACATTCCCACGGCGGTCATCGTGCGCGTCACTTGGCGACCGTGCCGCTGCTGGGCATTGATCGGAGCGTATGGGTTATAGCGATAGCGGTCCGCGCGGCCCACGCCCTGCTGCGCGGACTGCAACCACTGCTCAATTCCTTCATAAGTCGACTCGGGGACCTCTAAGCCGGACAGTTCGCCACTCTTGAGCGCCATCATCATCCAACCACTAACACTGGTGTCACTGCTGTTTTGCGGTCGATACCGCCAACCACCCCGCGTGGGATGCTGACTGGCAACGATAAAGTCGATCGCTTTCTGAGCTGGTTCGCGGAGCTTTGGATCTTGCGTCATGCCATACGCCTCACACAGCGACAAAGCGGCGATGGCGTGACTATACAGCCAGACATTTTGATTGCTGAGCGAATCTTCTGGACGGAATAAATCGCCATCCGGTTTCTGCTGCTTGATCAAAAAATCCAACCCTCGCGCGAGCGTGCCGGCGTATTGGTGTTGCCGATGGGTGTAGCCAGCACCTTGAAAGGATAGCAAGCACAATCCGGTCGCCGCCGTATCGCTTTTCAGAAACACACGCTCGCCAGGTTGCTGCAGCGACCAGCTGCCATCTTGGTTTTGCCGGTTCGCGAGATACTCCAATCCCAACTCGATTGCTTCTTCGGTTTCGGGGCCGACCATTCCCGCAGGGGCTGGCGAAGCAGCGCCGCTGGTCCGCATCACGCGACGCTGGAAGGACTCGACCGATGCGACTTGACTGCCAGCCGGTTTGATGGGACCTCCCACTTCGCGGCGTCGGATCGGAGTTCGCCCCAAATCGAGTGCCGAGGTGTCAGGCAGATCGGGCATCGACGCCAACCCCGCGCGGGGTGCCATTTCTGTGGCCAACCCCGCGGGACCTCGGTTCGCAAGAATGTCCAACGGCATCGGCGCCGCGGTAGGTGCCGCGGCAACCGCGGGCGTGTCGAGAGAGCGCCGAGCAATGCCATCGCTGGCTGCCATTTGTGGCGAATCATCAGCCGGCCCCTGTTGTCCCGTAGCCGCCATTCCAGCGATCGCACTAATGTTTGGTGGCCCTGTTGGCAACGCCGGCGTGTTCGAACGTGTTCGTCGAGACAAGCCCGTGGCGGCAGCCGCTTGCCCATTGGTCACGCTGGGCATTCCGGTTTGCGGAACGGGTTGTCCGGTCGTGCCACCGCTGGCCGAAGCCAGGGCATCGGATTGCGAGAAGGCCGGACCGGCTTGGCCCATTTCCGCCATGGAGGGCGTCGTCGCTTCGGTCGCCCGCATACTGGCCGAGGTCTCTCGCCGCAGCAACCGGCTGGCCGCCGGGTCGCTGCGGGCGACTTGGTAAGTCGGAACGGCGGGAGCCGCACCGGCGGGAGGCAACGTTTCGGCGCGCCGTAACTCACGTGGTCGAGGCATGTCGATGGCCGCCATCGCCATCCTCGGCAGCTCCTCCGAATTGCGCAGCTGGACTTCTCGTTTGGGTGCCGTGGGCTGCGTCATCGGTTCGGCGGTCGGCATCTCGACCATCGCACCACTGGAACGCGAACGCTGAACCTGAAGATCTTGTCGCTCTTGCACACTCTCGGAAACCTTTTGCACCGGCGCCACATCGGGGACTTCCAGCGCCGTCGTCGGCTCAAAGGTCAGTTCAGCTTCACGCCGTGCCAATTTGGAAGGATCGCTCGCCGGAGACGGCATCTGCTCTTCGGCTTGCTGTCGCTCAATCAATTGCTTCCGCAGTTCCGGTTCGGTTTTTGGCTGTTCGTTGGGCATCTCCAGCCGCACCGACGAAGCTTCCATCGGCGGGATCTCTCGCATCTCTTCAGGCACCACGCGCGAAGCGGTTTGCACGTCGACCGGTTTGGCCCAGTCCGGTTGCTCCGAGGTTTCGGTCTGCCGTGAAAATAAATGCTCGGGAACGGTGCGACGAATCGGGGATCGCTCGGGCTTGGAGCCGGAATAGGTATCGGGCCAATAACGACTGAAGATGACCACGTTCACGGCAACTACCAATAGCAGCAGGTGCACGATGATGCTAACCAAGAAACCGATTTCAACCGATCGCTGAAACAACCTTCCGGTGACCCGTCGCAGCACGAATGCCGACACCCCAACGCCAAACGCGATCAAGGCAATGTAGGTCCAGGCGTTGTACATCCAGCGCGGGTCATCAAACCCCAATCGCGTTGCCGCAACATAGGTAATCAGGCCACCGAGTGCCGTCAACGCGACGTCGACCGGCCACATGCCTTCGCTCGCGTCTACCGGTTCGCGTTCGTCAAGATTGCTCACCACTAACCGCCCGGAGGCCCCTCCTGCGTCGTGACCGAATAATCGCTAACGCCCGTGCGATTGCACAAATCCATGACGCTCACGACCGGCTGGAACGGGACTTCTTTATCGGCACGAATCACGACCGACTGATTGACAGGATTATCGGCCACTGCCCGCTGCAGCATCTCTTCGAGTGCATCCATCGACATCGACTTTCCACCGACAAACAGCTTTCCGCTGGAATTGATGTCGACCACAAATTCCTTGCTCTTCACCGTCATCGGGCTGGCACTGGTGGCACTGGGCAACACAATGTCCAGCTTCCGCTCTTGCTCCTCGAATTCGCTCGTCACGAGAAAGAAGATTAACAGCAGAAAGACAACGTCAATCAGAGGCGTCAGACTGAGCGTCGAGGCAGCTTGCGACTTTTTGATTTGCAGCGCCATCGCGTTTAACCTTTCTCCGCGATCGGCTGCTCGGAGACGGCTCGCCCTGTCTTGGCAGAACGTGGCGGTGCCGAAGCGCCTGCAGCGCCCGGTGCCGGTGGTGGTTTGAGGGCACCGGACATCGGTCGCAATCCGCGTTGCGGATCGAACCGCATTCGCCCCGTGAACCGCTCGAGCCCCGGAGCGACGGTGAAGGCAAGTTCTTCGATGCGATGAAACAGCCGAGTCAAACGGTTCTCTAAGTACTGTGCCATGATGGCGGCTGGAATGGCAACGATCAGTCCCGCCAGCGTCGTCACCAATGCGGTGTAGATGCCTTCGGACAACTGCTCGCTACGACTGCGGTCGACCGTCAACGTCGTCGACTCGTGGAACGCCACGATCATGCCCCAGACCGTTCCCAGCAAACCCATCAAAGGAGTCGCAGCGGCGGCCAAGTTCAACCAGCGAATGGGGCCACCGTAATCGTCCGCTTCGCGCTGCGCGGTGTCGGTCGCCGCCCGTTCGATTTCACCGAGCGGCTGGCCCGTTCGCGCGAGCATGGCTTGAATCACCGTTGCCGCCGCCGAGGGATTTTCTTGACACGCCTTGTAAGCGGCTTGAGGATCAAAGCCATCGACGGGATCGCGCAGCGCCTGCAGACGTTGCACCAAGCGTCGCGGAATGACTCGTTTTCGCCGCAGACTGACAAACCGTTCCACCGAGAGCGTGACGACCAGCAAAGACATAATGGCAATCGGAATCATGAACTTGCCACCACTGCCGATCAGCGTCATCAGATCGATGCCGGTCGGCTGATCAGAGGTCGACGCTTCGTCGTCGGTCGCGACATCCGCCGGCGCCGGTTGCTGCAGCGCTTCGATGGCCGCTTCGTCAATCGGTACGTCTTGCGCCGAAGAGGTCGCTAGTGAACCACACACCAAGCCGGCGACCAACACCGACCACGCAGTGGCGCGGAGCATCAGGCCGAACATGCCGCGTTCTTTGGATAACAATAGACCGCCACGATTGGAAAAAAAGAACTGCGTCAAAGGAAACTCGTTAGTGCGTGGGCGTTTCGCATTTCATAAAGACCACAACCAGAAGCCGACCTTCATCCTAGTCGAAAACCCCCTGATTTCGTCAACTCAGACTTGTCGCCGGCGATCGAATTTAGAATTCCCCCGGCCCGTTCCACTGGGGAAACCGACTCCGCAAACCAAGCGAACAAGCTTGACCAACAAGCCAAAGGTGGGGACCAAGCTTGCTCACGGCATCCTCCCCGGAACGACGCCAACGACAAACAAAGAGCTCCCTTCTTGGAGCGACAAACCCCACTAAAGCCGCTTTAGCACCTCCAAACGCTCCTTAGACTTCGGTGCCAGCTCATGTGCTGGATGTTTGGTCACCACATAGGTAAAGAAGTCGCGCGCGATCTTGAGGGCGTTCTCGCGGGGCTGGCCCTGCGTCGACTGAACCAATAATTCGGCACACCTTCCGGCTTCAAAACCACTCTTGGCTTGCCAATTTTTGATCTCGTCGGGCGCTTTCTCGGCTCCAAAGCCATACATCACGCGTTGGAATTCGGGAATCGCTTTCGCCATATCACGTTTGGCGAAGTACACCTCTCCCATCATGAACCGCGACCGAGCGGCCGTTTCATCGCGATACTTGCCAGCAACTTGACCATAAAGCTTGAGTGCCTGATCGTCGTTTCCGACCTGCTGATAGGCGTAAGCGGTCTGGAAAAAAGCTTGTGGCAGGTACTGCGTGGTAGGGAATCGGGATCGCAGTTCATCGAACCACTGAATGGACTCTTCCCACCGATTGACCTGTCCTAAACTTTGCCCGCCGTGCAAGTAAACCAATTCGCGAATCTGACGCTGAGCGGGCTCCTTGATCGTTTCGGAATTATCGCCATTGGCTTCGATTCGCTGGCGAGCCTGCTCATAGCCCTGCACCGCTTTGGCGAAGTCACCCTGTTTGAAGCGGCACTCGCCGATCATCAGCAAACCATCCATCGCCAACTTGCCCTCCGGATGCTCCTTCACCTGCCGGACGAACGCGACTTCGGCGGGCTGGTATTCGGCAACCCGGTAAAGCGACCAGCCTTCGTTATAAAGAGCTTTCTCGGCTAACTCGGGATCCTCCGTCCCCTCTGCCGCTTTCTTGAACGCCGTCGCCGCCGCCTTCCACTCCTGGCTAACATATTTCTGCTCGGCGATAAAGTAATTGGCCTCAGCGGCCAATGGGTTTTCAGGATAGCGTGCCACCAATTGCGAAAAGTAATCGGCTGCCGCGGTTGAATCGCCACTTTCCTTTAGCGACCACGCGAGGTCATAAATCACCCGCTCGAGGGCTGGATAAGCCGGCACCTCGGCGACGATTCGTTTGAGCAACGGCACCGCTTCGGCCGGTTGCTCACGTTTCAATTTGATTTGGGCAAGTTCATTCAGCGAATGTCCGAGCGAGTTTCCTTGCGGCTTATCGTCGAGCATCGCTTGCAGTTCTTTTTCGGCCGGCTCAAGCTGCCCCATTTTTCGCAATGTCACGCCGTACGCCAATTGCGTTTCACTCCGCAGGGGATGCGATTCGTATTCATCAAGCATCCGTTTCAACAGCGGCTCGGCTTCGCTGAATTTTTCCTGCTGCAGCAAGCACCATCCTTTGTTGAATAGTGCGTAGGGAACCAAACCGGCATCCTTTTTTCGCGTCAAGATTTGCGAGTAGGCATCGACAGCCGCATCAAAGTCCTTGCCTCGCGCCGCCTGCTGCCCCAATCGAAAGAATGCTTGATCGGCCATGCGCCGATCAGGATAAGATTCCGCCAAGGACTTCCAAGTCGTCATCGCCGCCTCGTCATCGCCCGCCTGCTGGTAGGCTTGACCAAGCAACAACAGTGATTCATCTCCCTTGTCCCACTGCGGATCCTGTTTGCGACTAGCCTGCAAACTTTCAATCGCCTTTTCGGGACGATTGGCGAATAACTGACTCGCCCCAATCAAAAACTCGGCTTCCGCACGCTGGGCAGCATCGACCAACGTTTGGCGTTCACGCTCAGCAACCTGGATGGCTGTGTCATACTGCCCTGCTAAATAGAAAGCGGTGGCCGTGCGGAGGACCCACATCGGACGCTGCGGATTGTCTTTGGCCTGCGTCAACAACTGCGAATACGCTTGCCCCGCGTCCGCATGCTTTCCCGCCAACAACCGTGCTTCGGCACCGATGTAGCGAACATCGTTGACTAGCGAGTCTTGGTCAAATCGCTTTAAGAACTCCCCCGACAAGTCGACCGCGCGTTGGAAATTGCCTGCCTGCAAAGCGGCAAAGGCGGCACTATATAACGCACGCGAAGCCAACGGACTTTTGGGATCCTCGCGGTAAACCGCGGCAAACAGATCGAGCGACTCGGCCGCCTTCTCTGGATTCATCGACATTGCTTCGGCTTGATCCAGTTTCAGCGCCAACGCATAAGGCCCCTCAACCCCCTTGGCAATCTGCTGCGTCGCCACCGCTTCGGCCGCATTGACGTCGCCTTGACGAATCGCCATCTGAGCCAACCAATGCGCCGCTTCGGTCGCTTCGGCCAGATTATCGCGAGCAAGAACTTGCTGAAAACGCTTCTTGGCCGTTTCCTGGTCCCCGGCGACGTAGGAACTTTGTGCCGATGCCAAGATCGCCGCTGCCGCAAAACGGGACTGAGGATAATCGCTAATCACTTGCTCGTATGCTTTCGCCGCCTCAGCCGACTGCTTGGCCTGGGCGAGTGCAAAGGCACGGCGGAACATCGCGTACGCCGCGTTCTCGCCACCCTGCTGTGCCGCCGTGGCGAACATCTCGGCCGCAGCAACATTGTCCTTCTTCAGGATCAACACGTCGCCGACACGGACCCGAACCTCCTGCGCCAACTCCTGATCGGATTCGCTGCAACTGGCCAACAAATCGCGGTACGCTTGCAACGCGCCGTCGTAGTCCTCTAACTCCTCCTGCGCCACACCGCGTGCGTACAGGGCATCGCACCGGAGAGGACTATCGGCGGCTTTGGGCATCTTTAGCAAGCGGTCATAGGCCGCGATCGCCTGCTTGGCGTCTCCCATCGCGTAGGCCGCTTCGCCACTGTAGAAGTAAGCTTGGTCGAGAAAATTGCTTTTAGGGAACTCTTTGGCCAACTGCTGAAAAGTCGAAATCGTCTGGCGCAGTAGCTGCTCATCACGAGCCTCGCCCGGCTCGACCCCCTGCCC
>CAYZHQ010000008.1:76023-91691 GCA_964477385.1 uncultured Pirellulaceae bacterium
TGCAGGCTACGAACAGACAAATCAACAGACATTTAGTGGCGTGCGTCAGATGCATCACGTCCAGATCCCCACGAGTAACAGATTAGAGCCCTTGCGATCGAGCCTTCAGTCTATCGATCGACCTCCAAATCGGAAAGCATCTTTCGGCAAAGCTGCCCCGGCACCAACCCTGCCTGAGTCTTACGGAAAGGCGTAAGATGCCCTCTGACGAACCAAACGAGTGGCAAACTCGTACACAACACATGCCCCCTTGTTAACCTATCCTGCCCCTGGAGCCCCGAGTGAAAACGTCGCTAGTTACTGGAGGCTCCGGCTTCATTGGCTCCCATCTAGTCGAATCGCTGCTGGAACGTGGGGATCGCGTGCTCGTCGTCGATGACCTGTCGACGGGAAACTTCCAGAACCTGCAGGCGGTTCGCGAGCACCCCAATCTGGAGTGGACCGAAGGGACGATCGAAGACGAAACGATCGTGCACCGCTTGGTCGACCAAGCCGACGAGGTGTACCACTTGGCCGCCGCGGTCGGAGTCGCTCTGATCGCCAAACAGCCCATCCAAACAATCGAACGCAATATCTACCCCACGCAGTTGATCCTTAACCGATTGGGAGAACGTGTTACGGCCGGCCATGCGGTCCGCTGCTTCATCGCCAGCACCAGCGAAGTTTATGGCAAGAACCCTAAAGAGACCTGGGGCGAAGAAGACGACTTGGTTTTCGGTGCGACAACGAAGGCTCGCTGGAGCTACGGTGTCTCCAAAGCGATCGATGAATTCCTGGCACTCGCCTTTTATCGCGAACACCACCTCCCGGTCGTCGTCGGGCGTTTCTTCAATGTTGTTGGCCCGCGGCAAACGGGCGCCTACGGCATGGTCTTGCCCAGGTTCGTCGAAGCGGCCGTGGCAGGCCGACCGATGGTCGTGCATGACGATGGAAAACAAGTCCGCTGCTTCGCACACGTGCAAGATGTCAAGAATGCCGTGATGCAGCTTGTCGCCACCGATGCATGCATGGGCCGCGTCTTTAATATCGGCAGCGACCAACCGATCTCCATTTTGGATCTCGCGCAGCGCGTTCGCGATCGAGTCAACCCAGACTGTGAAATCGAATTCCAAAGCTACGCGGATGCCTATGACGAATCTTTCGAAGACATCCGCCGCCGAGTGCCTGACCTGGCTCGCATCCGCCAAGCGATCAGCTACGAACCAACCTACGATTTAGATACCATCATCGACGCAGTAGCAAATTCGCTTCGCAACTAGTCTCGATGGCAAGGGCTTAGTGGTAATGGAACCGAAGCATCGCCAACAATTCTTTGACGCGAGCGGTATCGGGGCGTTGCAGCGCGACTTGCAGACGCTGAATGATGGCTGCGGCTGCCGGTAGTTTGGGCTCTGCTTTGGCAATCGCCGCGGTCGCTTCGGTGCGGAAATGCTGATCGTCAAAACAGCAATAAGCAATTGTGCCGGCGCAGGCGGCCAACAACTGCAACGTCGCTCCGACTTGACGACCGGTGAGCGACAACAACGCCCGGTCAAACCATCGCGAAGCGTGTTGCGGCTCTTTCGCTTGCCACAGCACGCAGGCACGATACAACGCGATCTCGGGCCAGGGCTCGCCTTCACCCATCGCCCAGCTCATGTGCTGCGCCAGGTATCGCTCAGTCAACGGCTTCAAGGGCGACTGAAGTCCATACGCCGTAATTGCTCGCAACAACAGGCGTTGTCGGTAGCGATTGTGGTGGGCTGTTTTGCGTTCACAAACCTCTGCAACCAATGCCTCGGGATCGCCCACCGCTGCTACAAATCGTTCGTACCATTGGTTTGATTTCGCATCGATGGCGTTATGAGCACGGTAGCTGGCGGGAATCTCCCGCCAGCCGGCGAGATCTGGCGAGGCCGCCTCCGCTGCAATGAGAAGTTCGACAGCTTGGCGAAGACTCTGTTCGGCGTCGTCGTGATTCCCCTGAGCAGCTTGGTAACGGCCCAGCGTGGTCAGCACCTTGCCTCGCAGAAAACGAGGCAGATAGCGAAAGCGAGGATCGTGTACCCAGTCCTCAGCGACAACGGACGCTTGGTCGAATTCCAATTGATCGGCCCAGACACCGGCCAGGTGCAGGTCACACTCGACCGCCAATTCGGGCACATCCTCTAGCGCTTCGTTGCGAATCGCTTCGTAGACTTCCATCTGCTCGCTGACCCGATGCGGATCCCCGTCGTAGCTGGCGCTTTGGAACTGGACGGCGGTCGACAGCAAGCGGGCTCGGACACCCTGCTTCTCGGGTGCGATCGACACAATCCGCCGCACCACCTGAATGGCCATTTCCAGCTTGCGCAGATCGCGACCGCGTGCTTGGTAACGACGATCAAGTATTTCCAAGGCGCGCAACTGAAGGTCGTGTCGCTCGAGCAATCGGCGGCGGACATCATCGACCAATAACTGACCCATCCGTGTTTTTCGCAACTGCACGGCCAAGTCAAGAAAGTTTTCAACATCGCCATTCTCTTCCAAATGCTCCAGACGCTTCAGTCGCTGCACCAACTCCATGGTCAGCGGCACATAGCCGGGCAACTGTTTGTACTGGGCAACTTGCCCCAGTTCACGATTGGACTTCGTGCTTTCTCTAGCCAAATAAGCCAATTGATCGGCGTAGGCAATATAACTGTCGATCCGTTCGAGATCGTACCAAGCCACCTCATCGACCTGCCAGCGCGCGAACCGCTGCGAGCCGCGCAGCAGTCCCTGATAGAAACCGGTTTGCTCAAAGCCATGGGGATGGCGGGAATCGTGATCCATCCAAATCCGCAATCGCGCGGGGACCCCATCGGCAGGCAGCAGCCAACCGAGCACGATCTGAATGCAGGCCTGCAGCAGATCATCATAGTGCTGGCTGGCCGTGCCGCTGCGATCATCCAAACGGATCGGCATGATAAATGGCAGGGCACGCGGGCAGCGAAAGAGTCGCTCGAGTATCTCGTAAGCCTCCAGCGAGGCGTAACGATGATCTTTCGCCGGCGGCAAAACCTGGAAGTCGGGGCGAGCGCCTTGCCACACAACGCCGGCAATCACTCCTTCGCTCTGATGCTTCGTTGTCTTTGGCCAAGTCTCGTCGATGCAGATGAAGAATTCCTCGCAGTTGCGTCCCCAATCGGTCGCGCTGGGCATCTCCAATCGAGCCCGCTCGAGTCGCTGCTGGACTTGACGACTGCGAGTCATCTTCTCAGTCGGCTTCGGTCGTGCGGTAGCCGTCGCCGCGGGCGTGGACGGCTTGGCAGTTATCTGCAGCGGTGGTCGTCGCTGTGCCACGTTGACTTCGAAGATCGAAATTAAAATCGGCGGCACCGCAGCCACCGAGAGGATGTGCCGCATCCGCTGCAATGCCTTTTGATGCGACTTAAAGAAGGGATTGAGCAACTTGCCCAGTTCGACCTGTGCGAGTTGCAAGGCTTTGGTCTGAGCCTTGCTGGGTAACCAACCGCGTAGCGAGCTGCAATCGAGCCCTTTGGTTTCCAGATCATCCAGCACGATCGTGAGGCTAGGCTCCAACTGCTGCAGGCGTCCGCTTTTGACCAACCGTGGGACGATGCGCTGCCAAGCTTTCCACCAAGGCGGTTTCGGTGGCGTCATCGAGCGGGTGCCTCGGCCACACGCCCACAGGCTCGCACGATCCCCCACAACAACACGCCTCCGACGACGATGCTGATCCACGGCGAGACGCCCCACGCAGCGGGCAATGTGCCGCACAACACGGCAATCGTGCCGGCTAACAGCGCGTACGGCAATTGCGTCCTGACATGCAACACATGGTCACAGCCGCAGGCGCGACTCGAGAGCACCGTAGTGTCGGAAATCGGCGAACAGTGATCGCCGAGAATCGCCCCGGCCAACACGCTACCGGTCGTCGCGAGGACCAGATCGCTGAGTGCTTCTCCACCCGACATGCTGAGCGACAACTGCACCGCCAACGGAGTCAACAAAGCCATCGTCCCCCAGCTCGTGCCGGTCGAAAACGCGACCAACGAAGCGACAAGAAAGACGACCGTGGGCAACGACCAAGCGGGTAGCGAAGCGGTTAGTATCTCTCCCAGATAGCCACCGGTGTCGAGATAATCGGACTTGGTCATTGTCGACAATGCCCAGGCAAACCACAGCACAAACATGGCGGGCATGATCTGCCATGCTCCCCGCAGCGAACCTTTTGCCAACTCCCGTAACGTGGCCCACGACGCATTGGCGATCCAACCAATCAGCAACGCCGACAACCAGCCCCACAAACCACCGACAATCAACGCGCGGTAAGAACTTGCTTCACCCAAAATGGCCCCCCAGCGTTGCAGCGGACTGGTAAAAACGGCATCGCTCTGAGCCACCGCGGCCGAGCCCGTCTGGACCAGCACGATCCCCACGCCGGCGACGCAAATCACGATCGGCAAAATCGCCGCCAACCAGTGCCAACGACGGCTCGCTGCCAAGGTTTCGGTCGAAGCGGTGTCGGTGGTATCGACCGCGGGTGCTGCCTGCACTTCTCGCTCGGCACGCAGCATCGGTCCCCAATCGCGGCCCGTCCGGGCGATCAGAAAGACTAACGTCAGGGCAAAAATGGGATAGAAACGGTAGACGATCGATTGGACGAACAACTGGAACGCGCTGACGCTCGAATCCTCCGGCAGGCCATCCCCAATCAAACTGATTTCCGTCGCCACCCAAGTACTCACCAGCGCCAAGCCGGCGACCGGAGCGGCCGTCGAATCGACCAGATAAGCCAACTTGGCGCGCGAGATCCGCCAACCGTCGCAGGCCTTGCGCATCGTTCCACCAAGCAGCAGCGTGTTGGCGTAGTCATCAAAGAAAATCCCCAACCCCAACCCGGCCACCAAGGTCTGACCACCGCGCCGACCACGCACACGAGCCGATAGATCGCGGATCAACAACCGCATCGAACGACTCGCTTCGAGAACCCCGATCATCGCACCGAGCAGGAGACTGAATTTCAATACGCTGACATGATCACCATCCGAGATCGAACCCCACATTTGAAAGGCTAAGATTCCCAGCGCGCGTGAACTGCCGCCCCACTCATTCAGATTCCAAGCGGTCAAATCCTGGACCGCGCCAGGAGGCATTTTCCACGCTAACAAAACGGCGCCGACAAAAACGGCCAGCCCTAGCGACAAGATCACGCGGCGGGTGACAATGGCCAACACGATGGCGACCAACGATGGCAACAGACTGAGCAATCCGAAGGTCACGGCGGCGGTCCAGGTTGGACGTTGACTGAAACGAATTAAGGAGTCGGCAGGCGAAACCACAGGCGTGCGACACAACCGGCAACGGCGCTGCTGATCGAAGCGCCACCGCCGTGCAGCTTGGCAATCCGATAGACGCGGCACAAGCCCAGCCCCAAACCGCGTCCCGCCTCGCGTCCACTATAGTACGGATCAAAGGCGTGTCGGCGGGCCTCCTCGGTGAGCCCCGGTCCACTGTCCGAAACGCTCATCAGGACGCGCTGCCCGCGCTGGCCATACCGCACCAGAATCTGGCCCCCTTCGCCAATCGCCTCGACCGCATTACGTAACAAAGCGTCCAGGGCGTCATGCAACATTTGGCGATCAGCTACACAGACCAGCGACTGCGACGAAAGCGAGCGGAGCGTAATCTGCTGCGGAGCACAGGCCGTGCGATAGCTCGTCAGTAACTCGTCGACCAGCTCGGCCAAGTCAAACGCTTGACAGTCAGGCTGTGGCGGATGCGCAAAGAACATCACATCCGACAACATTTCATGCGCCCGCATCGCTTGGTCCATCACCCGCTGCAACGATGCTCGGCGAGGCTCGTCGGGTTCGTCAGACTGCAGTTGCTCGCTGCGCGTCACGATGTTGGCCAGTGGATTGTTGATTTCGTGCGTTAATCCGTAGGCAAACTGCTTCAGTGAAGCGAGTTTCTCAGTCTGCAAGCGATGATCGAACGCTTCGCGCAGTTGTCGCTCCTGACGCATCCGCTGAGCCAGACGGACCAGCGACAGGGTGCCGACGGCATACTGCAACGGCTCTGGAGAAGCCTCCTTGGTGGCAACGGCGGGTGCGCCGGCGGAGACTTCGAGGCGAATCGTGGGCCACGTCGCCTGCCAAGCTAAAGGCACTTCGGGGCCGGTAATGGCGAGCCATTGAGGTGCAGTGCTGAGCCACGTCTCGACCGGCAAGGTCTGACAATGCCGGACTTGTTGCCGCCAAGCCTCCCGCGTCGCCGCGGTCACCGGAGGCGCGGCAAATTGCCGGTCAGCGGAAGAAAAGAGCATGGCGGCGGAACCGACAAACCACTCGGTCAGCCGCGAGACCGTGACCGACTGCTCGGTCGACCGATCGGGAGGAGGCGACGATCCCGATTCCAGATACCGTAGGGCGACAAAAATAAGAAATGCAGGATCGCGAACCAAACGTTCCTGGACCAAACGAAAATGGTCGGGCGAAGAACGATCGGGTTCGACATCCAATAACACCGTGGCCACGACGTTGGCCGTCAAACCATCGAGCGGCAACCACCAGCGGTGCGTGGACCACCGTAAGCACGGCAGTAACTCCATCGCGAAACTCTCCCGCCAGTAACCAAATGCCATCGAATCGTTCGAAACTTTCAGAGGCCCCTTCGCCAGCACAACGCAAGCGAGGGTCCAGACACTGGAGCCTACTGCTCCAGCGTTCAACATCCCAGAGGCCGTTTAGCTGGAAATCGCTCGTTCGAGCTCGACCAATTCGCACGCTCGGCTAACCAAGTCGTCGATCGCAAACGGCTTCTGCATGAAATCGTTGGCACCGGCGGCCTTCAAGCCCTCCACCTTGTCTTGCTCCACCATCCCCGAGATGCACAAGATCTTGACCATGTCCAAAGCGTTGTCGCTGCGCACCCGTTGACAGACCTCTTTGCCGTTGATGTCCGGCAGCATCACATCCAAGACAACTAAGTCGGGGCGGAATTCGCGGACTTGCATCCCCGCATCAAACCCGTTGTTGGCGGTCCGAATGTCAAACCGACCGTCCCGTTCGAAGCCGTCGGAAATCAAGTCGACCAAGTCTTGATCGTCGTCGACCACCAACACCTTCTTCTTGCCGCTTTCGAGAGCATCGGTGGGGATCCCGTTCTCTTTCATAAAGCTGAACAACTGATCGCGGGGAATTCGCCGGAACTTGCTGCCCGGTACGCGAAAACCTCGTAAAGAACCGTTATCGAAACAGCGAATAATCGTTTGCTGGCTGACCTTGCAAATCTTCGCAGCTTCGCCCGTGGTAAAGACCGTTTTGGTGGTCATGGCAGAAATCATCCTCCCTGCGCGCGGCTAGCCTGTCCTTAAAAAAACGAGGTCTAACAAATCTCCAGGCCTCCGCACTACCACAATTCTTCGGTAGCTTACGCCGAGGCCGCAAGCGACAGGAGTTCCCGCTCCTGCCTGACTTCCCAGACTTGCCAAACTGGCCGAATTATACCCAACCTGCGGGGTTGGTCAAGATTGAAATAATCGCCCCAAATCCTTGCCGCACAAACACTTAACGCATATTGGGTGGAGAATCTCTACGGATCTTCGCTTTTCCCCAAAACGCTTGTTTCCCTCAGTTTTCTTCACTTTTTCCACATCCAGCCCCATCCAAGTGGGCCATCACCAGCGCGATATCGGCCGGCGTAATCCCGCTAATGCGACGAGCTTGCGCCAGGGTGACGGGTTGGATCTTGGCCAACTTCTGTTTCGCCTCGGTCCGCAGCGGCTTGATCGAATCGTAGCGAAAACTGCGGGGAATCCGTCGTGCGGCCAAACGCTGTTGCTTGGACACTTCGTCTTGCTGCCGACCGATATAGCCGGCGTACTTGACGTCGTATTCGACCTGCAAAGCGGCCTCGGCGGGGATTGCTGCAAGTTCGGGCAGGTGACCGACGATCGTCTGCCAAGTGACTTCGGGCCGTTTGAGGTAGCGATCGGCCGGTGCATCGAGGATCCGGCCGGCTCGTAATATCTGCTCCGCCCGCTCGATCTGCTGCAGTTTTTCCTGCAGACGCTGGTGCCGTGCAACATCGACGAGGCCCAGTTCAAACGCTTTGGGGGTCAAACGCCGGTCGGCGTTGTCTTGCCGCAGCAGCAACCGGTATTCCGCGCGGCTGGTAAACATCCGATACGGTTCATCGGTCCCTGCGGTCACCAAATCATCGACCAAGACACCGATATAAGCCTCCTCACGCCCAGGGACAAACATCTCGCGTCCCGCCACACGGAGAGCCGCGTTGGCGCCGGCGATCAATCCTTGACCGGCCGCTTCTTCATAGCCCGTCGTGCCGTTGATCTGCCCCGCGAGGAACAGTCCCGCGACCGTCTTGGTTTCCAGATGCGGCCACAACTGTGTTGGCGGACAAAAATCATACTCGACGGCATACCCGTACCGCATGATCTGAGCCCGTTCCAAACCGGGCACTAGGCGGATGATCTGATCCTGAACGTCCCGCGGAAGGCTGGTCGAAATCCCGTTGACATAGACCTCATGCGTCTGCCGGCCCTCGGGCTCGAGAAACAACTGATGCTGGTTTTTGTCGGCAAACCGCACGACTTTGTCTTCGATCGAGGGGCAGTACCGTGGGCCTTGTGAATCGATCTGGCCGCTATACATCGGCGCCCGATGCAAATTGGCTCGGATAATGTCGTGAACGGCGTCGTTGGTATAGGTGATGTAGCAATCCATCTGCGTTTGCTGAATCGCATCGCTGAGGAAGGAAAAGGCTTGCGGAGTATCGTCCCCTGGCTGCCGTTCGGTTTGCTGCCAATCGATCGTGCGGCCGCTCAAACGAGGCGGTGTGCCCGTTTTGAATCGCTCGACCTGAAACCCCAACTCGTGCAAGGCGCCGCTGATTCCAGTCGTCGTTCCCTCTCCAGCACGCCCGCCGGCGGTTTGCTGTTCTCCGGTGTGCATGATCGCTTTCAAGAAGGTGCCGGTCGTCAACACCACGGTCGGCGCCTCATAAGTGGCTCCGCCACGGACACGGACGCCCCGGACGCGACGCCCCTCGGTGGTCTCCTCGGTCCACAACGCTTCGACGGTTTCTTGCCGCAAGTCCAAATGGGCTTGATCCTCGATCAACCATTTAATTTCGTTTTGATAAGCCTTCTTGTCGGCTTGAGCACGCGGGCTGTGCATGGCCGGACCCTTGCGTCGGTTCAGCAACCGAAACTGGATTCCCGTCGCATCGATCGCACGCCCCATCAGTCCCCCCAATGCGTCGACTTCGCGAACGATCTGGCCTTTGGCGACCCCTCCGATGGCAGGATTGCAGCTCATCTGCCCCACCGTGTCGATATTGGTCGTCAGCAGCGCGGTGTGGGCTCCGAGCCGTGCTGCGGCGGCCGCCGCTTCGGTGCCAGCATGCCCAGCCCCGATCACGATCACGTCGTATCGATAAATATTCTCAGTCATCACAGAAACCTAATTCGGTCGCGTTTTTTATGGCACCCACAGGGCTTTCGGAGGGCGTTCGAGGGGCCGTTCGCCTGACGATCGGCCGCCACCGTCCGATTTTGCTCAAGCGGAACAATCGTTCCAGCCGAATTAGCAAGATAAGTGGGGGAACCGATCGACGGTTACTGCGCCGATTGCTAGCAATGGCTCGCTTTTCTGGGCAGATCCGTTCTTCATTGGGCCGTCGAACTTTCATCCAATCCGATTGTAGCCACAGCGATGCCGATTCTCCCATCACCCCTGTCAGCAAACTCTTCCGCCGACACGTTTGCGAAGAACATGCAAAAACACCTGCGAACCCTCTTTACCGCCTCGCTGTTTGCCCTGCCCTCTCTGGGATTCGCACAAGGTCCCGGCATGGGGTCGCCACCCGCTGGCAATCAGGCGACTGGCAATCAGGCGACTGGCAATCAGGCCGCGGGTATCTTTCTGAACATGCCTCAGTTCGAGATCCCATTCAGCGTGGCCTCGGTGGGAACGCAGCCGCAAGAAGTCCAGCTCTATATCTCGCGCGATGCCGGTTCGAAATGGGAATTGATCGCTCGCCAACCGGCGACCAGCCGTAACTTTCCCTTCTCGGCGCCGGCCGATGGCGACTATTGGTTTGCCACCCGGACCATCGACACCAATGGAGCGGCCCACCCAGCCGGTCCGGTGCAGCCGCAATTGCGGGTCACCGTCGACACGACCAACCCGGAACTCGACGCTCGCGCAGACGCCGACGGCAACGGCCAAGTGATTCTCGACTACCGGATCACCGACGATGCCCCGATGGCGGAAAGCCTGCGGGTCGAATACATGACCGATGCGGTACGGCAATGGATGCCAGTCAAAGCGGCCTCCCAGCCGTTGTTCCAAGAGTCACCCGGCAAGGCGGAAGGCCGCATTGTGTGGGTCCCGGAATCGGATTGGCGACATGTCTACATTCGCATGATTGTACGCGACCGAGCGGGCAACCAAACGGTGTTGACGCGACAGGTAGAAAAGCCGCGCGTGGCGAAGCAGGAAACTCCCGCTCAATTGGCCAGCTCACCGCTGCTGCCGCCACCCGCGCCGCCCAATGAGGAGCCTCCGGTCTATTCCAATCCTGCGGCCTTGGCCGCCATGGCGTCGAATCGCAATACCGTGGGTCCGCTGACCGGTCGCCCCCAGCCCTCCGCGTTGGCCAATCAACGCTTTAATCCCGTCTACGCGCCGACAGCGAGCCCGCCGGTGACACCGCGTGGCTGGGATGCGATCACTCCCACGCAACCTGACGACCCGCAATCCTCCGCGACAGCGGACTATGGCCAGCGGCAGACACCACCAACCCCGTCAGCCAACTCCGGCTTGGCAACCCGTCCGCAACAGGAGACTCGGCAACAGGAGGCTTGGAGCTCGGCTCCGCAAACGCAGCCCAATTGGCCGACGCCGCATGTCGCTCAGGGACCTGCCGCGACAGCGACGCCAGCGACCAGCGACGCGCGGCCAGCCAACGGAGCGGACGACTTTGGCTTGAATCCCCCGGCCTACCCACCGACCGCTCCATCCGACACCGCTTCACCCGACACCGCTCCACAGGACGCCGGTCCACAGCGGCGCCCGGAAGATGCGCTGCGTCCCCTGAATCGCCAGAACGGCGTCCCACAGCAAACTGAGTCGCAGAACCAAAATCAAAATCGATACCAACCGGAAACCGCCCCGCGATACCAAGCGGAAACCGCCCCTGCGCCCGTCGGTATGGCGACTCCGGCGCCCGCCGACATGGCGACTCCTGCGCCGACGGTCACTCCCAACTTCCCTCGCCCCGACTCCCAAATCGCCCCGCGAACCCCACCGGCAGCCAGCACGGCGCCGGCACAGCGCAGTCGCCGCGTTTCGATCGCCGACACGATTCCCTCCGGTGCAACGGTTCGCCAGAGCAACTCACGGACGTTCAGTCTCGACTATGAATTGGAATCGGTGGGCCGCAACGGCGTCGATACGGTCGAATTATGGGCCACCAAGGACATGGGCAAAACGTGGGATTACTGGGATGCCGACCCCGACGGCCAGAGCCCCTTCGACATCATCACCGCGGGTGACGGAGTGTACGGCTTCCGCATGGTCGTCGTCGGTCGCAACGGTTTGACCAGCCCCCGGCCAACACCGGGTGAGGACGCCGACATCTATATCTTGGTCGACACCAACCTGCCGACGGTCCGCATCACGGGGGCTCGGTACGGCGAGCAAGAGGATACGGGCAACCTGCTGATCACGTACGATTGTGACGATCCGTTAGACAATTTAGCGCGTCGACCGATCACCCTCAAATTCGCCGAAACGCCGCAAGGCCCTTGGACGACGATCGCGACCGGTCTGGACAGCGACGGTTTTTATGCCTGGCCCGCCGACCCGGAACTGCCGGGACAGATTTATTTGCGAATCGAAGCGATCGATGCGGCTGGCAACGTCGGCCAGGATACGCTCGACCGGCCAATCGCCGTGGAGGGGCTCGCTCCACGGGCTCGGATTCGTGGTTTCCAACCGGTCAGGGACGAAACGGCGACCGCGCCTCGCGCACGCTTCAAGTAGGCTCTGGCGGCCCCGATGTCGAGTCGCCATACTCAAACTTGGCTGACGTTTCCTCGACTTGGCTCGCCGCACCATGCCGCTGCATCACGCTTTTGAACTGCTGACCAATCCGAAAGCCGACGAACTGCCGGGAGTGATTTTGCTGATCGGCAGCGACAGTACCCTGCGATCGTGGTGCCGAGCGGTCGTGTCGGGCGACGCCGACCTGACCGAAGCCGAAGGCGAAACGGCGATGTGGCCCGATCTTCGCGACGACCTGTCGACCGCCTCGCTGTTCTCCTTTGGCGAACGTCGCACCGTCGTGGTGCGAGGTGGCGACGCGTTGGTCAAGCGGTACCGCGCCGACTTGGAAGATTACGTCGCCGCCCCCCGGTCGTCAGGAAGACTGATCCTCGAGATCGAAACCCTGGCGTCCAATACGCGGCTCTACAAAGCCGCCAAAAAAGAGGGCTGGATCGTCGACTGCAAATCGCCGGTCATCAAGTCGGGGCGTTCCACCCGTCCCGATCAAACTCGAATGCGGCAGTTTTTGATGGAGTTCATCGCGCCGCGGCATCAGTGCACAATCAAAAAAGGGGCCGCGGACCGGTTGGTCGATCTGGTGGGCGACGATATCGGGATGCTCAATACCGAAATGGCCAAGCTGGCCGTGCATCTGAAAGTCGGTGGCGAAATCAACGAACCGCTGGTCAATGACGTGGTCGCTGGCTGGCAAGGCAAAACGATGTGGGACATCGTCGAAGCCGCCGCATCGGGCAACGCGGCCGAGGCGCTCCAGCATGTCGATCGGCTGCTAACCAGTGGCCAGCGTCCGATCGCCTTACTGCCTCAACTTTCGTGGTCGCTTCGTCGGTTGGGAATGGCCACCGCGGCGTTGGAAGCGGCCGAGCAACGAGGCGTGAAGATCAGCATCACCGAAGCCCTCAAGCGGTCGGGATTCCGTGGCGGTCCCCAAGACCTGCAAAAAGCCGAACAGCAAATGAGACAACTCGGTCGCGAAAGGGCACGGCGAATCTTGCCGTGGCTGCTCGAGGCGGACCTAAAACTAAAAGGCAGCCACAGCAGCGATGGTCCAGACCGCTGGATCTTGGAAGAATTGTTTCTCAAACTCGCCCGGACCAGCGGCTGAGTCCCCCACCCCATCGCATTCATTTCAATTTCGAACCCTCATGCCCTTACTAATCAACGCCTACTGCACCGTTCGCAACCCGTCGGATGTCGATTTGCCGTACGTCACCTGTCGCCATCGCGATGTATCGGATCCCGAACTGCGAGACCACCTGCAGCAATTCATCAGCTTCATCATGGATGGCGGCACGCGAGAAATGACGTCCTCGCTGTACGCCGTCATGCGGCACATCGAACGGGTGCAACATCAGTTTTCGATCGAGATCGCGGAGGAGGAATTGGAAACGGTGGCCGGTTGGGCTTGGCGGAACAACGCCATCCTCTTCCTACCCGACTCGAGTGTCCGCGATCCGCTGGGAAACGTGCTGGTCGATCCTGAATCGGGCCAGCCCGACCAACAGGCTCAGATCCCCTTCCCCGAGGACGCCCGGCAACGCAAAGCGCAAAGCGAATTGCTGCTGCGGAATCGATTGATCGACACGCCTGATACACTGCCGCCGGTGATCGGTGCGGCCGAGATCGAACTGCGACCCGCGGACGAAGTGGCGTGGCGTGCGTTGGCGTTATTCCTGTACGCCGTCCGCGCCGAATCGCTGGCAACCGAACAGCCGATCCCCGTCGAGAACCTCCGCGCCCGCGTGCCGCTGGCCTTCGAAGCCTTCAGCCCTCAAGAACAAGCTTTCCTGGCTCAGGAACAACCCGATCCACAAACGGTCACCAACGCGGCGTGGCGTTACGAAGCGCTCTTCACGCTGCAGTGGGCGATGGGACTGCATCCAGAACTGCCCTTTGCCGATGCCATCTGCGACGTGCCGCTGGTCGCCGAAACGATGCTGCTGCGACCCAACCGAGAATTCATCGCCGAGGCCACCTTACGACCGACCGCGGAAATCCTCGACGCCCTCGACTGCAATCAACGACTCCTCTGGGCCGCGCGCGATGCGCACTTAAAACGCCAAACGCCACCAGCTGCGATTGACGGCGGGGTGATCAGCGAACGCCAGCATGCTCTGAACTGGTTGGTCCGCTTTGAAAACGCCGACTGGGATGATGTCGACATCCCCAGTTGAGCATCGACATCCCCAGCGAAGGACTGCTGCGGCCAGCAAGGCCAGCCCGCCTTCGCTGCGTCTAGTAAGCTTTGGCGAAGATGGCTCGTTTGGCGGCCGGCTTGCCGGTCAAGAAACACTTGCCCGGTTGGTCGTTATTCTCTTGCGGCACGCAGCGGATCGTCACCTTCAGTTCTTTCAGCAGCGGTTCCAAATCGCGCTCATCGGCAAAGTGACAGTACGCAAAGCCGCCATGCATTTCTGGATTGTCGGCACTGCGAGGCGTGAAGTAGGCACGGAAGTCAGCTTCGTTGTCGATCTCGCAGGAATGCTCCTCACGCAGCTTCAAGGCTCGTTCGAATAAGCCTTTTTGCATTTCGCACAGAATGTTCGCAATCGAACCGATCAGCTCCGTGCGGTCCATCGACTGCGACTGTCCGGTGTCGCGTCGCGAAAGGAAGGCGGCGTTTTTCTCCAGATCCTTCGGGCCGACTTCGATCCGAATCGGCACACCCCGTTTGACGTGGTACCACTTCTTTTCTCCACCACGTAAATCACGGTCATCGATGTCGACACGTAACGCAGCGCCGGCCATCGTCTGGGCTTCTAGTTCCTGCTTCAACGAAGCGACGTATTCCAGCACCGCCGTCCGCTGCTCGTCGTCGCGATAGATCGGCAAGATGACGATTTGTGTCGGCGCCAATCGCGGCGGCAAGACGAAACCATCGTCATCGCTGTGGGTCATGATCAGGGCACCGACCAACCGCGTCGACACGCCCCAACTGGTCGTCCACGCGAACTGCAGATTGCCATCTTGGTCTTGGAACTGAATCTCCTGCGCCTTGGAAAAGTTCTGCCCCAGGAAGTGGCTGGTGCCAGCTTGCAGGGCCTTGCGATCCTGCATCATCGCCTCGATCGACAAGGTCTCCACCGCACCGGGAAACCGCTCCGCAGGTGTCTTGAAACCGCGGATGACCGGCATCGCCATCCAACGTTCGGCAAACTCAGCATACACGTCGACCATCTGCTGCGTCTCTTCCATCGCCTCTTCGCTGGTGGCGTGGACGGTATGGCCTTCTTGCCAGAGGAACTCGGCGGTGCGCAAGAACATCCGCGTTCGTAACTCCCAGCGGACGACGTTGGCCCACTGATTGATTTTGATCGGCAAATCGCGCCAGCTCTGAACCCACTTAGCATAAGTTGCGCCGATGATCGTTTCGCTGGTCGGCCGCACGATTAGCGGTTCTTCCAACGGACCGGCTGGCCGCAAGCCGCCGGCGGGATCGGGCTCCAGGCGGTGATGCGTCACGACCGCGCATTCTTTGGCAAACCCCTCGACGTGCTCCGCCTCTTTTTCCAGATAACTCATCGGGATAAACAGCGGAAAATAAGCGTTCTGGTGGCCGGTCGCCTTGAACATGTCGTCCAACGCCCGCTGCATGTTCTCCCACAG
>CAYZHQ010000009.1:0-86883 GCA_964477385.1 uncultured Pirellulaceae bacterium
AGATCGTAATCGATCCGCGGCTGTTTGAAATTAAGTGGAGGATAACGGACTTGAACCGATGACCTCTTGCATGCCATGCAAGCGCTCTCCCAACTGAGCTAATCCCCCGCGATGGTTGTTCCTGCGGTCGCCCTCGAGATCATTTGTTTTCGGCAGGTGAGGGCTTTGTAGTGAGCTAAAAATTAGCACGCGGTGGCCCGTTTCGTCAACCGTCCTTTTGTGCTGGTTTTTTCGATTCTGTGGCCGGTTTGGCGATTTTTGCCGAGGTGACTATTCTGCGAATGGTTTCCTGTTCCTGCGATTGGCTTCGTAATATGCCCGATGACCCCCTGCTGCCGCCTGCTAAGCCTGCTTTCGGGCGCGCCAAACAGGTCTTCCTCGCCTTGCTGAAGTTTGCCATTCCGGCCGGCATCATCGGGTATTTACTTTGGAATATTAAGCCCGAACAGTGGGAGCAATTGACGACCCAGCCGAAGAACTATCCGTTGTTAGTGGGGGCGTTGCTGGTAGCGCTGGCCGCAATGTGCTTGTCGTTTGCTCGCTGGTGCATTCTGGTTCGGTGCCAGGGGATCCCCCTCTCGATGCTGGAAGCTTTTCGGCTGAGCGCGATCGGATTCTTGCTGAGCTTTGTCTCCGCGGGCAGTGTTGGTGGCGATTTGTTCAAGGCCATCTTCTTGGCACGGCGTAGTCCCGGCAAACGGGTCGAAGCGGTGGCGTCGGTGTTTGTCGATCGTGGTTCCGGACTGTTTGGTTTGTTGACGATCGGTTGCCTGGCATTATTGCTAACCGTTCCGGCGACCGGCGGAGAGGACGCAGCGAGGTTGCAATCGATGGGCCGCGCGGCAACGACTTTACTAGCCGTGGGGACGGCCATTTTGGCAGTTTTGATTTTGGGCGGCAAGCCGATCGATCGGCTGATCCACTGGTCGGAATCGTTGCCGGCAATCGGCAAGGTGGTGCGCCGGGTCGCCGAACCACTGCGAGCCTTTCACTCGCATCCTTGGGGGTTCTTGGTTTCGTTGGTGATGAGCATCGCGGTGCAGGGAATGATGGCGATCAGTCTCTATTTGATCTGTCTGGGGATGTACAGCGAGTCGGCGAATCCTCCGACATTGATCGAGCATTTCGTGATTGTGCCGGTCGGCTTATTGGCCTCTGCATTGCCGATTGCTCCGGCAGGAATGGGCGTCTTTGAAGCGGCCGTCGAGTGGATGTACCAGGTTGTTCCGGCGACCCCGACGGAGGCTTCGGGAACTCTGGTCGCGTTGGTCTTTGAAATTGTCAAGATCGTGATGGCGGTCATCGGTGTCGCGTTTTACTGGACGGCAGGACGCGAGATACGACGTTCGCTAGAGGTTGCCGAAGAGGCAGGGGAAGCGGCAATCGAAGGAGAGTGAGATGAGCGACGATGCGGAAGCGTTGTTCTTGCAAGCGGTGACGTTATCGACAGCAGAACGCGCCGCGTTTTTGCAGCAGCGTTGTGCCAACGATTCTGCCTTGCGCGAGCGTGTCGAAGGATTACTGGCGGCCAACGATGCGGCTGAGGGTAACCGGTTTCTCGACTCGCATTTCTTGAATGCGATCTCCCCATCACCGACGGCCAAGGAGAATGATCCGGAGCGTCCGGCAAATGCAGTTGCGCGACGTTTTGAAATCCTCCGTAAGCATCAGTCTGGTGGTTTGGGAGAAGTCTGGATCGCTTGGGATCGTCAGTTAAATCGCGAAGTCGCGATCAAGCAGATTCAAAGTCGGTGGCGCGACCACGACGAGGCGCGACAACGCTTCTTGCAAGAAGCCGAAGTCACTGCTCGATTGGAACATCCTGGCGTGGTCCCGGTATACGCGATGGGCAAATGGGCAGATGGCCGGCCCTATTACGCCATGCGGTTTATTCAGGGCGAGACACTGCGTGATTTTATCGATGCGTATCATCAAGCGGCAGCCGCGGATCCACTGGATCCGAACAACCGGCGGATGCTGCGACAATTGCTAAATCGATTTGTCGATGTTTGTACGACGATCGATTACGCCCATAGTCGCGATATCCTGCATCGCGACCTTAAGCCATCCAATATTATGGTGGGGCCGTATGGCGAAGTGTTGGTGGTCGATTGGGGATTGGCCAAGCAGTTGGGAACGGCTGCGAAAGAACCTGCCGACGTGAATGTGGCGAGCGATGATCGACGTTTCGGCAGTGGTTCCACGCCCACGCGTATCGGTGGTGCGATAGGGACGCCTGGCTACATGAGTCCAGAGCAGGCGAGTGGCGATCCGACGCGCGTGGGTACACACACCGACATTTATCTGTTGGGCGCCACCCTATATCACCTGCTGACCGGTCGACCGCCGTATCGAGGTGAAAACTTGGGCCAGTTGATGGAGAACATCAAGGTGGGGCGCTTTCCCGCTCCTGTGACTGCTGCGAGCCGGGTTGCTCGGTCGCTGGAGGCAATTTGTTTGAAGGCCATGGCGACGATTCCGGAGCAGCGCTATTCCAGTGCGGCGGCCTTGGCAGCGGATGTGGAGCGTTGGTTGGCGGACGAGCCGATCACGGTTTATCGAGACGAATGGTCGGTCCGTTTTTCTCGCTGGATTCGCCGCCACCGCACGACCGCCACGGCCACCGCAGTGGCCGTGGTGCTGTCGACTATCGGGACCGTCGTTGGGGTGCTGTTCTGGAGCTATTATCAAGCGGAGAAGTCCAGCGCGGAGCGTCAGCAAGTCGCTCAGCAGTTTCAACTCGACACGCAGCGTCAGCAGCGTCTGGCAGAGATCTCTGCGACGGTGGTTGCTGCGGAGCGGTTTGCTGATGAAGAGATCGCCTTGGACCGCTTCTCCGCCAGCCTGAGTTTTTTGCGAAACGCGATCGATGCGATCGGAGATTCACCTTCCTTGCAGGCAGAGCGGCTGCGACTGGAAGGACGCGCGAATCGCTTGCAGCGAATCGTTGATTTCTATCGCGACAGCGAGTACGCGCAGGAACAGAGTTTTCTCAGCCGGGAAACGCCTTCCATCTTCGCCTGTTACGCGGCACTGCAGTCGTTGCAAGTGTGGGAGCATGCCGATTGGTGGGCACGTTTGCCGAGCGAAGATCTATCAGCGGCGCAAACCGATCGGTTGCAATGGGACGTCTATCGTGTCTTGATGTTGTTTGATTCGCTGTTGGTCAAAACGATCGGCACGCAGATGGGGCTGAAAGGGGAGGGCGGCGTGACATATCAAATGTTGCGGAGCCTGTTTCGCTCTTCAGAAGGCAAGCGGGAAGCTCGCAATGCCTTGTTGGTCAGCGATCGTGTGAATCGTTTTCGATTGTCGGAGGTGACGCGTTGGTACCAGAGTATGTCGCAGGCGCGGCTGCGTTCGGGGATGCCATTGCGAGCCGAAGAAATGGGGCCGGCCCGCAATGCGCCCGATCGGTCTAATCTGGGAGTGCTGTGCATCATCGCCTCTCAAGACCCCGGTTTCCAAACACTATTTAGCGGTTATCAAGGCGATGATCCGTTGTTAGTCGCCCGTACTTTGTTTGCCCAAGCAGTTGCCGAGCAGCCTGATCATTACTGGACGTTGATGCATTTGGGGCACGCTGACTTCTTGTTGGCCGAGCGTCAGCCTGAAGCGACGTGGCGTGACTACAACTCCGCGGTGCAGGCCGCCGCTCACTGCATCGCTCTGAAACCGGATCGCTGTTTTGCCTATGCTGACCGCGCGGTGATTCTGATGTATCAAGCCGAATTGGTCATGCAGGATGCAACGCTGCATCCGGCGACTCGCGACGCCATCCGAGACCGTTGTGTGCGGCAAAGTCTGCTCGACCTTGAAGGGGCTTGGCAGTGGGGCGACGGTCAGCCCTGGATCGGCTGGCAACATGGACGCATTTTGTTTCGCATCGGTAGGGTCGAGGAAGCTTTGCAGCGGTTTTACGAAGCCTCGTTAAATACCTATCCGTTAGTGTCGATCCAGGATGCCGCACTGGTGCGGGTGGATGACTTGCGAGGTCGGAGTATGGCGCGACAGATCGCGCTGGACCGACTGCAAGAAGATCCGCAAGCGGACCGTTTTCATTTGCTGCTGGCGACCGTCTCGTTGAATCAGCAAGATTTTCAGCAAGCCATGGCGAGTGCGAATCAAGCCGTTGCATCGGAGGATCCTCGGGTTCGAAGCCATGCCTTCGCGGTTCGCGGGATGGCTGCGATGCATGCCGTGCGAAGTCGTGTTGAGGAAGATCGCGGTGTTTTGAAAAGCACATACGAGAATGCTGCACGCGATTTTGGCAACGCACTGGCGTTGGATCGAGAGCATCTTTGGGGGCGATTTGGCCAAGCCGAGTGCAATGAAAAATTGGAAGATTTTGCCGCGGCACGGGAGGGCTATCGCGCGGCGCTGGAAAGTTGTCACGAGGCGGAGCAGCAGGCGGCGTGTTGGTTAGGCGAAGCCCGTTGTGCGGCGCGTGAGGGTGAAAACACGGCTGCCATTGCCGCGCTTCGCCGAGCCCTGGAATTGCAGCCGGCCTGCGATTTGGACTCGGTGATTCGTCCGCTGCGCGAGCGGCACGATCTTTTGAAGCAGACGGGTAGCTCGCCCGAGGAGCAGCAGCGGTTGGCTGAGTTGGCCGAAGCGTTGTTGCCGATTTATCGAGCGACACAACTGCGTTTATCGGATGAGGCCGATTCGACGGTAGGCTGTGGGGCGGCGGTTTTGAATGGCGGTTTTGAATTAGGACGCAGTCAGTACTGGACCGACGAGCTGGGCGGGAAATGGAAGAACTCGGGCGGTTATGCGGGCCGTGCGGAAGTGGTGCGAGGGATGGCGAAGGAGGGTGAATATTCTCTGCGCATTGAAGGGGATATCTCGCCATCGGATCAACGGCGAGGCGAGACGTCGCAGACCTTTCCGGTGGCGTGGGGAGCCGGCTATCGCGTCCGTGTGTGGGTCCGTGCGGAAGGCCTTGCGGAACACGCGTTGCGAATCGAAAACGGATCGGGCGAGGTCATTCTGGAGTGTCCACCGGGGGACTACGATTGGCAGGAAAAGACGGCCGTTTTTTATGCGTCTCGAGAGCGCGGCGCGGGCGACTGGGTAGACGGCACGTTGCGGATCGTCAGTGCTGGGCCCGGTGAGGCTTGGTTGGACGAGATCCGTGTGGAAGCTTTGGAATAAAAGTTTGCGATTTTGTTAAGGGGTTTTTCAGCGGTTCGCACAGGTACTGGTGAGGCGGGCATGTCGCCCGTTCGGCCAACCAAACCTTGCCTGGGAGCTTTGAAATGAAATCGCTGACTTTTCCACAGACTTTCGCCCTGATTGCCAGTTTGACCATCGCTACTTGCTGGACCGCCACCGCGGAAGCACAGCGAGCGGGGTCGTGGGTCGACATTGCCCGCGGCGGTACGGGCAGCGGGGCGAGTGCCGATGGGGTATTCAAGTTTGCTCGTTCGGACAGTCGCTCCAATGGCTCGACGCAATTCGGGCATGGCTTTGCAGTAGGAGCAGGTCCTGAAGGGATCGCTTTGTCGAACTCGATCGGCGGTGGTGCCGGACCGCTGGGAGCGGCTCACAACCTGCAGTTGAATGTCGGGCGTGAGGGAACGCATCTCAGTCATGGCGGCGTGGTCTCGCAGGGTGGCGAACGGCGGGTCTTTGCCGGCGGCGAAACGGGTTCGCATTACGGCCAGCCGTACGGGGGCAGTCAGGTTGGTGGCTATGGCCATCACACGAACGCTTATTCGAACAGTCACACGCAGCCCTGGCGTTCGCGGCCCGCCGGCGGGCCGGGATCTACGTGGAATCCAGGTGCCACCGTCCAGCCAAGCCATTCGCTTCAGCCTGCAGTCATGCCGCCGACCTATCAGCCCTCGGGCATGTCTGCTCCGATGGAACGCACGATGGTGATGCCGGCCGCTGCATCGTCGAATCGTGGTGGGTTGGGGCAGATGCTGCGACGCGTCCGCAATCGCTGAGCCGTTGCATCGACTCGATAGCCGCTCTCGATCTTGCCGGTGTCGAGATTTTCAAAAAACGTGTTAAGGGATCTGGTGCTCTGTTTCGCAGGTCCTGGTAACGAACGATTGAGTTAACCCGATTTCACTTTCTTCTTTGCAGGAGCGATTCCATGAATCACAACATCTTGTTTGCTGCGATGGTGTCCGTTGTTTGCCTGTTCGCTTGTCGAGCCGACGCGCAAGTCACCGCCTCGAGTTACTCGAACGGCGGCACAGCCATTTCGACCGCTCGCGGCAGCGGGAACACGCGACTGAACGCGTCTTCTTATGCGGCAGGCGGCGGTTACGCTCGAGCCAACATGAAGGGCAGCGGATACAACGGCGGCTTTGCCTCTGGCAACAGCACCGCATCGACTTACGGCGGAGTGGCAATTGCCAACGGAAAGACTCACGCCAACGGTTGGGGCGCACGCTCGGCGGTGAATTCGACAGCCAACAGTTTCCAAGGCTTCGCACGCAGCGACGGCCGAGCGATTGCCAATGGCACGTGGTCTGGGGCGGCAGCCGACGCGACCAGCAACGCGTTTCGTGAATACAGCAGCACCTCGGCGGAGGCGATTGACAATCGTGGCTCGGGCCAACCTTATGCTCAGTCTGTGGGCGAGCCCTATGGGCAATCGTTTGGTCAGCCATACGGACAACCGACGGGTGCGGCGTGGGGCGGAGGTGTGCCGCAAAGCAACGCAGCAGCAGGGGTGCCAAGGTCGGGGGTGATGCAAACGCAGGTCCTGCGAGGCAGTTCCGTGGGTGGTCGCTTTCGGGGCAGCGTATCGCGAGCAACGACATTCCTAAGAGGCCGCTAGATTGTCATCGGATCGAGCTTGGGGCCTGAGCAGCCGCCACCGCACAATTTCAAAACATCGCCACCTCGCGTCCTGATCGGGCGTGAGGTTCTGTCGTCTGCGTTGGCAGGGCATAATGAACGGGTAACACGATGGCGGTGAGCCCATCGCGTGCCTGTAAACTTCGCCATCGAGGCTGACCACCGTGACCGAGCCATCCCACGACGTTTCGATCTTGTTGCAGCAAGCCAAGACGGGAGATGCGTCGGCGAAAGAACGCTTGTTTGTGCAGTTGCAATGCGAGCTGCGGGAGATGGCTGGCGGCCTGATGCGTCGCGAGCGAGCCGATCATACGTTACAGGCGACGGCGCTGGTCAACGAGGCCTGCGTGCGATTGTTGGATAGTGATGCGATCGATAACGCAGCCGACCGGCGTTACTTTTTCGGGATGGCAAACCGAGCGATGCGTCAGATTTTGGTCGATCATGCGCGGAAGCGTGCGACTGCAAAGCGGGGTGGCGACCACCAACGAACCTCGTTGGACGTGGTGTTGGATCATTTCGAAACCAGCAACGGCTGCCGGTTTGAGGATTTGCAAGCCGCACTGGAATTGTTGGAGGCCGACGCACCCCGGCAACGGGAGGTGATCGAACTGCGATTCTTCTCTGGATTATCGATCCCGGAGGTTGCCGGCATGCTCGAAGTCAGCGTGGCCACCGTGGAACGCGATTGGCGGCTGGCTCGCGCCAAGTTGTATCAGCACCTGCAAGATGCCTAACTTGTCGCGCCTGCCGTTGGTGGTTTGTCGCGGGCGATGTCTGGTCTGTTGCAGTTATGGCCAGTGGCCCCACCGATAGACCAACCGTGAGACGCAGGCAAGAATACAGATCGTTTCAACCAAAACATTGCTCTCTGTGGAGTTCCCGTCATGGATTCGACTCTTACCCATTCGTGTCGAGACTACTTTTATCGTCGCGATATGGATCGTGGTGAGGCTTTGTACGAATCCGATGGTGTGTCGCTGCTGGAAGGGGGAACGGGTGGTGCGCTTGCCAAGGTGCGTGGCCAGAGTGAACCCTATTATCTGGTGGGGCTGAACTTTGCAGGACTCGATCGCAATCAACTGGGAGTGAACTGCAATTGCCCGCGTGCGATGGACGGATTTTTGTGCAAGCACGTGTGGGCGACGTTACTCGCGTGTGAAGGGTTAGGGCTCAAAGTCCCCTCAGACTTAGACCTAGTGGAGTGCCCGGCGGACCGGATCCGCATTGGGGCTCCGCTGGCCAAGAGTGGCAAACGGTCGGGGCGTTCGCCAAGGTGGCGTGAGCAATTACGTTCGCTTTCGCAATCGGTCAGTGGAGTGCCGGAGGAAACGCTGCCGACGTTTTTTCGCGAAGCCAGTCAGCAGGCTCAGTATTGGTTTGTGATCAGCTTGACCGATCAGATCGACGAACCTTATTTGACGATTCGACTGTATCAGTCAACTCGCAAGAAGGATGGCCAGTGGAGCCAGTTGAAGCCTTCTTCGCTGAGTCGCTACCAAATCGACACGCTGAGCGACCCGTTGGAACGCGAAGCCTTGCAGTTGCTGGAAGCGGATTCCTCGACGAGCTTCAGTTACAGCGTTGTCAAGAACCTTCGGATCCGCCCCGGGGCGACCGATGCGACCATGAGGTTGCTGGCGGCAACCGGTCGACTGGTTTGGTCCCTAGAGGTCGGGCGGCGCGTGTTGGATCCACAACCGATGGTCTGGGATGGCGGCAAGCCTTATCGGCTAAGGGTCTCGGTCAAACCGCACGTGGGCGAAGACCAGAAGCAGCGGATTCGGGTTACTCCAGAGTTAGTGCGGGACGATCACCTGCTGCCGCTCTCGGACGTCTTGTTGGCCAGCGATGAGGGAATTCTGTTGCTTCAGGAGCGTGCCTGTTTGCTGGCCGCACATCACGCCAAAGTTGTCCGGCAATGGCAAGCGATCGGTAAGATCGACGTGCCGGCTCGGAGCCTGCCCGCGTTGCTAGACGAAGCCGTTCAGTGGCAAGGCATCGACCTGTGCATCGATCCTGATTTGCCGGTTGAAATCGAACAGCCACAACCTCGGCCTCGGCTGCATCTGGCCAGTCCCGAACACGCTGAAAATACCCTCCAAGCGACGGTGTTGATGGTTTACGGCGATGAACCGCAGAGCGTTGCCGATGGGGCTTCGTTTTGCTGGGATCGCAAAGAAAAGCGTTTGACGCAGCGTGATCTTGCGGCCGAAGCCCGCTGGTTGGAGTCGTTGCCTCAGGAGTGCTTTCGCGGCGTAAGGGAGGGGATGCTGCAGGTTTCGCGGCGGACTTTGCCGGAACTGGTTTCGCAGTTAACCGCCGAGGGTTGGGAGGTGATTGCCAATGACCGGGCGATTCGCCACGCCAGCAGTTTTCAGCTTTCGGTCGAATCGGGACAAGATTGGTTCGACCTGAATGCGACGGCCGACTTTGACGGTGTGAGGGCTTCGTTGCCAGAACTGTTGGCGGCGCTGCGTAAGGGGCAGGATTTTGTTCTGCTGGACGATGGCTCGCACGGAGTGTTGCCGACCGAGTGGCTTGAAAAGTTCGCCGACTTTGACAAAACGGGGAAAATCGAAGAGGACTCGATTCGTTTCACCAAGACGCAAGCCTTGTTGCTTGACGCGTTGCTCGCCGAGCAGGAGAACGTGGCATACGACCGAGCTTTCCAGGCGTGGTGTGAAAAGCTGAATTCCTTTGCCGGGATCGAGCCCGTTGCCGCACCGGCAGGTTTTGAAGGAACGCTCCGCGAGTACCAACAGTTGGGTTTGGGCTGGTTTCAGTTCTTACAAGAGTTTCGACTCGGCGGTTGCCTGGCCGATGACATGGGGTTGGGCAAGACGATTCAGGTGCTGGCGATGCTGGAGCAACGCCGCACCCGGGCGCTGTCAAAAGACGAGCAGCGGTTGCCTTCCTTGGTGGTGGTTCCGAAAAGTTTGGTGTTTAACTGGTTGGAAGAAGCCGCCAAGTTTGCACCTCAACTGCGTGTGTTGAACTACACGGGGACTGATCGCATGCTGCAGCGAGACGCCTTCGGTGAATTTGATGTGATCGTCACGACTTATGGCACGCTGCGGAACGATGTGACTCACCTGCGAGAGAATGCCTTCGATTACGTCATTCTGGATGAGGCGCAAGCGATCAAGAATCCGCAATCACTGGCCGCCAAAGCTTCGCGGTTACTGGAATCGGAGCATCGACTGGCGATGACGGGTACGCCCGTGGAAAATCATCTGGGCGATTTGTGGTCACTGTTTGACTTTTTGAATCCTGGCATGTTGGGGCGCGCTATGGGAACGGTTCATTCCGCTGCCGCGGCGACCGACGAAGGTCGGCTGCAGCAGATTTCTCTGGCGCTGCGTCCGTTCATTTTGCGTCGCACAAAGGAGCAGGTGTTAACCGAGTTGCCAGCCAAGACCGAGCAGACGCTGTACTGCGATATGGCGCCCAAGCAACGCAAGCTATATGATCAGCTCCGTGATCACTATCGAGCCTTGTTGACCAAAAAAATCAAAACCGACGGCTTGGCGAAAAGCAAGATTCAGGTCTTGGAAGCGCTGTTGCGTTTGCGACAGGCAGCCTGCGATCCACGGTTGTTGCAGCCGACATCCAAAGCCCGTGGTGCGAAGCTGATTCGGTTGGCGGAGCAAATCGAAGAAGTGGTGGGCGAAGGGCACAAGGCGTTGGTGTTTTCACAATTCACTTCGTTGTTGGCGTTGGTTCGCACAGAATTGGACGAACGCGGGTGCAACTATGCTTACCTCGATGGCAAAACGAGCAGGCGGCAAGCTCAAGTCGAGCGTTTCCAGAATGACGACGATTGCCCGCTGTTCTTGATCAGCCTGAAGGCAGGTGGACACGGTTTGAATCTGACGGCGGCGGATTACGTCTTTATTCTCGATCCCTGGTGGAATCCCGCCGTAGAGGCGCAGGCCATCGATCGTGCTCATCGCATGGGGCAGACGAAGCCGGTGGTTGCCTACCGGATGATTTGCCGAGGTACGGTGGAAGAGAAGATCGTCGACTTGCAGGCGTCCAAACGCAAGCTTGCCGACGCCATTATTTCGCAAGAGAAGAGTCTGGTCAGCGAGTTGACGAGCGACGATCTGCGGATGCTGTTCAGTTAACTCCCAGCGTTTCGACAGTCCCTTGGTTCCGGCATCCAGCGTGCTGGTATTGCGTCGGGCGGCAAGCCGAGTGGCTTGGCTGTCTATCGCACCAAGTCGCAAACACAACGGAGGTGTTTGCGACTTCGCTAATGTGCGGAGCTTCCCTGCCGAGCCCGCTTGATCAATCGGGATCGTAAGCCAAGTTTGGTGCCAGCCAACGTTCGATGTCACGTAGTGGCATGCCCTTTCGTTTGGCGTAGCTTTGGACTTGGTCTCGCGTCACCCGGTCGACGGCAAAGTAGCGAGCGTCGGGGTGTGCAAAATAAAGTCCGCTGACGCTTGCTGGCGGCGTCATGGCAAACGACTCGGTCAATTGCACGTGCGCGTTCTCTTCGGCCTGCAAGAGGTCGAACAGCGTCCGCTTTTCGGTATGGTCAGGACAGGCCGGGTAGCCGGCAGCGGGCCGGATACCGCGGTAGGCTTCGCTGATCAGTTCTTCTTTACTGAACGTTTCTTCTTTGCCAAAGGACCATTCGCGACGGGCCTGTTCGTGGAGGCATTCGGCGAACGCTTCGGCCAGTCGATCGGCCACTGCTTGAGACATGATCGCGTTGTAATCGTCCTGTTTCGCCTTGTAGTGTTCGGCCAGTTTGTCCGCACCCAAGCCGGTCGTGACGACAAATGCACCGATATAGTCTTCGCGACCGCTATCGACCGGAGCGACGTAATCGGCCAGCGACCGGTAGTCGCTTTGGCCTTTGCGTTCCCATTGTTGCCGCAAGCAGTGGAAGCGGGTCTTCTCGTCCGTGCGTGACTCGTCGGTGTAGAGGATTACGTCGTCGCCTTCGCTGGCGGCGGGGAAGAATCCGTAGACCGCCCGGGCTTGGAAGAGTTTTTCCGCGATGACTCGGTCGAGCATCTTGTTGGCGTCATCAAACAATTCTTTGGCTTGTTCGCCGCAATAGGAATCATTGAAGATCTTTGGGTACTTGCCCTTCAGTTCCCAAGTCATGAAGAAGGGGGACCAGTCGATATATTCTCGCAGTTTTTCCAGAGGAAAATCTTCCAGCACGCGCAGGCCGGTGAACTCCGGTTTATCGATGCGAACGTTGGCCCAGTCGGAGGCAAAGCGTTTCGCCAGGGCGTCCTCGTACGACACCAGCTTTTGTTGTCGGTCGCGATAACTGGCAACCAATTGTTCTTGCAGTCGAGCATTTTCGGCCGCGAATTTTTCGCGGTTTTCTTTGCTGATGAGTTTCTCGACCACGCCCACACTGCGGCTGGCATCGAGCACATGAACGACTGGAGCGGAATACTGCGGCGCGACTTTGACAGCGGTATGTTTTGCGCTGGTCGTCGCCCCGCCGATCAGCAGCGGCATGGTCATATTCAGCCGCTTCATCTCGCGGGCGACGTGTACCATTTCATCCAGGCTGGGCGTGATCAAGCCCGACAGGCCGATCATATCGACGTCGTGCTTGCGGGCTTCTTCGAGAATTTTCTCGCACGAAACCATGACACCCAGGTCGATGACTTGATAGTTGTTGCACTGCAGCACGACACCGACGATGTTCTTGCCGATGTCATGGACATCGCCTTTGACCGTCGCAATCAGGAACTTCCCGCGGTGGCTTTGGCTTTCGACACCGAGCAGTCGTTTTTCCTCCTCCATGAATGGTTCGAGGTAGGCAACGGCTTTTTTCATCACCCGTGCCGACTTGACGACTTGGGGCAGGAACATTTTTCCTTGTCCGAACAGATCGCCCACGACCTGCATGCCGTCCATCAAGGGGCCTTCGATCACATCGAGGCAGCGCGGCAGCAATTGGCGGGCTTCTTCGGTATCTTCGACGACAAACTTGTCGATGCCTTTAAGGAGTGCGTGCTTGAGTCGCCCTTGGACATCGGCTTCGCGCCACGAGAGGTCTTCGCCGGCCGCTTTCATACCGCTGCCTTTGACGGTTTCAGCGAATTCGAGCATCCGATCGGTCGCGTCGGGGCGACGATTCAGCAGCACATCCTCAGCGTGTTCGAGCAAGTCCTTGGGGATCTCCTCGTAGACCTCTAGTTGTCCGGCGTTGACGATCCCCATGTCCAAGCCTGCCTTGACGGCGTGATACAAAAATGCGCTGTGCATGGCTTCGCGAACGCGGTCATTGCCGCGGAAACTGAAGCTGATATTGCTGACGCCTCCGCTGGTTTTGGCGCCGGGGCATTCTTGTTTGATGCGCCGCACCGCATTGATGAAATCCACCGCGTAGTTGTTGTGCTCGTCGATTCCGGTAGCGACCGTCAAAATGTTGGGGTCGAAGATGATGTCTTCTGGTGGGAAGTCGACTTCGTTGACCAGAAGATCGTAGGCGCGTTTGCAGATGCGGACTTTGTTGTCCTCATCCGCAGCTTGGCCCTCTTCGTCGAAAGCCATCACCACGGTGGCGGCACCATATTGGCGAACCAATCGTGCCCGCTCGAGGAATTTTTCTTCGCCATCCTTCAGCGAAATCGAATTCACGATCGCTTTGCCTTGCACGTTCTGCAAGCCGGTTTCGATCACTTCCCATTTGCTGCTGTCGATCATGAGCGGCACGGCAGCGACGACATCATCGCCAGCAATCAGCCGCAGGAATCGCGTCATCGCTTCGCAGCCATCGAGCAACGCATCGTCGAAGTTGATATCGATCACCGAGGCGCCATTCTGGACCTGTTGCCGTGCCACCTCAACCGCTTCGTCATACTGTTCGTTACGGATCAAGCGAGCGAAGGCGCGGCTGCCGGTGACATTGGTCCGTTCTCCGATCATCGTGAATGGAATCTCGGGCCGCATTGCGAACGGCAACTGACCCGACAGACGGGTATAGATCGGTTGGTCGAGATCTTGCCGCGGTTTGATCTTGGAAAGCTGATTAGAGATTTCGCGAATGTGTTCGGGCGTGGTGCCGCAGCAGCCGCCGACGATATTCAGCCAATGATTGGATGCAAAGTCCGCGATCATTTCGCCCATTTTAACCGGACCGAGATCGTACTGACCCATTTCGTTGGGCAGACCCGCGTTGGGATGGCAACTGATCGGAACGGGCGACACGTGTGCCAGTTCTTCGAGGTGAGGTCGCATGACATCGGGGCCGAGGGCGCAGTTCATACCGACCGACAGCAGCGGGAAGTGATTGATGGCCGTCACGAAGGCCTCCACGCTTTGGCCGCTCACAAACGTACGGCCCCCCTTGTCGAACGTTCCGCTGACCATGACCGGAATTCGGCGGCCACCTTCGTCGAAGAACCGCTGGATCGCAAACAAGCAGGCTTTGAGGTTCAGCGTGTCGATGGCCGTTTCGGGCAGCAGGATATCGACGCCCGCATTGGCCAGTGCGGCGACTTGGCGGTAATAGCTATCGGCCATCTCGTGGAAGGTGACATCGCGATGGGCGGCATCTTCGACACGCGTGCTGATCGCGGTTTGGCGACTGGTTGGTCCGATCGAACCGGCGACAAAGCGGGGGCGATCAGGCGTCTTTTCGGTAAACTCATCGGCCGCGATGCGAGCACACCGGACCGCCGCGATGTTGATCTCTTCCACAAGATCGAGCGGCAAGTCGAACTCAATCATGCCGACCGGGGAGGCGCCAAACGAATTGGTCTCGACGATATCCGCACCGGCGGCGTAGTACTCGCGGTGGATATCGGTGATTTTTTCGGGATGGGTAAGACAAAGGATATCGGAGAAGCGGCTGAGGTCTTTGTGATGTTCGGCAAATCGCTCACCACGAGCGGCCTGTTCATCCAGATTCAGTCGCTGAATCATCGTGCCCATGGCGCCATCGAGCACCAAGATGCGTTCGCGGATCAGTTCGGGCAGCAGCGTTTCAAGATCGCTGACGTGCAGCATCATTATCACCAAGCAGAAGGAAAGTCGGAGTGACTCCGAGCGTATTTTGCACCCGCCCTGTTGGGTGGTGCGTCGCGAGCCAAGCGGCGTTTCCAAGCCCGCCAAGCTTGCGAGCTAGATTTGGAAAAGCCAGAGCCATTGTCTACGGAAACTTCGTTTTTTACAAGATATTGCAATCTTGGGCAGCCGATCCATCTTGCTGTGCCGTTAAGGTTTCGCTATTCCGCAAAAAGGTCAAGACCGTCAAGGCGGTCGCCGATAATTCCATCAGGCCGATGCTGCGCAACGAGTCAGTAGGGTTGCTGATGGACAGTCTGCTGAACGCACAGAGAATCGACCACACGTAATTTGGCCCGCAAATGCAGGCACTCCGTCAAGGATGACAGACCATGACCGCCTCTCGTTCCCCCGGTTCCGACACTCAGCAGGGACCGCATTCCGAATTTGCCTCGGAAGTTCCGCCGACGTTGTTTCGGTTGCGAACCGTCCACCCGCAAAGTTCCGCGTCGGCGGCTGCATCTTCGGGTCCGGCTCCAGAGTCCGGGCCGGCGGTCGATTTCAACGAGCACGATCCTTACGCGATGGAGGCCGATTCCTTTCCCGCGCCCCCGACAGTGGCGGCGGGCGTCGACGATTTTCCTCCTCCGCCGGTTCGGCCGCTCGCGAATGAGCCTGCCGAAAACGCTCGGCATCGAGGGCACCGCGAGCCGCATGGCCAACGCGCTTCGGGTGAACGCCACCAAAACCGCGAACCGCGTGACCGCCAACCGCAGGCGGACGCGCCTGCCGGTCGCTCTTGGACCGAAATGCTAGGGTCAAGATTGGTGTTGGTGATGTTGCTAGCTCTTGCTGTGGGCGTCTTTTTTGTCCTCACTCGCAATCCTTCGGACGAGGCTATCCGGTTGGCCGAGCAAGATAACGATCAGCTGTTGGCGGAGTTGGGCATCGGCGACATCTCGACTGGCACGGTCGTTTCCGAAGCCGAATTGGCAGCATCCGATGAAGCGGCATCGCTTCCCGAATCTCCATCGGGCGAGCCCTCGTTCGCCGAGCAAGACCCTTTGCCCAATCCGTTAGAAGTTCCCGCGACAGCCGGCGAGACATCGCCCACGGCGCCGCAATGGGCTGGCAACGCCGAATTAGCTGCCAGCGAAAATCCGTCGAGCACGACGAATGAAGAGCCCGCGTCGATACCCGCCGGTAAGCAAGAGGCAGCGCCGAGCATTGACTGGGACGCCGAGGCGGGGTTGGGCGAGAGCGGCAGGCAGCTTGATCCGGCCTTGGCCACGGCGAACGGCGAAGCGACGGCGGGGGCTGCGGGCATGGTCCCTCGGAACGAGCAGCCAACGATCCGCGAGCCACGGTCGATCAACGAGCCAACACCGGCGGGCGAGTTAGATCTCGTTGCCCCGCAGTCGCCCTACGACAGTCGATTGTCGCAGGAAAATCCGCGTCAGTCGCATTCCGCGATGACGCCCGGTGCGCAGAGTCCGCGCGGCGAAGATTTCGTCAACGAGCCGAAAGCGGACACGCCGCAGCAGACGGCGATGCCTTACGCGGTCACCGATTGGTCGCGGTATTTCCCGCCAGAATCGAATCCCGCAGTCGGTAACGCTGGCCTCGATCCGTACCCTTACGGTGCCGCTGGCCCGCCTGCCGCCGTCGCGGGCCAGCCCGCCTATGGAACCGCGCCGCAACCTGGTGCCGTGCCGCAACCTAGTGCCGTGCCGCCTTACGGGATGGACCCGCGCATCGCTCAATTGCCATCGGGTAATCCCGCTGCGACGGATGTTGCACCGGCGAACCGAGCCGGAACGCAGTACCAGGGAGCCGCTGAATACGCCCAGCAGCCTGGTTACGCGCAGCAGCCTGGTTACGCGCAGCAACCTGGTTACGCGCAGCAACCTGGTTCCGCACAGCAACCTAGTTACGCACAGCAACCTGGTTACGCACAGCAACCTGGTTACGCGCAGCAACCTGGTTACGCGCAGCAACCTGGTTCCGCACAGCAGGGCACCGCCCCCGCGGTTGGTCCCGCCAATCCCTCGGGCTTCGGCACCAATGTCGGTCAACCGGCTCCAGCATCAGCCGGTTCCAGCTTTCCCCCTTACAGCCCCTATGACGCTCCGCAGCAGTAGCCTTCCGCAGCTTGCAACGCGTCCCCTTTGTCTTTCCATCCTTGGGCAGGAAAAGTCGCCATGAGTAAAATCGATCAAGCCTTTGTCAAGGCATTTGCCAAAAAGCGTCCTCTGGCGACTCCGTCTCCAGGCGAGGCTTCGCCAGTCGATTTGGCTGCGCTCGGTACGTCGATGTTTTGGATTGATCCATCGAACAATGATCTGTTGCGTGTCGACGAGCCACAAACGGTGGAGCCCTCTCCGGCACAGCGAAGCCGAGGCTCACGGCCTGGCTCGCCTCCATCGACGCCGATGGAAGGTGGGCTGTTTGCTTCTCCGGCCGCGCATGTGGAGACGGCACGTTTCGATACCGGGGCAACGCAGTGGGTGCCGACTGGCGCAGTAGCGCCACGAAACGAGATCGAATTGCTGCGAGTCGATTCGCAACACCTCACCGCTCCGCCGGTTCATTATTTGCGAGCCCGGTTAGACGCGAGTTCGTTCCCGACGATCAACGTGACGCACGACTCGGTGGACGACGCGCGCCGTCCTGGGGGCGACGTGCCCAGCGAAGCCGCAGCGCCCGAGCCAGTTGCAGCGCCCGAGCCAGTTGCAGCGCCCGAGCCAGTTGCAGCGCCCGCGCCAGTTGCAGCGCCCGCGCCAGTCGCAGCGCCCGCAGCATCGATTGCCCCTGCTGCGGTCTCCCCGACGAGCCCGCCTGTCAGCAAGGCGACACCGGAGCCTGTTGCCTCGCCCGTGCTTGAACCGGCTGCCGTGAAACCGCCTTTCGAAGCGGCTTGGGAGGTCGACCAATTCGATCCGCCGCAGATTGTGGAAGAGCTGATGACCCGCGGGGGGTTGATTTCGTCGGCTGGGATTCCTTTAGCCAAGGCGGCGCGGGAAGGCATGCAATCCGTTCTGATCACCAGTTCCAAATCGGGCGCCGGTCGATCGACGATCGCCATTGGATTGGCGCTCTCGGCCGCCTCGACAGGATTGCGAGTGGCTTTGGTCGATGGCGACTTTGAATCGCCGTCGTTGGTCGACGACCTGCAGCTTGAGCTGGAATTTGGTTGGCCCGAAGCGATTCGCGGTGGAGTGCCGCTGAGTGAAACCGCAGTCAGCAGCGAAGGGGATGGTGTCACGCTGTTTCCGATTGTGCCGGCCTCTACTGGATTGGTGCCACAGGCGGCCGAATTACGGCAAGCCGTCCTTAAGCTGTGCGAGCATTTTGACTTGACCATCGTCGATGGCAGCGCGGCGAGCGTCACCTTCCCGAGCGATACGTTTCAATCCGCGATTGTGATTCGCGACGCTCGCAATACCGATCACGCTGGTTTGGAACGTTGCGTCGCCGGCTTGCGAGCAGCAGGCATCGAACAGATTGGCATCGCAGAGAACTTTGCGGATTAACTTGACTCACGCTGGCACATCTTCTCCCAATCGCAGGAGCCTCCGCGATGTACGAAAGCTATTGGAACCTTAACGAACGGCCGTTTGAGAACTGGAGCGATTCACGCTTTTATTATCCCTCGGAAGTCCATCAAACGGCGTTGCTGAAGCTGCGTTATGCGGTGGAGAACCGCCGTGCGGCGGTCGCCATGTGCGGCGATAGCGGGATCGGTAAGTCGCTGATCGTTGACTCTTTGGCCACTCAGTTGCCCGAACCCTTTGCGCCGGTGGCCAAGTTGGCCTTTCCGCAGTTATGTGGCGATCAACTGCTCGGATATGTGACCGACGAATTGACCGGTGTCGCGGGCCCCAACGATGAAACCCCCCGCACGGCACTGCGGCGATTGGATGATTTCTTTCGCGACAACCTGGAAGCGGGGCGGCACGCGGTGCTGATTGTCGACGAAGCTCACTTGCTGATGGCCCCCGAGCAACTGGAAACGTTGCGGTTGTTGTTGAACCTGCAGCGCGCCCAGTTACACGCTGAAGCGGCTTGGACATTGGTGTTGGTCGGGCATGCCACGCTGCTGAGTGTGATCGAACGCAATCGTGCGCTGGACGAACGGATGAGTGTTAAATGCATGTTGGGGCGGATGTCGGCGGAACAAACCGCTGGTTACCTCCAGCACCGGGTTGGCGTTGCCGGTGGCGACAGTCAGGCGATTTTCAAGCCCGAAGCCATTGAGACGCTGCATGTTCGCAGCGGGGGGATTCCACGGCGAATCAATCGTCTGGCCGACTTGGCCTTGATGGTTGGTTATGCCGAAGAGGTCGACCAGATCGACGCTTCGCACATCGACGGCGTCCATCAAGAACTGGTCACCGTCGCCGCTTGATCACCCGCCTGAGTGGTATGGGCCCACGTTTTTCCGCGGTTTTCGGACGCGATCAGGCCTCGGGAAAGCGGCCTTGCCATCGCTCTGATAGCCCGTTCTTCCGGTTCTTGACGGTTTTTTTTAGCTTGCCGCCACTGCGTGGAGGCTCCGCGACGGGAAACCTCGAGAGAGGCTCCGTTCCTTTCGACGGATGTCGAGGGTATTCTCTTACCCTCTCGACAACCCCTTCCAGAAGAATCCCATGTCTGAAGCATCCCGCATTGTTTACACGCTGACCGACGAAGCTCCCGCGCTGGCGACGCATTCCTTGCTGCCGATTATCCGAGCTTTCGCGGCTTCCTCCGGTGTGACGTTTGAACAAAAAGATATTTCGCTCGCGGCCCGGATCTTGGCCAGCTTTCCAGAATGCCTGCGGGATGATCAGCAGCGCGGCGACGCGTTGGCGGAATTGGGTGCGTTGGCGAAGACGCCCGAAGCGAACATCATTAAGTTGCCCAATATCAGCGCTTCGATTCCGCAACTGACCGCGGCGATCAAAGAACTGCAGTCGCACGGGTACGGTATTCCGGCGTTCCCTGAAGAACCCTCGAGTGAAGCGGAACGTGAGATTCGAGCACGCTACGCCAAGGTGCTTGGAAGTGCCGTCAACCCGGTGCTCCGCGAAGGCAACTCCGATCGTCGCGTCGCAGCCCCGGTCAAGGCTTATGCTCAAAAGCATCCGCATTCGATGGGCGAGTGGAGTGCGGATTCCAAGACGCATGTGGCGTCGATGAGCGACGGCGATTTCTACGGCAGCGAGCAATCGTTGGTGATGGAAGAAGCGGGCGAGGTGCGGATTGAATTGCTCGGTACCGACGGGCAAGTGACCGTGTTGAAGGAACGTCTGCCGCTGCAGGCGGGCGAGGTCATCGACGCGGCTTGCCTCAGTCGCTCCGCACTGCGGGCGTTCTTGGCCGAGCAGATCCTCGAAGCCAAGCAGCAAGACGTGCTGGTGTCGTTGCATTTGAAAGCGACGATGATGAAGGTCTCCGATCCGATCCTCTTTGGTCACGCGGTTTCGGTTTACTTCGCCGATGTGCTGGACAAGCACGCTGATGTTTTGGAGTCGTTGGGCTTTGATCCGAATAATGGCATCGGTGACTTGGTCCGGAAACTTGACACGCTCCCTGCCGAGCAGCAGGCGGTGATCCAAGCCGACTTGGCGGCCGCCTACGACGCGCAAGCGAAATTGGCGATGGTCAACTCGGATAAAGGCATTACCAATCTGCACGTTCCCAGCGATGTGATCATCGATGCCTCGATGCCCGCTGCGATCCGAGCCTCGGGCAAGATGTGGGGGCCCGATGGCGAACTGCACGACACGAAGGCGATCATTCCTGATCGCTGTTACTCCGGCGTCTATCAAGCCACGATTGACTTCTGCAAGCAGCACGGTGCCTTCGATGTGAAGACGATGGGTAATGTGGCCAACGTGGGGCTGATGGCGCAGAAAGCGGAAGAGTACGGCTCGCACGACAAGACCTTTGAGGTTCCTCATGCCGGCACGGTGCGGGTGGTCGACGCCTCGGGCAACGCATTGATGCAGCACGCGGTCGATGCGGGCGATGTGTGGCGGATGTGTCAAACCAAAGACGCGCCGATTCGCGATTGGGTCAAGCTGGCCGTTGGTCGCGCTCGAGCGACGGGAAACCCGGCCATCTTTTGGCTCGATGACCAGCGGGCGCACGATGCGAACTTGATTGCCAAAGTCCATCAGTACTTGCCCGAGCACGATACGACGGGGCTCGATATTCAGGTCCTAACGCCGGTCGACGCGACCAAACTAACCTGTCAGCGCTGCCGCGAGGGGCTCGATACGATCTCCGTGACGGGGAACGTCCTGCGTGATTACCTGACCGACCTGTTTCCGATCCTGGAACTCGGCACCAGTGCCAAGATGTTGTCGATCGTGCCGCTGCTCGCCGGGGGTGGCTTGTTTGAAACGGGCGCTGGCGGTTCCGCTCCCAAGCATGTCCAGCAGTTTGTCGAAGAGGGCCACTTGCGCTGGGATTCCCTCGGGGAGTTTCTGGCGATTGCGGTTTCGTTGGAAGACCTTGGCCAGAAAACGGGTAACGCCAAACTGCTCGCGTTGACCGCCGCCTTGGACCAGGCCAATGGATTGTACCTGGACAACGACAAGTCGCCGTCTCGCAAAGTCCATGAGCTCGATAACCGCGGCAGCCATTTTTACTTGGCCCTGTATTGGGCTCAGGCATTGGCTGGCCAGGCCAACCACGACGGCTTGCGATCGGAATTTACCCCTGTCGCAGACGCGTTGACCCAGCAGGAAGCAAAGATTGTCTCGGAATTGAATGCGGCGCAGGGTCAGCCTGTCGATATTGGAGGGTATTACGACCCGGATGCGCGTTTGACCGAGTCGGGGATGCGGCCCAGTGCCACCTTGAACGCGGTGATCGACACGTTGCTGGCGTCGTCGTCCTAACGATTGCGGGGCGACTGGCCTCGGTTGAGCGTTTGACCCTCTTGTTGGGGCTTGCCTTGCAAGGCCCCTGTAGAGCATACTCTGGGGCTAACTTTGACGAAAACCGCACTGGCGGATCGAATATAATTGATTTTTGGGAGAAACCCTGATGGCTAAGAGCAAGAAGAAGGTCGAAACGGTCTTCCTCATCTGTGAAGAAACGGGCGATTACAACTACACCTTGCGGCGTAAGCCGGGCGGGGAAAAGTTGCGTTTGCGTAAGTATTGCCCGCGGGTTCGCAAGCACACCTGGCACATCGAAAAGAAGAAGTAAGCCGATCTCGACGCAAAGGATGCGAGCATGCGAAAGCAGTGGAAAGTCCTGCCGCAGGACCAAAGCCAGGTCGAGCAGCTCGCTCGGCAAGCTCGCATTCCCGACGTCGTGGCACAACTGCTTGTCAGCCGCGGCGTTTACGACGTCACTGCGGCGCAGCAGTTCTTAAGCGTCAAATTGTCCGATTTGCGCGATCCGCTGGAATTGCCAGGGGTCGCGGAAGCCGTCGCGGTAATCGCCGCAGCCCTGCGGGCGAAGCGGTCGATCGTCATCTACGGGGACTACGACGCCGATGGCATGACATCGAGCGCCATCCTGTACCAGGGCCTCAAGTTGATGGGGGCGGAGGTCAGTTATTACGTCCCCAATCGCCTGGAGGAAGGTTACGGCCTGAGTTCCGAAGCGTTGGAGAAACTCGCCAAGCGGGGCAAGCATCTGGTGATCACGGTCGACTGCGGTGTCGGCAGCGTCGCCGAGGCAGCGCTCTGCAAGCAGCTAGGGATGCAGTTGGTAATCACCGACCACCACCGCATCGACGGCGAGTTACCGGCTGCCGACGCAATCGTGCATCCGCGGTTGCCAGGATCGAATTATCCGTTCGGCGAACTGTGTGGAGCGGGAGTCGCCTTCAAACTCGCCTGGGCCCTGTGCCAAGAGGTGTGTGCCTCCAAGCGTGTCACCAAACCGCTCCGTGAGTACCTGCTGCAGGCACTTGCTTTAGCAGCGATCGGAACCGTCGCGGATGTCGTGCCGCTGGTCGATGAAAATCGGATTTTGGTCACCCATGGCTTGAAGTCGCTGAAGGCACAGCCGGCGGTTGGGTTGGCGCAATTGATGCGTTTGACCAAAACCGATCAGCGCAGCACACTGCAAAGCGAAGACATCGCTTTCATGATTGCACCGCGGTTAAACGCGGCTGGACGATTAGGGCAGGCGCAGTTGGGTGTCGAGTTACTGACGGTCAAAGAGCAGCCACGGGCGGTGCAGTTGGCCGAGTACCTTGACCAACTAAACGCCAACCGTGTCAGCTTGGAACGCAGCGTTTATTTAGCCGCTCAGAAGCAAGCCAAAAGCGAATTTGATATCGATGCCGACCCCGCCTTTGTGCTCGCCGGAGCCGGTTGGCACCTGGGGGTGATCGGTGTGGTTGCCGGTCGACTGGCGGAAAAGCTCGGTCGGCCCGTGCTGATTTTGTCGCTCGATCCGGTCAGCGGTCGACCTGCCACGGGATCGGGCAGAGCAGGGTGCCGCAGTATCGATTTGCACGAAGCCCTGTCGGAATGTTCCCATCGACTGACGAAGTTCGGCGGGCACCGCGCGGCCGCTGGCCTGACCCTGGATGAAACGGAGCTCGATGCGTTTCGTTCCGATTTTTGCGAAGCGGTGGCACGGCAATTTGCCGACAACGATCGGGTTGCCGAAGTCAAGATCGACGCCGAAGCGGGCCTGGGGCAATTGACCTTTCAAACGGTCAAGCAAATCGAGCAATTGGCTCCCTTTGGCGAAGGGAACCCTCGGCCGACGCTCTGGGCACGCGGCGTGGAGTTGGCAGAACCGGCGCGGAAGATGGGGGGCGGCGACCGGCACCTATCGCTACGCGTGATCCAGGACGGGATCGCCGTCCGTGGCGTGGCCTTCAGTCAAGGCGAGTGGTGCGAGGAACTGAACGCGCATCAGGGACCGTTCGACATCGCTTACCGCCCGGTGATCAACGAGTTTCGAGGCAGTTTCGACGTGGAGTTTCATTTGGTCGATTGGCGTCCGACGCAAACTCCTGCGATGCTTGTTGAGTAGCGCGTGTGAATCGGTTGCGACTGCGGTTGCTAAGGTTGCGTTGGCGGGCGGGGCAGTTCCAGCGTGATGTCTACCGCCGCATGATCGGAATGCGGCGACGCAAACCGGGTTTGGCGATCTACCACCCCTAGTTCCGCGTCCACGGCGACTTGATCAATGGGAATGCCGCAGCGTCCCAGCCGGTTGGGCCAGGTGGCGGCGTAGCCAAAGCCGGGGCGAGTGTCGACCAGTTCGGCCGCTTGCAGAAATTGCTGAAAGTGTTCGCTCCAGGGGGTGACGTTGAAATCGCCTCCTACGATCCGAGGACGACCGCTTGTATCCGCCTGCAATCGCTCGGCCAGGAATTTTAATTGTTCGTTCCGGATGCTCCAGCGTTGCTGGCTGATCGGAGGAAAGGTGTGGACTGCCCAGACGTCGACCGCCAGCGGGCCCTCGTCGGTTCGCAGACGCAAGCAGGGAACGTTTCCGGGCAGCATCATCGTTTCGAACTCGCCGGCGATTCGCGAATAGATGGCGATGCTAAATGCGCCGCTCGCAGGTTGCTCATGGAAGATAGGATGGGTCGTTTTCAGGTTCACCAGCGCGCGGCCCAGTTCCGGTGTCCACTCGATAATCGCCACCACATCGGGCGCGTCCGAGGCCAGTCGTTTAGCAATCGTTTGAGGATCGCGATTGTGAACGAAGGTGTTCCAAAACAGCACGCGGATGCGTCTTGAATCTGCTACGGCAACTTCGGTAGGTGTCGGCAGCCAAGCCTCGCAGGGACGCACCGTGCTGCTGGTCCACGTGATTAGCAGGAGGCTTGCCGTCACCAGTCGCCAGCGTCGCAAGCACAGCACGATCACCGCCACGGCACCGGTGGCAACCAGCAGATGGGCCTGCATGTGCGTCAGCAGGTCCAGCGACCAGTGCAGCGAGCGCAAAGTCGTCAGTCCCGCTGCAACGTACAGGCCCAGCAACGCCCATCCTGCCAGCCCTGACGCGCGATCGGTAAGTCGCCCAGACGCTGTCGGTTCGGTTGGCGATTCGACAGCGTGAGAATCCATGAAGATTGTTCCTTCGATAGCGGCCGCTGCTACGATCCGGTGTAAATGCGAATCCGGCGGTATTCCATTTGGCCACGGTCGCCTTCCAAGCCGATCGGCCCCGAGTCTGGCAGTTTGAATGCCGCTTCCAGGACTTCGCCGTTGCAGGTGCAGTGGGCCGTTTTGCCGGTGACGGTGATGACCAATTCGTTCCAGTCTTGTGGCTTGTAGTTTTTCAGTTCGGTGTAGGGTCCCGCGAGGGGATAATCGCGGCATTGCAGTTGAGGCTTGCGGATAAACACGCCGCTGTCGGCGTTGGGCGTGGCACGGAACTCCAATTTGAGCACAAAGTCGCCTGGGAATTCCTGGCTTGACCACAGTTGTTGCACCCGTCGGCCTTCCGGCGGGGTGGTTACTACCAAGCGTCCATGGATGACTTGATAACGGCCGTCGGGGCTGGCGGTTTGTCCATCAAATCCCCAGCCCGTCAAGTCGCGACCATTGAACAGCAATTCAAAGCCCGTTTCGGGTTCAAAGGCATCTTTGTCGGTTTCGACCAGTTCCAGTGTTGCAAAGAGGGGGCGCAGGGCGGCGGCCCATTTCGCGTAGCCCGCGCCGTTGGGGTGCAGCAAATCAGGGAAGTCGGCCGGTTTGGCATCGCCCTGCTTGTCCGCGAACAAGGTCCAGGTGTCGAGCACCGTCACGTGGTCGTACTGGCGAGCGGCCTCGGCATAAAGTTTGTTTACCTGCTTAATCTTCGCGGCCGGTCGTTGCTTGCTGGCACTGCTGGGGAAGACATTGCATACGACGATGGGCGTTGCCGGTTGTGCGGCGCGGATGGCAGCGAGGATCAGGTCAAAGTTATGCGCGATCGTTTCGGGCTCCGCGCCTTCTTCCAGGTCGTTGGTGCCCATCAGCATGACGATGGCGGTTGGCTGGAGCGACAGTACGTCGGCCTCCAGTCGCAGCAGCATGCCGCGTGTTGTGTCGCCGCTGATGCCGCGGTTGGCCTTTTTCAGTTCGGGGAAAAAACCATGGAACTGGTCGCCCCAGCCTTGGGTGATCGAGTCGCCAAAGAAGACGATCGCCTGTTGGTCTTGGGCGACTTGTCCGGCCCAGCCGCTGCGTTTTTTTTGCCACAGTTCACGGAACCAAGGGTAACGCCTGATAGGCCCCTTGCCTGCCAGTCCCTCGTCGGTCGCCGGGATTTCAAAATCGACAGCGGCGGCCGCGGGACCTGCTTCTTGGGCACTGGAATTTTGAGACAGCAAGATCGCCAGCGAGGCGGCGAAGAACAGTCCACAGAAGCGTAACATCGGTTTGATCGCCATAAAACACCGCCGAGATGCCTTGAGAATACAGGTGGGAAAACAAGAAAGGATCGAGAATTGTTCCTAACCTTCCTTGCATCGAAGGCTGAAAGAGCCGGGAAATCAGCCTCTCAGTGTCCCTAAGATAGTCGCACGGACGAAAGCAGGGGGAGGACGCAGAGGTTCGATTTCGGTTCATCTAGCCTGAACACCATCAATTGCTAAGATAAGTTGCCGCGGTGTGTGCCGTGCCAGCCCGCCCTTTGCCTTTTTACGCGGTCGCTCGTTTCGACGGCCTTCGCGACCGGAATCGAAAAATTATGCCAAAAACCGACCCCAGCCATATCGAGGTCGACGGGATTCAGATTGACCTTCGCAGTCGCGCGTTGGCTGCTTTTCTGGCATGGCTGCTACCAGGCTTGGGGCATTTCTATCAGCGACGCTATGCCAAGGGCGGCCTGTATATGGTTTGTATTCTGACGACTTACTTCGTGGGGTTTGCGATCGGTGGGGCGCATGTCGTGTACGCGTCGTGGATTCCAGGCGACAAGCGATGGCACTATGCCTGTCAATTAGGCGTGGGGGTTCCCGCGTTACCAGCGCTGATTCAGGCATCGCGGTTGAACAGTGCGACCACGCAGAACGCTAATTTGCAAGGTTCCGAGAATGAGTACCGCACCGATCCCGATTTTGAGCCATGGTGGGGGGGATTAATGTCGCCGCCCCGCCGCCCGGTTCGCGAGCAGTCGGCTGATGAAGTCTCTGCCTGGTACGCTCGCCATGGTGCGGGGTACGAGATGGGGACGTGGTATACGATGATCGCCGGCTTGTTGAATATTCTGGTGATTTATGACGCCTGCTCGGGGCCCCTTTCGATTCCCATCAGCGGGCGAAAGAAAGATCCCGATCAGGACCCGAGCGACGAAACGACAGTCGCAACCAAGGAGGCCTCTTGATGCTTTCCATCTCTCCAACCTATTTGCTGTACTACGTGCCGTTGCTGGTCGCGATCTCGCTGGTCTACGGTGCCACGCGTCACGAAGACATGAACTTGGTGTTGAAGCACGCCGGCTACACCGCTTACTGGATCACTAGCTTTATGGGGGTCATCTTTTTGATCCTGTTGGTGATCGGGTATTTGGTGTCTTAAAGCACTTGCTGACGGCGCCAACGCGGTCGAGAAACCTGGATCGATGATTCGGTCGCGGAGAGCACACTAGCGTTGTTTTCCGCGTAAACTGGAGCGTTCCCGCCAACCTTCCCGCCCGCGAGTGCTGTTGTGAACCTGCCTGCATTTGATCCTTGCTGGAGACCGTTTGTCTCCTGTTTCTGTGGCCTCTTTTTGTTGGGGTCGTCCATCGCAGCAGCGACGTCGCCCGACGTCGCGCTGGCAGCGGCCGAGCCGTCGACTCCGGCGGAAGTTTATGGCGAAGGAGTGCGCTCGACAGCCTGGCGCTCCGCGGCCGATGAACGTGCGGGTTTTCATCTGCCGCCCGGTTTTGAGATTCGGTTGTTTGCCGCCGAGCCGCAGATCGCCAAGCCGCTCAACATGGCGCAAGATGCCCAAGGCCGACTGTGGGTAACGCAGAGCACTCGCTATCCCTACCCCGGGGACGGCTCGCCAGAAGAAGAAGCCGCAGCCGATGCGGTGATGATCCTGGAAGACGGCGATGGGGACGGCCATGCAGAGTCTGTCACCAAGTTTGCCGATGGACTGAACATTCCCATCGGCGTGCTGCCTTACGGCGACGGCTGTCTCTGCTTCAGCATTCCGAATCTCTGGTATCTTCGCGATACCGACGGTGACGGACGCTGCGACCGACGCGAAGTCGTACTGGGGCCCTTCGATACCACTCGGGATACCCACGGCATGGTCAATGCACTCCGCGATGGAGGCGACGGTTGGATCTATGCTTGTCACGGTTTCAACAATCAATCGAGTGTTGCCGGTACCGATGGGCATCGCGTGACCATGCACTCGGGCAATACGTTTCGCTTCCGTCCCGATGGCAGTCGGGTTGAACTGGTCACGCAAGGTCAGGTGAATCCGTTTGGGATGACGGAAGATGAATGGGGCTATCGCTATTCCGCCGATTGTCACAGCAAACCGATCACCCAGTTGATCTCGGGCGCCTGCTACCCCAGTTTCGGTCGACCTCACGATGGGCTTGGTTTCTTGCCGCCAACGGTCGAACACTTGCACGGCAGTACCGCCATCAGCGGCATCGTCTATGTTCCGTCGGATTCATCGTTGGTGCCCCTCAGAGGCCAACTGTTGAGCGGCAACGTGATGACCAGTCGGTTGAACCGCAATCGCTTGACCTATCGTGGCGCGACGGCCCGTGGTGAGGAGCTGCCTGATTTTCTGACCAGTGATGACCCGTGGTTCCGGCCTGTCGACCTACAGCTCGGTCCCGACGATTGCTTATACGTAGCCGACTTTTACAATCGTATCATCGGCCACTATGAAGTCCCCCTGGAGCATCCAGGCCGCGACCGCACCAGTGGCCGCATCTGGCAAATTCGGTACGTCGGCGAGTCGAAGGCAGAGCAAGCTCGGACGCTGGATCAGCAAGCCGCACAAATGCGGATGGACCGGCTGCGCCAAGCGAGCGCGTCTGCGGAGGTGGCACGTCTGGCACGTGAGGCATTGAGCGACCCGAACGCGCATGTGGCGAGATTGGCTGCCGAACAACTCGGTCGCTCGGGAACGACCGACGATGTCGCGGCACTGCTTGATCGACTTCAGGACGTCGACGATGCCGATCCGGTTCTTCGTCAGACGATCCGCATTGCGATTGCGCGACGCCTGCGAGTCGCAACCGGCCAGGCCACCGTATGGAACATTGCCGAACTGCCACCGACGCAGCGCAGGGCGATGATCGATCTGTTGCCGGCCGTCGATCGCCCCGAATCGACCGAGGCGATCCTAACCTTTCTTCGGACGTCGCCGATCGATGACAAGCACGCGGCGTTGTTTCAGCAAGTTGCAGCGCGCGCGACGGCCGAACAATTGGTCGCTTGTGTGGCCGTTGCACGGCAACTTGCCGGCGACGATCGGGACCAGCAATTGCAATGGCTGGAACAGATCTGGAACGCGCAGCACATCTTGCCGGGGAAACCGCCCGCACCCCTTCGCCAGTGGGCCGCAGCGGTGGTTGAGCGGGAATGGGAGGCGTTTATCGCGACACTTGGGCAAGACAACACGCTGGTCGCGTGGCACAGTCGCAGCAAGCCGGTTGGCTCCGCCGGCGCTGCGGGAGCTCCGTGGCCGCTGCAAACTCGCCAGACGCAAGCCGGGGCGGAGGCAGCGGTTCGCAGTAGCTTCGTGCTGGGCGAGTCCTACACGGGGACCTACCAGACGGAGGACTTTGATGCGCCCGTGGAGATCCAATTTTGGTTGGCGGGGCACAACGGATTTCCCGATCGGCCCGATCATCACAAGAATCGAGTGCGGTTGATCGATACGGAAACAGGCAACCCCTTGCGTGAAGCTTTCCCGCCTCGCAGCGACGTCGCGATCCGCGTGCGCTGGGATACCTCGGACATCGCGGGGCGCAAGGTGCGCCTGGAGTGCATCGATGGCGACGACGGCTCGGCGTATGCGTGGCTGGCCGTGGGCGGTTTCCTGCCGACTCGGCTTGATAGTGGGCAAGCCCTCCAGGCGTTCGAGCGCGCCTTGAAGTGGATCGAACGCGGTGGCTTGGACGAGCACGCCGACCGGTTGTTGCACACCTTTCGAAATCCCGCGGTGACTCGTGGTTTGCGACTTCGTATTGCACAGACGGTTGCCGGTTTGAGAGGAAGTGTCGACAGCCAACGAGTCCTGGTGGGGATCGGTGAACTGGAAAACTCGACAGCTGTGACCGACGACATGCTGTTGGCGATCGTGGCAAATCAAGCTGCCGCCATCGAAGATGCTTGCCGTTTGATTACGACGCGCTTGCCCACCGCGGAGCAACGCCGCTTCACACGTGACTGGGTGCACGGCGCCGGTTCGCTTGAGCGTCTGCTGGCGATGATGCAGGCCGGTTGGTTGAGTGCGGATGGCTTTGCCGATGACTCGCTGTGGCAAGCGGTCGAGTCCAAAGTCACCGCGGAGCAGCGAAGCCTTGCGACCCGCTTTCGGCAACAAGCGATCGCGAATCGCTCGTCGACCAATGCGACTTTGGAACGCCTACAGAGCACCATCGACCAACGGCTTGCCGATGTCGCGGTCGGCGGTCGCCTGTACAAGCAACACTGTGCGGCTTGTCATCAACTGCGAGGTGAAGGTGCCGTCGTGGGACCGCAATTAGATGGTGCCGTGGCGCGGCCACGGACACGGTTGCTGGAGGATGTCCTGACACCCAATCGCAACATCGATCACGCCTTTCGTGCGACTCAGTTCCTGACCGAAGCGGGCCAGGTCATCGTCGGTCTGGTGCAAAGCGAGACCGACACGAGTCTTCAAATCGTCGACGGACAAGGCAAATCGCAGGCACTAAATAAAGCTACAATTGAAGTTCGCAAAACCACCAATCAATCGTTGATGCCTAATAACTTTGACGAGCTGTTAACCGACCAGCAGCTGACCGACCTGCTCGGTTTCATTAAGCAGTCCAGCGACACAGTCGTTCGGCCGCTGGATTAAATCGTTTGTCCGTTAGCTGAAGGCGCACGCACTCCTTGTGGACTGCCTTTACGGTTGACTGCCAAATAAAAGTGGCCGGATGTTAACGAACGCAACCCGCCGTTATCCGTGGCGTTGCCAGGCACTGCCCGTCGTTTCGGTGCGTGATCGAACTTCCTAGTTTCACGACAGGTAGAGAATATGTCCAGCAGCGTCCCGTCAGAGCGGCAGGCCAGCCTGATCGCCAGCGTCAGCCGTCGCACGTGGCTTCAATCGTCGGCCGTGATCGGCGCCTTTTTTGCCTGCCCCAGCCTGGCTCGCGCCCGTGCGGAAGCTCCCCGCGACGGAAAAATCCGGATCGGGCTGATTTCCGACGTGCACCAAGATGTGATGCATGACGGTATCGAGCGAATCAGTGCCTTCGTCGATGCGATGCAAACCGCCAAAGCCGATCTGATTGTAAACCTCGGTGACTTCTGTGTTCCTCATCCGCGGAACGACGCCTTCCTCGCGGCCTGGAATCAATTCGGTCTGAAGAAAATGCATGTCCTGGGCAATCATGACACCGATGGGGGCTATCGACGCGAGCAGGCGCTGGAGTACTACGGCAGTCCTGGGCGTTATTACAGCCAAGATCTGCATGGCCTGCATCTGGTGGTTCTGGATGGCAACGATCCCGATGGAAAACGGGGTTATCCCTGCAACGTTAATGACGACCAGTTGGCGTGGTTGGAAAACGATTTGAAGGCGACCAGCCTGCCGACGCTGATTTTTATTCACCAGCCGATCGATGCTTTCGACCAGCATGTGCGGAGTGCGTCGAAAGTTCGTGATGTGCTTGCGCGGGCCAACAAAGAGGCCGGTTTCAAAAAAGTGTTGTTTGTCTTTTCTGGGCATGCCCATCTCGATTATGTCAAGGAATCGGACGGAATCCCGCACGTGCAAATCAACAGTGCGTCGTATGTTTGGGTCAGCAAAAAACATCCCAGCTACGAGGAAGCGATCCTCAAATCCCATCCTTGGATCGCCTCTACTTGCCCTTATGCCGATCCGCTGTGGGCCTTGCTGACCCTCGATACGGAGTCGGGCACAGCCACCATGGAGGGCCGGGAGAGCCGTTGGGTCGGCCCGACGCCCTGGGAAATCGGGATTGCGGAGGACGCCTATCAACGCAGTCGCAAATTTTGCCGACCAGGCATTTCCGCAAGGCGTTTTCAATGGGGCTGAGCCGACCGCTGAAAGGGCTGAGCTGGTCTGGCAGGGCTGAAGAGACCGCTCCGATCAACCGATTTGGGTTTTGCCCATCCAAGGTTGCAATGTTTTGGGGACACGGATGCTGCCATCGGCGTTCTGATGATTTTCGAGAATCGCAATCATGGCTCGCCCGGTTGCGATGGCGGTACCGTTCAGCGTGTGGACAAACTGCGTCCCTTTTTGGCCCGGCGTTTTGAACCGCACGTCCAGTCGTCGGGCTTGGTAGTCGGTGCAGTTACTGGTGCTGGTCACCTCACCCCATTCGCCCGCCTCGCCACGACCAGGCATCCAGGCTTCCAAATCATACTTGCGATAGGCTGGGCCGCCCAAGTCACCGCTTGCGGTGTCGATCACTCGGTAGGGGACCTCCAGTGCATCGAATAGTTCACATTCGATCTGCCGCATCTCTTCATGGATCGCATCGCTGGCATCGGGAGCGGTGAAGGCAAACATTTCGACTTTGCTGAATTGGTGGACCCGGTACAGCCCCTTCGAGGCTCGGCCGGCAGCGCCTGCTTCGGTGCGGAAGCAGTGGCTCAGCCCGCAGAGCTTGATCGGTAGCTCGGTCGCTTCCACGATTTGGCCGGCCATCATCCCGCCGAGGGTGATTTCAGCCGTCGCGACCAAGTTCAGTTCCGTATGTTCAATCGTATAGATTTGCGTTTCTGGACCGCGGGGGTTGAAGCCGGTGCCGTGCAAAATTTCCGTCAGGGCGAGGTCGGGCGTCGAAACCGGCGTGAAGCCGCGTTCGCTGAGGAAGACGACAGCAAACTGCTGGAGGGCGAGGTCGAGTCGCACGGCGTCGTTTTTGAGGAAATAGAAGCCGGCTCCGGCGACGCGTGCACCGGCTTCGAAATCGAACAGGTCATGCAGTTCCCCAAGTTCAAGGTGATCGCGGGCGGTGAAATCAAAGCTGGGAACCGCCGTGGTGCCAAAGCCCAGTTCGTTGGCGTCCTCTTCACCGCCGGTCGGGGCGGCGGGATGCGTCAGGTTCGGAATCGTCACCTGGATTTCGCCAATCTGTTGCTCTAGCAGATCGTGTGCTTTTTGTGCCGCATCTTTGGCCTCGCGCAGTTCGCGGCCTTTGGCAATACATGCTTGACGTTCGTCGTTGTCCTTGGCCTTGCTGATCTGTTTGCTGACTTCGTTGGCTTGGCGATTCAGCTCCTGTGCCTCCTGCAGCTTGACCAGACGTTCCGCTTCCCAGGCCACCAGTTGATCGATGTCACAGTCGACGCCGCGGCGGGTGCAGTTTTGGCGAACGGCGGCGGCATTTTCAACGATGTATTTTCGGTCAAGCATGATGGTGAAGCGTTTGGCAGGGGGAAGTCAGGAATTCGGCTGGAGAGGGTGAGCGGGCGTTAACGCGAGTTCGACAGATTGCCGATCGCTTGCCAAAGGTAGGCGCTCGCTTTGATTCCGCGGTGGTAATCGGCGAGGCAAAATTTTTCGTTCGGGCTGTGAGCGTTGTCGTCGTTCAATCCCCAGCCGAGCAGCAGGCAATCGGCACCGAGGGTTTCCTGGAATTGCTGAACGATCGGGATCGAGCCCCCTTCGCGGATCATCACCGGCGGCTTGCCAAATGCCTCGCCGAGCGCGTGTTGGGCGGCGGTGATGAAGGGACTGTTGAGGTTAGCGACCATACCAGGCGCGCCATGGTCGCGCTGGACGGTCGCGCGCACGCCGGGAGGGCACTGCGTCGCGATGAACGACTCGAGTGCTGAGGCAATTTTCTCGGGATCTTGATTGGGGACCAAGCGGCAGCTCAGCTTGGCCGACGCCGTGGCGGGAATGATCGTCTTGACCCCGGCGCCTTGATGGCCACAGGTCAGTCCATTGACATCAAACGTCGGGCGTGCCCATTTCCGTTCCAGCGCCGTGTAGCCCGCTTCGCCGAACAATTGGTCGACACCGAGCGATTCCGCAAAAGCCTGGTCGGTGTGAGGCAAAGCGGCGAATTGGGCGCGTTCGTCGTCGCTCAACGGCAGCACATCGTCGTAGAAGCCCGGCAGTTGGATCCGTCCTTGGTCGTCGACGATCGCGGCGATCAGTTTGGCCAGAGCGATGCCGGGGTTCATCACCGCGCCGCCGAACGAGCCGCTGTGAAGGTCTTGCCGTGGTCCGTCGACCTTCAATTCAAAGGTCGCGATGCCTCGGAGGCCATAGGTAATCGCCGGTTGGCCGGGGGCGAACTGGCTGCTATCGCTGATCACCACCACATCGCAAGCTAGCTTTTCTGCCAGCTCGGGCAGCATCCGCTCCAGGTTAGCGCTGCCTACTTCCTCTTCGCCCTCGATCATGAATTTAATTTGCAGCGGCAGCGGCTGGCCCGTTTCGAGCAGCCGAATGACCGCCTGCACGTGCGTCAGGACTTGCCCCTTGTCATCCGTTGCGCCCCGTGCGTAGACATTGCCGTCACGGATGTCGGGCTCGAAAGCTGGGGTGTGCCACAGGTCGAGCGGTTCAGCAGGTTGGACATCGTAGTGCCCGTAAACCAAGGCGATGGGGGCTCCTGGGACCGCAGGCGTTTCGGCGTAGATCAGCGGGTGGCCTTGGGTCTCGATCCACTCGACCGTCAATCCGGCCGCCTTCAAGCGATCGGCGACCCATTGGCCAGCGGCACGAACCTCCGCCTTGGCATGGGGATCGCTGCTGACGCTGGGGATCCGCAGCCATTCGAGCAAATCATCCGTATGGGGCTGCTGGTGCTGGTCCAAGAGAGCGTCGATGGAAGGAAAAGCCACGAGGGTTTACCGGTTGGAGGGGTCGTGCGGGGATTGCCGGAAGTGCGGCCCGAAGCGGTTATTTTCTCGATATGGAAGTTGACGAAAACCGGGTTAGCGCTGGTTTCATCTGTCGTGGGGGCGCTACAATATACCTTTGTTAGGGTTGGAGACCATGACGCGTGCGGCACGCTTGGTGCGGCGTCATCCGGTTTGGGCGTTGCCGAGTTGGCTCAGGCGACTGTCTTGGAATCGGCAAAGTCTTCAGTCCGTCGTTACGTTGTTTCCGATTTAGAGATTTGTGTTAGAGGATCGATCCGAAATGTCTGATCAAAAAACTGCGGTCATGGAGCCTACGGTGGAACCAGAACACGCCCGCCAGCAGCGTCGGACGCCTCCCAAGCGGCAGCCTCGCTATAACGTGATTTTATGGAACGACAATGATCACTCCTACGATTATGTGATCATCATGTTAAAAGAGTTGTTTGGGCATCCTCGCGAACGTGGCCAGCAGATGGCCAAGGAAGTCGATACTTCGGGTCGCGTGATTTGCCTGACGACAACGATGGAGCATGCGGAATTGAAGCGGGACCAGATCCACGCCTATGGTTCCGATGACGGCATCACGCGCTGCAAGGGCAGCATGAGCGCTACGATTGAGCCTGTCCCTTCGTAGGCAACGATTTCCACGTAGGCAACGAAAGTTTCGAAAGCATGTCGGCAAAGATTCGCACGGTGACCCTCGGTTGCAAGGTCAATCAATACGAAACCGAACTGGTCCGCCAAGGTTTGTCGCGAATCGGATTTACCGACGCTGGCAAAGAGGAAGCGGCGGATGTCTGTGTGGTGAACACCTGCACGGTGACGGCGGAGGGAGACTCCAAGAGTCGACAGGCGATTCGTCGCCTAGCGCGTCGCAATCCTGACGCTCGGATTGTGGTGATGGGCTGTTACGCCACTCGCGCTCCCGAAGAGGTGGCGGAGTTGCCGGGCGTGGTCGAGGTGGTGACCGACAAGCGTGAGCTGCCCGATTTATTGAGCCGCTTCGGGGTGGTCGACGTGCCAACGGGGCTGGACGGTTTTTCGGGTCGCCAGCGGGCGTATGTCAAAGTCCAGGACGGCTGCTTGTTGCGTTGCAGCTACTGCATCATCCCGATGGTGCGGCCCGAACTGACCAGTCGTCCGCAAGCACACATCGTTGAGGAGGTGCAGCGGTTGGTCGACGCCGGGCATCATGAAGTGGTGCTGACGGGGATTCATCTGGGGCACTACGGTGTCGATTGGAATCGTTCCAAGCCCAAGGAGCAGTGGGTTCGATTGGCGCATTTGGTGCAGGCGCTCGCCGAGTTACCCGGCGAGTTTCGGATCCGGCTGAGCAGTATCGAATCGACCGAGGTGACGCGCGAGTTGATCGGAGTGTTGCGTGCCTTTCCGCAGCGGATCGTGCCGCACTTGCATGTCTGTTTGCAAAGTGGCAGCGACGCGGTGCTGCGGCGGATGCGCAGGCGGTGGGGAACGAAGATGTTTCTCGATCGTTGCGAGATGTTACGCGATGCCTTGGATCAACCTGCTTTGACGACCGATGTGATCGTCGGCTTTCCTGGAGAAACGGACGAAGAATTTGAGCAGACGCTGGAAACGTGTCGGCAGGCTCGATTCTCCAAAATCCATGTCTTCCCATACAGTCAACGCCGGGGAACGCCGGCCGCGGAATACGAGCACCAGGTCGACAAAGAACTGCAGGCGGCGCGGGTGGCCGAGTTGTTGGAGTTAGAAGCCTCGCTCCGTGGCGACTACTTCGAATCCTTGGTTGGCCGAAGCGTGCAGTTGTTGGTGGAAACGGTGCGACCTTTGACTACGATCGGATCGGACGCCACCGAGTATTTGTTGCGAGGTACCTCGTGCCGTTACGCTCCGGTCGAAGTGATTACCACTGCACCGGTGCCGCTCGGCACGCTGTTAACGGTCAACGTTCAAGGCAGCGACCAGGAAAAACTGACCGGCATCATCGCCGGTTCGTAATCGCGGTTGCCGACAGACTTCCGCAGTTTCTCTCCCGCCAAATGGTTTCTCTCCCGCCCAGTTTTCGGCTTCCAGACCGTCGGCATGTTGCCTACGCTCGACGGCCTTTGTTCCTTGCTTCACCGAGTCGTTTCGATGCGTTTGATTGGTTGCGTTCTCTTGAGTGGGCTTCTGCTGGCAGCGCCCGCGACGGCGGAAATTGTCGTCCCGGCGGCGACGGCGTATGTCGAGCCCACGCCCGATGCGGCCCGCGTTTCGTCGGCCGCTGGCATTACTCGATGGAATCGCCCCGAAGTGCGGATCCGTTGGTTTGGTCAAATGGCTCAGCCGGGCAAGCTGACCGCCGCGGTCACGCTGCGGTTGCCCGCGGGAGTCACTTCGAAGTTGCGACTGACGGTGGCCGGGGAATCTCGGACGGCAGAGGCCAAGGGCGAGGGGGACCGTGACGTACAAGTCGCCTTTGGCGAATTCCAGCTTGCCGAAGCGGGCTACCAAGCCTTTGAGTTGGAGTCGTTAAATGCCGAAGGGGTCGACGCCGGGAACATCCGCGCTTTGACATTGGCCGGTCCCGCCACGCAAGGGGCTCATTTCAATCTCGATCCGCGTCGCAATGCCGCTTCGGTGCATTTGGCATATCCGGTTGCCAAAGAAACCGAGGTTTCGGCGTTTTATTGTGAGATGACCGGTGTCGAAGAGCCGCTGTGGACGTACTACATGGCCTGTGGTTGGCATCGCGGGTACTTCGGCATGCAGGTTAACAGTTCGACCGAACGGCGGATCATCTTCAGTGTATGGGACAGTGGTGGCGAAGCGATTGATCGCGACAAAGTTGGCCAAGAGAACCGAGTGACGCTGATCGCGAAAGGGGAGGATGTCTATTCGGGCGACTTTGGCAACGAGGGCACCGGCGGGCACAGTCATCTGAAGTTCCCCTGGAAGACTGGGGAGCGGCAGCGTTTTTTGGTGACGGCTCAGCCGGTTGATGAAACCTTTACCATCTATGCGGGCTACTATTTTCGCAACGACCTCGATGAATGGATGTTAATTTCCAGTTGGAAGGCACCTAAAGAGGGTGGCTACATGCGCGGCTTGTATAGCTTCAGCGAAAACTTTATTGGTTCCAATGGTCATCTGGTGCGGAAGGCCTTGTATGGCAATCAATGGATCCGTACCGCCGCAGGGGAATGGATCGAAATCACGACCGCCACCTTCTCGCACGATCCTACGGGTAAAGAAAACCGGCGAGACCGATTCATGGGGCTGGAAGGGAACGAGTTTTTTCTGTCGCACGGTGGTTTTGTGGATGGGTTTACCACTTATGGAAAGCCCTTTACGCGACGCCCGAGCGGTCGCTCGCCAGCCAGTGGGCCGTTGCCGCCATTGCCACCGGCCAAGCCATAAGCCGCCGGCCCAATCATCGCTTGGTGGGGGTTTCGAGGTCGTTTGAAAACGTTGCCCTTGGGTTGGGGGCTCGAATCGTTGGCGGGATCGAACCTTGCTTCGCGAGCTTGTTTAGCTCTCCGGTTGCGCGGTGATCTGTTGTTCGAAGCGTGCCGGAGCGACTTGGGCGGTTTCTCCGCTGAGGTGGGCCACGATCTTGTCGATATGTTCGTGGCAATTCTCGAGAAAGATTTTGTACCGGCTGTTCTGGGTGCCCGCGACGGCGGTGCCCGCGACATAGATGCCCGCCACATTGGTTTCCATTGTCGCGGAGTCGAATCGCGGTCGCTGTGAGGTGTCGAGCCGTTCCACACCGGCTCGTTCGAACAACGTCTTGCTCTGTTCGTATCCAATCAGTGACAGCACGTCGTCGGCTGGGACTTCGATCGTGTCGTGATTGGTGGTCGACTGCAGTGTCACCTGTTGCTGAGTGATTTCGATCGCCCGCGTGCCGAGATAAGCGGTGATGCGACCGGCTTCGCATAAGCCACGGATTTCGGGCAGCAGCCAATATTTGATGCCATCGGCTGGCAGTTCGGGGCCACGGTAGCTGAGACTGACCTGCGCCCCGGCGTGATGCAGTCGCAGGGCGGCTTCGACGGCACTGTTGCGACCACCGAGGATCAGTACCCGGCGACCGAAGTAGCGATGCGGTTCGCGCAGGTAGCCGTCGACGTGCGGTAGATCTTCGCCGGGGACTTGCAATCGACGCGGAAAGTCGGTGCCGCCACTGGCCAAGACGATCGCCTGGCAGTCGATGGTGTTGGCTCCCGAGGTAGGGGTTGTCTTGACCGTAAAGCCCGCATCACGATGTTTGATATCGACCACCGGTTCAAAGCTGCGAACACGGATATCGAACTGGCTGGCGATTCCTCGCAAGTACGTCAGGTAGTCCTCGCGTGTCGCTTTGGATTGGTCGATGGTCAGCAAGGGCACGCCGGCGATGGCGATCCGTTCGTTGCTGCTGAACCAGCGCGTTTGCGGCGCCCACCAGCGGATCGTTTGTCCGATCGTGCCCGCGTCCACGATTTCAAAAGGAATGGCGCGACGTTTGAGTGCCACGGCGAGCTCCATTCCGATCGGTCCAGCGCCCACGATCAGCACGCGCGTGACGCAGTGATCAGCCGTCAGGGGCAAAGAGGGCAGGGGGGTGGATTCATGATTCATGGCGATTGACGAAGCGAAGTTCGCAGTGGGTAGGTGGTGAAGAGCAATGAGTCCTGGCTTTAAAGGGGCCTGTTGTTAGATGGCGTGTTGCTAGGAGGTTTCAGGGCTGGGAAGCCGACGCCCGGAGCATGGCGTCGACCAAGTCATTCATCGTATAAGGATCTGCTTGGGCGGTTGGTTTCCAGCCCAGTGTGTCGAGTTGTTGCGTTGTGGTGGGGCTGATGCTGGCGAGTTGCGTGTGTCGTAAGGCGTCGCCGAATTGTTGGTGCAGCGACCGTGCGATCGCGCTGCTCGTGACGGTCACCCAGTCGATCTGGCCCGCTTGCATCTGCTCACGCACCGCCGGATCCGCGGTGGTGACATCTTCGTTGCGGTAGGCGACGACTTGCTGGACCTGTCCGCCGGCGTTGCTTAAAGCGGTCGCCAGGGTGTCTCGTCCGCGACTGGCACGCACCAGAAAAAAACGACGTCCCCCTGCGTCGCACGATAGGGATTTGATCAAGCCCTCGGCGTCGAACTGTTCGGGAACCACGTCGGCGTGGAGTCCGAAGGCGGGTAACGCTTCGGCTGTTTTTTGGCCCACCGTCACCAGGCGGACTCCGGTCAAGTGTCGCGCGTCGTAGCCCAGGGCTTGCATCCGCTCGAGAAAGAAACGGACTCCGTTGCGACTGGCCCAGACCAACGTGTCTCCCGGCTTGAGGCTCGCCAATGTTTCGTCGACTGCGTCCCAGGAGGCAGGCGGGCCGATTTGAATCGCCGGTTGCAGCAGCACTTCGGCGCCCAGTTCGCGGAGGGGCTGGGCTAGCTCTTCGGCTTGGTCTTCTGGACGCGTGATCAGCACCCGCTTGCCAAATAGCGGTCGATGCTCGAACCATGAGAGCGTTTCCGCCAAGCGGGTGACCGCCCCTAGTACGACGATCACCGGTGGTCGAAATTTTGCAGCCGGCGTGAGGTGATCGGCAACCTCATCCAGGCGGCAATGGATGCTTTGTTGATCTGGCAAGCTACATCGCCGCAGGATGGCCGCCGGCGTGTCGGCCGGTTTGCCGGCGTTCAGTAACGCCTGTGTCCAGATGTGGGCGGTGGTGACCCCCATGTAAATGACCAGTGTCCCGGGGAAACGGGCCAGCGCCTCCCAGTCGAGAGCCGACTCCGACTTGCCCGGTTCTTCGTGGCCGGTGACCAACGCGACCGCCGAGGCCAGTTTGCGATGGGTGACCGGGATACCTGCATAGCTGCCCGCGGCCAGTGCCGCGGTGATTCCGGGGATGATTTCGAAGGGGATTTTGGCTGCTTGTAGCGAGTGTGCTTCTTCGGCGGTGCGGGCAAAGACCGCTGGATCGCCCCCTTTCAGACGCGCCACCGTGCGGCCTTGGCCAGCGTGCCGCAAGATTTCCGCAATGATTTCATCCTGAGTCCAGATCCGGCTTTGGCCATGTTTGCCAACGCAAATCTGCTCCGCGTGGGGGGCATGGGAAAGCATTGCAAAGTTGCTTAGGCCGTCATACAGCACAACATCGGCCCGGCGGAGGCATTCGGCACCGCGCAGCGTGAGCAGTCCAGGGTCACCGGGGCCCGCTCCGATCAGATAGACGCGGCCATTTTTCTCACTAATGGTTGTCACACGAACCAGCCTTGCAGGAAACGAGCCGGCCGGGTGCCCTGGACAGGCGGTTGCGGGAGCGGCATAATATGAGGTTCAAGGCGGTCTACTTTGGTCACGCCAATGCAGACGCCTGTTTGCTTGATTTCATTGAACTGTTAAGCGGCGGTTGCGGAAGTTTTCCCAACGGCCATTTCACCAAGATAGCCTTCACTTTCTACGCAACCAGTATGCCTAATTCACCAAGTGCCAAGAAACGACTTCGTCAGAACGAAAAGCAACGTTTGGCGAATCGAACCATCAAGAGTGCCATGCGGACGCAGATCCGCAAAGTCCACGAAGCGGTCCAGCGTGGCGACATGACGACTGCGGAGGCGGAATGCCGCGTGGCCGACAAGCGTCTCGATCGTGCGGGAGCTACCGGCGTGATTCACCGCAATACCGCTGCACGCACCAAAAGCCGTCTGCAGCAAATGTTGAAAAAGGCCAAGACGACCGCCTGATTTTGTCGCCTGAACGTGTCCTGATCTCAGCTAATCACTGGGATTGTGAATGCATCATAAAACCCTTCCGGTGAACGGCTGGAGGGGTTTTTTTGTGTCTCGTTTGGGCGTTTGGCTCCTGTTGCTAAAGTTGACAGGGGGGCGCGCGGCGTTAGAATCCCCCCAACAAGGCGAATCCGATGAAGTGCCAGCACTGCGAAAAACCAGCGACTTTTCATATCACCGAATTGACCGATCCTGAAGGTCCCAAGGTGATGCATCTTTGCGAGGACCATGCGAGAGGTTTTCTCTCTCAAGAATCCCCCTCGCCAATTGCCTCGGTCGCCAGTGCGCTGGCGAAGCAACTCAAGTTGGGGCAGACCAAAGAAGAGCTTGCCGAGCTCGATCGGAAAGCGTGTCCGGTGTGTGGCATCACGTTCTACGAATTTCGCAATGCCGGCCGGCTAGGGTGCCCCTACGACTACACCCATTTTCAAAGTGACCTGGAACCCTTGCTGAGCAACATTCACGACTCGCTGGAACACCACGGAAAACGTCCCAAACGTGCCGCCCCCACTGCCGACCGACAAGCTCACGCGATTCAGTTGCGTCGGGAGATGGACGAGGCGGTCGAACGCGAGGATTATGAACGTGCTTCCGAAATCCGAGACCAGCTCTTGGCGCTGGAGTCGGGGGATGACTCAGGTGGTGCCGCGGCTGCAGCTTCCGAGTCGGAGGAAGACTAATCGTGCTGCAAAATGAAAAGTTGGACGAGCTAGCCGGACGCTGTGGTGAATGGCTGCGCGGGACGGGGCCGGAATCCGATATCGTGATCAGCAGCCGCATTCGGTTGGCACGCAATCTGGGAGATTTCCCCTTCATCCGTCGCTGCACTACCGAAGATCGAATGGCGATCGAACGGACCGTCGCGGCACGTATGAATAAAATTCAGGAATGGAATCATGTGCGCTACGTCAGTGTTGGTGAATTGTCCGAAGTCGATCGGCAATTCCTTGTCGAACGCCAGTTGATCAGTCGCGAATTGTCGGAGTCCGAAGGCCCGCGCGCCGTGGCCATCGATCCCAACGAACAGTTCAGCGTGATGGTCAACGAAGAAGACCATCTGCGACTGCAAGTCATGCACAGTGGCTTGGACCTCAGCAAGGCTTGGGAACAGATCAATCATTTGGATGATTTGCTTGAAGGTGCGATCTCCTACGCAGTGCATCCCAAGTATGGCTACCTGACGGCTTGTCCCACTAACGTCGGGACCGGTTTGCGGGTGAGCGTGATGATGCATTTGCCAGCTTTGGTCATCACGCGACAAATTGACAAGGTCTTCCGCAGCTTGCAGAAAATCAGCGTGACGGTCCGCGGATTGTACGGGGAAGGGTCGCAGTTTACCGGCGACTTCTACCAAGTTAGCAATCAAATCACGCTGGGGAAAAGCGAGCAAGAGCTGGTCGAGCAGGTGGGCGAAGTGGTGCCAGTCCTGATCGACTATGAACGGCGGGCGCGTCAGTTTTTGGTCGATCAAAGCGAGCAGGATCTGCACGACGATGTCAGTCGAGCGCTGGGGATTCTCTGCACGGCAAAGAAAATCAGCAGCGAAGAAACCATGCACTACCTCTCGAAGGTCCGCATGGGGGTAAACCTCGGCCTGATCAACACCGTTCCGGTCAAGAAAATCAACGAGCTGTTCATTCATACGCAGCCCGCTCATTTGCAAAAGCTGCATGGTCGCTTGCTCGGATCGTCCGACCGCAATGTGCAGCGAGCGAGCTATCTGCAGCAGCATCTAAGTGGTGAGGATTGCGGCCCGGCGGAGCGAAATTGATCGCCACCGCAGGTTTCTAGCGAACACCGAAATCGCGTTTCGACTGTTCGTCGAAGATAAAGCAGCAAGACCAAATTCCGAACGGACAGACGAGGCAGCCAAAGCATGGAATCGCCGCGATGATGGTAGCCGCTTTCGCACCCCCAAGGTTATTACGCATCGCCATTCCTAATCCTCCGGCAATCATGACAATGCCTAGGAGCAGGCCTAAAATGGCTCCGGCCCCTAATCCAATCAACCGGGGGTAAGCTTCGCCGGGGATTTCCATTGTCGTCATCACGACGATCAAGCCGTAGCCTCTCAGGCAGGAGCCCAGCACCATCAGTAGGCCCCACAACAAAAACAGCACGCCATTGATGATGTAGATCGCTGGCGAGCGTCCCGCCGAGCCGGCCGAGCGAGGCGCCTGTCCAGGGGCTCCGAAGGCGGGCGGAGCGTAGGGGGAACCTCCTGGCGAGCCCGCAGGGCGGGGGGCCGGCGCGGAGGGAAAGTTGCCGCCGCCAAAGTTGCCCATCGGGGCTGCCGCTTGGGGAGTCCCGAAGTCAAATCCGCCCAGCCCACCGGCGTCGCTTGGTGCCCCGGCCGAGGGCGGTGAAGCCGGTCGGTTCGGAGCCGCCTGATTCGGAGCCGGTTTTGTCGGCCTGCCCGCCGTCGGACCTGGAACACGCAGCTTTTTTGCACACTGGGGGCACTGGACCGTTTTTCCCGCCGCGCTGCGCGGGACTGCCAGTTGCTTGCTGCATCCCGGGCAGCGAATCGACAGGTTGTCACTTGGTTGAACCGCTCCCGCAGCACGAGCGCCGCTGGGTGCCAATTTCGCAGCCGTGGATGGCGCGGCCTTGGCGGAGCTGGAGGTCGGCACGGTTGCCGAACACTTCGGGCAGCGGACCGACTTGCCGACCGCAGCATCGGGCAAGCGTAGCGTGGCGTTGCAACTCGGGCAGGAAATGTTGATCGGCAAAGCGGCGTTTCCAGAGCGGGAAATGAATCGGTCAGCAACGTGTCGGCAAGGAGTCGGGTGATCGAGCCCACAGGTCATGATTCCGAGAGACTTAGCATAAACACGAGCAGCATGAATCGGAATAGAAGCATGGGTGCCATTGTTGCTAAAGCCGCCTCGTTTTCTCGGAATGGCGCTCGACTTTGTGCGAGTCTGTTCGGTTTCAGGGAATGATGGGCACCGTATTGGGTGGTGCCAGCTCCCTGTTTTTCCATTCCACCCGTGCGTTTTGCTGCCGACGGATGAGCGCGGTGAACAGTGCATCGGCAGCATCTCGCCGCAGCGAGGCTTGGTCGCTCATCTCGCTCATGGTTTTCGAGCCGCCCTGACGTTCGTGAACGAACAGCAGATGCAGCCCGAGCGGCGACTGCACCGGACCGGCAAGTTGTCCCGGTTTGGCTTGAATGACCTGTTCCATCACCACCGGCGGCAAATCGCCTTGGGTCCCGACCCAGCCAAGATCACCCTGTTGGTCTGCCGAGGCGGCTTGAGATTGTTCGCGTGCCGCGGCGGCGAAGGCGGTTGCGGGATCATCCGCCGCAGCGATCTGTTTTGCCAGTCGCTGAATATTTTCTCGGGTGCGCGCCAGCGACTCCCGATCGGTGGCTGGTAAGTCAAAAAAGATATGCGAGACACGAAAGCGACTGCCGTCGTATTTGGCTCGATTGGCAAGGAAGAAACGTTCCAGGTTTTCGTCCGTCATCCGACTGCGAAGGTACTGTGACCAACTGAATTTCCATTTCAAGTCCCGCCCCAGTGATCGCAAGTCACTACCGGCCTGCTCTGCGAGTTGTTGTAGCGAATCTCCACGCCGTTCGGCTTGCTTGGCTGCTTTCAGCGTTTCTTGCTTGACTTGGGCCGCCAACGCATCGCCTCCCAGTTCATCCAACGTGCGCAGGGCCAGGTACCGACGCACCAGCGTCAACGCGATCGCTTGTCGCAGTTGCGCGCTGGCCGATTCCAGCGGTTTGCCAGCCAACTGTTCGGCGAGTAATAAATTCAACTCGCCGCGATAGAGAGGCTGCCCGTCGACGGTGCAGAGGATTTCCGTCGGGTCTCCGGCTGCCGCTTGGCTCTCTTGTGCGGTCGCCAACGAGCTGGTCCAACAGCCCAGCAGCGCGGCAACGATCACCATTCGCAACACGTTGGTTCTCGATTAGGGGAGCATGATATCGGGAATCACGAAGCGTACTTCGTTCGGCACGACGCCGGTGGGGGATTGGTAGTGAAACGTAAAACCATCGGGGTTTTCGCCCAAGTCGAACAGGTAGCCGATGCCGACTTCGGAGGCGGTTTGCCGAAACACCTGATAGCCCAGATGTTCTTCGCGCGTGCCGTCGGGCGCGGTCACATAAGCCGGGTTTTCAAAAATCCATTGACGGTGGCTTTCCAGGGAACGGTCGGCATCCTCCATGATCATCAGCATGCGAATTTCATGCAGCGGACCATTGGCGCGAATGGCATCGAGTTGCACTGTGACCGCGCCCTTGCGTACTTCGCCTTTTCCAGCCTTTAGCGGAAACTCGAAGGATTCCATCGGCCCTGGCAACAAGGCTCGGACGAGGCCGCTGAGGGCGACGATCTTGCGGGGACGCCCATCGGGTAATTGCAGTGGAAGATTAAGTTCCGAGAAGGCCAATTCCGAATTCGTCGCGACGTGGATTTCGCCTTCGGTTTTCAACGGAGTTAACGAGGCACCGTCATCGAGTTTGGCGACCAATTGGTCCAGTGGCAGTGTCAGACCGATAGGCGTCAGTCGCGGTTCCCAAGCGATTTGAATCGACACGTTCATGCCGCTCATCTCCGGTTGGTTCAGAACTCGGCGAGCATTGACGATCGTCGGTTCCAATCGGTAGACCCCCGCGTAGGCGCCCGAATTTATCCGTTCCGGACGATTCGGGCCGCGCGGTACAAGGGCTAGTTTGCCATCGCCACCTCCGTAGAAATCGACATCCAGCGACGCCGCATCGAGCACCGAATCGACAGCCTGCCAGAACGACAACGGACCGATTTTGCCTAGTTCGACCGGCGTGTTGGGGTCGATGGGAAATTCGAATTCGACTCCGCTGGCACCACTAATTCTTTCCAACGCTTGGTCGAGCGTTTCGGCACCTGTTAAGCGAATCGTCATTGCTTCGGCGCCCTCTTGGGCTTTCTCTTTCTCAAGTGCCAGTCGCACCCGCGAGAGTCGCATGCGGGCTTCCGCCGAGAGGGTGCTGCGATCGGTCGGCAGGAACTCAATGGTCGGCACACCCTTTTCGATCAACTCGCGCTCGGCCGTCTGTCGCTTCAGCAGTTGGTCCGCGTCGAGTTGGTCGACCAATTCTCGCACGTCGGCCTCGAAATCTTCCGTAGAAATCGCCGGAGCATCGCTCTGACCGGGAGGTTGTGCCTGGAGGATCGGCGCGTTGGCGATGAGTAAGAGCAGGCACGCGGCCCACGGCAAATGGTGACTAGCAATCCACATGTTTGACTTTCGTGGCTGGAAAAACCCGCAGACTAGGCCTAACCGTAATGCAAAGAGGCGACTTGTTTCGATCTGCCGGCCGGACCCACTCTGATTCTAACGTAACCTTGGACAAGGGTGATAAGCAAGTTTTTGCCTATCTCGCATCTTTTCACCGTGCCACCTGTGTTGGGCGTTGCACTTTTTCTGACCGCGTTTTTCGAGTCGTCCGCATGATTCGCGAATTCATCATCACTCTGGTGAGCCTCCTGCTCGCCGTTGCGACTACCGCCCCCGTTGCGGCTCAGCATCCGCGGATGGTTCGCTTTCAGGTGCGGTCCGAACCGTTGGAAGGGTTGCGTTTGATCGATGTGCCACAGCGGACAGTCATCCTCGGACGCGATGGTTGGTTGCATGACACGATCGACAACGTCCAGCCTTCGATTTTGGGTACGCTGCCAATTCCCTTTCGTGCCGTCACCGCCGCGGAAATGCGAGGCCAACTGTTGGCCGAGTTCGGGCGTGATTTTGAAGTCGTTCCCACAACGCATTATTTGATTGTGCAGCCCAAGGGACGTGGTGATCGTTGGCCCAAATTATTCGAAGGCTTGTACCGGGAATTTGTCAGCTACATGGAGGTCCGCGGCGTACCGGTACGCACCGGTCGGTTTCCGCTCGTCGCCGTCGTGCTGCCGGACCAAGTCGCCATGCGGACCGAGTTTCAGCGGTTGGGAATCGAGGTGTCGCGGGTTGCGGGTGTCTATCACTTGGCGTCCAATCGCGTGATCATGCATGATCAAGGCAATGCCGGATACGTTGCCGAAACCGTTCGTCATGAGACCGCGCATCAAACGGCTTACAATGTCGGCGTGCACAGTCGCGTGTCCGAAACGCCGCGCTGGGTGGTGGAAGGGATCGGTAGTTTATTCGAACCGGCCGTGATGCAAGATCGACGGCTGCACCGATCGATGCGCGACCGAGTTCATGCCGGTTACGTAAAGCAATTTCTTCGCGAGTACGCCGACCCGCAGCGTCTGGAGCATGACCTTCGTCGCTTGGTCACTGACGACGATATGTTTCGCGACGAGCAAGCGATCGCCAATGCCTATTGCCTCAGCTGGGCGATGGTGTTTTACCTATCCGAACGAGCCCCCGAACAGTTTGCCACCGTGGTTCAGCAGACCGGAAAGTGGCTGCCTTTTCGGGTCTACCCACGCGAGCAACGCAGTCAAGACTTCGAGCGTTGGGTCGGTGTTGAGGCACCGATGTTTGCGACACAGTTGAACCGCTTCGTCCGGGGACTGTAAAGCCGACCGCGGCAGGACGCCGGCTTAACTAGAGGTCCAAGACCAGTACTCAAACGCATCGCTCGCCGTGGCATCGGAACTGGCATCCGCATCGGTAGAACGGGGTGGCTGTTCAATAAAGCCATCGCTGTTGGCCAGCGAAACCAAGTCGCCCGAACCCATGGTTGGCACCGGTTCGGCAAGGCCCTGCGAGTTGAGCCGAACCAGTCGCATCCACCACAGAGGAAGTTGCTTGGCATGCGGGTCAAGAAACCGGACGGCGGGACGCGGCACCGCCGATTGCCCAGCGATCGAACCTAATAGTGGCAGTAAGAAGCGTCGCGCGCATACCGTTGCACTGACCGGATTGCCCGGCAGGCCAAGAATCAGTTTGCCCTCCCCGGTCGCCGCTCCTAGAATCGGTTTTCCCGGCCGAAGTGGCAGCCGGTGGAAGACCACTTCGCCGCCGCAAGCTCGAACGGCGGCGGGTACGTGGTCGTGGTCGCCCATCGACACACCGCCGGTCAGGACGACGGCATCGGAAATCGCCAGGGCCGCGTGTAGCTCGCCGGAGATGGTCTCCAGTGCATCCGCCGCTGTTCGTGCGGGCAGCGTTTTGATCCAAGGTCGCGGGTTCAGCAGAGCCTCGAGCGAGTGACCGTTGGAGTCTCGCAGCTGCCAGGGCTGGACCGTTTGATCGACGAACCGCAGTTCGTCACCGGTGACAAGGATGCTGATGCGCACAGGACGCGTGACGGTCACTTCGGCAGCGCCAAAATTGGCCGCCGCCGCGATGCTGCCGGCCGACAGAAGCGTGCCGGCGGGGACAATGGCTGCACCTTGCGAACCGTTCTCACCGCGTCGCCGAATGTTCAAGCCCACCGGTGCCTGTTTGGCTGGTTCGAGCAAGCGAATCGATGCGGGCTGTTCGACGGTATCTTCACGACGGATGACGGCATCAAATGCTCCGGGGACGATGCCGCCGGTGAAGACGCGCATGACCGCGGATGCGTCGGGGGTCGGTGGGGCGTGACCCGGGCGGCTTTCACCGACGACGTTTAAGGGGCCGGATTGTTGAAGGTCGGCCAAGCGAACCGCATAGCCATCCATCGCCGATACATCGGCAGCCGGGCTGTCGCGATCGGCGCGGATCGGCTCGCGTAGCACGCGTCCGCTGGACGCTCCAATCGAGGCTTGTTCGGTGCCGAGCACCTGCAGGCGTGAGGCAAGCCGAGCGATGGCGGTGTCGGGAGATTCCATGGAGAAACTCGGTCGCTGGTTGGCGGATGGGGTCATGATCGGGTGCGGCGAAAGGCTTCCCATTGGGAGGCGGTATTGAGGTTTGGTATTTCCGATGGCGAAATCGAAATCCGCTGCGGTTGCTGTTGTCGCAACCAACGCGACAAGCTGCGGTCGGAGCTATTGGCCAGCGTTTCGAGTTGATCGGCGAACCGCTTAGGGTAAATCGCCAGCAGCGGTTCGGCAAAGTGGCCGTCGAAGCTGGCAGCGAACACCCTATCGGGAGCCGCTTCCCACGCCACTTGCAGTCGCCGCAGATGAGCCGCCTGTAGGGTCGGCATATCGAGTGGGATCAGCAGCACCGCGTCGGTGTCGGGGCAAAACGCTTGGCTTTCCGGGGACGTTAGGTAACGCAATACCGTTGCCACGCCGCCAGCCGGCCCGCGCTGCGGATGCTGGTCGGGCAGCCAAGCGACTGCGTTATTGCGCGGCGCAGCGGCCGGTTGCTGGCGTCCCGAGACAATCACTCGACCGCAGGTGGTGGAGAGTAAATCGATGGCATGGTCGAGCCAACTGCCGCCACGGGGATGAGGTAGCAACGCCTTGTCGGTTCCCATCCGTCGCGATTTTCCGCCGGCCAGTACAGCGCCGACGCACCGCGGCTTTGGTGGCGCAGAGCGATCAGGATTCATGCTGCGTATGCTTGGCCAACACATCTTCGACCCACGAGCGGGCACGCATCATGGTGGGAAAACCGATCGTCGGGGCGCTTAATAACGCGACGTGCCGCAACTCCTCGGGGGTACAGCCCGCTTCGAGTGCTTTGCGACAATGCGAATGAGCGGCTCCTTCGAGTCCCGCGCCTAGCGAGATGGCCAGCTTGACCAAGGCGATTTCACGTGCCGAAAGCGGGCCTGCTTGAGCCGCCGCCTGACCGAGCGATTCATACGCTTGCATGAACTCGGGATAGTCGGCGTGCATTTGTTGGTAGCGTTTAGGAATCATCGGGTCAAAAGCGTTGAGAGTGGAAAGGTTGCGAATCAGGACAGCCAGCCTTTTCGCTTCATGAACAAGAGCAAGCCGGCGGCCATCAACGTCATCAAACCGAGTGCGAATGGGTAACCGTAGGCCCAGCCGAGTTCCGGCATATTGTAGGGGGAAACTTCCGGATTGAAGTTCATTCCATAGACGCCGGCGACGAAGCTGAGGGGGATGAAAATCGTGGCGATGATCGTCAGGACTTTCATAACGTCGTTGTTGCGCTGGCCAAGCCTAGCGAAATACAGCTCTCGCAATTCACCACACATCTCACGATCGGTGTCGGCCGCCTCAAGAAGTTGACTGATGTGGTCCTGGCAGTCTCGAAAATAATACCGCGTCTCGGGACTGACCAGCGGATGCGGTTCGCGTAGCAAAGACCCGATCGCATCGCGATGCTGTCTGGCGATCTTGCGAAACAGTAGCAAGTCACTGCGCAGGTCGTGCAGTCGCATGGGAAGTTGGTTGTCCGATACGGACTCTAGCTGCTTGGTCGCGGTGTCTAGGTATTGGTCGTAGCGGTCGAGTTCCAGGAAGTAACCATCGATAATGGCGTCGACAATCGAGTACATCAGGTAGTCGGCACCTTGCTGCCGAATGCGGCCTTTGCCTTTCTGGATCCGTTCGCGCAACACCTGTAAGCAGTCACCGGGACGTTCTTGCAGTGTGAGCACCACGTTGCCGCAGAGAAAGATGCTGACCTGCTCGGTCTGTAAAGGTTGGGCACCATCGGGCATCCGCGCGACGAAGAAGAGCGTCTCTCCATATGACTCCAGTTTGGCCCGTTGATGAACGTTGACCACATCTTCTAAAGCCAGCGGATGCAAGCCAAACAGTCGGCCAAGCTGCTTGATCTGATCGCTGCTACCGAGGCCATCGACGTTGATCCAGACGATCTTTTTCCGGTCGGCAACGGCTGTCGCGGGAGTGCTTGTCGCGGGAGTGGGTAACGCGAAAGCAGCCAGTTGGTCCACCGAATCAATAATCTCGTCTTGATGGAAGTCGGGGTGGAACGAGATGACCCGGATCGATGACTTCTGGCTTCCCGTATGCGCCAGCACGGTGCCGGGAACGGTCCCGATCGTGGAGCGGCGACGCCTGGAATTCCGCCGACCACGAGGCTTCTTTTTCACTCTTTTGAGCAGCTTGGGCGGTGTCGGTTGCGGTGCCGGGGAAGGCATGCTTAGGCCTGAGCGCGAGCGAGAAACAGCCCTGCTGCGATCGGAGGCAGGGCAGACCAAAGGTACAGCGACGTTTCCAGGGAGGGACGAGCAAGGTGCGACGCATTCTGAGGATCGACCAAGCCGCCTCCCATAATGTAACCCACGCCGCCCAAGGCCGCCGCCAAGCCGAACAGCAGCAACGCCTTCAGGCCGACCGAAATCGATTTCGTGATCCAGCCGATAGCAACGACGGGACCGGTCGAAATGACCAGCCACTGGATGGAGTGCAAGATCATCCCCAGGTAATCGACCTGCTGGGGGGACATGTTGGCGCGTGTTTCCAGATCGGCGATCACGCCTCCCATGCCGAAGCTGACCACGCTGACGACTAAGCTACCGATAACAAAACCGACCAACCCGCGACCCAGGTTGCGGTAGCGAATGCCTCCGAAGATGCTGAAGACCAGCGTCAGCGATACTCCGACCGCATACAGCAGTCGTCGGATGTTCGCGATGACGTTTGCACGCATAGCGGCGAGCTCTTCAGGGGAGATTTCCATCCCATCTCCGGCACTGCTCTCCTTTGAAGAGGAGAGGTCCATCACCACACCGTATTTTGCGATCCATCCAACGGTGAGGGTGCACACGATTGCGCCCAGGAAACCCGCGGCAATCCACAGACCCCAGTGGCCACGGGGCGCATCCGGACCCGAGATTGGCAACGCAGTTTTGGAGTCTGGTAGTGCATCGCCAGATTCCGCTTCGTCGACATTGGGGACATTGGAATCGCTCATCGCTGCGGGACTTTCAGATAAAGGTGCAAGGCTGAAGGAGCCGAAGACTAGCTGACGGGGATTTAAAAAGCAATCAAACGCTCCCCTAGTGATCTCGGGTGGGATCTGTGCTGCGGGATCCGGAAGCGTTGGGTACACTAGGGCTTTCAAGCTGCGGATGACCGCATCTGGTTTGCCTTTCAGTCCAAAGTAGGGCCCAACATGAGTATGAGTTCGCAAGAGCAAGATGCACTGTCAGCGAATGCACTTTTATCGAATCGAACGATTCTGAATCACAAGCCTGGCCTGTTTGTGTTGTTCTTCACCGAGATGTGGGAGCGGTTTTCATACTACGGCATGCGAGCCCTGCTGGTACTGTTTCTCACCGCCAGTTTTTTCAATGAAGGTTGGGGGTGGGGTCGCGCCGAAGCGTTGCAGTTGTACGCCTTCTATACCGGTCTGGTGTATGTGACGCCGATCATCGGCGGTTTCTTGGCCGACAAGCTGTTCGGCTATCGTCTTGCCGTGATCCTTGGCGCCCTGGTCATGACGATCGGTCACGCCAGCATGGCCCTCGAGACGGTATCGACTTTCTATATCGGCTTGCTGTGTTTGATCCTCGGCAACGGTTTGTTCAAGCCAAACATTTCGTCGATTGTGGGTCAGTTGTACGAGACGGAGAAAGCGAAGCGTGATGCGGCGTACACGATCTTTTACATGGGGATCAACGCCGGTGCATTCTTGGGCATCCTGTTGTGTGGTTACATTGGTGAAAAGGTCGGCTGGCGGTATGGTTTTGGGCTGGCCGGTATATTTATGTTTTTAGGAATGGTGCAATTCTTTTTTGCCCAAAACATTTTTGGAGAAATTGGCAAGCGTCCGCAGCGAAAACAAGCTTTGGCGGGGGTCGCCCCGACGGCCGAGAAGTCGGAGGAGGAGGAAGGTTTCATTTCTCCCAAGGTCGAACGAGATCGCATCATTGTGATCATGGTGTTCGCCTTTTTTACGATTTTCTTTTGGTGGGCGTTCGAGCAAGCTGGGGGCTCGATGACGATCTTCGCGAACGACTACACCGATCGCATTTTGGAAGGTGGCCAAGCAACCTTTTTCAAAGTCGCCAACACATTGTTAACTGTGCTGCCGCTGATGGTGGTCACCTGGGTGTTGGTGATGCTGTTTCGCGCCACCTTTGGCAGCTATCCGATTTCCAACCTGTGTCTTGGTTTAAGCTTTGTGATTATCTGGGGGATCGCGTTGTGGCTGATTCAAAACGATTTCAAAACCAGCAGCTATAGCGTTCGCTATACCGATCTGAATGGCGAGCAGCAAACCGCGAAGATCCGCACAACGGAAAACTTGGAGCCTGAGGCGTCGATCGATTTGGTCTATAACAAGACTTATGAGCTCTACGATCGGACGGCGGAGGAGAATGTCGGCAACCGGGTCGAGAATGGCGTGATCTATTCCGAAGACGGAACGCGGATCGCCAGTCACCTCAGTGCGCCGCTGGCGCCCATTGTCGAGGAGCAACTTCCAGGGCTGTTTTGGAAGTCCAACCTGGTCTCCGATCTGCGGTTCAAGGCGCTCGATGGCACCGAGCTGAACTACAAGTTGGCTTTGCCTCGCGATCACGCTTTCAAGGAAGGTCAGCCAGTGGAGTTGATGGTCAGGGACGAAATTAGTCTCCCCAAACGAAGCGAAGATGTCCTCATTGAAGGGACGGTTATCCAGCCTGAAGACCAAGAAATCGAAGTGCCCGCATCGTGGTTTGGGATCCTCAACTCGTTCTTCATCATCGTCTTTGCACCCTTCTTTTCCCGATTTTGGGAGATGAACATCATCCGGTCTGGACCGATCAAGTTCGCCCTCGGGTTAATCCTGTTGGGGATTGGATTTGGAGCGTTGGCTTTTGGCGCGTCGAGTATCGAATCGGGCGCCAAGGTGGCTCAGGTGAGCATGGCTTGGCTGATTCTGGCGTACTTGTTTCACACTCTCGGCGAACTCTGTTTGTCGCCGGTCGGATTATCGTACGTCAGCAAGCTCGCTCCGATTCGCCTCGTTGGTTTGATGTTTGGGATCTGGTTCGTCGCAAACTTTGTGGCTAATACCGCTGCGGGTTTGACGGGAAGTTTCATCGATGCCATCGCCGAAACCTATTCGATGTCGGTCTTCTTCTTGATCTTTACCGTGATTCCTCTTGCCGCGGGCGGCATCCTGATTCTGCTGAACGGAGTCCTCCGCAAGATGATGCACGGAGTGGAGTAAGGGTCGCACATTGAAGGAGGGTCCGTTCTTCTAGAGCGGGTTGCCACCGGATATTTTGTCGAGCGGATTCAGCTCGACGCGACCTCGGGGGCGCCGACCAGCATGGGCTCGGTGCCGTCATGATAGTAAACGCGGTTTCGGCCGCGTCCCTTGGCGGCGTAGAGCGCTTCGTCGGAGCGACGGATCAGCGGTGCGGGAACGGGTTCGTCACGGATTTCGCTCAAGCCGACACTAACGGTCACCTGCACCGCTTGGCCGTCCGCTTCTAGCGGTTGGCTGGCGATCGCTTTTCGCATGCGATCCGCACGATCCGAGGCTAGTCGCAACGGAGTCGGCATAATCACGGCAAATTCTTCGCCCCCGAAGCGGGCCACTAGGTAGCTGCCTTCCAGTTCTTGAGCGAGCAGCGAAGAAACTTGCCGCAAGACATCATCGCCCGCTTGGTGCCCATATTGATCGTTGATCTTTTTAAAATGGTCGATGTCGATCAGCGCTAACACGAAGGAGCGGCCGTTGCCCTTGCGATACGAGGTGAACATCGCCTCGAGTCGTTGATCGAAGGCGCGACGATTGGCCAGTCCGGTCAGGGCATCGGTGCGTGCTTCGGAGAGATAGCTTTCGATCTGACGAGTTTGTTTGTCGAGTTGATTTTCGGCCGCGTCGAGTCGTTTCTGGAGTTCCTTATTGCTCCGCATGATTTTTTCGAGCAACTGCATGACGCGAGGATTGGTATCCTGCTGATCGTTTTGAACGGCTTTGGAGATCGCGCCGAGTTGGTCTTGATAACGAGACACGTTGCCCGAGTATTCACTGGTCCAGGTTCCTAGTTCCTGGAGCAATTGCAGCAGACGGCGACGGTCGATGCCGGTCTCTTTTGCGCCACGCTTCGCCCCCATGCGGAAGCCGGTGTAGCCTCCGAGTGCGAGCAGCAAGCCTCCGAGCGTTAGCCCAGCGAAAAATAGAGTGGAATTGCCAACCACCAAGCATCCCTCCTCGATGAAATCGATCAGTTGTGCGAGCTATCGACCGATCAGCCGGCTTGCGAAGTGCGCACCTTTGGGCTGACTGGATCAGCGTCGATTCTTTCCCCTCTGGCGATGACGACAACGCCTCCCGGGCTGATATTGAAACCACGCTGACGATCCAGTTCCGAATCATAGCCGATTTCCATGCCGGGCGGGATGTGGACACCCTTGTCGATGATGGCTCGGCGGATCTTCGCATGCCGCCCGACATCGACCCCTTCAAAGAGGATGCTGTCTTCGACCGTCGCAAAGCTGTTGACGCGGACTTCGGGACCGAGAATGCTCCGACGCACACTGCCGCCACTGCAGATCGCTCCCTGGCAGACGATCGAGTCGAGCGCTTCCCCGCGTCGCTGGTTGTCGTCACCCCCGCTTCCAAAGACAAATTTGGGAGGCGGGACATTGGGCTGGAAACCGCGGATCGGCCAAGCTTGATCGTACAGGTTCAATTGCGGATCGACGTGAATCAAATCCATGTTCGCTTCGAAGTAAGCATCCAGCGTGCCCACGTCGCGCCAATAGGCTTCGCGTTTGACATCCCCTGTCGCGTCGCGATTTTCGTCGCGGAAGGGGAACGCAAACACCCGATGCGTCTTGATGGCGGTAGGAATCACGTCGGCACCAAAGTCGTGACGGCTGTTCTCGATGGTGGCGTCGCGACAGAGTTGCTCAAATAAGAACCGAGCCTTGAACACGTAGATACCCATCGACGCAAAGCAAACCCCGGGCTCTCCAGGCAGCGGTTCGGGGTTGGCCGGTTTTTCTTGAAAGCCGATGATCCGCTGTGACTGGTCGATTTGCATAACGCCAAACTCTTTGGCTTCATCCACCGTGGCTCGCAAAGCGCCGACGGTAATATCGGCGTCTTGTTGCCGATGAAAATCGACCATCGCGCCGTAATTCATTTTGTAGATGTGGTCGCCGGCGAGCACGACGACATGTTCGGGCCGTTCTCGCTCGATGGCGTAGATGTTTTGGTACACCGCATCGGCAGTCCCTTGGTACCACTGATCGGCGATTCGTTGTTGCGGTGGCACCACGTCGATGAACTCATTCAGTTCGCGGCAGAAGTAGTTCCGCCATGCGACGCTAATGTGCCGGTCAAGACTTTGAGCTTTGTACTGTGTCAGCACCAGCAATTTCTTCATGCCACTGTTCAGGCAATTGCTGAGGGCAAAGTCGATGATCCGGTACAGTCCCCCGAAGGGCACCGCCGGTTTGGCTCGGTCGCGCGTTAATGGTTCCAGACGTGAACCCCGGCCACCGGCCAGGATGACAGTTACCGTGTCCTGCATATTGAGTCTCCCTGATGTGTGTTACTTGATACCAGAAAACGTCCAAAAAAGCATCCTCGCCTGAGCGGAAAACCGAGCGAGGACGGGCGTTTTCGAAGGTGCGTCTGAGTGGTGGCATTCAGCCCTGTGGCTGGCCAGCGGTCGCCCACCGCCGCAGCCACTTTTCCAGCACCAGTAGATTCCATAATCGGTAAGAGTGATTCTGCTCGTTCGTTTCGTGTTGCTGGACCAGCCGCTGCACCGTTTCGGCTCGGAAGAATTGCAGGCAGCGTGCGTCGCGGTCCAGCAGCAAGTCATGCACCATCGGTTTCAATTCGTTGCGGAACCAAGCCGAGATCGGTACGCCGAACCCCATCTTGGAACGCGTCCAAATGGAGGACGGGATCGATTTGTCAAAGGCGTCTCGCAGTAGCAGTTTGCCGCGTCGCCCACGAAACTTTAGGTTTACCGGCAGGGAAGCGGCTAGTTCCACGACGCGATAATCGAGCATCGGTTGGCGGACTTCCAAGCCATGTGCCATCGACGCAATGTCGACTTTGGTCATCAGGTCACCCGGCAGGTAAGTCTGTAGGTCGGCCATCGACGCCTGAGTCACTACGTCACGGCCGCGCGACCGTTGCCAGGCCGCATGGAGAAACTCGAACGGGTCTTCATCAGGTAACTGCCGCACAAATTCTTCGTTGTACAGTTCGGCTCGCAATGTCTCGGGAAAGATCTGCAGCCAATTCATATAGCGGCGGGCGGTCGGTTGGGCGATCGCTTCCAGGAATCGCTTGCCCCGGCGGATCACACTGCGGCGACGAGACGAATCGGGCAGTCGCTGAATCAGGCCGATCCCCGGTATCTTGTGAACCGGCAGCAACTGGTGAATCTTCCGGCTCAGCCACAACGCGCGGTAACGCTCGTAACCGGCGAACAACTCGTCGCCCCCGTCGCCCGAAAGCGCCACGGTGACTTCGCGGCGGGTCAGTTCGGACAGGTACCAGGTTGGGATCGCGCTCGAGTCGCCGAATGGCTCGTCGTAGTGCCACACGAGTTTGTCGATAATCGCCACGCCATCGGGAGAGACTTCAAAGCGGGTGTGCTGTGTCTGGAGCTTGTCCGCGACCGCTTGGGCGTAAGCGGTCTCGTCAAAGTCTTTGTTGGCAAAGCCGATGCTGAAGGTGCGGATCGGGTCGGTGCGTTGCTGTTGTGCCAGTGCGACAATCAGCGACGAGTCGATCCCGCCTGACAAAAAAGCACCGAGTGGTACGTCGGCTTGCAATCGCAGCCGCACCGAATCGGTCAACAGTTCTCGCAGTTGCTCCACCGCGTCGGCTTTGGAAATTGCCTGTTCTCGGTCGGGACGAAAATCCCAATAGCGTTCGATGGTGATCTGGCCATCTTGAAAGACCGCCAGGTGTCCCGGTGGCAGCTTGTAAACGCCCTTCCAGATCGTGTTGGGGTGCGGCACGTATTGATAGGTCAGAAACTCGTCGACCGCGGCCGGATCGATCGTCTCCAGCACCCCGGGGACCTCGGCCAAGCATTTCAGTTCGCTACCAAACAACAAACGTCCATCCCGGACGGCGTAGTACAGCGGCTTCTGCCCCAGTCGATCTCGCGCCAGGATCAGGCGGCGGCGCGTGGCGTCCCAGATCGCGACGGCGAACATGCCGTTCAGATGCGAGAAACATTCGGTGCCAAGATCTTCATAAAGATGCAGGATCGTCTCGCCGTCCCCATCGGTCCGAAACCGATGCCCGGCACCTTCCAAGCGGCGCCGCAAAGTCGGGTAGTTGTAGACCTCGCCGTTAAAAACCATCCATTTCGATTCGTCCTCGTTGGTCAGCGGCTGCCGCGCACCGGCAAGGTCGATGATGCTTAATCGTCGAAAGCCCAACGCAACGCCGGGAACATCCCCCGCCGGATCACGGTGAATGCCATCGCTGTGAAACCCTTCGTCGTCCGGTCCACGGTGGCGAATCGCATCGGTCATCCTCCGCAGCCTGTCGGAACCGATGGCGTGTTCGGGGTGGCTCCAGACGGCTCCGGTGATTCCGCACATACTTTTGGCTCATGAGGCGACGGCAAGAGAAACCGCAATTGTCACGACTGGGGTACCGCGGCGAAACCCCGGCCCTGCGGGAGGTTGCCGAAACCAAAGCGGGCTGACGAAGCATTCCGTCTACCCTTTGCCGTCAGGGGTAAGGAGGCAACGCCGGCGGCCGAACAGCAGCGACAACCTCTTGGGTCATCGGCAATCTTGATGATCAGCCCTCACGCAAAACCTTAGTTGACCTGCAGCGAAGCAAAAAACTCATCGGGGCGATCGAGCTCGCGTTCATTGGCGCGGGGTTTCATCGTCCCGCCAACTCGGTCCTTGATTTTGGAATAAGGGGCGTAAGCGACCACAATCAACTTGTTTTGATGCAAGAAAATTTCGGCTTCGGCCCCTTCGACACCTCCCACTCCCGCGGTGATCGTTCCCGCGATTCCGGTTAAGCCTCCGCGTTGGACCGAACGGCGGTTGCTGATCCGCATTTGCATGCTGTCGATCAATTCGCTCAACTCGAGGTTCTGCAGCGGTGGCAAATTTAACTGGGTAACCACCAATGAAAATTGCGAACCGCTCTCTTTGCGACGCCCAATTTTTTCATGCACGGTGACCCCTGACACGGTTTGGGATCGCTGCTGAGTGTCGTTGCCAGCGGGCATGTTGATCGTGCAACCTTGGAAACTGACCGATTGCCACCCGCTAAAGGAAGGGCCTAGGACGCCGGCGGCGACCAGCCCAAAAAATCCGCCGCACAGCAGTAGGCCCAGCAAGCTAATGCCGCCTACGATCGCGACGATCTTCAGGACGACGCCGCCTCCGCCACGCTTTTTTGCGGCCCCCGCGACTGCGGGCGGTGCCCCGGGAGGCCGGAACGTCGGTTGAGCCGCACCGGCAAAGTTTCCCGCCGGTGCAAAGTTACCCGCGGGCGGTCCAGCAGGACCGGTAAACGCTCCAAAACCTCCCGCTCCGGCGGGCGGACTTGCTAGGGGGCCGGTCGGGAAATCCAATTGCGGAGCCGCCGCCGGCGTTGGCTGAGGGGACGGTTTGGGTTGCGGCCGAGCCGCTTGAGGTTGCGGGGCGGCCGCCGCAGTTGGATTTGCCGAAGGAGGACCTGCCGGAGCACGGATCGCCAGCACCTTCGCACATTTGGGGCACTTGATTCGCCCGGCCCCCATCGTTGCTGGAATCTGCAGTTGGGTCTGGCAACCGGGACAAGTTACGCGTTTTCCGCTCATCTTTCAAAACGCTTTGGGGCATGGAAATTAGGATTCAGTGATGGCCAAGTGGCGGCAGGGGCTTTGATTGTACCCCGTCGTGAGGTCGGTGGTGGCGGGTCAGCGGCCATTCAGTGCAAACGGTCGGCTACGCTGTCCCAAACAGGCGGGACCGCGCGTCCATCAAAATCCGAAACAGAGCGGGCACGAAAAAGAGGGTGAAAATGGTTGAAATCAACAAACCACCCAGCAAGACGCTCCCTAACCCGCGATACAGTTCACTGCCGGAACCGGGGAACAACACCAGTGGTAACAACCCCAGCACGGTCGTTGCCGTGGTCATCGCGATCGGGCGCACACGGGTGCGCACGCTTTCCAAAATCGCCGCTTCAATGCCTAGCTCGCTTTCACGCATTAGATTCAGCGATTGGTGCACAATCAGAATGGCATTGTTAACGACGGTGCCAATCAGGATCACAAAGCCAAGCATTGTCAGGACATCCAGCGGCTGGGGCGGCAACCCTTGGGCACGCAGATAAACGCCCAGCGATTGCAGGCCCAGCACGCCGCCGACCGCCCCCAGGGGCACGCTGAGGATGATCACCAGCGGATAAATCCAGCTCTCAAACAATGCAGCCATCAACAGGTAAGTGATCAGCAGGGCCAGCAGCACGTTCCATCGCAGTGCGATCCAGGTATCGCGCAGTTTGTCAGCCGTACCGCTGAGGTTGACCTGGTACTCGCCACTTAATCGGCCATCGGCGCGCATCGGTGCGATGATCTGGGTCTCGATCGTTTCCAACGCATCTTCCAACGCGATCTCGGGCGGCGGTGAAATTTCGATCGTGATCGCCCGCTGCCGTTCGCGATGGTTGACCTGTTCGGGGCCGCTGGAAAGTTGCGGCGTGGCCAATGTCGAAATCGGCACCAGTTGGCCGCCTGGAGTGGCGACCTGAAGTGAATCGACATCCTGCGAATACTGAATCGAGGAGGGGCTGCCAATAATGGTCAGGTCGATCTTGTCGCCACCGATGAAATAGTCGGTCGCGTAAGCCCCATCGACCAACGCATCGATCGTATAGCCCAAGCTGGTTGCGTCGACGCCCATCTGTTCGTTTTGCAGCAACCGTGGCGATAGGTGGTATTCCGGACTGCTGAGGTCGAGGCTGGGAATTGGACGGACCTGTGCGGTTGGCATCAAGCCTTTGGATTGCCCCAGCACTTGCCCGCCCAGTTGAACCAATTTCCGCAGATCGGGGCCGGTGATTTCGACATCGATCGTACGGCCGGCAGTCAAGCCTTGTTCGAACAAGCTGGACTGTTTGGCGATCACAAAGGTCCCTTCCAGCTTGGCACCAACTTCTTGAATCAACGGCACCAGTTCGGCTGCGCGAGTCGCATCGACGGCGCGGACGCCCAAGAAGACTTGCCGTCCCCGAGCCACGTAAAAGAAATCGTAGATCGGTGGGTAACGCAATTGTGCCGCCGCCTCGCTGTTCGGATCGACATCCCAGTACGGTTGCAAATGCTCCTCGACCACTTTGCCGATTTTCGTTAGTTCGTCGAGGTTGTATCCCGCCGGAGGCAACAGAATGCCGAATACCAAGTTGCGATTTCCCGAAGGCAGGTATTCGACTTTCGGCCACGCGAAGTAGCTGATCCCGATCGCCAGTCCGGTCAGGCAGGCGACCACCGCCAGGCGAGTCAGCAAGCTGCCTTGAATCAAACGATTCAGCCACACCACGCCGCGGATCAATACCGTGTCACGCGGCGTGTTGGGATGTTTGTCCGTCGCATCCGAGCCAGCTTCGCCGCCACCGCGCCGCACCCCTTGCAGCAGCCGCGCCGTCGCCGTCGGGATCAGCGTGATGCTGACGATCAAGGACAATCCCACTGCGGCGCTAATGGCCAACGCGATATCGCGGAACAGTTGGCCCGCTTCTTCTTCGACAAACAGCACCGGCAGAAACACCGCCAGGGTCGTCAGCGTCGATGCTAACACCGCACCCCAAACTTCTTTGCCGCCATCGATGGCGGCTTGCCGAGCCGGTTTGCCGTCTTGATAGTGACGGTAGATGTTCTCCAGCACCACCACCGCATTGTCGACCAACATCCCGACCGCGAACGCCATCCCGGCCAAGCTGATCACGTTCAATGAACGGCCCCACAGATTCAGCATCAAAAAGGTGCCGATGATGCTGATCGGAATCGCCACACCGACAACGATCGCCCCCCGGGCAAACCAAAACCCTGCGCCCAAAATGAAAGCCAGTGTGATCAGGAAGAACCATGGTGAATAGAGAACCGCTGCCAGCGTGGAGAGGACAATAAAAGGCACCGTCAGCAAGGTTCGCGGTTGCCAATGCAGAAACAGCATCAGCACGATCATCGTCAGCGAACCGCCGATGATAATGTTCTGATTGACCAATCCTACCGAAGCGTAAATGTATTCCGATTCGTCATAGACCTGCGTCAGTTGCAGTTTCTTCTCTCGCAGTAGTTGCTCGTTCAGTTCGTCCACCGCGACCCGCATGCTATCCATCACGTCCAGCACATTGGCGCCCGTTTCGCGCAAGGCGTTGATGGCGATCGCGCTATCGCCGAACCGTCGCACCATGCCGTCGGGTTTTTTGAATCCCATCCGCACTTCGGCCACATCGCGAATGTAAACCGGGATGCCATCGGTCGTTTTGAGGATCTGATTGCCAACCTCTTCGGGCGACCGAAACTGATTCAGCGTTCGCACGACGTAACGCCGTTTAGATTCCCAGAAATTCCCTCCCGACGTATCGCGATTTTGTTGCTGCAAGACACGGCGAACGTCATCGATCGTTAACTGCCGTACCGCCAGTCGATCGGGATCGACTACCACTTGGAGTTCCTCTTCCAAGCCTCCCAGCACGTTGGCGCTGGAGACACCCTGCACCCGTTCCAGTCGGGCTTCAATGGCGTCTTCGGCAAACCGGCGCATTCCCGGCACATTCAGGTCGGGGGGCAGCAGGGGAGCAACTTCGGGATGTTCGGCGGCCAGTTGACGCAGTCGCAGCAATCGCAAGCCGGGATTGTCCAGCCTCGCGATCGACTTTAATTCGGTCTTGACCGTTGGCGATTGGGCCACCTCGGGTGCTGCGGCGAACTCGCTGATTTCTGCCGGCGTTGGCTGCAGTGCGCTTAAGATAAACCAAGCGATCGGTCGGTCGGACGAATTGCTGGTGGAGATCACCGGTTGGTCGGCATCTTCGGGATACTCCCGAACCTGCTGCAGGCGACTGTTCACCTTGAGCAGCGATTCTTCCATATTCGTGCCGACGTTGAATTCCAGCGTGATCACCGCCTTGGAATCCATCGACTCGCTGCTCAACTTGGTCAGTCCCTCGACACTCTTCAGTTGATCCTCTTGTTCTTGTGTGATCTCTCGTTCAATTTCCTGTGGGCTGGCACCCGGCCACACCGTTTCGATGGTCAGTGTTGGTGTTTGGACTTCAGGAATTAACTGCATCGGCATCCGCAGTAAAGCGATCGCGCCGAACAGGGCGACCAGCAACGCACCAACACTCACCTTAACGGGGTTGTTCACACAGGCTTCGATAAATGTCACGTTTTGTTTCGCAGCGGGAAGGAGGCTGATGGAAGGCGGGGAAAGCGTTGCAGGTTCGGAGGTCACACGGAGGATAAGCCGGCATCAATCCTGCGGCTCCTCCACCGGCGGTTGCAGCGAAAGTTCGATCACCGCTTCGGTATCGATCAGCTCTTTTGTGTCGATCTGCTGTAGCACTTTGACCGGCTGCCCAGGACGCAAACGTTCGTTGCCGCGGATGACGACAATCTCGTTTTCCCGCAAGCTGCCTTCTTCCAGCGGGATGACTTGGCTGAGCGTGCCAGCGAAGAGTCCTTGTCGGACCGGAACGGGGACCGCCTTGCCATCGACAAGTTTGATCAGGGTCGATCTTTCCCCATTCAAGTTGAGTGCGTCTTTGGGGACCAACAACGCATTTTCCCTTAAGCCAGAAGGCAACGAGACGCGTGCCAGCATGCCTGGAAGCAGCGGGTATTTACCGTCGACCGGTTTGTTTTCAACCAGTATCTTGACCGGGAAAGCTCGCGATCGTGTGTCGCCTTCGGGAATGCGAAAGCTGACCGTTCCGGGAAAAAAACGCCGAGGATAGGCTTCGACGCGAATCACGCAGGTCTGACCAATCTCGACGTAAGGAATGTTGCTCTCAGGGATATTGACGCTGACTTCAATCGGATCGATCTCGATCACTTCGGCAACCGGATCCCCTTGGCTGACCCAAGCTCCGATTTCGGTCAGCTCACGGGAGACAAAGCCATTGAACGGCGACCGTAGCGTGTACTTCCGTTTGCGGTCTTCGATGCCAGCAACGATCTGCTCTTGCACGTCCCGTCGAGCTTCGGCTTGTGCGATGCGTTCCGGGCGAGGACCATCTTTGACCAATTTCAGTTGATTGGTCGCTTCCTCCAGATTCGCGTCCGCCCGCAAGGCTTCCGATCGCGCCAGTTCGAACTCTTCTTGAGACAACCCCACGGTGTCATTGAACAGCTTGCCGGCTCGTTCAAATCGTGAGACGGCATACCGTGCGGCGGCTTGGGCAGCGGCGAGTCGGGCTTCGGCGAGGGCAATTTCTTCGACCAGGGATCCGTTTTTAAGTTCCGCTAATTCGGCCTCACGCAAGGCTAGCTCGGCCTTCGCACCTTCCAACTCGATGGTGATCGTCGCGGTGCGGAGGACTGCTAGTTCGTCGCCTGCCTGAACTTCCTTGCCGGCATCGGCGGTAAAGCTTTCCACGCGTCCGTCGACGGCGCTGCCGATGACAGATCGCCGATGGGGAAAGATGTTGGCGACCTGCGTCTTGTAGGGCTTCACCGAGCCTCTGATCACTTGTGCGGTTGTGACCGGGCTGGCCACATCAGGAGGCTGGGCGACAACGATCGCACCGGAACTCCAGACTAGCAGTAAAACCAAGAAACAACGAAGCGAAGTCATCGGGTAGGCCTACAAAGAAAATGGAAGGAATGGGAACTCTAGCCTAATCCAAAACGAGTGCTTAGGATCGCGCGACAAAAAAGTGTCGGGTACCTTTTGCGAGGAACTCGCCCTTCGGGTGCTTCGCACAAAAGGTACCCGACACTTATTGATCGCTCATTGCTTAACCACTTCGTCCGTCGTCGCGATTGTCGCTAGAAGAGGCCGCAAGCAGACATCGGAGCCTGCTCGTTGGCTGTTCGTAGGTGGGGCAGGGAGGTCCATAGCTACCGCGACCTTCGCGCTTTGCCTAATCGACCAATGGCGGAGCGTTGACGGCGTAGCCGATGGCATAAGCGAGCCTGCCCAGCATCGAGAAATAGGTGAACAACGCTGCGACGGTGGCGAAGTTCACGAAAACCACTGCGGCGATGGGAGGCAAAAAGAAGCAAATCAAATAGAAGACAAACATTCCGACAAACAGCAGTCCCGAGGAGAGGTACAGCACACCCCACTGTTCTTGACAGCGCGTTACCGACTTGGTGACTTCCGCTGAAAAGGGGACAAAAACACTTCCGGAATCGAGCATCGACATCAGCACGAACGGGAACAGCAAGAACAAAGCGAACATCATCATCATCACGCTTAGGGGACTGAGCCCGAGCACAAACAAGGCGAGTAGCAACGGTGGGCCGACGCATAGCATGGCCGCGCTAACGACGGTGGCCATCTGACCAAACCATTCCGACGGGTCCATGTAGGGCCACTCGCTGACTCTTTTGGCATTGTTGGAAACGGACTCCATGATGGAAAACCCACACGCAAAAACAAATGCCCAGAAAAAGGCGGTGATCGCGAACAGCGGAATCAGGGCACCGACGTGGGTCAGTACCACGGAAACACAACCCAAGACAGAACCGAGCGTCGCCAGCAGTAACCAATGGACGGCGACTTGGGGATCGAGAAAAATTCGAAAGATCCCGATCAGCCAATTCTTGACGTCGGGATTTTCGTAGTTGTGTTCTTCTGCATCGTCGGCCGCCTCGGCTTCGCGCAGTAGTTGCTCGGCCGATTTGACGTTCGGGGCATTAAAGGACGGTGGCGGTTCGGGGGTCTCGAACATGCCGAAGACTTGCGCGTTCTCGATGTCGGGTTTATAGACCTTCTTGGGCTTGGGAGGTGGCGGAACGGTGATCGGCGAGTAACAGTCGTGGCACTTGATCTGCTTGCCGACTTGATCGGGCCGCGCGTAGGTGACCGATGAGCAGATGGAACAGGTGACTCGGAACTCGCTGACCACATCTTCGTCGCCCAGCACTTCCCCAAGAGGTGCCCCGCCCGCCATGGCGGGACCACCAGCTTGTCCCGAAAAATTGTCGGCGTGGTTTTTGGGGGAGGAGGCCCCCAGGATATTTTCCAGCGCTGCCAGGTCGTCAGCGCTAAAGTCGCCAGTCGCCTTGCCGGAATCGGCTGGTGGAGCGGGGAGGCTCATGCCGAACAAATCGTCGTCACGGTTGGCTTGCGAGTCTGATCCGGGATCGTCGGGCACCAATTGGAACCCGTAGTCGTCTTCGAGATCGACCGGCAGCGACGCTGCAGTTGGTTTTGCAGCGTCAGACTTGGAAGGGTCTGGTTTGGAAGCCGATGGCGGCTTCGCTGCCGCTAAACTGGCGGGCAGAGGTTCATCAAGATTCAGCCAATCATCATCATCATCGTTAACCGGCGGGGTGGTGCCGGGAACCTTGAAATCGGCCTGGCAGCGCGGGCAACGCACGCGCTGGCCAGCAGCCGATGCCGACACTCGCACGGCGCTGTCGCATTTAGGACAATTCAGTGGTAACGAATCCGCGTCGCTCAATACTTGCCCGCCATTAAGATTAAAAGGCTTACTCTTCGAGAACTTCTGCTTCGCGTCCTTTGGCCATGTCGGTGACCTGGGCCTCAAACTTCTTGGTCAGTTCCTGGACGTCGTTCTTTATTTTATCCCGATCATCTTCGGTCATCGTCTTTTCTTTTTCGGCCACGTCGGCCGCTTTATTGGCGTCTCGCCGGATATTGCGGATCGAAATCTTTGCATCTTCGGCTAATTCCTTGATGCGTGCCACCATTTTCTTGCGTACTTCGGTCGACAATGGGGGGACATTCAGTCGAATTAGGCGACCGTCGTTTTGCGGATTCAGGCCCAAATCGCCCGCCACAATCGCTTTCTCGATCTCCTTGATCACGCTGGTATCGTAGGGGCGGATCACAATCTGCTGCGGTTCGGGGGTGCCGATCGACGCCAACTGTTTGAGCGGCGTCTGCGAACCGTAAACCTCCACACGGAGCGAATCGACCAGACCGGGGTTGGCACGGCCGGTGCGGATACCCGCGAGGTTATGGCTCAGCACGCTGACGGCCTTTTCCATCCGTTCCTCGGCGTCCATCAGGATTTCATCATTGGACAGCGACATCGTTGGTTTCCTTATCGGGAGGGTTGGAGCGGTGAAGAGAGGGATTAGCAAATCAGACTATTGAGCCGGCTTGGGCCCAATCCATGTGCCGACGCTTTCGCCCGCGACAGCTTTGACAATGTTTCCAGGTTTGTTGAAGTTGAACACCAAAATCGGAGTCCCGTGCTCGCGACAAAGAGCGATCGCCGTAGCATCCATCACGCGAAGATTCTTTTCCATCACTTCGGAATAGTCGAGGCTCTCGTACATGACCGCATGCGGATTCTTTTCGGGATCCTCGCTGTAAACGCCGTCTACGCGAGTCGCCTTGAGCACTACGTCGGCATTCAATTCTAGAGCGCGTTGGGCCGCCGCGGTGTCGGTGGTGACAAACGGACTGCCGATGCCGGCGGCCAACACCACCACGCGGCCCTTGCTGAGATGTCGGTCGGCGCGGCGGCGAATAAAGCGTTCGCAAACCGTATCCATGCTGATCGCCGACATCACGCGCGATTGGCAACCAGCCACTTCCAACGCGTCTTGCAGTGCCAGGGCATTGATCGTCGTCGCCAGCATGCCCATGTAGTGAGCGGTCGCTTCATGGACGGTGTTGTTGTGTCCGGAGAACTGGGCGCCGCGAAGGATATTTCCGCCGCCGATCACGACAGCGATTTCACAACCGGTGTCGAGTGCCGATTTGATCTGCGCTGCAATGTGAGCGACTTCGGTTCCGCTGATGCCACGATCGCCAGCGTGCGACAGACTCTCTCCGCTCAGCTTCAGAATCACCCGTTTGTAACGCAGTTTGCCGGGAGTTTCTGAGTCACTGTCCGAAGTAGTAGGCATGTTGGGCTCTAGAGGAAGACGTAAGGACGCGCGTCATTGATCCCCTAGTTTACGAGAAACCTCGCCCCGCTCCCAGACGGGCGAACCTAATCTCACCGATCGCATTGCGGCTTATTCGCCGTTAGGGCTGGAGGCAATGTCGGTTGGCCATGCTGATTCCCGAGACGATTGCGCCGACAATCCCGACGAATCCTTGATCGGTGCCACACAGATAAAGGTTTTCCAGATGCGTTGTGCCGTCGAGTTGCTTGTCAGGGGCGCCGTAAACGGCACCATTATCGTGCCAAGTAAATCGCCGAATCGTTTTGGGGGTAAAGACATCCGAATCGATCACGTGGCGACGGAAGTCGGGCATGAAACGGACCGCCGAGGCGATCGCCGCGTCATGCTGGGCGACTTTTTCGGCTTTGTATTGCGTGTCGGGAAGCGCGCACCAGCGGTCATGGTTAGCCAGCGTGGTAATTCGCACAATGCCATCGGGCAAATGGCCTTCGTCGGGCGAATAGGAATAATTGTTGGGTGAACATACCACGCCGGTGCGGATGTCGCACAGCGAGTCCGCGGGGCGTTCCCAGTGGAACCGTTCGCTGTCGTTGTAGAACAGGATGGTCCGATCGAAGCCGATTTCCTGGGGCTGTTTGTCGAGAATCGAGATCGATTCGATGAACGACAGTTGGCCCGCTTTGGCGACTTCGACTTCGGTGATGTCATCGCACATGCGGAGCGTTTCAATGGCTCCGGCGGACGACAAGATCCGGCGACCGCGCAGTTCGGTGCCATCATCGAGCACGACGCCGACGGCGCGTCCTCCTTCAGCGTGGATCCTCGCCACGCCGCTGCGGAGTTTCAGTTCGCCACCCAGCCCACGGAATTTGCGAACGAGGTTTTTGAGGATCAGCCGCACCCCTTTGAAAGGCCGTGCGAAGCCTTCGAGGTAGCAGGCGCGGAACATAATACAGAATTGCCCGAAGTCCATGTCGTTTTGGCGGGCATTGCCATACCACATCAAAGGGCACAGCAGCATTTCCACCAGCATCGGCTCGCTGATGCATTCGGAGAGGACTTCCCGCGAAGAGCGAAGGAAATTGGGATCCTCGCCGTCCAAGTCGTCGTAGTCCAGCAACCGTGCGACGACGGCGTCGTAACCGTCGACTTGGTCAGGGAAATGTTCGGCGATTTCGCTGCGGAGCAATTCCGCATCGTTGCCAAAGAGCAGCGACACGCCGGGGAAACGGATTTCCGAACCAAACTGTTCGGCGAGTTGGAAGTCGTCCCACCGCAATCGCAGTTGCCGCAGCAATTTTGCCAGCGGACCGCGTTTCGACCCTTTGCGACTGAAGTTGGTCATCGCATGCAAGCCGACGTCGTAGTCACGGCCGTTCATGCGATAGAAAGAATTCAGGCCGCCAATGGTGTAGTGGCGTTCGAGAATACAGACACGCTGATCAAAGTGCGCCAAGCGAATACCGGCGGCCAAACCGCTCATACCCGCGCCAATAATAATCGTGTCGTACACCGACCGTTCCGCTCCCGTCAATTCTTGACGATGTCTCGCATTTTCGGTTCAAGGTAGGCTACCGTGCTGGCCATGCTGGCGAGGTGCGAGTAGTCCTCCTCGGGAATCTGTACGCGATGCCGCTTCCGCAGTTCCATCACGATGTCCAGAAAATCCATGCTGTCCAGTTCAAGCTGATCGCGGAAGGATTTGTCGTCGTCCAGGTCATCCATTTCCTCGTCGGGAGCGATGTCTTCGAGGATATCGATAATCTCGTCGCGAATTTCTTCGTTGGTCATGGGCAGTCGTGACTCCGGCTGCGATCGGGTGATTCACGTCACGCCGGCCGCCAAGAAAGGTTACAGAAGGGGATTGAGTGCTACGTTATACGATGCGTGTCAAAAACGATGAATGATGACGACCGAATTAATCCCTAGCATTCCGAAAGAATTGTTCAGGATGTAATCGACCTGTTTTACTTCTTGAGGCTCGTTCAGGACCAGTCCCGGCAACGCACAGTCGGGGTCGAGCTTGTCGACATTGATCGTTGGGTGGCAGACGCCGTCGCGAAACGCCGGCAGGTTGCCCGCCAATTCTAATGCTCCGGCGGCGCCCATCGCGTGGCCAATGTAGCTCTTGGTGTTGTTAAAGCGAACGCTCTGGCATTCGCCGAAGACCTCTCGCAGTGCCAGGCATTCCTGCGAGTCGCCGCTGCTAGTGCCTGTTGCGTGCGTGCTGATGATGTCCATTTGCTCGGGGCTCAAGCCGGCTCGCTGAAGTGCCAGTCGTACGCATTGGGCTTGGCGTTCCGGATTCGGCAAGACAAAGTCGGTCGCGTCGGTGTTCATTGCGTATCCGACCAGTTCACCATAGATCTCCGCACCGCGGGCTTTGGCATCGCTCAGTCGTTCCAGCACGTAAACACAGCCCCCTTCGGCAACGACAATCCCATTGCGATCGGTGTCGAAGGGACGCGAGGCCTGGGTCGGGTCGGCATGCGTCGCCAACGCGTTTTGGCTGTTAAAGCTGGCGAAAATGCCAAACGTGTGGATGCTCTCGCTGGTGCCGCCAGCGAGCGCCACGTCGCATTCTTCCAGTCGCAGCATCTGGGCTCCCTGGATAAAGCCCGCATTGCCTGCCGCACAAGCCGCCCCGATGGTGTAGTGCGGACCGGTGATGCCCATGTTCAGGGCGATCTCGCCGGCCGGGTTGTTGGCGACCGTTCGTGGATTGTGGTGATGCGACCAATAATCGGTGTTGTAGTCGTAACCTTTGATCTCGTGGATTTCATTCTCGGTTTCCACATTGCCGTGTTCGGTCACGCCGATGTAGATGCCGACTCGCGATTTATCGACATTGGGCCAGTCCAGTCCGCTGTGGTGGACCGCTTCGTTGGCCGCGTACACGCCGACGCTGCCGGCGCGGGTGCCGCGACGCAGGTCTTTGCGTGTCTGGTATTTGCGGGTGTCAAAATCACACACGCCGGCCAAGGTGTTGCCGAAATAACGGATCTCGTAAGGTTGGACGCCGCTGCGACATTCCAACAAGGCGTTCCGGTAGCTGGCCCAATCGTTGCCGTTGGGTGCAGTCAAACCAACTCCCGTGATCACAATCCGCTGATTGTCGGGCAGTTGATGGGTCTTGGGAGACGACGAGGGATCGGATGCGATCACGAAGAGGTCTGCTAGGATCGTTTTGGAGTGGAAAAAACCAAGCTTGAAGCTACCCGTTGGCGGGCGAATTGGCAACCAGCGAGTCGCCGAGAGCTACTCAGGCTGGGGTGGATGCTCTGTCCAGTACTTTGCCAACTGATCAAGCCCCATCTGGTTGTTGACTTTAGGCCGATATTTCAGCACGTCACGAGCGGCCGTTACATCAAAATAGTGGTCTTTGGCCAATTGGGCCGCTAAAAACCGCGTCATGGGTGGTTCTCGGCGGCAGCCCACCAAGCGATAGGCGGCTTCCATCGCCGCGCCGATTCGCCACGCCGTAGCAAAGCTCATTTGTTTTTCTGGGGGGGCAACGGACGCTAGTCGCAGGACGTCGGCGATCCATTGCCAACAATTCACCGGCTCGCCTTGGGTAATAAAAAACGCTTTTCCGCCAGCCGGAGGGGAGTTTGTCCCCGCCAATCGAAGTTGATCCAGGGCACACAAATGCGCCGCTGCGGCATTTTCTACGTGAACGGTGTCGATTCGATTGGTCCCGGTGCCGACGATTCGAAGGCGTCCCGAGCGGGCGCGAGCGATCAGCCGCGGGAACAGGTGCGGGTCACCATCGCCCCAGATCAGATGTGGTCGCAGCGATGCGGTATGCAGTCGACCTGGCACGTGCGCCCGCAGGGCAGCTTGCTCGCCAAGCGCTTTGGTGTGTTGGTAATGACACAGCCAGCGCGCGGGATAGGGAGCCGACTCGTCGAGGTTCGTCTGATCGTGTCCGTCAAACGTGACGCTCGGGCTGCTGGTGTAGACCAGCACGCCGACTCCCTCCTGCTGGCAGCCTTCGATGACGTTCTGCGTGCCCAGCGTGTTGATCGCATGGTACGTTTTCCAGTCTCCCCACACGCCTGCTTTGGCGGCGGTGTGGATGACCGCATCGACGCCCCGGCAAGCTTGCCGCACGATCGCAGCATCGCGCACATCGCCTTGCACGGGATCCATGCCGGCGACCACCAGGGCCGGGTAATCGTTGCGTCCTAGACCGCGCACCGTGTCGCCGCGCGCGAGCAATTGCCGCACGATGTGGGAGCCCAAAAAACCTCCGCAGCCGGTTACCAGAACTTGCATGGACTAGCCTTTGGGAAGATCGATCACGCCATCCCAGCCCGCCGGAGCGATGCGACCGTGGCGAGCAATTGTGGCGGTCAAGAAATCTTTGGCACGATCTTCCGCGGGAACTTCATGCAAAGCCGCGAAGGCCTCGTCCCAGCGTCCGACGATCAAGGCATCGAGTGCTGATTCGTAACACAATAGATCGGCATCATTGAGCGGCGAACGCGGGCCCGCGGGGGGCAGTAACTGACAGACCTCGATCGCCGATTGGAAACCGGCGGGTCGAACACGCAGCAGACGCCGCACGCGGGCCACGCTCTGCGGCACCGCTCGCCGCACAAAATCGGCGGTCGCTTCGTCGATCAAGATCTCGGCCCACAACGGGCGGGTCATCCCTTCCAAGCGACTCGCTAAGTTGACCACCGGGCCGAAGGCGGTGACTTTGACTTGGTCGATGGTCCCGATGCGTCCGGCTACCGCCCGGCCGGTGGCGATCCCAATCCCACAGCGAAAGCCACTCATCGGGCGATTGGCGCCGGTGGCCGCGGCGAGGAATTCTTCGGAGATGGCCATCGCCGCTTCGCAAGCTCGGCCGGCAGCGTCGCCTTGTTCCAGCGGCCAGCCCCAAAAGCCCATCGCGGCATCGCCGTGGAAATCGCCGACCACTCCGTCGCGATCGAGGATGTGCCGCGTCATCACTCCCAGCGCTTCACTGACACGATTCAGCAGATCAAGCAACTGATCGGACGCTTCCTCGCTGCGGCGTGAGAAGCCTCGCAGGTCGCAAAACAATACCGATACGTCGGCTTCGCGTGGCTCCAGGACTTCGTCGGCGTCGCGCGTCGCGAGGGCTTCCATGACGACCGGGGCGAAGAAGCGTCGCAGTCCCGATTGGCGTCGTTGCAAGGCGCGGACTTGCCGCAGGTTGCCGATCGTGGTCGCCACCAATTCGGTGAACTTGACGTCGTCCTGCAGGTCCGCCGGAGCCGCTTGCAGCGATTGCTCGAGGGAGACGCCGCCGTGAATCCCCAGTTGGCCGGTGATGTACAGCGCCCAGCCGCGGCACGCGTCGGCTTGGATCGGGACGCAGAACGCCCAGTCGACCCCTTCGCTGGCGGTGTAAACGGTGCCCGCTTGTCCGCGTCGCGAACCGCCGTTCCATAGATGCAGCACGCTTTCTTTGGACTCGACCGCTTTTCTTGCCAGCCGCGCACTCGGGCTGTGCCCTTGTGTGTCGGCGATTCGGCTGTCGTAGTGCAGTACCTGCACGGCGTGTTCGCCGGTCGCCGCTTCAATGTCGGGCAAGACCTGCAAAATCGCCACCGCCTGCGCATCGGGCGTCGCTTGCAACAGCACGCCGGCGACGCGTACCAGCAGTTCCGTGTCGCTGCTGCTGCCGGCAATCAGATCGGGTAAGCGCCCCAGCACATCGATCCGCCGCGCGGCATCTCGAAAGCCCTGTCGACGCAGTTGCGCGTGATCGAACGCGTGTTCGGTAACACCCAGTGGTTCGGAAGAATCATTGCTGACGGCCGGCCGACGGGCCAACGTAAAGGTGGTCCGCCCGATCACAAAGTGTTCGCCAGGCACCAGCGTAAAGCGATCTTGCCGCTGGCCTAAGTAGAAGATCGGATTGCGGCCCGATTCGAGTTTTTCAATCACCGCCCGGCCGTCGGGCAGCGGGGTGACGGTTGCGTGACGACGCGAAATGCGATCGTCCCAGTCGACTTGCCAAGTCCCCTCGATGCGACCCAGGCAGACGCTTGCCGTCGCCTGTTCGTTGGGCCGGGGCAGCATGCGCCGCCAACGGTCGCTCATGCGTGGCCCTTGGGCGATCAGGTCGGACATGCGCTGAGCCAAACAAACGGGGACAGAAAGAGTTGGGGAAACTTAGTTGGTGGCGGCCGCTCGACCTGCCATGTGGCCGGTGCTGAAGGCCGACTGGAAATTGTAACCGCCGATCCAGCCGTCTAAATCTAATATCTCTCCGGCAATATACAGACCCGGCACAAGGCGGCTTTGCATCGTCCGCGGATCGACCTCTGCCAGACGCACGCCCCCGGCGGTGACTTCGGCTTTTTCAAAACCACGCGAACCGCGGACCGCGAGGTCGGCCCCTTTCAGGGCTTCGACCAGCCCTTGCAAGACGTCGCGTTTCAGTTCAGCAAGCGGTTGCGTGGCCACCGCGGGATCGTCGGTCGCAAACGCCGTCACGGCGGCAGCCAAACGTTTGGGGACCAGACGCGCCAGGACGGTGGCGGCGGTTTGGCCGCCATGCTGTCGTTTCGCCTCAGCCAACCAATCGGTCAGCGAAGCGGACGTCCACTCAGGCAAGAAGTCGGCTCGCAAGACGCGCTGCTCAAACCCGCCCGGTACGGTCAGTTGACGGCTGACGTCCATCGCCGTGGGTCCAGAGAAACCAAAGTGCGTGAACAGGAATCCGCCACTGCGAGACACGATCGGCTTCTTGGGCCGCTTGCCAGCACCTTGGCCGGCGCGTTGCCACACGCTCAGCGAAACCTCGGGCAAGGTCAAGCCACTCAATTCTCGCGACCAGTCGCCGCCACCGACCAAGGGCACCAGGGACGGCCGCGTCGCTGCCAGCGTATGCCCAAGCTGTTCCAGCCAGCCGTAACCGTCGCCGGTTGTGCCACAGGCGGGCCAGCTTTTACCGCCCGTCGTCACAATGACGCGGGTTGCGGTCACCATCCCCGACGTGGTGAAAATTTCGAATCCCGCCGGTCCAGCTTGCAGGCTGGAAACGCCGGCGGCGGTTTGGATCTGTACCCCGCAGCGGATCGCGTCGCGCAGCAACGCGTCTCGCACTTCGACCGCGCGGTCGCTTTGCGGAAAGACTTTGCCGGTCGCTTCGACTTTGGTGGCCACGCCCAGGCGGTGGAACATGGCGACGGTATCTTGAGGCGAAAGCTGGGCGAGGGCTTGTCGCAGAAACCGACCCGACTTGCCAAACGCCTCCATGATCTGGCCGCTGTCGCAGTTTTGCGTGATGTTGCAGCGCGTGCCGCCGGACATCAAGATTTTCGTCCCCGTCTTGTTGTTTTTCTCCAACAACAGCACGCGCGGCGCACCCGCTTCGGCAGCCCGAGCCGCAGCCACTAAACCGGCTGCACCGGCGCCAATCACAACGACATCAAAGTGGGGCAGGGGAGTACCTTTGCAGTAGCAGCCACGTCATTGCGTGTTTGGATTTACTTCGACAGTTCAACGCAGATGCATTCTTGGTCGTTGCGAATGTAAGCATGCCCATTGGCCCATGCCGGGGCGGACCACACGACGCGCCGACCAAACGCGACGTTGCTCGGTTCGATCACCGCCGCCCGATCGAGCTCTTCATAACCGTCGCGCGTCAGTCGCGTGATCAGCAACTCGCCACGTTCGTTAAACATCCACGTTCGCTCCCTATGGCGGACCATGAATGCCGTTCCGGTCCGCAGCGGTCGCTCGGTCAGCAGCGGCTTGGTCGACTTCCACAGGCGTTCGCCGGTCGCAAAGTCAACGCCATAAAACGTGCCGTCCTCGTCGAAGCCGTACATCGTGCCGTCCTCGACGTAGGGCTGGACATTGACCGGCGACAAACCGGTGTTGCGTTCGTCTTGCCACAGGACTGTGGCGGCTGCGCGATCGTCGGCGAGCTGGACCAGCAGGTTTTTCTTGCTGTAGCCACCGACGAATAGCAATGAACCGTCGCGCACCGGAGTCATGATTACCGAACCATTGGTCGCTTGGTAGTCGACCGACCAGAGCGGCTTGCCTGTCTCGGGAACCACCGCTTCGAATCCCGAGGGATGCAGCAGCAGCAATTGACGTTGGCCTCCTGCATCGATGATCGACGGTGGCGAGTAACCCTGTTCGGTCGAAGTGCCGTGTCGCCACAGTTCGGCGCCGGTCTCTTTGTTAAACGCCACGGCATGGCTGCCGGCGCCACCGACGATGCAGATCAAACGCTCACCGTCGAGCAGCGGATGGGCCGAGTAACCCCACAGCGGCGTCTTAGTGTTGTAAGCCTGCGGCAGGTTCTGCGACCACACGACGGTCCCCGAGTCGGCGTTCAAACACAACAGATCGCCTTCGGCACCGAGCGTGTACACTTTGCCGGCTTGCACCAGTGGCGTGCAGCGCGGACCACTCGGGTAAGAAATGCCATAGGTCACCGGATATTCGTGCTTCCACAGCAATTTGCCGTCGGCTTCGTTCAGGCACAGTACCCGTTCGGTGCCGGAAAATTTGGCTCGATTAAAGTTGTCGACCTGCACGTTGTCGCTGGTCACATAATCAGTTAAGTAGACGCGTCCGCCCGTCACCGCGGGTCCCGAATATCCACCGTCGACCGGGGTCCGCCAGAGGACTTTTGGGCCCCCTTCGGGAAACGATTCGATGATCCCCGTTTCGCGCCAGACATTGTCTCGTTGAGGCCCCATCCACTGCGGCCAATCCTCGCCAACAGCGGTGGAGTATGCCAAAACAGCGATCAACAAGCAGGTGGCTGAACGGTAGTAAGCAATGCTCATGGAATGCCTAGACGAAATGGTGACGAAAGCGGTGTGAATTCCGATCCCACAGTTTGATCGACAATCGGCCGCTTGGCCAGCAGTCGCCATCCTGAGCCTGCTGGTCGTCAACCTGCTGGTCGTGTTAGTCATCGAGCGGTAGGGTTTCCAGCAATTGCTGGACGACCCGAGCGGTGCTCCGCCGACCGCTTGGCAAAGCGATTGTTGATCTCGATCTCGATGCCCGCATATCGGTCTTCCGCATGCAGCTTTCGCAGCGCGGTGGTAAAGCCGTCGTCGATGCCTGCGTAGGGTTGGTTCAAAGCAACCCGCAGGCGTGGATGAAGCTTCTTTAATCGTCGCCGCCAGCGACCGCAGACCGCTTGTTCCCGATGCCGAGCCGGATCGTACAGCAAGCCGACGTCCAGCGGTCGCCAAAGGCCGCCGATGCGCGGCGTAAAAGTGTGAACCGACAGGTGCAGCACGCGCCGGTGCCGCGCCAATAGTTTCTTCAACGTGGACTCAACATGAACGCGGTAGGGGCGGTAATGGCGATCAAGCAGTTCGCGCTGTTGGCGGGCTGGCAGTGATCGCGTGAACTTGGAAAACAGACTCGGGCGCCCGAGCGAGCGATTTAGGTCGGCCAGCAACCGCGTGGTGGAACAGGCGATGCACTGTGCCGACAACGCGGTGGCGATCTGGAGCGCCGCCGCGTGGGCTCCTGGGTCGTAGCCGCGATGGCTTCGCAACCAAGCTTGAGCGTCACGGCCGGCAAACGCGTCGGTGTGCTCTGCCGGAATCGCGTTCCCCGCATGTTCGCAAGTCACCAGTACGATGCGGGAAGTTGCCATTTAAGGAGTAAACGGTTGCCATTGCTCGAGGCAGTCGGCCAGTTGGCCATAGACGTTCACCAGATCGTCCTCGGAGAATTTTGGTCCGAGCCCCGTTTGAATCCGGGTCGCGAGCGTGCCTTGTTCAGCGATGATTTGTAGCGGCGTAGACAGATTGGCAAGGGCCGGGTTTTCCCCGCGAATCGGTTTGAGCAACCATTGCCGCCATTCGCCATTTTTTCCGCCGTGAAAACTCAAATCGTAGCAGCGGCGATTGAAAAAGATTGAACAGTTCACGCGCCAGACGTTCGTGCCGTTTGGCGATGTTCGGGCCGAAGTAAACCGATAGCGTAAAGTGCTCGGTCTGCCATGACTCGAGGCTTTTTTGTACCAATTCATCCAGCGTCTGGGGGATCAATCGCACGGCAGAGCGACCATCGAGGTCTTGGATAGCCATCACGCTGGGCACGGGGCGACGGCCCCGTGCTTCCGCCAACAGCGAGACTTTTTTGTCGCTCATTGCTAAGCTTAGACGCGTTGGTCATCGTTGCCGTTCCCATAGGTCACTCCGTACAGATCGGTTCGCCGGTCACGCCAGTTTTGCACCGAGCCTTGTTGGCGATGCCGGCGCAAAACTTCCAAGTCGACGTCGTGAATGATCACTGTTTCGATGTTGGGATTGGCTTCGGCCCCGATCCCATCGCGAGGAAATACGACGTCGGCGGGAGTGAAAATCGCCGATTGAGCGTAGTGGATGTCGGCGTTCTCGACGAACGGCAGATTCCCGGTACAGCCGGCGATGACCACGTACACGTGGTTCTCGATGCAGCGGGCTTGAGCGCAGGTGCGGACGCGCACATAGCCATGCCGAGTGTCGGTATTGAACGGTACGAAAATGATATTCGCCCCTTTCGCGGCAGCGATGCGACCGAGTTCAGGGAATTCGCAGTCGTAACAGATCTGGATCGAGATCGGGCCGCAGTCGGTGTCGAAGACTTCGATGCCCGCTCCCCCGGCCACGCCCCACCAGCGACGTTCGCTGGGCGTGATGTGCAGTTTGTATTGCTTTTCAATGCTGCCATCGCGGCGAAACAAAAACGAGACGTTGTATAGTTGTTCGTCTTCGACCACGAACTGCGAGCCGCCGATCAGGTTGCAGTCAAACGAAACCGCCATGTCGGCGAACAGTTCCAGGTACTGCGGAGTAAACTCGGCCAACGCCCGAGCAGCGGTTCCCGGCCGCTGGTGTGGCATGAAGGACAACAACTGCGTGGTAAACAATTCGGGAAACAGCAAGAAGTCACACTTGTAGTCGCCCGCGACGTCGACGAAGTAGCGCGCCTGCTTAGCGAACTCGTCAAAATTCGCCACGGTCCGCATTTGGTACTGCACCGCGCCAATCCGTACCGGCAAAACGTTGCGTCGAAAACGGCGTCCGTGGGCGATGCTTACATCGAGGTTCTTCCATTCCAGGAAGGTCGCGTAGCCACAGCTCTCGGTGTCGGACGGTAAGTAATTCGGGATCAGCCCCTGCAGGGCAAACCCGTTGGCGATCTGAGCGGTCAGCACTGGATCGTACAGTGACTTGTTGACCACGCGCTCGATGTATTCGCTCGGCTTCAGTCGCTCGACATACTTGTGGTAGCCAGGAATGCGGCCCCCGATGATCATCCGACTGATGTTGTGTTGCCGACAATACTGCTTCCGCGCGTCATACAATCGCCGCGACAGTCGCATCCCGCGGTATTTAGGATCGACCATCATTTCGATGCCGTACATGGTATCGCCATCGGGCAGGTGGTTTCGGATAAAGCCCGCATCGGCGGTCTTCTTCCAGTCATGCCATTCCAGATTGTCGTCGTAGTTCAGGAGCAGGCTGCTGGATGATGCGACCACCCGTCCATCAAATTCAACGACGATTTGACCATCAGGAAACAAAGCCAACTGGCTGAGGATTTGTTCCTTGCCCCAAGGCTCCATGTCTCCGAAGCATTTTTTTTGCAACTTCACCAGCGCGTCGTAGTCCTCGATCTGCATCGGACGAACGATCACCTTGGATTCAAATTCACTAATATCAATGGTGGCGGACGTCGTCATGCAGCGACTCTTTCGGAGCGATAGGATGCGGTCGGGAGAGGGCGCAGTGCCCACGTCACCTGGGAAGGTTGTGAAAACAAGAAGAGTTAGCCGGCATTATTCACCGGCCAGTCAAACCTTCCATATGGCATCCTTAATTTCCTTCAAAACGTGGTGCCGAATGTCAGTTTCTTGACGAGGACATTTCCCCGTCCTCACAGCAGCTTTTCCAGCAGCAGCGTGGCGAGCCCCAGTACGAGGAGGAACCCGCACATGTCGGTGACGGTCGTCAGCAGGGGGCCGCTGGCTACCGCGGGATCAAAGCCACAGCGTTTGAGCAACAAAGGCACCGTTCCCCCCATCGAGACGGCGATGATGGTGTTGGCAAATAGTGCCACGCCGACAACCAGTCCCAGATACGGATTGCCTGCGAAGAGGATTGCTACGATGGCCACCAACACACCCAAGGCGGCTCCGTTGATCAAACCCACCGAGGCCTCTTGCCACCAGACGCGGAGCATCTCGTTGGGACGAATCAGGCCGAGGGAGAGTTCACGCATACTGACGGCGACCGCTTGATTGCCACTGCAGCCACTCATGTCGCTGATGATGGGTAGAAAAACGGCCAACGCGATGACCGCCTGCAGGGTTTCTTGAAAGTAGGCGATCACCCCAGCCGCCCCGATGTTCAGCAGCACGTTCACACTCAGCCAACTCAACCGCCGACGTGAGCGCAACCACAGCGGCATCGTCCGCAGTTCCTCTCCCCCCACGATCCCTTGGCTCTTGAGGTAATCGCTTTCCACCGCTCGCGTCGCTTCGTGGTCGACCGCTTCGCGATGCACAACGCCTTTCAAATGCCCATCCGCATCGACGACCGGCACCCCCAGGAACGCATGTGAATCGAAGAATTCGATCAGGGCGTCCAGCGAGGTCGATTCGAGTACCGACAACGGATTGGGGATCATGATGTTGGCGACCCGCGCTGAACGTTTCACGAACAGCAGGTTTCGCATCGGTAAGACACCGATCAGCCGATCTTGATCATCGCAAACATAGCCGTACCAGACATCTTGATCGCTGTACTGTTCCGCCCTCTCGCTGAGCTGCTCGATGACGTCGGAGACGCTCATTTCATGGTGAAACCGCAAGACTTCGCGGATCATCAGACCGCCGGCGACGTCGTCGGCAAAGGAGGTCAGCTCGCGCGCCGCCGCCGCTTCGGCTTGCGGCAGGGCCTGGAGAATCGCCTCGGCTTGGGCGGTGCTTAAGTCCCCCAGTACGTCGGCTTGTTCGTCGCTGGGCAGCTCATGCACGATCGCCGCGGCGGTTGCGGTTTCCAGCATCCCGATCGTCTGTGCCGCCTGCGTCTCGGTCAACGACCGAATTAGTTCTGCAGCTTCATCGGCTGGCAGCAATGTCAGCAATTGCGGACGTTCGCGGGCATCCAAACGACTGAGGGCCAAAGCTTGATCGACGGTCGACAACGCCGACACGTACTCGGCCAATTCCGCCGGCGTCCCCTCTTGGGACAAGCGATGCAGCTCTTCCCACGGTCGCTCGTTCGGTTCAAGCTTGTCGATCGTTTGGGGTTCGTGAGTCATGCTTTCTCTGTCAGCGAAGGAGCGGCGAACGGCCACGGGCAGGGCGCGTGCTGGGCGAATCACAAGCGGTCTTGGCTTTCCGACGCGCGGGTCGCCGCATCGAAGCGTCGACTTTCCCATTGGAAACGCAGTTGGCAGTTTAGAAAAGGTGGGGCCGCTAAAAGCAGAATGCCGTTCGCCATCGGAACGCTCAGAGAAGCGCCGTGTGAGATAGCGCGATCGCGATGCGATTCGCTGCTCGATTCCGGTCATGGAATTAGGAAAGACCGGTCGCCGGAATTCGTAATTATTGCCCCATTACGAATCCCGGCGACCGACCCACGGAGAACGATTGCCCCATCGCACCTCCGCCCAAATGAAAGATGGTGTCAGGCCGTGCTGGTGGCCGAGTACTGGCCGCAAAAAAGGGAGCGTTTCTCGTTGGGGCTGCTGCACATCCTTTACGATCGGTACAAGTCGAAGATACCCGTGCAGCGGTGCACACTCTCGCCGCGACCGACTGGGTTACCCTCCACGGCGCGGGGAGAGTCGACGCTTTGGAAGTGTGTCTTTCAAAGGCAGGGGCTGCGACTAACCCAGCTCAGAGAGGGTGCTCGATCCGCTGGCAAAGCGATCGGTTGCCAAGCCGAGGTGCTGCAGATAGCTGACAAACAGATTGCACAGTGGCGGGGCGGTTTGCGGATCAAAGGCGAGGTGTTGGCCATGCAGGAAGTGGCCTCCGGCGGCAATGATCGGTAGATTCGTGTTGTTGTGACTGGAGGCATTGCCCAAGCTCGATCCCATCAGGATGGCTGTCTGGTCCAGCAGGGTGTGGTCGCCTTCCTGAATCGCATCCAGTTTTTGCAACAGTTCTCCAAACAGTCGCATCTCCTCTTTTTCGATGATCGCCAGCATCTCGATTTTGTCAGGATCGCGACCGTGATGGCTGAGGTTATGCCAACCGTCATCGACACCTTGAAGGGAAACGACTTCATTGCCACCCGCACCCAGCAAGGTGATCAGCCGGGTCGAATCGGTCTGGATGGCTAAGAAGATCATGTCGTACATCAGCCGCATCCGCCCCACAAAGTCGGCTCGATCGGTGATGTCGGAAGGAGGTTGGCGGTCGACCGGAGGCTTGGGCTGCTGTGCCCATTGAGCCGCTTGAACCAAGCGTTGTTCCAGTTCCCGAACGCTGGTGAGGTACTGTTCGAGCGTTTGGTTGTCATGGCGACCGGCCGCTGCGGTCACTCGTCGCGTTTGGTCACGCACCAAGTCCATGACGCTTTGGCCTTCTTCGATGCGCTGCAGTTGTGCCGCCTGCTCCTCGGCATTGCCTTCCAGAAACAGCTTCGCAAATAAACGTGACGGCCGTGTCTCGGCGGGAATCTGAACGCCCGATCGAGTAAAGGACAAACTCGATCGATCGGTCGCTAGGGTTAACGATCCAAACCGCGTTTGGTGTCCGATCTGTTCGGCTGCATATTGGTCGACGGAGATCGTGTTCTGAAAGCTCGGTTGGCCGGGATGAGCCGCACCGGTCAAGAAGCTTTTCTCCGCCGCATGGCCGCCGTCGACGTCGGGATGTTGTAGGCCCGAGATGACGGTGAATTTTTCTCGCACCGGCTGCAGCGGTTCTAAATAGGGAGTGGTTTCGTAATCGCGTCCCGCCGTTTGAGGAAACAGGTAAGGGGTGTGGATTCCCAGCGGAGCGGCAATCGCCAGCATGCGGCGGACGTCACGCTGCGGCGAGCTGGCGACCGCTGGCGATGCATGCTCGTGGGTCATGCACTCCAGCATCGGCAGGGCCACGGCAACCCCGCTCGCGCGGAGCAACGTTCGTCGTTTCAGTTTCGTAGGCATGGCGCTGACCGATTGGCAGGAGAGCATGGGCGGTTCTAACAGAGGCAGCTAAGGAGCTTCAAAGGCGTGATGGGATACGATCGCTTCGATCATCGATTGCAGCCCGAAGTCGGCCGCCTCACTTTGGGAAACGACGTCGTCGACGACTTCGCGATCGGCCACCGTGACACGGCGACCCATCCCGTAGATCAACAGTTTTGTCGCCATGGCACGAGCGAGCGATCGCGGCTTCGACATCAACAGACTGCGGTACTCTCGGAAATCGGCAAACTCGCGACCGTCCGGTAACGTGCCTGCGGGTTGGACATCGGGCCCCCGCCGGTAAGACTTGTTGCCTTCGATTCGCTCGCCCTCTCCAATCGAACGATACCATTCACGCTGGCCACCGATGGCGTCGAATTGGTCGAGGGCAAAGCCGGGTGGGTCGATGCGGCGATGGCAAACCGCACAGGAGTTATCGGAGCTATGTTTCGCCAGTTGCTCGCGAATCGTGGTCGCTCCGCGGACGTCGGGTTCCACCGCCGGCACGCCGGGCGGCGGTGGCGGCATGGTGCGGCCCAGCATGGCATCGAGCATCCATACACCGCGTAACACCGGCGAGGTGGTGGTGCCGTTGGCCGTGACTTTCAAAACACTGGCCTGGGTTAACACGCCACCACGAATGCTTGCTTCCGGCAGCGCAATTTTCTCAAATAACTCGTTTCCGCGAATACCTTCCATGCCGTAGTGCGTTGCCAGCCGTTCGTTCAAAAACGTGTAGTCGGCATCGACGAAATCAAGGACGCTGCGATTCTGTTGCAGCACGTGCCGGAAAAACCTGTGCGTTTCTTCCAGCATCGCCGTCTGTAATAGAGGATCGAATTCCGGGTACAGCTTGGCATCCGGTGTGGTGAATTCGATCTCTCGCAAATCGAGCCACTGCCCGGTGAAATTTTCGACGAAGGCATCGACCCGAGGGTCCTTGAGCATCCGCTGGACTTGGGCGGACCGCACCGCAGGATCGCGCAGTTGCCCCGCCGCTGCCAGTTCCAGCAGCGTCTCGTCAGGCATCGTGGACCACAGGAAATACGACAATCGTGATGCCATCGTGTACTCATCGACGTCCGCTCGGGCGTTGAGCAACAGGAATTGCGGTGCGCAGAGCACCGCGGTAACGCCCGTGCGAACGGCCTGCTCGAACGATCGACCAGCCTCCAGCCGAGAGACGGTCAGGTCAACAAAGGGTTGCATTTCCGCGTCGCTGACCGGCCGCCGAAAAGCACGCGGAATAAACTCGCGGAGGATTCGAATCGCATCTTCCCGCGGTTGGGACGAGGCGACGATGTGGAGCTTGACCCCTTTGCGATGTCGCATGTAGATCGGTTTGTCGGGGACCATCGTGATGGAGCTGGGATTTCCAAACAGCCGCCGCTGCGCCTCCGAAGGAAAACTTTGGTCCAGCGGTCCGTGGGTCTCCGCCCAAACGATGCCCACGCCCGGTCGAGGCTCGTGTTTGTCTCGCCAGGTCACGTGCTCCGGCCAGATGCGCGGCAACAGGTGAATCGAATGCCCTTCCTTCATGTGTGTCACGAACTCGATCACGCGTGGTTCATCAGCCGTTCCTGTCACGTCATAGATGCCGATAAACTTGCGCGTTTCGGGACCAAACAAAGAACCAACATAGATCGCCAGAGAAAGCGTTCGCTCGCCGGCATCGTGCGGCCAGACGGCCACGCGACAGCGGTAGACGCCATCTTCGATCGGATGCGCCGTATCGATCCGAGCGGGTGGCCAACCGGGGGTGAACTTCACGAACGAATCGTCGACCTCGATCGTACCCCCTTTTTGTTTGGCGACCGAATCGATGTTGTCTTTGATCTCCATCAAGTCGGCTCGCCGCGTTTCGGCAGGCAGCGGCTCGATGCGGCGGATGACGGCGTCAAACGCAACGTTGGCCGCTTCTAAATATTGTTCCATCAAAACCGAGGAAATGCTCAACCCATCGGCCACATTATCAAAGCCTTGCACGCTACCATCGGCAGGCAGCAGGTCCAGCAGCGGCACATCGATCCCGAGTAAATCATGGACGGTGTTTTGGTACTCGCGACGATTCATGCGACGGAGTGCCGACGAACTGGCCTGTCGGGTTTCCGCTGCATGTCGGCTGATGCCGCGAATCGCTGCAGCCACCGCTTGCGGCGTCGGTTGCGGATGATCGGCGGGCGGCATCTCGCTCGCATCCAGCACCGCCACAATCTGTGCCCAGTCGGGGCGGTTGGCCGGTTCGCTGCCCTGCAAGGCGAGTGCATCAAGCCGCACGTCGGCTTCCGGTTCCGACGCACCGTGACAGTCGACGCAGTGCTGCGCGAAGAACGCGACAAGGTCATTATTTGCTGCGAGCTCTTGGCTGCTGTCGGAACAGGTACCGCCGCATAGCCACAGCAAGCTGACGCAACAGCGGATCGGCCATCTCATTCCCGCCACACTTCCATCTCCGTTACACCGCTCCGGGCGTTGCCTTGATGAGTAAACACAGCCCTCAGTTTAGTCGTTTGCACCGGTGTAAAGCGAATCGTATTCATCACGCTGCCTACCGGTTTTTCTGGCGACGACTTGGCCGCGGAGACCTCGCGCCAAACGGTACCGTCGTGATATTCGATGGTCATCTTCGCCGGCGGTTGCACACCTCCTCGGTCGTCATAGACATGCAGTTCGACCCGTCCCACCTCTCGCGGCTTGCCGAAGTCGATCTCCAACCAGTCCGATGCGGTGGGCGATTCGTAGCTCGTCCAGCGATTCATCGGTGTGGGGATAAAGACAATTTTCCCGTCGATCGCTCGCATCGGTTGGCCACCAAAGCGGTCGCTGTGGGAAGCCGTTGCTTTGGGAAATCCTTCGCCGCTCGAGTTATAAGCCAAATTGCCTGCCGGCGGAGGTGCCGGTTGATAGGGCTCCGACGAGCCGCCCCAGGCTTCCAGCTCGGTCAGCCCCGAACGCGCACCCGCCGCATGGTTCAGCGTCACCCGTAGCTTCGAGATTGCTCTTTGCGCAAAGGTGACCGTGTTGGCGCGGCGACCGGTCGGCTGCGGTGGATGACGCCGCGTCTCCGAAATCGCTTGCCACTGCGCCCCGTCCCATGACTCCAGCAAAAAACTTTCCGGAGGATCAATGTCCGCGGCATCATCCAGGAAGTACAGCTTGAGCGTGTCGACCCGACGCGGCACCCCAAAGTCCACCACCACCCAGTCCGACCGATCGGGAGAACCGTTCGTCGACCAACGATTGGGCGGATCGATGTGATACCAATAGTTGCCATCGTGGATCTTCGAAACCGCTGTGCCCGGAGCCACAAACGAAGCTTGCAATCGTGGATAGTAGTGCCCGTCGTTGTTGACGGCGTAGTTCACTCGCAAGGCCGTTTCGTCCTGCTCGGTGGGATCCTGCTCGGTGG
>CAYZHQ010000009.1:86983-90125 GCA_964477385.1 uncultured Pirellulaceae bacterium
TCCTGCTCGGTGGGATCCTGCTCGGTGGCAGCTTCAAGTGGTGGCACTTCAACTTCCAGTCGACCCAGCGTCGCGGAAGAGGCGAGAATCTGGCCACTGGACAGCACATGCAAACCCGCGCCCCGTCCGTAACGTTCCCCCGTGCGATCCCACAGGATCGACAACCGATGACCATGGTACGGTACATCGTCCAAGGCAAAGTAGTCCCACTCTGCCGGTGCCAAAGGATCGACGACCAATCGGTCGTCGGCTTGTTCGATCAGACCCACCAGCCCGGTGATGACCAAATCACAGTAACCCGAATGCAGGTAGTGTTCGCTGTGATTGTAAGCGTCGTGACCTTTGAACGACCCGGTATCAGGATGCAGAGCTTCGGCCAGGTAGGGCCGTCCATCTTTGCGATGCGACCGCGAGTAGATTTTCAGCATTTCCTGATAGTCGGCAGGCGTGATCGGTAGCGTTGCAGCGGCGGTTCTTGTGTCGGCGGAGTGCTGTTGCAGTAGGTTCGCCATCGCTTTCAAGGTTTGCGTTGTGGCGAACGGCCACGATTGACCGCTCCACCAACAGCACGAATCCTTTAGCAGAAACATCGGGTCGTTCCGTTCGACGGTCGTCGGCCCAAAGTCGGCATAGAAACCGTCGCGATCCATCAGCTTGGCCCACGCCGCTTCGTACCGTTGATCCGATTCGAGCATGTTGAACTGCCAAGGGACATAGCCGATCAATTCGCGGCCGTGCGTGTCTCCGGCGAATTGGCCCGTTTCATAAGTCCGGCTGAGCGCCTTGATCTTGTGTCCGTCGCGCTCTTCATCGTCACGAAAGGCGGGGAAGAAAAACTGACGTCGCTCGTCCCATAACCGTGCTTTGACTTGCGCCTTAATCGAAGCCGCCTTCTGCTCGAACCGCTGAGCCGTTTCGGGTTGTTCGGCTAGTCTGGCGATCTTGGCGATCGCCATCGCATCGGCCCACATGTAGGCATTGAACGACGGCCGATAGCTCGGCGCGCCTCGCAGGATGTCGTTGGTTTGTCGACTGTTGATGTTGAACTCCATGCCGTCGTCATGACCGGTCTGCCAGAACAATCCGACTTCGGGCACGAACTGACGCTCTTCCCAGCCTTCGTAGTTGCGAATCAAATCGGGCAGCAAGTCGACCAGGAACGCCTCGTCGGGATGGACCTTGTGCAGGGCCCAAGCCGAATCGGCCAGCCACGTCGAATAGTTCCTCGGTTGGGCTCCCGGTGTGCGGAACCAATACCGCAAGTAATCTCGAGCAATCCGCGGCTTGCGAAGCCATCGCGCTTCGTACAGTTGATGGCCCGCCGGGCAACTGATGGCACCGTACGCGCCGGACCAAAACGGTCGATCGATGAACTCGGTAAAGGAGTAACCGCTGGTCGGTGATCCATACGTCAGATGCTTCGTCAATAACTCCCAGCGGTAGTAGTAGGTCGTGGTGATGTCCGCGTCAGGACATTCAAAGAATGGAATCTGCTCCGCGTACCAGTCCCAGTCTTGGTTGTCCCAAAATGTCTGACGGTCGAGTTGCTGTTGTTTGTCCAGGATCGGCCCGGGCGATGCTGATTCTTGAGCGGACGGTGATCGAAGCGAAACCTTCTTCGACCAAATTCGATCCCAGTCGTGGGTCGCCCAGTTGTTGCGGGTCGCCAGCGAGCGCACCACGAAAGTGTCGTTGTCAGAACCGGGGCGGTCGATCAGCTCCACGTACAAAAAACCGTGCAGCAGCCCCACGCCCTGCGCGGGATTTTTGGGATCGGTCTTGGCGGCGGCAGAATCGTCTGGATTAAAGACATCGATGCCTCCTGGCAGCTCCGGTGCAAAGTCCTGTCCGTTCCATTGCATGCGGTGGGGTGGAGAGCCGTGAGTATGGCCATGAAACATCGCCACGATGTTGTAGGATTGGACAAGATCCCAGAAAGCCGCGAGATCTTGGGGTGGCCAGTCGAACTCCGGACAGTTGGGGTGGATGTGGAATGCCAAGACAACCGGGCGTCCCGAGTCACCGACATGCTCGGCCAGGTCGGCTCGCAGGAACTCGAGGCTTGCCCGCGGCGAGTAGTGAAAATCCTTGCGGCGAAGTTCGCCCTCGCCAACAAAGATCCCCAGGCTGACCAAGTGCAGCGGTCCCCAGTCCCAACTGTAGTGCAAGCCGTTCTCCGAAACGTGCTTCACACCGGGCCGTCGTTGGTTGCGGGCGATGATTTCGTCGACCACAAAAGTGTCGCCTTGAGGGCCATCGTGGTTGCCATGCAGTTCGTAAATCGGGTACGTCAAACCGCCATCTTTTCCGGTCAACCCGTAATCTCGGAGGTAACGCTGCCACTCAAAACGTTGCATGGCAGGGTAGGGGCCGCCGTTCTTGTCAGCGCTGTCGATCAAATCGCCGACAACCAGCATGCCCAGCAATTCCGAAGCCACATCGCCACCCCCAAGCTCCGGTGGAATCGGTCGCTTGGGGAAGGAACGGACGATTTCTAAAAAGCGTGAGTTGGCTTGTTCGGAATAGAAGTCCAGCTTGGTCGGTGTCGCGGAATGTTCTGCCAGATACTGGGGATCCCCCGTGACCAAGAAGGCATAGGTCACGTCATCGGCGTCATCGGTTGACGTTCCGGTTGGCAAGGTTCCCGTTGGCAGGGCGCTTTGAGCGATTGCGTTCGGCGCTATGGCAATCGCAACAAGCCACAGGAGAGTCAGCGAATAAGCGTGGTGAAGCATGAGCGGCTTGGGGAGGGCAGGGAAGGGGCGGGAGGGTCAAACCAATATTTTAATCCCACCGCCGTCGGCTGTTGGGCCCAGGTTCAAAACGCTACCGCGCCGCTGTCGCGGAAGTTTTTCGGAGATGGTAAATCGCAAGTGTCGGAGACAGCCATGCATCGGGTTCAGCCGGATAAAGTACCGCGGGTCGCGATCGAACCTCCGGGCTCAAGGCCAGTGTCGCCCGCTGGGCTTGGACCTACTGGTTCGTAGTCCGGCTGGGATGCGGCTATGAAAAAAGGTTTTCGCGAATTGCGAAAACCTTTTTTGTTGAGTGCGGATGAGAGGACTTGAACCTCCACGGCCTTGCGGCCACTAGAACCTGAATCTAGCGCGTCTGCCAATTCCGCCACATCCGCTCGTGACGG
>CAYZHQ010000010.1:0-4891 GCA_964477385.1 uncultured Pirellulaceae bacterium
AACAATGGTTTTCTGTCCGGTTCTAGGGTTAGTGTATGCGAGCTTAAAATTTTGGAGAGAATTCACTTGCCCCCCATTTGAGAGCCAGCCCTGGCTCTGGTATTGATTTGATTACCACATCAACAATTCCAGAAACCGAGGACTGACCATGACGAATGTACCAGAAGTGGGAAACAGTGAAGAGATTCTTTCCGCAATCAAGATTGACGGTGATGCCGATCACTCCCACCGCGGACTTTGTTTGGGAAAGCTCCGTTGTATCGACGATGCCACCTCATCGATGCGGGCCCGCGATCCGCATCGATGCCGCCTTTGCGCCGCCGTATCGCTCGCTGGCCATTCTGCTTCGAGACAGCGATCCGCAGCGCGCCACGGCGATGCTGCGACGCTTCGAATCGTTACAAGCCGGGCAACGCTAAACGGACCGGGTTGATTCGCCTGATCGCTACAGCATGCCCAGGCCGTAAGGTGACCGAAAAGCTTACAGCGGCCCCAGTTTCTCGCCGATGCTTGCATAACACACGGCGAGCATCCGAGCGTCGCCGACACTGTGGCACCCCTTACAAACCTTGGTCACGGTCATGAATCGAAATCGATATTTTCTGATCGGTGTGTTGTTAATCCTTGTGGGAATCCAATTCCGCATGGTCGAGTCGTTCGTGTTGAACGAACAGACAACGCGGGCGCTTGCTCGCGTGACAAACACAAAACCGGTCGCCAGCAGTGACATGATGTCTTCGCTAGTAATGCAAATTTATCCAGCTCCGACCAAACGCATCGCTCCGCCTCGTTGGATTGGCCTCGCGATGATCGCCGTCGGCGCCGTGGTTTCCTTGCACGCCATTGCAATTCCTCGCCGGAATTGACGTGGGCCCGTGCAAATATTTCGCGGAACCCAAGGACGCTGTCCGAATGATGCTCTTGCCTATCATGATATTGTGGTTGCGATCTCCGATGTTTTTCCCTGTACCGCTACGTTGGTCGCTGTTGCTGATGTTCTGCAGCATCACGCTACACGCCGACGTTAGTCAGGCACAAAGTCCGTATCCGGCGAGGCCGCCCGCGGGCAGCTCGTCCAAGGATAACGGCTCGGATGTCGATAGCCCTGCGATTCCCGATCAAGTGGTCGACGACGATTCAACGATCGATCGTGAAGGGACGCAGGTGCGTAAGTTGAGAGGACAATTTATCGAGGTTGGACGACGCTGGGAATTCACTAGCGATCACGGTAGCATCAGCTATCGGTTGCTGGAGAATCTCGCGTTACAACGTGCTGCCGCGGCGATTCGACAAGATGCGGAGGACAATCACTGGACCGTCCACGGCACGCTAACCGAATTTGAAGGCCGCAACTACTTGCTGCTGAAAGCGATTGTGCGTGCGGCACGCGAAGCGCCCGATCCGGTGGTCTCCAACACGGCGAGCACGCGAATCGGACAGACCGCTCCGTAGCGTTCCCAGCCTCTGACGATCGCCTACAATTGCGTGGCGATGCGGAGGGTTTGGGCGTGCAGTTCGACGATCTGCGCGACATCGTTCGCATAGCCCCCCGCCATGGCGATAGCGACCGGAATGCCCCATCGTCGCAAGCGCTCGAGCACCATGTGGTCTCGTGCCGCCAAGCCTGCCGCGGTCACCTTCAGGCGGCCGAGACGATCGTGCTCGTAAGGATCGGCGCCGGCGAGGTAGATGGCCAGATCGAATTTACGCGGCGACGCGAACAGCGCGTCCAAGCCTCCCGCGAGGGCCGCCAGATAGACCGCGTCGTCGATGCCGTCGGCCAGATCGACATCGAGGTCACTGGGGAATTTCCGCAGTGGAAAGTTTTTCGCCCCGTGGATCGAGAAGGTAAAGAAACGCTCGTCGTCGGCAAGTATCGAAGCGGTCCCGTTGCCCTGATGCACGTCGCAGTCGATCACGCACGCGCGGCTGATCAGGCCTTCTTCGGCCAACACTCGCAGGGCGACCGCCGCATCGTTAAACACGCAGTAGCCTTCACCGGCGTCTGAAAAAGCATGGTGCGTGCCGCCGGCAAGATTCGCTGCGACACCGTCTTGCAACGCCGCGCGCGCTGCGGCGATGGTGGCGCCGGTGCTCCGCCGGGAACGTTCAACCATTTTAGGCGACCAAGGAAATCCAATCCGGCGGACTTCGGCAACCGACAACGTGCCATCCTCAACCCGCTGGATATAAGCCGCGTCATGCGCCAACTGCAACTGCTGGTCGGTCGCCGCCGGCGGAACCAACAGCGGATCGCCGGAATGCATTTCATCCAGTGCTACGCGTCGCCTGAGCAGCCGGTACTTGGACATCGGAAACCGATGCTTGGCCGGAAGAGGCAACTCGAAATGGTCCGTGTAATACAGCCGCATCTTGGCTCACGCCGAAACTCGGGCGTTTCACTCCAGATCGAGCTTGCGAACGTCTTCGATCCACAACCGAATGTCGTTGTCGTATTCGGTCGCCATGTTTCCATGGATCAGTTGACGCTGAAAGGCGGCCGCTCCCTGGTGCTCGGCCGCTTCGGCATTGACGAAGCGGCGATTCGGATCGGGAGCGATCAAGCCCTGCACAAAGTTCATCAACAGATCGTTTCGCGTGACTTCGTCGGGCAGCATCTTCTCGAGCCGCTGTGGTAGCTCGCGCTTCAGCCGCAACAACGTGCGCAGGTCGTGGTCGCCTGCGAACGGATTGTGCCCGCTGAGCAATTCGATCAGCACATACCCGACACTCGCCAAGTCACTGCGGGGCGTCGACTCATGACGTTCGATCAGTTCCGGCGCCGCATAAGTCGGCGTGCAGTCGCGCTCGCGCGGCGGATTGACGAAATCGATCGCCGACCCGATATCGATCAGTTTCACATGCCCGGTTCGCTTGAGCATAATATTGGACGGCTTCACATCGCCATGCAAAATGCCCTCGCGGTGCAAGGCGGCCAAGGCGGCGAGGCATTCACGAACGATCGCCACGGCAATTCCAGCTTTGAAACGCAGATGCTCGCGACCTTCGGTGATGATCACGTCGTGGATGTACTGCAAGCGTCGCTGCGACACGATCGTCTCGAGACACCGCAAGCACTCGGGATTCGTCAAGCGACACAGGTCGTAACCATCGACCCATTCCATCACCATCACGCGAACACGATCACGTTCAATAAAGTTCTGCACGTCCAGCATGTTGTCGTGCTGGATCTGTGCCACGCGGGCGGCGATGCCAGCGATCCGCTGCATGCTTTCCTCGTACTGCCGCGCATCTTCGAATCGCTCGGGCGAGAAGAACTTCATCGCCAATGGCAAAGTGAACCCGTCGGTCCCTAATTGCTCGGTCAGAAAAACCTCCCCTTGCCCTCCGCTACCCAACAGCTTCAGCAAGTGATGGTGACTGGTCCAGTTCAGTTTGCGTTCATCCAGGATCCTCTGGTAACGCGAAACCAATCGCTCGTCCTTGATGGTGCGTTTCGTGCCTCGCAGGGTAAGCGTGGCATTCGGTTCGTGTCGCGTAGTGGACAAAAGGGTCGTTCCATCCTTAGCGGAGTGCGTCATGCGATCATTCTAGCAGGTAGAGAAGCGGGAGCAGGCATTAGCGGTGAGGCTTCCAAACAACCGACGGATGGGCAAATCCAAGCCCCTTGTCCACCCGGTTCCACAAATCTTCCCCCCTTAAGTAGCGTTCGAGATTCTCGCACACCAAGTCGGTCGTGTCATCAACGCGCCGCGAAGATTGAGCTCCCACATGCGGCGTGATGATCACCCGCGGCATCTCCCAGAGAGGGCTCTCGGGCGGTAAAGGTTCCACTTCGGTGACATCTAAACCGGCTCCTTTCAACTGTTCGGTCTGCAGTGCGGCAACCAAATCGGCTTCCAACACGACTTGGCCACGGGCCACGTTGATCAAATAGCCGCCCGGTCGCATCATTGACAGCTTCTCTCCATCAATGATGCCTCGAGTGGCCTGATTCAACGGCAGGGCCAAAATGACGATGTCCGAAATTTGCATTAACTTGGGCAGTTCTTCAGCGCCCCAAAGCTGGTCGACTTCGGCCGGTTTATCGACGGGATAGTAATCGGTGGCAACGATCCGCACGTCCAGAGGCGCCAATGCACGGGCAATGCAACGACCATTTCCCCCCAGCCCCACAATCCCAACCGTTTTGCCTCGCAAATCGTCGGTTGGGCGACGAATGAATTCACGCCGCTTCGCCGCCTCGAGAAACAGCGGGATTTCGCGCAACAATCCCAACAGCAATGCCAGTGTTTGCTCCGTCACCTGCGGTGCAAACAGCCCCGCCGCACTGGTCACCACAATGTCCGTCGGCAAAACTTCAGGAACCAAACAATGATCCAAACCGGCCGCGGACGACTGGATCCACTTCAAACGCCCGCCCCGAACAACGCGTCCCCAATCGACGGGGACTTTGGCGTGGCCGATAAAAATGTCGGCCGAAGGCAATTCAACATCGACATTTTCCTGCCCAGCGTTAACGATCTCCGCCGCGGGAGCCGCCGCTTGGATTCGCTGAATGTGATGCGGCTCTACCGGATAGCACAGCACGATACGCATGATGGTTTGCCAGAATGCATGGTTTGGGAAACGATCCTACCCACTGCCGGGATCGGCCCCGAAATGTAACGTGCGGTTGAACGAATCGACAAGTTCCCCGCGCGGAACCCCCCTCTCGACTTTTGGAGAATCGGACGATGAATCATCGCGTCGCATGCAGCCAGTGTGGCAAACAATATCAAGCTCCCGCTTCGCTGGTGGGGAAGCATATCCGTTGCAAGGCGTGCGGGGAGATGTTCCGGATTCCGGGGCAGCATGAAACGCTACAAGCCGTCTTGGTCGAAGACCAAGACGATGATCAAGCGTTGCCAGGCGGCCCGCCTTCCAGCCC
>CAYZHQ010000010.1:4991-7658 GCA_964477385.1 uncultured Pirellulaceae bacterium
GCCCGCCTTCCAGCCCACCGCCGGCACACCATACGCAAACCGACGGCGATTTCTGGGAGGAACAAGACCCCCCCGAAGCTTTGCACGGCGGGGTTCCGCCGGGAGCGAGGCAGCCTGCTCTGGGGAGCCCTGGTTTGGGGAGCCCTGGTTTGCCAGTGCCGAGCAGTCCGCACGAAGCGGTGCCGACGTTTGCTGGTGGGCAAGGCCCCCAGCGGCGCTCCGGTGGACCGCGCGGCAGCGACGAGGTCGACTATGAAATTTTCGGTTCGGAATCGCAATACTGTGAGATCACGCTCGACCCTGGCGAACAGGTGCTTGCCGAAGCGGGGGCGATGATGTTCATGACCGATGGGATCGAAATGAAGAGCGTCTTCGGCGACCCGTCCCGGCAAGGTGGCGGGTTTGTCGAGAAAGTTTTCGGCGCCGGCAAACGGGTGCTGACCGGTGAGTCCCTCTTCATGACGACCTTCACCAACCAGGGGCGCGGCCGCGCCAAGGTGGCCTTCGGTTCGCCTTATCCAGGACGCATGATCCCGATGCACCTGGACGAACTGGGAGGCCAAATCATCTGTCAGAAAAATGCGTTCCTGTGTGGCGCGCGCGGCACCAAGATCGACATCGCGTTTCAGAAACGGATCGCGGCCGGTCTGTTTGGTGGCGAAGGGTTCATCATGCAGCGCTTGACCGGTGACGGAATTGTGATCGTCCATGCCGGCGGCACCATGATGCATCACAACCTCAGACCGGGCGAGAAACTGCGGCTCGATACCGGCTGCCTGATGGCGGTGGGACCGACGGTCACCTACGACGTCGAGTTTGTCGGCGGCTTGAAGAACGCCTTCTTTGGTGGCGAAGGACTGTTTCTAGCGACAGTTGTTGGACCGGGACCGGTCTGGCTGCAGTCGCTGCCGTTCTCGCGGTTGGCCGGACGGATGATGACGGCCGCGCCCGGCGCAAAAGGCAAGACGGTCGGCGAGGGTTCGCTACTCGGTGGCTTGGGCGATATGTTTATGGGCGACTGAGTAATGAGCGACAAATAAGTGTCGCACGATCCTAACTTGTTTGACCCCCACTCTGTTTGACCGTTATGTTATTCGCAATCCTGGATCGGCTAGCCGTTTTCTGTCGCTTGTCAGCGGTTCACCATCGGCCACACTTCGCGTTACCGCAAAGCGTCGCAGCAGCTTGCTTCGTGGCGGGCTGGGCCGTTTCGCTGCCTGCCCAGACGGCTCATCCCGCGACCGCGCAACCGACGATCGAAACCGCCGTCGCGGCAGCCTTTGTCGCCACCGCCGATGGCTTCAGTAGCGACGAAGTACTGCTGCACGATGAACGCTATGACGCGTTGGTCGCCGCCGTTCGCCAACGCTTGCCGGAAACCGATGCCAAGACCGCCGCGCTCACGTTGCTGCGGTTGCGTAAAGCGGGCAAACTGCCGGCACAGACCACACGGCGGGCGGCGGCCAGTGATCCGGCGATCCAACCGGTCGCCGAAATTGCCGCTCGGCAGGTGATGAATCAATATCAAGTCACGACCGATCAGATTTTGGCCGATCCGCGACTGCGCAAAGAACTCCAACAGGCCGCCGAAGCGGTCCAACCGCGGGTCGATTCCTATGCGATCCGCAAAGCGATGGTGGGGCTGCGCAAGAAACGCAGTCTGAAACCGGAACTGGTGCTGCGGGTGGCCGACTGGAAACGCGAAGTCGCCGTGCATGCGATCACCGAATTGGTCGCCGACCCCACACTGGTTCCTTCATCGCCAGGCGTGTATTTGTTTCGAGACGCCACCGGGTATGTCTATATCGGCGAAGCGAAGAACCTCCGCGCACGTTTGGCCGAACACCTCTCGGGCAGCGATCGCTTGGCCCTCGCCGCGTATTTACAACGACAAACCGAGCAACCGTTGACGGTCGAAACGCACGCCTTTCCGGTCGACAGTCCAGCGTCACGTGTGACGGTGCGGAGAGCTTACGAAAGCGAACTGATCCGCAGTCGTGAGCCTCGCCTGAACGTCCGGCCGTGAAGCTTGGCCGCGTGGCACCGACGTCGCCAGTCGATCGCCACGCCAGGATTCGCAACCGCGTTGGAAAGCTGGCTGGTGCGGCTTGTTCAAGGTTTTCTGCAGCCCTGCTTAAGAATGAAAATCGCGGTTCGCATTGTCTAGAAACACCATGATCGTGGCCCAGATTCCGAACGGCGTGTTGCCGCAGAAGCAGAAACCGAACAGCGGAACGATGGCGATGACCGCCATCACTCGGCAGAAGGTCAACGACCGACGCCGAGCGATCTGGATGCCGGCGAACCCGATCACGGCATTGATCAGAGCAGGCAATCCCATGAACAAACCCAAGATGATGATTTCATCCATCTGCCCGTTGAATAACGAAAAAACAAATTGTGCACCTTGCATCAGCATCGTCAGCAAGGCGACGACAGCCAACGCAATGCCGGGCAAGATGTACAGAATCGGTTCGGTGTGCCCCCCGGCATTGGCACTCGTGCCTCCGATCGGCGTTTGATAAGGATTGCTCGACGATGCCGGCAAACTGGTGGCGTACGGATTGACTGTCGGCGACGCTTGTGAAAAAGGATTCGGTGCCGCACTGCCGGTGCTGCCAGATGTTGTAGTGCTGCCAGATGTTGTAGTGCTGCCAGATGACGTAG
>CAYZHQ010000010.1:7758-42310 GCA_964477385.1 uncultured Pirellulaceae bacterium
GTGCTGCCAGATGTTGTAGTGCTGCCAGATGTTGTAGTGCTGCCAGATGACGTAGTGCTGCCAGATGACGTAGCGCTGCCAGGTGACGTAGCGCTCGCGGGGGGAAGACGAGCGGACGGCGACTTCGATGGCAGCTCCGCTGGCATTCGCAAACGATGGCGACAGGTCGGGCAGGTAACCACTTGGCTCGCCACATCGGGTGTCCAGGCGAGTGAGCGATCACAGCCCGGGCAATGCACGATCGATCGCGCACCTTGCGGTGCCATGCTGGCCAGTGGGGTTGAATCGGTGGCGTCGGGATTCGATGACGGTGTGGTGGCTGGCGACTGGGGTGCCACCATCGTCGTCATGCAGGCGGGGCACCGAACTTTTTTTCCGGCGGCCGAGTCGGGCACTTCAAGCGTCTTGTCACAATGGGAACAGCGGAGTCGCATGGGGATACCCGAAAAAGGTCGTGAATGGAGCGTGTGCCCAATTTAGCGGGACTCAGTTTAGCGAGCCCCACCCCGCTTGTGGGACCGCCCGCGCTCGCATCGCGCGAGACGTAAAAGTCAATAGCAGAACGCCGATAAAAAGGTTGTTTGCGATTCCTACTGAACCGCTCTTCATTCACTGTGTCCCGCCGACTTATAATTGGTCACGGTCGTGAGGCGTTGCCTCACATCGATGGTTTCCGTCACAGCTTCGCCTTGAGGATAAACGCGTGTTATCGGTTCGCCCCAAAGTCGCCGAGCTTGCTTTTCAAGTTTTCGGTCGCACGCTTCATCCAGAACTGTATCAACTGCATCAGACGCGGCGAATTGAACGCACCGCCTTTGATGCAAAAATTGACATCACCAACTGTGGTCACGTGATCACCTGGCGAGCCGCTGGGTTGACGATTTGCGAGGTCGCCTCGTCGGCCACCCAGCCGATGCCCGAAAAGCGACTACTGCTGAAGCGGCCTCTGAAAGGCAAACACGACGAGGGGCTCGATTGCCACGGCGGAGTTTGCTACCGGACCAAGTTCCAACTGGAACCGGTCGGCCCCGATCTTTTTTGGACATTCCAGCAAGAGCTTGGCAAAGGACCCACCGAAGGGTTGCTGCATACCTTTAACCCCAGCGGTCGGATGGCACTCGGGGCGCTCAGCTACATCCATGTGGAAACGCGTTGTCGATCCATGATGGTCCAAGCGATCCACACCTTCCCAGACGATTATGCGATCGTCAAAGTGGAATCGGTCTTCTCGCTGCCGGAAGCCTAGACGCGTGCCTTCGCTGCGTCTGCTGGGCGTCGTTGACCTGCTGAACGGACGCGCCGTCCATGCCGTCGCCGGTCGCCGTGAGGCTTACCAACCGCATCCCGAAAGCGGTCGCTGCAGCCCTCACCTCGAGCGTCTGCTGGCAGGCTATCGACAGTTCGGGGTCGCCGGAACGTACCTTGCCGATCTGGATGCCATTCGTGGTGGCGAGCTGCAAGCGGCACGGCTGCGGGACGCACTGCCGCGAGACCAACCGGTGTGGATCGATGCTGGTATCACCAGCCTGGACGATTTCCGCCGCAAACGGGCCGCGCTACCGCTTGAAAACCTTCGCTGGATCGTCGCAACGGAAACCTTTGCGCCGCTGTTTGCCGATCGGCGATCGTTGCCAGCCGACCTAGCCGCGTTTTTGGCGGAGTCACCGATCACCATCGGGATCGACTTGCGGTTCGGCCAGCTTCGCCGTCCCCCGGCGATCTCCCGCCGCTCCGCTCCGCTGGACTGCACCTCCGTGCCGCTGGACTGCACCTCCGCGCCGCTGGATTTTGTCCGGCGCCTGCTTGCGGCCGGTGTCGACTCCTTCTTACCGCTGGAAATCACCTCGGTGGGCACGAATCAAGGTCCGGCAACCCTGGAAATCTGCCGCCAAATTCGCTCTCAATCGGCAACCGTGGAGCTCCTTTCCGGCGGCGGTGTGCGCCACAGCGACGATGCCGGCGACCTCCATGCGGCAGGCTGTGACTACGTGCTGGCCGCTACAGCCGTCTTGAACGGAAAAATTCGACCCCCTGAAGTCGAACAAAACCGGTTTCCGACGGTTCCACCGCCCCCCAACGGTCACTACAAAAGTTGACGGATGCCAAAATGCTGGGATACTAGAGGAATCGATCGCGGTTGGTGCGTTCAACGGGCTATGCTATGAGCTCCGATCTCGCCGCCGTGATTCCTTTTCTCACGCCAGCACGACGCTTCGTTCCCACAATCCTTATGGTGTGCATCGATGCCTAACGACCAACCTTCTCCGCATCGCGGCTCGCTGTCTGCGGCGACTCGTGTTTCTCAGCACCAAATCATGCGTCGTGCCTGGGGATTCGGTTTTGCCATCCTGCTGTTTCTCGCCGCCATTGTCGTCAGCACGCAAGCTTGGGGGCAGGCCGCAAAGTTTGACGTCATCAAAATTGATGAAAATTTATTAGCTCCGGCCAGCGTGCAGGCGATGGATCGGGCACGCAAAGCGGCGCCCGGGCAGCGCGATGCCACCCAAGGAACTTGGCCGCAATGGCCGGCGTTCAGCGCTTACTACAACAAATACCTGTTCCCGAAGATGACCGACCCAAAAGAGTTGGCGAATCTTCCCAAGATGAACGAGGAGATCCTCAAGGACTTGCGCCGTGCCCAATCGGGCGGCGCTACAACGGTCGGCAATGCGATCTTGTCGTGGTCGGTGCGGAGCGCCACCAGTTTAGCGCGAGGCAATTATCACCCCGGGGTCCGGATCAACGCGACGCTGTTGTTGGCTCAATTAAATGACCAGCCCCCGGGAGCCCAACCGCCCGTACCGGCTCAAGCTACCATCGCGCCGCTGGTGGGACTGTATCGAGACCAAACGGCCCCCGATGGCGTCCGTGCTGCAGCATTGATCGGCTTGCACCGCTGGGCCTTATACGGCCTGCCTCGCCTTAGCGGGGCCGCACGAAATGGTTTCGTCAGCATGATGTTGGCGCTGGCCAACGAGCCCACTCCGGCGAACCGCACGCCGGAGGGCCATGCCTACCTCAAACGATACGCACTCGACATCCTGCAGGTGCTGTATACGCCCGAGCAAGGAAAAGCGATCACCGATGCGTTCGTCAAACTTTCAACTTCGCCAGACGAACCGACGGTGATTTCGTTGTATGCGACGGCGAAACTGGCGAGATTAAAAGAAGTCAAGCAACTGCCGGCGGCCAATGACGTGGCCAAGGCTTGGACTGCCAACATTGCGGGGGTTTTTGAATCGGAAGCGAGCCGCTTGGCCGCCATGACACCGCCCAAGGCTGCGGCCAGTCAGACCGGTCCGGTAAAACCAGAAACCAACACACGCGGCGGCATGAACGGCAGCATGGACGGCGGCATGGACGCCATGTACGAATCGGGCATGGATGGTCGCATGGACGCGGGAATGTCCGAAAGTGCGATGGAATCGGGCGGCGGGATGATGGATGCCATGGATATGGAAGGCGGGATGGGCATGGGCATGTACGGTCGCGGCGGCGCAACGTCCACCAATCCTCAGCCTCCGGAAGTCTTCGCCTCGCGCCGACGCCTGATTCACGCTCTCGAGTGCGTCAAGTTCGGCTTGACCGGCTCGCGGAACAAGGAAGCTGCGAAGTCTCCCGCAGGTTTGGCAACGATGTTGCCTGAAGAGAACCAACTGACCGAGACGCAGTTGACGGAGAAAATCCTCTCCGCACTTGAAGAACTGAACAAAGAAGAATTTGATTCGATCGAAAAATTCGCCACGATGCTCGTCCGGCAAAGTGAAGAACTGAAAATGCTCAGCACTCACCTGGGCCAAGAAAAACCTGCCGGCGCCAATCAGGTAGACGAATCTGAAGTCAACCCGCTGTTTCCCGGCGGCCCCGGGGCCTTCAGCAGTTCCCCTTTTGCTGGCCAATAATCCCACGGCCCGAATCCCACGGTCCGGTGGTTGCGTCATGACTGAACGTTCACCTTTCAAACGATTTCTGGGAACCGGGCCAGCCGAGTGAGCGTCTCCAGCAATAGACCTGCCCCGACACAGCCACTGGATGCGGCGTCCGACAACGCTGTCGCCGACGGCTCCATGCTGGAACCCGATGGCGATGTCCAACGCATCGAGCGGGTGCTGCAAGGCGACTCGGATGCTTTTGATGAACTGGTCCAGCAATACGCTCCGCGGTTGGTGCGGATGGCCTACGCGCTGGTCGGTAACCGTGAAGATGCCGAGGACCTTGCCCAAGAAGCCCTTGCGAAGGCCTACTTCAAACTCGACAGCTTCGCCGGAAGAAGCTCCTTTTTCACTTGGCTGTACCGAATCACTGTGAACTTGTCGATTTCGAAACGACGCAAACGAAGGATCGAAAGCACCCACCATGCGGTCGCTCTCGACGATGCCCCACCACCGATCACCGAACAGCAAGGCGTCGACCGAATCGAAACCGAAGAACAACTCGATCGGCTGCGACTAGCGATCACCCAACTCGAAGAAGACCGCCGCAGCGTGCTGGTGTTGCGAGACGTGGAAGGAATGGATTACGGCGAAATTGCCGAAATTTTAAACATCCCCAAGGGGACCGTCCGTAGCCGCCTGCATCGCGCCCGTGGCGACTTAAAAGATATCATGTCCATTTCCCCTCCTCCGTCACCCAAGCAGAGCGATGAATGATGATTTTGATCTGTCGCTCCTGAGCGGTTACCTGGACGACGAACTCACGGCCGCGGAACGCGAACAGGTCGAGCAAATGCTGGGCAGCGACGCGGCGCTGCGAGACGAACTGGCGGCGATGCGGAAACTGCAGTCGACGATTGCCACGCTGCCACTTCCCCCTTCCCAAACGGATCTGCTGGCAGGGGTGCGAGACCGGATCGCAATCCAACAGGCGGGTCTTCATCGTGAAGATCATGCCGCCACGCCGCTGTCGGTACTCAAGTTCGTGATGTCGTTGGCCGTGGCCGCTTGCATCCTGTTCGCGATCGGCTGGTCGTTGCTGCCAGCTTCCAATTCTTCGCCGACCGTGGCGATGGAAACCGAGGACGATGTACCGGAAGAGACTGCGATCAAGCAGCGTGGGCCTGACGAATCGGCGGCATTGCCATCCGTTGCAATGGGACGGAAGGTCGACAAGGAACCCAATGCGGGAGACGCAGGTTCCGCTGAACGGGGCCTTGAGGATGCGATGCTCGAGATGCAAGACACCCCGCCACCCCAAGCAGACAGCATCAAAAGCGCACCGGCTGATTCTTCCGGCGACCCGCGCGGGACAAATGCGAACACGAGGGCCGAACCAAGCCTGGGACTGCAATCCGACGCGCAGGAATTCGGAGCGTCCCCGCGGGCAATGATGATGGAAGCTCCCGCAGCGGAAAGCGAACCGCAGGCACGCATTGCTGATGGCCGGAAAAACAGCCCACAAGACCGACAACCAATGCCTTCGCCTGCGGAACCGGCGATGGCTGCGTCCACCTCAGGCATTGGCAGAACATCGTCGGCGAATGCCGCAAGTCCCTCTGGATTGCCCCCCGTGGCAGCAAGGGCCTCAGGCGGCATGGACGCTGCCCCGGCGGAGACGCCGAAACAACGCGTTGCACCGGAACCGGAAACGATTCGCAGCCGAACGCTCATGCAGCAACCGCAAAGTCGCTCGCTGCAGATGCAAATCGGCAGCTCACCCAGCACGGAAACTGCCGATCCCGGTATGCTCGGCAGCACAGGCAGCGCTGCCGAGGCGGGCGGCACGACGCGTACGCTTGTCACCACGCTGGCCGCTGGCCAACTGAAAGCAGCCATTGCTTGGCTGCGGAAACGGACCGCGGGGCCCGGTGCGAATTCTCAACCAGCGAATCTTAGTGCGGAAATGCCGGTCCTCTCCCATGTTGGCAACAACGTTGGCGACAACCGGGCAGTGAGGATCTTGTTGAACGGTTCGCCTGCCAAGCTCGCTGAATTGGAAAAAGATTGGCAAAGTTATGTGCGGAGCATCGACGGTAAATTGGCGAAACGGCAACCGTTGCGGAAACAAGAACCGCAAGCAGGTCCGACCGCTCAGACTTTCAATGACTCACGTCAATCAACGGCCGCCACGGAAATGCTGTTGATTCAGATTAACGTCGCTCCCTAGCTTCCTCGAGCCGATGCGTTCGCCATCCTGGACACGCAGCGATATGCCTACAGCGACATGCCTACGGTGCCACAGTTATTTCTTCGGCAATGCGTTGCCGCCCCAACTGAGCTTTTCCCGCAGCGTTCGATAGTCGTTTTGTCCGGGCACCTGCAGCATCTTGAACGACTGCGATGCGCGACGGACCTGGACTCGGTCGCCCGCTTGAATGGTTCCCATGACTCGCCCATCGACGACCACGCTGGTCGATTCGTTGGGAGCGGCTACCGTCAATTCAAACAGCCGATCGGCAGAGTCAACCACGGGACGATACGTCAGCGTGTGGGGACTGATCGGCGAGATCACGAAGGCATGTAAGTTCTTGTGCAAAATCGGCCCACCGGCAGACAGATTGTGCGCGGTCGATCCGACGGGTGTGCTGATAATCAACCCATCGCAACAGTACGTGGTGGCCAACATTTCATCCACGTACATGTCGATATTCATAATCTGGTAGGGAGGCCCTCCCAAAATTGCCGCCTCGTTCAGCCCGAGATGACTGTCAAGCACTTTGCCATCGCGGATCAGGGAGGCCCGCATCATGATGTGATCGACGATCGAAAAATCGCCGCAACAAACTTCCGGCCAGACATCCAAGAATTTCTCCGGCGAGAGAGCGGCCAAGAAACCAAGCCGTCCGCAATTCACTCCCAACACCGGAATCTGGTTTTCAGCCATCTGCCGAGCCGCTTGTAAAATCGAACCATCCCCCCCCAGCACGATCACCAGGTCGTGGTCTTTGCCGGTGAAGTCATATTCAAAATTCAAATCAATCGCGGCAATGTCGGCCCGCGTCGCGATGCTCGGCTTCAGACGTTCCAACTCCTGACGCACATGCTGACGTCCGGGAACGACCAAAATCACTACCTCCGGCCGCGTGCGTCCACTGCGAGGCCAAGGCTCTGCTTCGGACCGGGGCTCGACCGGCAGATGATTCGAATCGTTCACAGCATGCTCGCAGTAATGACAGGTAGAGGGCAGAGCCAATTCGTACGGCGCCATTCTAACCTTGTCACTGCCGATCTGCTGACTAGCAAAGGGACATGCTGCCGACGACAAAGCACAAAAAAAAGCGTGGCAGTCAATCGACCACCACACTCAATAAAGAAGCACCAAGTATGAAATGACAACCGCTTCAATCGAAGCGTCTTCGATAATCTATTCTTGCACCGCGGCTAGTACCCGTTCCCCAGGCACAAACCGGGCTTCCCACTGAACGCTTTCGAGGAACTGCAAGGCGTTGATGTAGAGGTCCAGTTCGATACCTGGACGCCCCGCTTCCAGCAGTTCCTTCATCGCCGAGACCTCTCGGCGAATGCGTTCATAGTTGCGACTGCCCCAGCCCGAGTTTTCCACCGAACGCTCGCTCAGCAGTTTTTCCGCCGCTTTGCGATGCTCGGCAAAGACAGCCGCATCCAACGGATAAGGCCACCGGATGTTTCCCGTTTCGGGATCATACTGCTCGGGTGACAGGCGTTCGGGACTGCGTGCCGAAGCGAGCTTTTCATAACCCGCCATGTCGAGCGGTTTACGACGATACTGTTCTTGCTGGTCGTACCACAAGTCACGACGAGCATAATAAGCCTCTGTGCGATAAACCGAGTTCTCGATCGCTCGGCGGTAAGCTTCCTGCAGATTCACTGCCGCCAACGAATTGTAATAGTTCCCGCGACCAACTCCTTCGGCCAATGCGCCCGCACCCCGCAAAATGCCTTCGTCGGATGTGCTTGAATGACGCAACCAAGTGAAGCCATTGTCGGGGTAGGCGATCGCCGGAGCATAACCGCTCGACGTGCGAGCAGGCTCCACAACGTCCACGTCTTGGGCTAGCACGTTTTTGGCGAGCAGCGGCGTGGCGATAAGCAATCCGATCGTGATGGTACGTTTTAGTAAGGTCATCGTTTTTTCCCCGTTTTTGGTTGACTATCAAGTAACTATAGGAGCAATGCCTATACCAAAGGTTCCATGAAAACCAGAAAAAATGCTCCAAACCCTTGTCACCGCGGCACTTACGGGCAAGCAAATGCCAGCCATTCCCGCAGGCCAAACGTTGCATTATGAGACGGCTTGTTCAAATCGAGAAACGCTGAAGACGCATCCTGGGGCGCTGTGCCGGTTAGACAAACGGGCAAATCACGCGGCGCGGCGCGGCGTGCAGTCGTCGCGAATCAAATCCTCGATCTCCGCGTACATCTCCCGCTTTGGGCTCGACGGCGGTGTGCCTGCCGCCATGGTGTGAGCATCCCAAGTCTTGCCCCGCTGTTTGGCGGTCGATACTCGCACTCCCAAAGACGCCTTGAAACGGCTGAACCAAATCACCCCCTGCGGCCAACTTTCGGCAACCCGCGCCAAATAATTGCGGTTGTCGGTCGCCCATGCCACGTGCAGCGCCAGCAGGCTGGTGATCTCGTCGTCTTCGAAATAAGAGGTATGCACCAGCTCACTGCCGGAGATCGTTTGCGTCAATTGCGCCGTGGCGGTCAGCGGCGAATTGGCCAGCAATTGCCGCAACTTCGGAGCCATATTTCGGGCGCCTTGATCGGCCCGCTGCACCAATCTTTCACACAGCCAATTCGGCAACGGCGGATATTCGCGGCCCAAGATATTTTCGGTGGGCCAAGGATGCACGGCCACAATCTGGCCACCCGGTCGATTGTTACCCTGCAGCGTCTTGATCACCTGAGCGGTCACCAAGCGGTTCAAGAAGGGCTGCAGCATGCCGTTATAGATCAGCCCGAGCAACCATTGATGGGGTCGGCCCAAGGCTCGCAGGCGATCGGATGCAAACACGTTTTCTCGCGCCGCGTAGCGTCCGACAAACGACAGCGGCAAATCGAGCGTCGCGCGCAGCCCGTTGATCGCCTCATCGTCAGGGGACCACAAACCCAACCAACGATCGCCGTACAGTTCCATCGCCTGGCGGTCGACCTCTTCGTCTTGTCGCACATGCCAAGATTCCAGCAGTGGCGTAGCGACCATCGAGAGGATACACAGCGTTGCGTACAGGCAGATCACAAACAGCGTCAGGCAACCGACGGCCGTAAACAGCGAGTAATCACTTAGCGAAGTGGTGAAAATATACTGCGCCAATCGGGCCGCGACGTAGACGCACGGCCCGGCGAGCATCAGCCCCATGCCACAGCGCACCGCACTGCTCCAACGAAGCATCTTCAACGATTTTTTGTTGAGAAACGGCGTGCCCACGGTCGACCAACTGCGCAGCCCACTTAACAGGACGCCACGACGGCAAGCCAGTCGCAGCGCTGCCCAAATCAACGAACCGCCATGGCTGTGGCCGATCAAATGATAGACACGCCCGTCTGCATCGTAGGCCTGCAATAGCTCGAGCAACTTTGCGGCGGCCTGTTCGCGATCTCGTTCCGTATTGGCTCCCGACCAGTGAAACAACGCGTCTCCGTCGGCCAGCATGGCAGCTCCCAGCGGCAGCTTTCCGGCAAACCGCTGCCAAAACGAACTCCCACGTTGCCACCAGCCACGACCATAATCGTTGTCCGATGCGGCAAAGGTACCGTGGATGCAGAGGACCGCTTCGTGTTCGTTTTTTTGAGCAAACATTCTACTGGGAATACCAAAACCGCGGGCTTCAGAGCAAGACAGAACTTACGACGGTCGTTCCGGGGAGCGCCGATTTTCCCGCCCCACAAAAGATGGAATTTCCGAGGCTGCGGGAGTGCTTACAGCGCCCCAAACGCCAGCCCTAAGCAGACAGGCAGGAGTCATCCGGTAAATGAGCCGCCTTGGCCATAGCCCCGGCTCCCGCATTCAAACGGGGGCTAGCGTTGGGCTGTCAAAAATTTTAAACAGCCCATCCGTGGGCCCGTGAACCTCAGTCGCTAGCCGTGGGCCGTTTTGTTTTTGTTCCCAAACGCAAAGCGATCATCGGCACAAGCCTGGAACACAGGTCCTAGAAAAACCTTGGCACCACGGACTCACGTCCGTGGCTAGAACCTGCCATGGCTTCGCCATTGAAGCGACCCCATTCTGCGCAATTTCAAATCGCCGCAACCCCAAATTTTGAACAGCCCAGGCTAGCGTCCAAACGGCTAAGCAGAGTTCTGCGGAATGATTCCTGCAAACCTGCTTAAGACGCCTTTCCCAAGAGGCTAGAAATTTCCAACAGATCGACTGCCGGAGCTCCGTTACAGAAAATCGTCGCCATCCGCCCGTAAGTGATTTCGCCAACGGCCATCTGCAGATAATGGCTCAAGCCCTCTGCGGCTTTGAATCTCACGATCGCTCCCAAATCGATATGCCGCAGCACATTGTGTTGGATCAACACACGGCCGAGCGGAATCGTCCCCGTTTCGATTTCCCCGCGGACCTCGTCGTTCACATAGGCAAAGTTGAACCGAACAATACCGAACTGGACGACTTGGCCGCTGGCTTGCTTGCGAAGCAAAATCTCGCGGCAATACAGATCGCCAACGAATTTGGAATCGATCACCTCGACATCGACCGAGCAGCGATGAAAGCGTTCCATCGTGACGGTCATGTGGTGTTCGTGGACCAGCATATCGCGATAAGGTTGCGGCACAGCCTCCCGCGCAACATGCTCCGCGGCGCTAAACAGCGGCTTGTCGTTGGGCTCGGGAAACAACGAGCACAATTCGTCCAATTCGATCAGCGGATTCACTCGGTCGCCTTCGCTTTCCAGTACACCCGACGATCAACCAATTCCGATAGTCGTGATCGGCAACACCGTCGGTGCCGGCTCGCTCGGTCGTTCCAGCACCGTGTCGACCAGAAAGTAAAGCAAGCGGCGGAGCGGTTCGCTATCGATTTCGTCAGCGACTTCTTCGGCGCGAGCTTGGTGCTTGTCAACCAACCGCGAAGCGGCATCAAAAGCGCCCGAGGCATTGTACAAACCGCGGACTTTGGCGATTCGCTGCAATGGAGTGAGCGGACAATCGTCCGTAACGGTCGACAACAACTCGGCTTGCCCCGCTTCGTCCAGCGAAGCCAGCGCCAGTGCCCACAGCACCGTCGGACGACCACCCAGGACATCCCCGCCGGCCGACAGCTTGTTATCGCTGTCGCCGTTCCAATCTCCCAGGTCGTTGAGGATCTGAAAGGCGACCCCCAGGTTTCGACAGAATGTACGGATCGATTCGGCGTACTTGGATGCATCACCGGCCAACCGAATTCCACTGTACAACGCCGCTTCGAACGCCGGCGACGTCTTCAGTGCATAAACCTTCAAAGCATCGATGGGCTTCAGGCGTTTATCGCGAGAATCACGCCAAATCAATTCGGCGCCTTGCCCTTCGGCAAGTCGTGTGTGCGCGGCGGCCAGGTTGTCCAGCAGGTCAGCCGTTGTTTCGGCCCCCAACGAGGCCGCTTCGCGACTGACCAAGCGGTAGCCCATGCCGATCAAGTAATCGCCGACGTTAATTGCTGTCGGCAAACCGTATCGCTGGTGCAGTGCTGGTTGGCCGTAGCGAAATGCGTCGTCGTCTTCGATATCGTCGTGGACCAGGCTGGCTTTATGAAACGTCTCGATCGACATCGCCGCACGGCGCACGCTGTCGGAAATCTCCGCCGTGGCGGCCGGACCATCGGGGCCCGTGCAGCGGTCGCCTGACAATGCGTCGTAAGCGGCAAGCGTAATGAAGGGACGCGAATGTTTGCCGCCCCGCGCCAAAAAGTCATACGCGATCGCTTCGGTCGCGGCGATGGGATCGACCCCCGCGAGCGGTTCTTCTCCATCGGACAACGTGATGATCGCTTCGCTTCGTTGCGGCGGCACGATCCGCTGCAGCGTCTCGCGCTGAAACAAATCGGCGGCGCCGCGCATCAAGTGCACGTACGACCGCGTCTGAGCAATCGCGGGCCGGTACTCGGTGCGGATCATCTCCGCCACCCAATCTTCGTCGACGCTCGTATTGCGACAGTCGCTGCTCAGCAGCGGCACGGCCATGCAAGGAATCCCGGCCAACAAAATTTTGTCGATCGCTTTTTCCAGCACATTCAGGCAGGCGACTCCGACGATCGCATCGACGTATCCGCTGACGATGATTTTCATCACCACCGGCGAGCCCTCGGCCACCAACACGCGATAGCCCATCGCTTCGGCTTCGCTGCGGAAGTCCGCGATCGAGCAGGCACCGCAGCGTTTACAGTCCATGCCAAACTGGTCGTACTCCGCCGGACAGCCTTCAGCATGCTTCAAGCAATGCGGCAACAAGAACAAACGACGCGAGGGTTCGGTCGCGGCTACTGCGTCTTTCCAAAACGCACTGCTCAGCATCACCATCGCCCAACCGACATAGCTTTCCGGCAAGCCCGCTTCTTCAAGCGTCCGCCGCGCCACCTGCTCCATTTGGTCCTTGCTCAGGGGCGTCGATTTGTCCAGTTTCGCAGCCACTTCGGCGCAGCGTTTCCGCAGCGCATCGCGCGCTTCACGGGCATCGGGCACGTCTTTGAGGTGACTGGTTTTTCGTCGCTTGGTGCGCGAAGGCGTCTCCGAAGCGGCGGAATTGGCACGAACTGTGGCGGTGGGAGTCGGTACGGTCGACAAGTCGGAAATCCTTAATGCGTTCGATCTACCGGGCGGGAAGCGTGAGTCACAGTATCATCTGCCCGCAACAGCTTTAGAACCCGAGAAAGGGCCGCGGTAGCAAAAACGGCAGGGTATAAGTTTTCGTGATACCACAGCTTGGCGAAGTAAAACCCGATCGGCCATGGCTCGCGATTGCGTCCCGACGTTGCGGCTTCGACCAAAAAATCGGCCCCCCGCATCATGGCGACACACAACGCTTGCTCTATCTTATCCACATTCTCGGTCGCTGTGTCGCGACTAACGGGGATGGCGTCCCCTTGGAACCCAGTTTCCGAGGCAGAGTTTCGAAGTTTGTACAGGATCGCCGCGAGCGCCTCGGTCACAACGGCGGTTTCTTCGACGCTGCTTGTGACCGTTTCGCCCGCCAAGTTGGTGGTCGGTTTGCCTTGCCGCGAGAGCCACCGGGTCAACGAGGGTCCGCCCCCCCAGCCTCCATCGGGGGATTGGTGGTCCAACAAAAAACGACAAGCCGAGGTGGCTCGCGGGTCGTTGGCCTGCCCCACGTCGGCGTAGGCCAACAGCACGCGGCCGGTGCCGTAATAAGGGTTCTCATCGTCAGGCAAATCCTGGTTACCGAACCACAGCGGACACCAGCACCCGTCGGCCTGCTGCTGACGATCAAGAAACGCAAAACCGCGCTCCATCGCGCGGCGGTCCGTTGCGTCGGGCTGGCCTCCCGCGGCGACGTGCAACGCACGAATCGCATGGGCGGTCAAATCGACGCTGCTGCGATCAAAGGGCAACTTCCCCCAGCCCCGACAAAAGGTCGGCCAGCCTCCGTCGCGATTCTGTAACTGCAACAGCCAGTTGCGAGCCGCACGAAACGCAACATCCAGATCGCCCGACATCCACTGGGCCGCAGAAAAATGCTGCCGACACGATGCCAACGCTAAAATCGCCGCTGGCGTGTCGTCACCGTCCGGTACCGCGCCGCTCAAATCGCTCCAGCCCCAGCCTCCCGGATTGGCACCGGTGAAGGGATGACGCTCGGTGTGCTGACAGCTCAGGTGCCACCGAAGCAAGCTTTCGGTGCACCAGTCGGCACTGGACAGCGGTTGCGATGGAGTCGCTTGCGAAGGCGATTCAGAATCGGAACCCGACGAAGACCCAACGGCGGGGATCGAACCGCCTGTGGATGCTGACGATTCCTGTGCTTGCGAGGGACAGAGTGCGATCATCGACAACGAGGTGACCCAGGTGGCGAGATTGGTGTCAATCGGCCAACTACCATCGGGCAATACGCTGTCGCTTAGAAAACGAATGCAGTCGATCGCCACATCGACGTCGCCGCGACCGGTCACTGCGAGGCTCATCAAGACAAACGAAGTCAGCGGTGTGGCCTCCAAGTAGCCACCACTTTCGGGCTGCATCGCGCGCAGCACTCGCATCGTTCGAGCGACCGACGCCCCGCGCAGCCAACGCACCGGTGCCAACGCTGGCGGCCCTAAGAAATGACGCGCCTGCCCAATCGCGACCAACGCGGGAATGGCATAACTAACCACCGGCATCTGCAAAAAGCGATACATTGATTGCGGAAACACAGCCGCTTCAAATGGCAGACGCGGGACTTGTCCCCAATCGAACATGCCGGCGATCGCGCAATTGGTCATGATCGGTACGACGAAGGTTTTGTCGCTGCCATAACGTTGGCGTAATCCCTCCACGCCTCCCGCTTTTGCCAAGTACGCTTCGGCACGTTCAATCAACGCGGTCGCGTGCTCCGTAGGCAGTCGTTCCTCGGGCAGCACCTGACCGGCCAGACGCCACGCCGCCACGGCTAAGTAGGTGGTCGCAATGTTCGAGTAACTGCGATCGGTATCGCCGAAACCCCCATCGGCATTTTGGTTGGCCGCTAGGTAGGTTGCTCCGCCGGCAACGAGTTCCAGCCACCGCGCCGGCGTCGGGCCGGAACGTTTGGTTTCGCGCAGCACCACCGCGAGTGCACTGACAGCGGTAGCGGTCGACAACGCTGACGGGGAGAGTTGACCTTCCCAATAACCCGCCGAATTACGCTGCGACAATAGCTGATCACGCCACTCGTCTAGCGAATCGCTGACCCGTAACTCATTCGTTGCCATATCCAAGCGATCGCTGCCTCTGTCGATAACACCAAAGTCCATCACCGCCAGCTTAACACGATGAAGGACGGCTTGGAGCTACCGGGGATCCGCAAATCGCTGACGCTTCCATGCCGGCCGATGACCTACCATGGAGCGACCACGGCAGTCAAAGAACGTCGACACGACCACTAGCGGTCAGTCAACGTCGCAACGCAAATCCAGCGATCGCAATCAGTAGCCATATCATGTACGCTTCAGGTCACGATACAGTGACCACGCGGTTCGCCAAGATAAAGGTCGGATTCCCAGTCGCGATCCGAACAACCATCCCAGCCAGTTGCCCCGCGGTTCAAACCGCAAAACGGGTTCCGCATCGACCTTTAGCGTCACGACCTGACCACTCGAACAGATCAATTCCTCCACATCACTCCGAACTGCTTGAAACGCCTGCAGATTCACTTGCTGCATCGCTGCGGCGGAACTTGTGATGATCAAACTGCGGTCCTCGCGAGAGGTCGTTATCGAGATCGGCTCACCTCCCAGGTGAACCGTCAAATCGGCATCGATGTCAACCGCTGGTCGCGACGACCGATTCACGATTTCTCCGTCGACACGTCGCGCGTGCGGATCTTCAACACGCCATTCACCTTCCAGTGCGCGTGCTTCGCCGAGTCCGATGTTCCACTGGGAACGTGAATATCAAAATCATCGAAATCGTAAGTGATCTCCGCGTTTCGACCGGTCAACTTGTCGTACAACGAAGAAGCTAGCTGCGGCCAAGTGTGAGTTTCCTGTAACGCATCCGACATCCTGCAATCTCCTGCAAATCCCAAAAAACCGAAGGCCGACATTCGACCTTTCACTTCAATGGTAATGTGCCGTCAATGCGGATTGGGCAAACTCCTGCGTTGCATTGCTGATGTGCACCAGGCCGCGAAACGCTGGACCGCGAGAAATCGCTCGCTTTTAAGTTTTCCTATTGACGGTTCGTCAAGCTCGTACTAGTTGTGGATATCGGGAAGTCCGTTTTCACGGTGTACCGAATGCGAGGTGACGCGATGTCAGATTCACCGGCGAACCATGCTTCGCCTCTCGAGCGTTTTTTCTCTGGACTAAACGAATATATCTTCCACGGGCGTCTCGGCATCGCGGATGTCCAGTTGGTCGATTATCTAAACGATTTGCTGTTGCGATTTGTTCGCACCGACGCACTGACCCAGGTTCGATGCAATACCGGCCAGCCGATCACCGAAGTCTTGCAGATGATGCTCGAAGCCGAACGGCGAGTCGGTCTGGCGCGTCGCGATGTGCATCGTCACATCGGTGACTTCACTCTATTTTGGTCGGGCATGTTTCCCGAAAGTTTGCAGCGTCGCCAACCCGATGAGTCGATCGATGGCTTTATCAGCTACTACCGCCAGGGCAAACGTGCCTACGCGATCGCAGCGGAGATCGAAGCGGACGAAAGCCAGCCCACGTGCGACCTGCTGCAGCGACTGAGCGAAGACTTCGAGATGTGCGCCTACGGACTCCGCGAAGTTCGCCGCGAATGGGAACACCAGGCTGACTCCGATGGCGGATTGCTGTTGTCCTAAGCAAGCCCCAACGCAAGAAAACGACGGAGGCTACTCGGATGTCGACTCACGTCGCGGCATCACCGAATCGAGCGTGAGATAGAACTCCGGCGGGATCGGATCATTGTGGTACAAGCCATCGATGGCCAAAAACTGTTTCTCCTGCGAAGGGCTCGCCTCGAATAACCGCTTGCCCGATGCAAAGGGAATGAACTCGTCGTCGATGCCGTGTATCTGCAACAAGGGGCCCGAATAAACAGCCAAGCGTTGGCTCGATGGATAGCGATTGCGCATCAACCACCGGACCGGCGCCCAGCGATGAAGCCCCGCCGCCACTTCCACCATCGAATGAAACGTGCGGTCCAGGACGAGCAACGCGGCACCTTCGGTCGACGCGTTTGCGACCGCTACGGCGCCTCCCAGCGAACGACCGTACAGCACGATTTCGTCGGGCTTTCGATTCGTCCGCTGTGCCAGCCAACGCTGCGCTGCCACGCCGTCCAACAACACCCCAGCCTCATTCGGCGTCCCTTCGCTCTTGCCATACCCTCGGTAGTCAAACACAAACACCGACGCGGCATACCGCTGCCGCAGCGCATCCATCTCGTCGCCTAAATAAGCAACCTGTTCGGCGTTGCCGTGAAAGAACAGAATCGTCGCCCGCGGTTGCGGATGCTCCAAAAACCAACCGTGCAACGCAGTCCCATCGGCAGCCGTAAAGTCGACCGCTTCGTAAACCAAACCGGCTGGAGCCCAGTCGCCCGATTCGACCGGCGGGCGCGGATAGACCAATGCGGTTTCGAGCGACACCAACATAATGAGCGACAATAGATAGAGCACGACCGCCGTCAGTGCCCAACGGCGTACACGGCGTACACGGCGGCTTCGGTCGGTCGACGCGACGGCAGTGGCGTTTGTGGATTCGACGTCAGACATTTTTCCCTCAAAAAACCGACCCGGTCTTCGTAGCATTCCGCCAGCAGGTTAGCCCAATCCCGCTTTGAGCGTCGTGTCGCCTGTGAATGTGCCGCGTCTGCCTTCCTTTCGCCAAACGGGGTCGCGGTATGGGACCGCACCCGAGGCAACTTCACCTCGGCCGCTGATGCCAAGGCAAATCCGTTACAGCGAAGATTCGCTGGGTGTGTCACGAATCGAGGGAATCACCACCGTGCCAACGATCAACATCATCAGCGTCATCATATGCACCAGCCACGACATATCCATCGAGATGACCGTTCGTATCGTGAGCAGACATTGCAGCGTCAGCATCACGATAAAGCAACGATCAACGATACGAGCGGTCGGACCAGCAGTCAATTTACTGGCGAACATGGCAACGATCGCCAACAACGGAAACCCTAAAGTGTTCATCGCTTCGACCAACGCAATCATGCTCCACATCGCTGACTCCTTCCGCCCGTTATCCCCTTCCGGGGTTCGGCTCCGTTCGCAAACCCTTTTTTTTAACGCCGCTGGAAGATTCGCAGGAACGCCTCGGCAGCGAAAGCTCAGTTCTTGAATGTTTTTTTGATTCGCCACACTTTTCTTGAACGACTTTTCTTCCAGTCAAGCGACCTGAATCGGCAACTGAGCAGGCCCAAGTCTTCTCGCGATTTTTCCCTCCTTGCGAATCGTTAAATTTTCCCTAAGCCTCCTTTCCGGTGCAACCGATACAACACGTACGGAAGGCTCTCGGTATCGTTCGCGGGCGCTCCGGTTCGTGTTGGAATTGCTATCGGGATTTGCGGGCTATGGGTCAAAACGTCGACTTTCGTCGCTGGTTGGTGAGCACCTTTGTGCTGCTGGCTTGCTGCTCGGGCTGTACGATTTGTGCGAGCCCCGATCTGGAAACGTACACCGCGACGGGCGGATTGTGGCAACGTACCAACCCGACTCATGGCCGCGTGGGCAGCCCTTTTTCTGCTGCTGGAGTGCGGGTGGGCATGCCGGCCAGCCCCACGCTCGCTCCCGAACTGGAAGAAGTGCCGCCGGGCGATGCGGAGCCTGACGAAGCGGCGTCGGCACCTTCGGAGGAGCAAATTCCGGCAGACGATTTGCAGCCACCAGAAACGATGGAGCCCGCACCAAAACCGAAAGACCTCCGCGATCTGGAACTCGAAGATATTCGCGAGCAGTTGCGGCCTCGCAACGACGCGAGTGGCTTGCCCGATCCAGTGCAAGAGATTTCGCCGGAAGCGTAGCGATGCGGCAAGCGCGGCGTAGCGATTCGGTTAACGCGGCAGGACGGTGATTCGTTCCACAGCCGACACTCCCTGCGGATTCAGCCGACTGCGAGCCTGGACTTCCAACGCAATCTGCTGCGGCTGGTTGCTGACCAACACGATCGTGTAGGTCACCGATTCACCGGGCATCAATTGCCGAATTTCGTTCAGGTTGATCATCCCCGCATACTGACGAAATTGCTCGCCACCTGGATTCATCGTTTGCGAAACGCTCTGAATGTTGGTGCCATTAGGCAGCTCGAACCGCAATTCGACTTGGCTGTCGGGAATGCTGCGATCATTGGTAACGATCAACTGAAACCGAATCGGACTACCAACTTCCGCCGGATTATCCAGCCCGATCAGACGCAAACGGAGGGTGCCATTGTCTGCCGCGATCGGCGGTGCAATGTTACGGTCCGATGGGGAGAGATTCGGTGGTGGCGTATTCGGTGGTGGCGTATTGGGGGTTGCCGATGCGGGCGGGGCGGGAGGAATCGCGGGTGGAGGACCGGCAGGTGGCAGTGGTGGCGGTACGGCTCGCGATGGAGGCTGCGGGGCGGCTCCCGGCACTATCGCAAAGCGGAAATCATCCGCGGCGGTCGCCCCTTTTTCACTCTCCACCGACAACACCATCAACGACTGTGGATTCGGCTGAACCGCCCGGAAACGAGCCTCCACCAAGGTTTGAGCCCCAGGTGCGATCTCGGGAATCACCCACTTCAGTTTGTATTGCGGTAGCTCCGATTCATCCATGCCCACGGTCGCTTGCAGGACGACCAATTGTGGGTCATAGGATGCGGTGACTTGCACCTTGCGTAGGACTTCGCGGCCGGTGTTGGTGATCCGGTATTTGAACAACACGTTGTCGTCCCCAGCCGCCCACGTCGGCAAGCTTTCAATCCGAGCGTTCACTGCCGGCGTTGGTGGCGTGGGGTTGAGCACCGTGATGCAACTGCGTTCGCTGGCCCGCTGGCCTCCGGCGGCCGTGGCATTCACGGTCAGGCAACGCTCGCCGGGGGCGGTGGGAACGTAGGTCGTTGCCACCGACCAGCTTTGTCCTGGCTGCAACGGTCCGTTCTCTTTGTCTTTGAACGCTTGCGCGACACCGGTCTGCAGATGCATCATCGAACCGTCACCGAGTGACTCTAGCTTGAGATCATCGAGCGCCCGATCGCCGGTGTTGGTAACGTCAATGTTGAAGGTAACTTCGTCGCCGACACGAGGTCGTTCGTCGGGGCCAAGCACGGGCTGGATCTTGACCGACAAGGCGGGACGAAAGACGTCGACTTGTACCGCATCTTCGGCAAATAAACCATTGTCGGCTCGAGCCTGAAAACGGAGCGTCACCGGGGCACGCGAAGTCAGCGTGGCTTGGATGCCCCACTGCTGCTGAGCAGGAATGCGATCGATCTCCCAAATGAGTTGATTACCGATCACTCGAGCAAACGAATCCTTCGACTCGACCGCAACGCCGGGAGGCAACTCGAGCGTGACCGAGACGTTCTCGGCGGCCATGTTGCCTGGATTGGCGACGTCGCATGCCACGGTGAAAGGTGCATCAAAGCCGGCTACTTGCGGTGCCCCGGCGCGGACGGTCAGTTGCGGCGAGCTCCAGGTAATCGGCGCTTGCCCCTGCCCAAGGGTCATCCTCGGCATGTTGCTTGCGGGGTCCGCAGGGCGGATCACCGTCACGGCGACCATCGCGGTTCCGCCCGTTCCCGGTGTCGGCACGACTTCGACGGTGGCGTTGCCTGATGCGTCCACTTTCACTTCCGCGACGCTCGAACCGGTCGGTGCCAAGCTTGCCAACTCCGGATTCAAGACTTCGTATTGCACGATCCAACCTTCGGCGGGAATCGCTCCTTCACTTCGCGTGACACGCGTCGTCAGGAAGGTCGATGTCCCAGCGGCCAATACTTGGGGTGCGGGAAACTGCCACTGTGCGTCGATCCAATAAATGGTCGCCGTCGCTTTCCGCTGATCCCAGCAGTCGCTCTCCGGTGCAAGGACTGTCACGCGACTGGTCCCTTCGGTCGGACTGCTGACGGAAATCCACGTCTGTCCCTTTTCAAGCCGCACATCGTCACGCAGGTCTTTGTTGCCGCGAGTAATCAGCGTCTCTTTGGTGCTGGTCACTCCCCGTGCAAACGAGCCGCTTCGTTTATCGGCGACAGGCGTTTTCGCCAAGCGATGCAGCAAGCCGGGATCGTCGTCACCGACCTGGATGATATGCCCGACGCTTTCGGGCGTCAGCATCCATTCCAGTGGCTCACGCTGTACCAAATAACCGTCGTTGCCGCACACGCCCGACAACAACAGCACCTCGCCTCCCACCGGTGCAACGATGCGCTGCGGGGACAGTAGGATACAGCCGCGTTTGCCGCGTTTTGGCAATCTCGCCAGATCGGCCATCCGCGATTCACAGCCCAACAACACAGCTGGCGGGCCGTCGAAACAATCTTCGCATCCCGGAGCCGGCAAGCAGATCGAGGGCGTCGCGGTTGGGGTTCCCGCCGGTGCCGGGGTGGCACAGGGCGGCGGTGGCGCGGGTTCCTGGAAAGCAGGTTCCGGCAGTCCGGAACCCAGGCAACAGCCCAGCCCGCAGCAGCAACCATCGCCCGACAAGCACGACAGACAGGGCAGGCAACTGAATGGATTGTTGGTCAGGCAACATGATTCCCCACTGACGCATCCCAAGCAGCCGCAACTCGGGTCGAGCGTCGTGCTGTTCTGTGGGTACGGTGCAAACAATCGCGAACCGGTCGGGTCGATCTGAGGCAGACGCAACTGAGTACAACCGCTGAGCAACAGACCGGTGAGACTCGCCAGCAACGCAGCAACCACCAACGTCATCCGTCGCTCAGGTCGGTTGCTGGGGTGGTTTACAAGTCGCATCGTCATCGTGCCGTAGCGAGTGCCGTGATTGGCTGTGGTTTCGTTGCGGGCAGAGTTAGCCCGTCGAAACCTACCACGCAGCAACCGCGATGATGCCTAAAAGCAACATCCAGGGTTGCAGAAAAGCAACCGATTAGCGAAGCGAGTTCGGTTTGGAAAGATTATCCGGTTAGGGGGACGAATCGGGACGGATAGAGGCGCAAAAAAACAGCCGGCAGATCCTGCTGGAAATACCGGCTGTTCCGAAAATATTAGATTCAGCGAACGCTTACTCTTGGCCGCCCGGATTCGGATTGCCACCACCGAACATGCTGTCCAAGGCCTCGTTGCTCGGAGCGGGCTCGGAGCTGGTCGGAGGCTCGACAGGCATTACCGCTTCGGTAGCTTCGGGTTCGGTGGGCTGTTCCGAATCGGCCAACAGTGGGAACGATTCTTCCAAGCTCTGCACCGACTCTTCGGCCAACTCTTCCAATGCCTCTCGCTTGTAGTTGACTTCGGCATCTTGGAAGATGCGGAAGCCAGTACCGGCGGGGATCAAGTGACCGAGGATCACGTTTTCCTTCAGGCCCACCAAGCGGTCGACTTTGCCAGCGAGTGCCGCTTCGGTCAGCACCTTGGTCGTTTCCTGGAACGACGCCGCACTGATAAAACTGTTCGATTGCACGGCCGCTTTGGTGATCCCCAGCAACTGCGTGCTGGCGGTCGCCGGACGTGGCTTCTTGCCTTTGCAAGGGGTCCCACCCGCGGCCTCGATTTCCGCGTTCGTTTGCTCGATCGCTTCCTTCGGCACAATCGCGCCTTCAGCGTATTCGCTATCACCAGCATGCGTGATCTTCAGACAATCGGCCAAAGCCTGGTTGCCACGACGGAATTCAAATTTATCCATCACCAAACCTTCCAGCAAACTGGTGTCGCCAGAGGATTCGATTTTGACCTTCCGCAGCATTCGAGCGATGATGACTTCGCAGTGCTTGTCGTTAATGTCCACACGTTGGGAGCGGTACACCTGTTGAATTTCGTGCAACAGGTATTGCTGTACGGCTTCTTCACCAGAGACACGCAAGATGTCGTGAGGCACCAAAGGTCCGTCGACCAAGGCCTGTCCCGCTTTGACGATGTCGCCACTGTGGACCAAGAATCGCTTGCCGTGCGGCACCAAGTGCTCACGTTCAATACCCGATTCACTGCGGACGACGATCGAACGCTTACCACGTTTCTTCTCGCCGAGGATTTCGACCGTTCCGTCGACTTCCGCGATGACCGCGGGATCCTTGGGCTTACGAGCCTCAAAGATCTCGGTGATCCGCGGCAGACCACCGGTGATGTCACTCACCCCGCCCGATTCACGCGGCATTTCCGCCAGCACCGTACCCGCTTTGATTTCGGCTCCTTCTTCGACCGAGATCAATGCACGTTCGGGAAGATACTGCACGTCCAACGGTTTGCCTTCGGCGTCTTCGATCACAATCTGCGGGTGCAATTCGCCCTTGTGGTCCGTGATCAACATACGCGTCTTGCCGCTCGACTCCCGTTCCATTCGCATCGTTTCGCCTTCGACGACGTCCTCGAAGCGAACCTTACCAGTCAATTCGGTCATAATCGGAATCGAGTACGGGTTCCACTCGCACAGCACCGTGCTCTCTTTGACCTTGTCACCTTCTTCGACCATCAACGTCGAACCGGTCGGCACGTCGTACGTTTCGATTTCGCGGCCACGCTCGTCGACCAAAGCGATCGCACCGTTTCGCGTCAGCACGATATTCTTGCCTTCATCGTTGCGAATCGCACGCATGCGGATCATTCGCACTTCACCAGCGGTCTTACACTTGATGTCCGACTCTTCGACCTGCTTGCTCACGCTACCACCGATGTGGAACGTCCGCATGGTCAACTGGGTTCCGGGCTCACCGATCGACTGAGCGGCGATGATTCCAACCGCCATGCCCTCTTCGACCAAGTCACCGGTCGACAGGTCCATGCCGTAGCAGCGACGACAAACCCCCAGCGGCGCGTCGCACGTCATTGGGCTGCGGACCTGTGTTTTCTCCAAGCCCATCTCTTCGATCTTCCGAGCCACCTCAGGCGTGATCAGCCCGCTGTCCTCGACGATCAATTCGTCGGTGATCGGATTGACGATGTTCTGACGACTGATTCGACCATTAATCGATTCGGCCAACCGAACTTCGACTTTTTCCCCGCGGTAAATCACCCCTTTGTTGATGCCCTGCGTCGTACCGCAGTCATCCATGGTGATCACCACATTCTGCGCCACGTCGGCCAGCTTACGCGTCAGGTAACCGGAGTCGGCCGTTTTCAGAGCCGTGTCGGCCAATCCCTTACGAGCACCGTGCGTGGACGAGAAGTACTCGAGCACCGACAGGCCTTCACGGAAGTTAGCCTTAATCGGCGTTTCGATGATCTCGCCCGATGGCTTGGCCATCAAACCACGCATGCCGCCCAACTGACGAATCTGTTCAATACCACCACGAGCACCGGAGTGGGCCATCAGGTACACCGGGTTCACATACCAACCACCTTCGCGAACGTCATGCTCCATCGCCGCCATCATGTCGGTCGTAATCGCTTCGCGAGCATGGGTCCAGGTATCGAGAACCTGGTTGTAACGTTCCGGACCGGTGATCACCCCACGGTCGTACAATTTCTTGTACTTCATGACCGTCTTTTCGGCTTCGCCAATGAACTTGCTCTTGGTGTCCGGCGTAACCAAGTCGTCCGTCGCGAACGACAAACCGCTCCGCGTCGACTCGCGGAAGCCCAACTGCATCATGTCATCGAGCAAGTTGATCGTCGCCTTACGGCCAAGGCGTTGGTAGCAGTCGCTGATGACCTTCGCCAAGTCGCCCGAACGCATCGGATAGTTGTAAAAGTCCATCCCTTCGGGCAGCATCTGATTGAACCGAATACGCCCAGGCGTGGTTTCAATCGTCGCCCCGTAATCGTTGCGACCTTCGTTATTCTTCAGCTTCTGATAGCGAGCCAACCGCACCTTGATATTGGAATGCAGCCCCACAACCCCTTGAGCGTACGCCAAATCAGCTTCGTCTGGACTGGAGAAGACCATCCCCTCGCCCTTTCGTCCTGGCAACGCAACGGTCGTGTAGTAGCAACCCATGACGACATCTTGCGACGGGCTCATGATCGGCTTGCCGTTCGAAGGTGCGAACACGTTGTTCGTGCTCAACATCAACGTGTGCGCTTCGACTTGAGCTTCGATCGAAAGCGGCAGGTGAACGGCCATCTGGTCACCGTCGAAGTCGGCGTTGAAGCCTTTGCAAACCAACGGATGCAAGTGAATCGCATTGCCTTCGACCAAGATCGGCTCGAAAGCTTGGATCCCCATGCGGTGCAGCGTCGGAGCACGGTTCAACAAGACCGGGTGATTGGTGATCACCTGCTCCAGAATGTCCCAAACCTCTTCATCCTTCCGTTCGAGCATCTTCTTCGCCGATTTGATCGTGTCGGCATGCCCCAGCTCCTTGAGCCGGCGAATGATGAACGGTTGATACAGCTCCAACGCGATCTTTTTCGGCAAACCGCACTGATGCAGCTTCAAACGAGGTCCCACCACGATCACGCTTCGCGCCGAGTAGTCGACCCGCTTACCGAGCAGATTCTCGCGGAAACGACCCTGCTTACCCTTGATCATGTCGGTCAGAGACTTCAGCGGCCGATTGCTGCTTCCCAGCACGGGACGCTTGCAACGATTGTTGTCGAACAACGCGTCGACCGATTGCTGCAGCATTCGCTTTTCGTTGCGAATGATCACTTCCGGCGCGTTCAGATCGACCAATTTCCGTAGCCGATTGTTACGGTTGATGATCCGGCGATACAAGTCGTTCAAGTCACTGGTCGCAAAGTTGCCGCTGTCCAACAGCACCAAAGGACGCAGATCGGGAGGAATGACCGGGATCACGTCGAGCACCATCCACTCGGGACGATTATCGCTGTCACGGATCGATTCGACGATCTTCAAACGATTGATGTAATCTTTCTTTTTCTGCTTGCTGCCCGTCTCGGTCAAGTCGACGCGGAGCTGCTCGGACAACTGAACCAGATCCAGCTTGTTCAGCAACTTCCGAACCGCCTCGGCGCCCATGTCGGCTTCGAAAGCTCCGTCGCCATATTGAGCCCGCGCGGCGCGATACTCTTCTTCGGTAAGCAATTGCTGAGCTTCCAGATCGGTCGTGCCGGGATCGATCACGACATAGTCTTGGAAGTAGATCACCTTTTCCAGCGAGCTGGTTTTCATCGCCAGCAAGTTACCCAACCGGCTGGGCATCGCCTTGAAGAACCAAATGTGGACCACCGGCGCGGCCAGATCGATGTGTCCCATCCGCTTTCGACGAACGCGACTGTGCGTCACCTTCACCCCGCAGCGATCACAGATCATACCCTTGTACTTCATACCGCGATATTTACCGCAGGCACATTCCCAGTCCTTCTCAGGTCCAAAAATGCGTTCGCAAAACAGACCGTCTTTCTCCGGACGATAGGTGCGGTAGTTGATCGTTTCTGGCTTTTTCACTTCGCCGAACGACCAGCTCTTTATGTCCTGGGGACGGGCCAAGCTGATGCGGACCGAAGCGTAATCATTGATGCGTTCGTAACTGCCGGATTCGCCGTTAGACATTCAGGAGACTCCTTGGGGGTACGCCAAATGGCGTGATGATTTTGAGCGTGTTTTGGGACCCGCCTCCGAAGAGGCGGGCGTTGGTCGACGGGTTCATCTTAAATTTGAGATTTCGAATTCAAAATTTCCTAAACCGGTCGCTTTTCAAGCTGCATGTTCAATGCGAGTCCTCGAATCTCGTTGGTCAACACGTCGAAGCTGGCAGGGGTGCCCGCTTCCAACGTGTTTTCGCCCTTCACCATCGATTCGTAAATCTTGGTACGGCCTTCCACGTCGTCGCTCTTGACGGTCAACAGTTCCTGCAGAATGTAGGCCGCTCCGTAGGCTTCCAAAGCCCAGACTTCCATTTCGCCGAATCGCTGTCCACCAAAACGAGCCTTACCACCGAGCGGTTGCTGAGTAATCAAAGAGTAAGGTCCGGTGCTGCGTGCATGCACTTTGTCATCGACCAAGTGATGCAATTTGAGCATGTAGATGTAACCAACAGTTGTTTCCTGCTCCATCGGCTCGCCTGTCCGACCGTCCAGCAGCCGCACTTTACCGTGACGCGGCAACCCGGCTTCGGCCAAGCACTCGTTGATATCCTCTTCGCTGGCACCATCGAACACCGGGGTAATCGCCTGAAAGCCCAGCTTGGCTCCCGCCCAACCGAGGTGGGTCTCCAAAATCTGCCCCACGTTCATACGGCTGGGAACGCCCAGCGGATTCAACATGATCTGCAACGGCGTGCCATCGGGCAAGAAAGGCATATCTTCCATCGGCAAGATCTTGCCAATCACACCCTTGTTACCGTGACGACCCGCCATCTTGTCGCCGACGCTGATCACCCGACGGTTGGCAATGTATACCTTTACCATCTGCAACACGCCGCTACGCAGCTCGTCGCCACGCTTCATGCTGTTCAGCTTGCGGTCGCGTGCATCGATGGCGGCCTCGACATTGGACCACTGTTGCTTGAAGACCTTTTGGACTTCCTGCTGGGTCTCTTCCTTCTTGACCTGATCCAAGATCCGCTCGATCTGGAAATTCACAGCCTGTTCGGCGATGAACTTTGGATCTTGACCATCCGACAGCGGATTGCCTTCGGTGTCTTTGAACTTCGTGCCACCGGCCACTTCCAATTCAGCGATCAAACTGGTGAACGTGCTGGCGATCTCCGCATTGCCTTCGCTCTCGGCATCTTTCAGTTCCTTCTCGAACGCCTTCCGTTCGTCTTCGGTCAAACTCATTCGACGCGAGAACTTCTGCGTATCGATCACGATCCCCTCGATACCCGACGGCACCTCCAGCGAATCGTTTTTAACGTCTTCACCGGCACGACCAAAAATCGCGTGCAGTAATTTTTCTTCCGGCGTCAGCTCCGTCTTGCTCTTCGGGCTGACCTTACCGACCAACACGTCCCCTGGCCGCACGTAAGTACCCACCTGCACGATGCCCGAATCGTCCAAGTTCCGCAGTGCCTTTTCCGACACATTCGGAATGTCACGGGTGAACTCTTCACGACCCAGCTTGGTTTCGCGAATCTCGACATCAAAGTCTTCGATGTGGATCGAAGTGTAGGTGTCGTTCTTGACCAACTCTTCGGACAAGATGATCGCGTCTTCGTAATTATAACCGTCGAACGACATAAATCCGACCAACACGTTTCGGCCGAGCGCCAGCTCGCCGTTCCGAGTCGCCGCACCATCGGCGATGATCTGACCCTTCTCGACCTTGTCCCCAACGGTCACCATCGGTTTCTGATTCAGGCAAGTCCGCTCGTTCAGGCCTTGGTATTTCTTGAGGTCGTAATGGTCGCTGCCAATTTCAATCCGACGCGCGTCGGCGTAAGTCACCTTGCCGGCGCGTCGAGCCCGTACAACCATCGCGCTGTTCTGAGCAACCTGACGCTCCATCCCGGTGCCCACAATTGGCGGTTCGGCGACCAACAATGGCACCGCTTGCCGCTGCATGTTCGAACCCATCAAAGCACGGTTCGCGTCATCGTGCTCGAGGAACGGAATCAAGCCTGCTGAAACGCCAACCATCTGTGCCGGTGCGACGTCCATATAATGGACTTGCTCGGGCTGGACGATTTCGAAGTCACTGCGGAATCGAGCAATCATGTTCGGTCCGGCGACTAGCGATCCACCCTGCACTTCGGCGTCGGCCGGTGCAACATAGGATTCGTTCTCTTCGTCGGCTCGCAACCAGACCACTTCGTCAGTCACCTTGCCTTCGTTGATCTTGCGATAGGGCGTCACCAAGAAACCGTAATCATCGACGCCAGCGTAAATCGCCAACGAGCTGATCAGACCAATGTTCGTACCTTCAGGTGTCTCAATCGGACAGATCCGTCCGTAGTGCGAAATGTGCACGTCGCGGACTTCAAATCCGGCCCGTTTACGATTCAACCCCCCAGGGCCCAACGCCGACAGCCGCCGCTCGTGCGTCAACTGGGACAGCGGATTCGTCTGGTCGACCACCTGCGAGAGTTCGCCACGACCAAAGAAGTAATCGATCGCCGCCGAGACGCTCTTCGGATTGATCAACGAACGTGGAGTCATATCCTCCACATCCTTTAAGCTCATCCGCTCCTGGACGGTCCGGCGCAGTTTCAGGAAGCCCTTACGCAATTCCTCGCTGGCCAATTCGTCAATCGTTCGCAGACGTCGGTTGCCCAAGTGGTCGATGTCGTCGATTTCCGCACCCGAGTCGGGATCGAACAGATCGAGCAGATACTTGATCGCCGAAATCATGTCCTCGTGACGCAGCGTCATTACCGACTCACTGACGTCGGCTCCCAATTTGCGGTTCAAACGGAACCGACCCACCTTACCCAACCGATAGCGGTTCTCGTCGTAGAACTTCTCATTAAACAGCGTGCGAGCCTTCTCCAATTGCGGCGGATTACCCGGACGCAACCGCTGGTAGATTCGCAGCAAAGCCTCTTCGTGGCTGCTGGTGTTGTCTTCGGCCAATGTATTGAAAATCAAAGGAACCTTCGGCCCCTCCATCGTCTCTACCGAAGTCACACCGGAAGTACAGATCGTTTCGGCGACATTCTTGGTGATCTTGTGCCCAGCTTCGATGATAATTTCACCGGCTCGATCACTTCCCGAAGGATAAATAACGTCGTCGACAGCGACGTGACCCTCGATCTTCGCGGCGCTCCGTCCGTCGGTGATTTTGTGCTCCGTGCTCGAATAAAACGCCCGCAGCAAATCGGCGTCGGTCGACAAACCGGGATCCATCGCCCGCAAGAGCGTCGTTGCGGCAAACTTGCCACTTTGGTCGATCCGCACCGTCAACGAATCTTTCTTCGTCACGTTGACCTCGATCCACGAACCACGCTCGGGAATCACTCGACAACTGGGAAGCTTCCGGTCACTGGTTCCTTCCTGTTCCAGCACAAAGTCCACGCCGGGACTGCGATGCAACTGTGAAACGACGACGCGCTCCGCACCGTTGATAATGAACTCGCCACCGCCCATCATGATCGGCAAGTCACCGAGATAGACCTCTTCATCCACTGGCTCGTCACGCACCAAACGCAACCAAACACGCAGCGGCCGCCCGTACGTCAACCGCAATTGGCGGCATTCCTGAGGCGTATAACGCGGCTTGCCAAGCTCGTAGCGCAGGTACTCGAGGTTAATATTCCCGTCGTAACTGCTGACGGGGAAAATCTCCCGCAACACACCTTCCATGCCGAGATCTTTGCGACCAGTCGGTGCAGCATCCTCCTGCAAGAAGCTCGAGTAACTGACCGTCTGCAACGCGGTCAAATCCGGCAAGTCAAAGCCGATGCGGTCAGAACCAAAGTGACGAACAGTGGTGGGTTCAAGACGACGTTGGGACGTAGTAGCCATTCGCGAGAACGCTCCTTGAAGGCCGATTGCGGGAAGCCCGAATGAATGAAAGTGCACCAGAGAGTGCTGGCGCGCAAAACCAGCCACGCGAGAACCATCCCTGACAGGTAATGGTCCGAGGGCCGCTCAAGTGCACGGGTACCGGGTGCATCAAGAGGATGAAGTGGGCAAGAAGGGGACGACGGTCAAATGCTTCTCAACAGTTCTAACAAAAAACGCCGAACCCGGTAACCCCGGGCTCGGGTTTTTGGCGCAAATAATGCTCTGAGACGATCTCCTGCTCCAGCCGCCGTGCCAGCAGAAACGCCTTAACCGCAGTCGACTCACACCGGTCGCTTGCCCTACTCCAATTGAGGCAGTTTCGAAATCCCTCGAAAGCGACCGCCATCACCGGTGACGGATCACCGATGACATGCGAGGCAGCTAGCAGACAAAATCGGCTATTTCAGCTCGACGCTACCGCCGGCCTCTTCGATTTCCGCTTTGATCTTCTCAGCGTCTTCCTTGCTGATCGCTTCTTTCAGCGTCGCTGGAGCGCCTTCGACCATCTTCTTGGCTTCCATCAGCGATGCGCCGGTCAGGTTCTTGACAACCTTCACAACGTTCAGCTTCTTGTCGCCAAAGCCCGTCAGGACGACGTCGAACTCGGTCTTTTCGACGGCTTCTTCACCGCCACCTTCGCCACCGGCGGCGGCCATCATGACTCCGCCACCCGCAGCGGGCTCGATGCCGTAAGCTTCCTTCAAATAGTCGCTCAGTTCCTTGGCTTGCTTCAAGGTCATCTCAGCGATCTTGTCGCCCATGGTCTTCGTTTCGTCACTAAATTCCGCAACTGCGGTCGCTTCTTCAGACATCGTTCGTGTCCCTCTTCAAAATTGGCGGATGAATCAGTTTCAGCCTCCCTCAAATCCCTCACATGACGGGAATCGCCAGTGGCTCAGGCTGAGGTCCAAACTTCTTGGTTAGCGTTAAAAGTAAAAGCCACGAATCGCGGCGACGTTTTGGTTTTCCAGCCGGCACAGCTCAAGGCCCTGCCAGCCAGCACTACTCGGCAGACTCTTCTGCTTTTTCCATGACCTGCTTGACCTGACTGGCCAGCATTTTCCCGGGACCCAACAGTGCAGCCGACAGGTTTGCTCCGGGCGCCAGAATCTGGCCAACCAACAGCGAAATCTGCTCTTCACGACTAGGCCATTTACTGACCGCCTTCAGCCCTTCAGCATCCAACGGCTCTCCGTCCATAGCACCACATTGGGCCTTGAACCGATCGTATTTTTTCGAGTCCTTATCCAGCTCGACAACCGTCTTGACCAGCGTGACAAAGTCGGTCGATCCCCAACAGACGGCGATCGAACCGGTGGCACCTTCAAAAGCCGGGGCAAGACTAGTGCCTTCCGCCGCTCGTCGCGCCAACGAATTCTTCACGACCATCATATGGACGTTTTTCTCTGCCAACTCAGCCCGCAACTCGACGGTCGTATTGGCATCCATCCCCACGGTGGAGACGACAACCGCATCCTCAACGCCTTCCAAACGGTTGGCGATGTCGCGGGTCACTAGGTCTTTTACAAATTTGCTCATCGTATTTCTCTGCTTGCCAAGCTTTCACTTGGGCCGCGTAAACGGCCTAGGACTTAGATCGCGACTCGCACACTGGGGCTCATCGTTCCACAGATCGCCACGCCACGCACGTAAGCGCCTTTGACTGCCTGCGGCTTTAACCCGACAACAAAATCGACGAACGCCTGAATGTTTTCTTCCAATTGTTTCGGCTCAAAGCTCATCTTGCCGACCATCGCATGCACATTGCCGCCCTTGTCATTGCGAAACTCGACCTTACCAGCCTTATACTCCCCAACCACCTTACCGACGTCAGGCGTCACCGTGCCGGCACGTGGACTGGGCATCAAACCGCGGGGACCGAGAACTCGACCGAGCGGACCAACGAGCCCCATCATGTCGGGAGCCGCGATGCAGACATCGAAATCGGTCCAACCATCTTTAATCTTTTTTGCCAACTCCTCTTGCCCGACTTCGTCCGCACCCGCTTCTTCAGCAGCCTTGGCGGCGTCACCCCGAGCAAACACGACGATTCGCTGCGACTTGCCAATCCCGTGCGGAAGCACCACGCTACCACGCACGATCTGATCGGCTTGATTGGGATCGACCCCCAATCGCATGTGAACTTCAACCGTCTGGTCAAACTTCGGCTTATCAAAATTCTTGAGCGATTCCACCGCGGCAGCCAGAGACTGGACTTCACTTGGCTGCTTAGCCAGCGCGGCTCGGTGTCGCTTGGACGACTTTGGCATAACTTGGTTATTTCCTGCTTTGAGTGGTAAAAGCGAAGGGAACCCACTTCCCGCGTGATCTCATTCGAACAACGCCGAACCTGGAACCTTCTCCCACGACTTGCGACCCGAAACCAGATCGGACCGATAACTTGAACGCCTTCGTCACTCCGACACCGCCTAACTAGCAGGCCGGCAGTGATTCCTAAGCAGAGAGCTTAGCCTTCGACATCGATGCCCATACTGCGAGCAGTACCTTCGATCATCCGCACTGCGTGATCAAGGTCACGAGCATTCAGGTCCTTCATCTTCTTTTCAGCGATCTCCGCACATTGAGCGCGCGTCACTTTGGCGACCTTGTCTTTATTCGGAACGCCCGAACCCTTCGCGATGCCGGCAGACTGCTTTAACAGCGACGCGGCAGGAGGGCTCTTGGTGACGAACTCGAAAGAACGATCGTTATAGACCGTCACGATGACGGGAATCGGTGTCCCGTTATATTCTTTTGTGGCGTCATTGAACTGCTGGACAAACTGACCCAGATTCACGCCAAACTTACCAAGGGAAGTACCAACCGGCGGGGCCGGGGTCGCCTGACCACCGGGTACCTGGAACTTCGCTTGTCCCGTTACTTGCTTTGCCATCGAAAAAACTCATTCAACTCCGCTGCGGTGGGTAGCGATGGAACCTGCCGGGGTCACTCGACCAGCCTGGCTTTCCACCTCCCGCACACGAAAGGTTTTGGTAAGGGCGAGATTGTAATGAGTTGCAAATCGAAGGGAAGGCGGGTTCGCGAGGATTTTCAAAGAATTTTACGGGCGGCTGGCGCGGGGCTGTCCACGGGGATGCTGCCAGGGTCGCTCAGCAGGCAAAGGACCATCCCCAAAGCGGTCAAGAGAAACTCAACGGCTGCCCGGCGGCCGGCTAGTCGCCACCGACCGCGGTCACCGTTTCGTGTCGAATGTCACTCGTCACACCCTCGGTCGTGGCCGTTCGCAGGTACTTACCAGAGGGAGCGGCAAGGATCTCCAGCACCGTCGGCGATTCGCTCTTCGCATCGGCTTTGACAAAGAATCCATTGCAGGTGACGACGGCGTCGCGATAGGGCGGATAGCGGAGCATCGTCTGGTGGGCGGCTTCCATGTTGAAATGCGGGACGGTGGGAAACATATGATGCAGCACATGATTGTGCTCACCAAAGGGAAAGAAAATCTGTCGTTCGAGGAACTTGGCTTTGTAGACGCGACTATTGGTGTAGTCGCCCGCGTCGGGATAGTTGCCGTGATGCGCGATCTCCCGCAGAAACAGCACGGCGGGATAGAACGTGACCAGCGGGACGACCCAAAACAGCAAGTAATGGGGCCACCAACCGGCCACCGTCAGGACGGTAAAAAGCGTTCCGTAAAACGCGATCCGCATCGCCCATACCGTCTTGGTGCCCAGCCCATCCTGGCGTTTCGCCGGCGGGGAATCCATGGTCATCACAACGTACAACGCTCGGCCTTTCAAATAACTGAAGGCTTTGTGCCACAGGATTTGCTTGAAGACGTAATGCCACAAGAAAAACCGCTTGGTGACCGGAAAGTCGCGGGCTTGATGGGCCGTCAAGCGACGCAGGTCGGGGTCATGCTCCGGATCATTGACGTGACGATGGTGGCCCCAATGCCCAATCCGGTAATTCGCGATCGCGCCAAAGACAGGAAACAGCAAGAACCAATTGGCGACTGCGTCGTTCAGCAATCGGTTCTTAAATAACAGGTAATGGCTCGCTTCATGCACTAGCACGCTCAGTCGATTCTGAACCCAAGCACCGATCACAAAAATCGCACACAAATAGACGGGGACCATCCAGGCGATCGACCATCCCTGCTGCACTCGAACTTGATTGATCGCCAAACAGGCCGCCACGGTGACGGCGAAAATCGCATACTCCAACCCAATCCAAAACCAATTGGTGACATTATCGGGCCGACACAAACGCTTGATTTCGGCAAACATCTGCCGCCTTTCAAGCTCCGGAAGATCGTTGGGCATCGTGTCTAGACTCCAGCTTCAGAATATTGACCAAAAGCACACGCTCTCGCTAACAACGCACGGACTCGCTAACAATGCGGGCGTCCAAAGGACCTACCACCCGAGCTTGGCGACTTAGGTATATTAGGGCAAATCGCTAGAGAATGCCAACGATCGCGAGTCCCTCCAGTGGGTCATCGCAGCACTTTCCAACTCGTTTCAATTCGCTCAACCACCCAATTCGCTCAACCACCCAATTCGCTCAACCACC
>CAYZHQ010000010.1:42410-57499 GCA_964477385.1 uncultured Pirellulaceae bacterium
GTTTCAATTCGCTCAACCACCCAATTCGCTCAACCACCCAATTCGCTCAACCACCTTGCGATCTCCGGATGTCGGCGATTGACAGCTAGTGGCGTGCCGAAGCATCGGGGAGCCCATCGTGTCGACGAAACAGCGATCTTTACCTGGCAAACGGGTGCTCCTCAGCGAGGGCTCCAGTTTATCGGCAAGGCAAACACTATATGCACTCGGGGGACATCATACGGTCGATGTGCTCGACCCTGACCCGATTTGCCAAGGCCGTTTTTCCCGGTTTGTCCATCGCTTTCACCGCTGCCCCGCCTATGGCAAAGATCCGCTCGGCTACCTGGAGGCACTGCGGAAATTGGTCCGCGGCGGCGACTATGATGTTTTGGTCCCGACCCACGAACAGGTCTACCTGCTGGCCAAGTACCGTGACGAACTGCGGCAATATGTTGGCATGGCCTTACCGTCTTTTGAACAGCTCGATGAACTGCAAAGCAAGGTTCGCTTCTCGCGCCTGCTGGATCAACTGGGCTTGCCTCAGCCACCGTGCCGCATTCTGACAACCGCGCAAGAATTGCTGGAAGCCGAGCAACTGCCCTGCTTTGTGAAGCAGCCGTACAGCACCGCCGGACAGGGTGTCGAGCCGGTCGAGGATCGCGAGCAAATGCAGTTGCTGATCGATCGATGGAGCGACCAAGGGGCCTGGAGCGAAGGCCGAGAACTGCTGCTGCAAGCTCCCGGGATCGGCGTCCAAGCGACCGCGCAAGGGGTCTTCCAGCACGGCCGGCTGGTCGGATTCCATTGCTTTGAAGCACGCGCCCTCGGTGTCGGAGGCATGTCGATGGCGCGCGTCAGTGCGACTCACCGTGACGTCCAGTCACACCTGCAGACGCTGGGGCAACATCTCGATTGGCACGGAGCGGTGTTTCTGGATTATTTTTACGACGCCGATCAGGGCCCACAGTACATCGAAGCCAATCCGCGGATCGGCGAGACCGTCAATGCGACGCTCAGTGGCGTGAACCTCTGCGAGCAACTGATCCGCGTTTCAGCAGGTGAACCGGTCGAGCCGCTGCCGCTCGGTCGCACCGGAGTCCGCTCCCACAGCGGTTTCATGATCCTGATGGCGGCGGCCAAAGAGGGCGCCACACGCCGTGACTTGATTCGAGAAAGCTGGGCATGCCTGACAAATAAAGGTCTGTATCGCAGCAGCGAAGATGAGCTAACGCGACCGCGACAGGACTGGCTAAGCCTGCTGCCGGCGACCGCCACCACGCTGCAATTGCTCGTCCACCCCGGCCGCGCCAAACGCCTGGTCAACAAGGCGGTGGAAAACTACTCCCTGCCCGACGCGATGGTTCGCAAAATTCAATCCCTCCAGCCGCCAACCCCTTCCTGACCGGCCCCTCAGTTGCGGGTCACGGTTTCGTGTAGGTTCAGCAGGGCTCTGGAAACGCTGGTCCAGGCGGCGAGCGTCGGCGGGGCGAGCTCCGCGTTGGCTTGATATTGGCCGTTTTGCTCGAGAAATTTCTGCGCCGCTTCGGGCTCGTCGCGGAACGCCTGCTGCTCCCGGGCGAGTAACTCCGTGAGCGCGGCGAGTTCTTCCGGATCGGGGTCCCGTGAGGTTACCAGTCGGAAGCCGTAGCGGAGCCGCTGCGCTGGGGTGCCGAGGCCTGCTGCTTCGGCGTCACGCAAGATCCGCACCGCCAAGGCACGCGCCGCTTCGACGAACGTGGGATCGTTCAGCAACACCAGGGCTTCGAGCGGCGTGTTGGACCGCGGTCGCCGAGCGGTGCATTCTTCGCGTGTCGGCGCGTCGAGGGCTTTGAGCATCGGGTGCAAGAATTGACGCTGCCAATGGGTATAGACACCACGACGCCACTGGTTTTCGTTTTTATCCTCGCGATACGTACGCTGCGGAAAATTCAGATGCCGGTAGTATCCGGCGGGCTGGTAAGGCCGCGCACTATCGCCGCCCACTTTGTGTACCAGCAAGCCGCTGACCGATAACGCGTTGTCTCGCACCATTTCGGCCGGCAAACGATAACGGGACTGACGCGCGAACCACAGATTCGCCGGATCCGCACGCAGTGTTTCGGCTGACGCCGTGGAGCTCTGCCGGTACGCGCGCGACATCACCAGTTCTTTGAGGAAGTGTTTCACATCCCAATCGCTGGCGATGAAATCGAGTGCCAATTGATCGAGCAATTCCGGATGATTGGGCGGCTGGCCTTGTCCTCCAAAATCATCCAGCGAAGGCGACAACCCGTTGCCGAACATCAAATACCAAAACCGATTCGCGAAGACGCGGGCCGTCAAGCCGCCGATACCCTGCTTGTCATCGACCAGCCAATTGGCCAGGTCGAGTCGCGTCAAGCGTTCGGCGTCGGTTCGCACTTCGCCCAAGAACGTCGGTACTGCCGGCATGACCACCGGTCCCGAATCGTCCAGCCAGTCGCCTCGCGGCAAGATGCGCATCGTACGCGGCGGAATCGATTTGGTGATCATCGTCAATCGTCCCGCTTGGTTGATTTCCGCAAGCTGTTGCTCGAGCGTTTGCTGCAACGTTTTATCGGCCGCCGCGTCATCTCCCGATGCATCCTTGGGCTCGGCATCCTGCGGTTCGTCAGCGGTCGCCGATCGAGCCGCCGCTAACGCCTTTTCCAGTCGCTCTTTTTCGGCCCTTGCCGCCGGCGGCAACACCATCATTTCCGGTGGGCGACGAGTCGGCAAAGCGTTGCTGCCTTGCGTGAAATGCTGCTCCTCGTCGACATCGGCGAAGAAGGCCGCCATCGCATAGAAGTCACGACTGGTATACGGATCAAATTTATGGTCGTGGCATTGCGCACAACCAAGGGTGCCACCGAGCCAAACGCTGGACAAATTGCGAACGCGATCGGCGGCATAGATCGCAAGGTACTCCTTGGGTTGCAAGCCGCCTTCATGCGACGTCTGCAACAAGCGGTTGTAGCCGGTCGCCACCAATTGCTCGACCGTCGGATCGGATAGCAGATCGCCGGCGAGCTGCTCGCGCGTGAATTGATCGAATGATCGGTTTTGATTGAAACTGTCGATGACATAATCGCGGTAGGGCGAAATGTTGTGATCTTGGTCGCCGTGGTAGCCCACCGTGTCGGCGTAGCGGACCAGGTCCAGCCAAAACATCGCCATCCGTTCGCCGAACGCTTCGCTGGCCAGCAAGCGATCGACGGTCGCTTCGTAAGCGGCCGGGCTGGGGTCCTGCACGTACGCCCGCAGGTCGTCCAGCGACGGCGGCAGGCCCGTGAGATCAAAGTGGAGGCGGCGCAGCAGAGTCACCGGATCGGCGTCAGACGCCGGACGCATTCCTCTCGCTTGCCAAGTCGCCATCAACTGACGATCGATCGGATGCGCCGACCATTCGGCGTTCTTCGCCGCAAGCGTCTCGGAGGCAGGGACGGCTCGGCGGACCGGCGGAGCGTAAGCCCAATACGGCTCGTAGACCGCCCCTTCTCGAACCCACCGCTTCAGCGTTTCAATCGCCTCGGGGCGGAGCTGCTTGTTCGTTTCGGGAGGCGGCATGACAAGGTCGGGATCGGTCGATGTAATCCGCGCGATCAGCTCACTCGCGTCGATGTCACCCGGTTCGATCGCGACCGCTTTGGCATCTTCTTCCACATCCAGCCGTAAACCGGCTTCGCGGTGCGTAGCGTCGGGGCCATGACAGAAAAAACAATTGTCCGACAGCAAAGGACGCACATCGCGGTTGTAACCCAGCGGGGCCTCGGCCCAAGCAGAAGTCGACCGATTTCCAGTCAACAACAGCAAGCAAACCAGCAAGAGGAAGCCATCGTTTCGCGACCGAGGCAGCATGATGAGCGTCTCCAATGAATCGAGGGAGATGTTTTTATTTCGGTCCATGGTAACGAAAAACCGGCCGCGGGGTTCGGCGAGCGGTCGCGACGGCGGTTAGACTGAGGGCAAGGATCATGCCTGTGCGAAACTGCTACGGTCCGTCCGCATGCCACACGCCTTCCCTTTTTCTGGAGAACCAAAGCGATGTTGAACCTCACGGGGCGAGGCAAATCGCAAACCTGTAACGGTGCCACCCGGCGTGACTTCTTGCAAGTCGGCACGTTGGGCGCGATCGGGTTGGGACTGCCACAGTATTTGGCGGCCAGCGAACGCGGGGTGGTCGATCCCGCAAAGGACAAACGCTCATGCATCATGATCTTTAATCTGGGCGCGCCGAGTCAGCTCGATACGTTTGACATGAAACCAGATGCACCGTCGGAAGTCCGCGGTCCCTTTCAGCCGATCGCGTCTCGCGGTGACTTTCAAGTCTCCGAAATCTTGCCTCGCCATGCGGAGATCGCTGACAAGTTTTCGATCGTGCGGTCCTGTTACCACAACGCCGCGGCGGTGCACGATGCGGGTTGGCAGATGCTGCAAACGGGACGCCAATTTACCGGCGGCGTGAACTACCCGCATGCCGGCGCGGTGGTGCAGTACATGCGCGGCCGTCGAACGGACTTGCCGGCTCACGTGGTGCTGCCAGAAAAAATGGGCCGCGGTGGTGGTAATCTTCCCAACGGACAGGCGGGGGGATTTCTCGGCAAAGCCTACGACCCGTTTGAACTGTCGGCCGATCCCTCCAAGCCCAACTTTAAGGTTCCCGATCTGTTGCCGCCCAGTTCACTCGGAGACGTGCGCATCGATCGCCGGCGCCGGATGCGGGCGGCTATCGAGGGCAAACTGTCGAATCTCGAAGCGACCGAATCGGCCAAGATGTTGGACAGCCATTTCGCGGCCGCTTATCGCATGATGAGCAGTCCGCAGGCGCGGGCGGCATTTGATTTGTCGCAGGAACCGACCAAGGTCCGCGAGCGTTACGGCATGAATCGGTTCGGTCAGTGTTGCTTACTGTCGCGGCGATTGGTCGAAGCGGGCGTGCGGTTTATCACTATCAACACGTTTTTGACCGTCTTTGGTGAGGTCACCTGGGACATTCACGGTACCAAACCGTTTACCAGCATCGAAGGGATGCGTGACATTGTCGCGCCGATGTATGACCAGGCTTACGCGGCGCTGATCGGCGACCTGCATGAACGGGGTTTGCTGGAGGACACGCTGGTGACCGGTTTGGCGGAATTTGGCCGGACGCCGAAAGTCAATCCGGCGGGCGGGCGTGACCACTGGCCGCAGTGTTTCAGTTGCACCTTTGCCGGCGGCGGCGTGCAAGGCGGTCGCGCGATCGGGGCGAGCGATCCGATCGGGGCGGTGCCAGCCGACCGCCCGGCAAGTCCCGGCGAAATCATTGCCACGATTTTTCACAGCTTGGGATTGGATTTACATGCCGAGGTCCCTGGGCCGGGCGGACGCCCTTTCCCGCTGGTCGATTTTGGCGTGCGAGAAATCGGCGAGCTGTTTAGCTGAGCGACCTCGGATTAGTTAAGCGACCTCGGAACGAAAGTCGCGTCCCAGGTGGACAATCGCCATCACGAACTTTTCTGCGAAACCGTTTCACGGAGCCTTGTTGAAGATGAGATTTGCCGTTGCTTGTGGCTTGACCCTGTGGTCGACAGCGTTTGCCTTGCCCGCGTTGCTCGCGTTGCCCGCGTTACTCGCCTTGCCCGCGTTGCTCCACGGAGCCGAACCGGGGATCGCGGTGCTGCCGTCGAACTTCACGCTGCATGGGCCCGAATCCCGCCAACGGGTGTCGGCTGTTGACATGGTCGGCAACCAAACGGGACCGTTGCTCGACACCGACGAGGTGACTTGGCAGATCGCCGATGCCGAAGTGGCCAAGTACGTCGATGGGATGGTGATTCCCATCGGCAACGGAACGACTCAATGCATCGCGAGCTTACCCGACGGGCGTCGTGCGGTGTCGGCGTTGACGGTGGAGGGGTTTGCGCAGAAGCATCGGTGGAACTTTCGCAACGAAGTCCAAGCTGTCCTGGCACGGCGAGGCTGCAACATGGGTTCCTGCCACGGTGCGCTGGCCGGCAAGGGAGGCTTCCGGCTCAGCCTGCGAGGTTACGACGTGGCGGCCGACTATTTGACGATGACGCGTGAGGCGCGCGGCCGGCGTGTGGAATTGGCCGATCCCGGGCGCAGCCTGCTGCTTGCCAAGCCGACCGGCGCGTTGCCGCACAAGGGAGGGCTGCGGCTGGATACCGACTCGCGCGACTACGCCGTCTTGTCACAGTGGATCGCGCAAGGCGCTGTCGGCCCGAGCGACGACGATCCGCAGTTGCAACGGATCGAAGTCCTCCCGGCGAACTCCACGCTGCAACCGGGCGACCGCATGCAGGTGCTGGTGCAGGCCCATTACGACAACGGACGCGTCGCCGATGTGACGCAGTGGGCCAAGTTCACGGCGACCGATGAAGCGGTGGCGAGTGTCGACGAGCATGGCGAAGTGCTGGTGCGTGGCCCCGGAGAAGCGGCCGTTTCGGTGTGGTTCGGCAGCCGCATCGCGCTGGCTCGTCTGACCGTTCCCTACGGATACAACGTGCCGACAGCCGCGTACGCCTCCGCACCTCGCCGCAATTTCATTGACGATCTGGTCTTGCGGCAACTCGCACAGTTGAAGCTGGAACCGGCGCCGCGGTGCGATGACAATACCTTCCTGCGACGCAGCACGCTGGACTGTGTGGGACGCTTGCCAACGGCCGCCGAAACCACCGCCTTCCTAGCCGATCAAGCGACCGACAAACGTGACCGGTGGATCGAACAGTTATTGGCTCGAGACGAGTTTGTCGATTATTGGTCTTACAAATGGAGCGACCTGCTGTTGGTCAGCGGCAGGCAATTACGGCCCGCCGCGGTGAAGGCGTTTTACACTTGGATCCAAGATGCGGTGCGAGAAAACCGACCGTGGGATCGCATCGTCCGCGAAGTCTTGACGGCGCAGGGCAGCAGTATCGAACAAGGCGCGACAAACTTTTACGCCATCCACCAAACGCCGGAGGAGATGACCGAGAATGCCTGCCAAGCCTTCATGGGTTTGTCGATCGGCTGTGCCAAATGCCACAATCATCCGCTGGAGAAATGGACCAACGATCAGTACTACGCGATGGCCAATCTGTTCGCGCGGGTGCGAGCGAAGGGCTGGGGTGGTGACAGTCGCAATGGCGATGGCAAGCGAACGGTGTATGTGGCCACGGCCGGTGATCTGATTCAACCGTCGACCGGACGGCCGCAAGCCCCCGCTCCGCTTGATGGCCAGCCACTAGCACTCGACGATCCAGGCGACCGTCGCGAGGCGTTGGCGGCGTGGATGACGTCGCCGGAAAATCCGTACTTTACCCGTTCCATTACGAATCGTATTTGGGCGAATTTCTTCGGCGTCGGCTTAGTCGAACAGGTGGACGACCTGCGACTGAGCAATCCGGCATCGAACGAACCTTTGCTGGCCGCCGCCGCGGAGCACTTGATCGAGTCGCGGTATGATCTCAAACAATTGATGCGAACGATCATGCAAAGTGAGACCTACCAGCGGAGCAGTTTGCCACTGGAAGGAAACGCCGCCGAGCAACGGTACCTCAGTCGCTATTACCCGCGTCGGCTGATGGCCGAGGTGTTGCTCGATGCGATCGACCAAGTCCTGGGGACCAGCACATCGTTCACGAAAGTCAGCTTTGCCGGTGCGGACAGTCAAGCAACCGACTTCTATCCGGCGGGCACGCGTGCGGTGCAACTGTATGACTCCGCCGTCGAATCGTATTTCCTGAAAACGTTTGGGCGTAATTCGCGCGAGATCACTTGCGAGTGTGAACGGAGCACCGAACCGAGCATGGTGCAGGTGCTGCATTTGTCCAATGGCGATACGATGAATCCGAAACTAGCCGCTCCGGACAACTTCATTGGGCAACAGTTGGCCGCCGGTCGCAGCAATCCGCAGATCGTGGAGCAGTTGTTTCTCAAGGCGCTCGCCCGCCCACCGTCGCCCGAAGAGCAGCAAAAACTGCTAGGTGTCTTGCAAGAGTACGGCGAAGATCAGCGCCGCGAGGGACTGGAGGACGCTTGCTGGAGCGTGCTCAGCAGCACCGAGTTTCTCTTTAATCACTGATCACTGGGCGATCGGAGTCGGCGGCGGGCTATAATCAGACACCGCCGACTGTGGGCGGACGATAGCGAGCCAATTTGGGAGATGGATGTGCGAGGTGCTGGCGGAACCGATGGCGGGATCGGAATGTTTCTTGGCGGGTTGGCACTGGCGGGCGGTGCCGTTTACTTTTTTTTCGATTCGGTCCAGGTTCGAACAGGGATCGGTGCGCTGTCGGGATTGATGCGTCGCGGTACCGGAGGTGGTGGTTTTTACGAAACGACTTCGATGGGCATTCTGTTTGTGCCCTTTTTTGTTGGGGTTTTTTGCCTGTTCGTCGACGCCAGCCGAAAATGGGCGTGGAACCTGACCTACCTTGGATTGGCGATCTTGGCGATCGAGATTGTCAGCCGAGTCCGTTTTGTCATGAACACGAAACTGACGCATCTGTTGGGGATGCTGGTGATGTTCGCTGCCGGAGCGGCCTTTATGTTCCGCTCGTATCGAGCCTCCAACAAGAACCTACCGGGGCCTCAAGATGCCCCCAGAGACCTCTAAGGTATGATGTTCCGGCAGTGCTGGCAGCGTCCTCTGCAATTTCGTGATTTGCTGTTAAACTCTCTTTACTTCCCCTTTTAAGGAACGAGGATACCGATGTTGCTAAACCGTTTTTCAATGTTTTCTATCGCCGCAACCGCCATGCTGAGCGTTGCTGGCCTGACTGTTTCCCAAGCCATTGGCCAAGAAGCGGGTGCGACCGCCGAAGAGGCTGGCAAGACAATCGAAGTTTTCGATTCGGCGACGATGGAAACTCCCGCAGCGTGGAAGACTGTCCAACCGAAAGTTTCGATTATTGAGCACGAGTTTGCCGCGACCGCGGGTGAAGACGACGGCAAGGCACGCGTTACGATGATGGCGGCTAGCGGTTCGGTCGATGCCAATGTGGCGCGCTGGAAAGGCCAATTCAAGCTGGCAGAAAACGGAGTCAAGCAGGAAAAAGAAACCGTTGCCGGGCACACGGTACACTTGATCCACCTAGCCGGTTCGTACAAAGAAACGATGGGCGGCGGACCCTTTTCAGGGGGCCGTGTTGTCGAACGGGATGACTATGCGATGAGCGGCGCGATTATTGTCGATCCCAAAGGTCGCCAGTACTTCATCAAGATGATCGGTCCGGAAAGCGTCGTCAAAGCCAACCGCGAAGCCTTTGGCGAGATGGTTAAAGGCCTAGAGAAAAAGTAAGACACGGCACTTATGAACATACAGAGCTTTCTTGAGCACCACGGTATCCTCCGCAACCCCTTCGCGGAGGAAGATGCGCAAACGGACCCGGTGTTCAAGGAGCACTGTATCAACAGTGCTTATCATCCCGTGTGGGATAAAATCTACGGCGATCCATCCGAACCGGCGACAGCGATCATTTTCGGGCCCAAGGGGTCGGGAAAAACCGCCATGCGTTTGCAGATCGATCGCCATTTAGCGTCATACAATCGCGAACACCCCACCAGTCGCATCAACGTCATTCGCTACGATGACTTCAACCCGTTCCTCGATCACTTTCAGGAACGTTTGAGCTGGCGATCGAACAAGAAACCCGAAAAGGTCTTCGACGCGTGGCGTCTGTGGGACCACATGGATGCGATCCTCTGCCTCGGCACGACGCAGATGATCGATCGGGCGCTCTCTTCCAATGAAGATTCCAGCCCGTCGCTGTTCGAAGAATCGAGCCGCATTCATGACGACGACCTGCACAAGATCGATCGCACGACGGCCCGCGACATGTTGTTGTTGGCGTGTTGCTATGACCAGTCGACGGTGTCGACATTCACCGGACGTTGGGATCAGTTTCGCCGCAAACTGGGATATTCCAATTGGTACGTCCAATGGGACCTTTGGTTGGGTGCCGTCTGGACGGTTTTGATGGTGGTATTGGTCGTTTATCTGTTTCGTACCGATCGGATCGGCTGGCAAACGTCGGCGTGGTTGGCACCGCTGTTAAGTTTCCTCGGGTTTGCCCCTTATCTGTTGCGCTGGTTTCGCTGCCAACGACAAGCGATGGGAGTCCGCCGCCATATGCGCGTCGGGAAACGCGAAATCAGCTCTCTGCGAAAAGTCTTGATGCGTTTTCCGCCCAAAGAATTGGCCAGCCAACCGCTGCCTCGATTCAGCCGCACCGATGATCGCTTTGAGTTGCTGACCAAACTGCAAATGGCCACCAAGAAACTCGGTTTCGCCGGCACAATCGTGTTGGTTGATCGCGTGGATGAACCTCACCTGACCGGGGGCAAACCCGAATTGATGCGGCGTTTTGTCTGGCCGCTGCTGGACAATAAGTTGCTCAAACATCCCGGCCTGGGGCTGAAGATGATGCTGCCCCAAGAGCTGCATCGCGATGTCGAGCGAGAAAGCAACGAGTTCCACGAGCGGGCTCGATTGGATAAACAGAATGTCATTCCCGCCTTCGCGTGGACCGGTGAGTCGCTCTACGACCTCGCCCGAGCCCGAATGACCGCCTGTTCTGCCGAAGGCAAATCGCCCGAACCGAAGGATCTGTTCGACGAACAGATCGGCTACGCTCGACTGCTGGCGACTTTCCAATCGCTGCGTGTGCCGCGGCACCTGTTTCGATTCCTGTATCGTGTGCTGGTCGAACATTGCAACAAGCACAGTGATTCTCAGCCTCGGTTCACCATCGAACCGCAGACGTTTGAAGCGGTGTTGGCGGTTTATCTGCGCGAGATGGAATCGACCGTTTCTTAATCACCTGTTCGCTTTGCTGTTCCTTGCCTCCACATCGATGTCATGACCTTTCCACAATCCCGGCATCGACAACCGGAGAAGATGGATCAACCGGGGTTGGACAACGACCTGCATCACGGTGCGCTACGTACGCTGGCACGCATCAATCGCTACAGCGGCACCATCGGCAGTATCTGGCGTCCAATTCGAGAGCATGCCAGACGCCAGCAACTGGGCGATGCACCGGAGCGCCCGCTGCGGATTCTGGACGTTGCCTGCGGCGGCGGGGATCTCGCGATCGGGCTGGCAAAACGCGCCAAGGCGGCCGGGTTGGCTGTCGAAGCGGCGGGTTGCGATATCAGCCAAACGGCGATCGACTTTGGCCAATGGCAAGCCGAACAAGCGGGCGTCGACGTGCGGTTTCTGATCGCCGACGTGCTGGGAAGCCCATTGCCGGAAGGCTACGATGTGATCTGTAGTTCCCTGTTTCTGCATCACCTGGAGGAGTCCGATGTAATTCGTTTGCTGAAAGGCATGGGAGTTGCGGCAGGGCAGTTGATCGTGATCAGTGATCTGCTGCGCACTCGGCTGGGTTATTGGCTGGCGTGGGGCGGATGCCATGCTTTGACTCGAAATCCGATCGTGCACTTCGACGGACCGGTATCGGTGGAAGGCGCGTTTTCGCTCCCCGAGATCTTTCAGCTCACTGAGCAGGCGGGGCTTGAATACGCAACGTTGCGAAAACGTTGGCCCGAACGATTTTTGCTGACTTGGACGCCCCAGTGATGGAACCTACGATCGCGTCGACCACTTCGATTGACCAAGCCGCCGCCCGCGTCTGGGACACCATTATCGTCGGCGCCGGTTTGGCAGGCAGCATCGCCGCTCGCGGTTTGGCGCAGCGCGGCCGCAGCGTCCTGTTGATCGAACGCAGCACGTTTCCTCGCGACAAGGTTTGCGGTGCTTGTTTGAATGGCGATGCCTTGGCGGGATTGGAAGCGGTCGGTTTGGGCGACGCCCTGCGTCAGCTTGGCGGTCATACGCTGGACCGCTACGAACTGCGCACGCGGCGGCGGACCTTGACGATTCCTTTACCGGCAGGCATGTCGGTTTCTCGCCGAGCCCTCGACGCGATGTTAGCCCGTGCGGCAATCGATGCCGGCGCGGCGTTTTTGTCGCCCGTGAATGTCAAAGTTGCCCCCGCAGAGTCCGCTGCGGAGGAACTGCGCACGGTGATCGCAATGGAATCGAGGATTTTGCTGCGAGCCAAAACGGTGATCGTCGCGAGTGGTTTGTCGAGTCAAAAAGTGATCGACGGTCCCGCTTCGGAATCGGTTTCGAAGGAGGATTCTCGGATCGGGCTGGGTTTGCAAACGCGATGTTTCCCCGAGGCTTATGCCGTCGGCACGATCTACATGGCCGTCGCGCCTGGCGGCTACGTTGGGCTGAGCCGGACCGAAGGGGATGTGCTGAATCTTGCCGCGGCGGTCGATCGGAATTTTTTGCGAGGCCGCTCGCCCGAGCAGGCGTGTCGAGAAATCCTCGCCACAGCGGGCTTGCCCTGCGACGACTCGATGTTCAACGACTCGGTCAGCCGTTCGTTCCGCGGCACCACTTCGTTGACCCGCAAGCGACCTCAGACGGCATCGCATCGGCTCTTTTTTGTCGGCGATGCGTCGGGCTATGTAGAGCCCTTCACCGGCGAAGGGATGGCTTGGGCGGTTCGCGGAGGCCGGGCGGTGATCCCGTTTGTCGATGCCGCAGTCGACCAGTGGGAACCGAGCATGGTGGCGAACTGGACCAAGACGACGAATGAGCTGGTTGGCAGCCACCAATGGATTTGTCGATCGCTGGCGAAATTGTTGCGATACCCACGATTAGTTGGCGGCATGATACGGATCGCCGCAATCTTTCCCACAATAGGACTGTCCGTTGTCCGCCAACTCAATCAGGAGAGAGTGCATGAAGTGCTCAATCATCGGACTGGGCACCGCACTGCCGCCTGAGACCGTCACGCAAGAAGAAGCCTTTCGGCTATCGAGCGACGTGATTTGCCAAGACGAACGGCAAGTGCGAAAGATGCGCATGCTGTTTCGCAAGGCGGGCGTGGAGACGCGGCAAACGGTCGTTCCATGGCAAACCGGTTACGAATGGAGCCGCCAAAACGTCGACTCTGGACGAGGCCCCAGCACCGGCGACCGGATGCTGACCTACGCCACCTTCGCGCCGCCGCTGGCGACGACCGCTTGTGAAACCGCGCTGGCCGATGCGGGTGTGGACGCCAACTCGATCACGCACTTGGTGACGGTCTCCTGCACCGGTTTCGCCGCCCCCGGAATTGACTTTCACATGATTCGTAATCTCGGCCTGCCGCCGGAAGTCCAGCGTGTGAACGTCGCCTACATGGGATGCCACGGCGCGATCAACGGCTTACGCACCGCACGCGGATTGCTGGCCGCCGATCCGCAGGCAACGGTGTTGTTGTGCGCCGTGGAATTGTGCAGCTTGCACTATCGGATGAACTGGGATGAAGAGTCGATCATCGGCAACGCCTTGTTCGCCGATGGCGCGGCGGCCGTCGTGCTGCGTCATGCCGACCACGCAACCGGCAAAGCGATGTTACTCGATACGCACTCGTGCTGGATGCCGGAGACCGGAGATCAGATGTCGTGGGACATTGGCGACTACGGTTTTGAAATGAAACTTTCCGGAGAGATCCCCGATTCGATTGGCAGGCATTTGCGTCCCGCCATGGAGCAGTGGTTGGCGAAGTCCGGCCTATCGATCGAAGCGATCGGTGATTGGATCATCCATCCCGGTGGCCCGCGCATCCTGGACGCGGTGCAGCAGACACTTGGCCTGAGTGATGACGATCTGGCCTTGTCGCGCGAGACCTTGCGGACGTGCGGAAATATGTCTTCACCGACCGTTCTATTCATACTGCAGCAGGCCTTACAGCGCCAGCGTCAGGGCCCGCGATTGATGCTGGCCTTTGGTCCTGGGTTGGTTGCCGAAGGGGCCCTGCTAAACTGATGATGTTCGCGTTTGAATCGGAACCGTGGAAGAGAAGGAGCGGAAAGGCATGTTGAGAGTATCCGTGTTGGAACTGTTGCTTTTACTGCTGGTGCTTGGTGGCAGCGGAATGTTCTCGTTCTTTGCCGGAATGCGTGACGCTCGTCGAGGAAAGTCCCGCTGGCAAACCCCTCTCCTGATCTGCTTGACGGTCGCTGTGGCGATCGGAATACTGAATTTTGTTTTGCTATGGCTTGCCACGTTTTCGCAATCCGCGGGGGGGAGCAATCCATGGTTCCGCTGGATAGCGCCATTGCTGGCGACCGCGGTTGTGTTTGTGCTGGGGCTTATTCCGTCGTTGCTCGGCTACTTAATTGGCAAGGCGATTGTTTCCACACCGGCCTCGCCAACGATCGGTAGTGATGTGGCGGGCAGTGTTCCCGATGAAACTCGCAACCCGTATCAGCCCCCGGCCTGATTTCGACCAGCGGTCTGCTTGGCTCAAGACCTGCGCGTTCACCAGGACGTTTTCGGTTCGGCGATTCGGATGTTCGCTGAATCCCCTTCAGGTCATTCCGGTTTAGGCTGCGCCCGGCTTGCCGGCGTGCTTGCCAATGCTCCGCTTAGGATCGTATTGCTTAGCGACTCGCGAAGACTTGAGGGAAAGTCCCCACAAAGGTCCAATTTCTTTTCGACCCACCTTTCCATTAACTCCATTCGTTACGTGTCTTGCAGCTTGCCTGACACCAACCCACTGACACGAAATGTGGCGCCGAGCGTGTCGAGAAAATTTGCTTCCGGGGACGAGAGGCGCATACTCGATCAGGAACACCATCCGATCATGTGGGGAGCTTTGTCGTCATGCGTTCATTTTTCAACCTTGCAGTGCTAACCGCTGTGGTTGGCTTCGCGTCCGGTTGCGGTACCATTCGTACCATCGAGCAATGGAAATGCGACAACATGGGTCTGTGTCACTTCGGCATCCGTCCGAGTGGCTGCGATGATTGCTGCGACCAGCCTCCGACGATGGCAGCGCCGATGATCGAAACCCCGATGATGCCAGCGCCGATGCCGGAAGCGCCGATGATGCCAGCGCCGATGCCGGAAGAGCGGATGATGCAGTCGCCCGCGATGCTGGAACCGATCGAGATCGAGGAACTGCCTCCCTACCGCGAATTCTAAACCTCAGCGGCTTGTTGGCTCGCCGGGGGACGTTGGCTCGCCGGGGACGTTGGCTCGCCGGAGACGATGGCTCGCCGGGGACGTTGGCTCGCCAGCGGTGGGGCTTGGATCTATAGTCTTACCGCGGAGACGATTGATC
>CAYZHQ010000010.1:57599-73536 GCA_964477385.1 uncultured Pirellulaceae bacterium
TGGCTCGCCAGCGGTGGGGCTTGGATCTATAGTCTTACCGCGGAGACGATTGATCTTCGCCCATCCCAAAGCTTCCGCGCCATGCGGTGGGTCCCCCCATCGCAGCCTCAAGAGCGAGATTAGCCACGGCGAGGTCGCCATTGGTGCGATCCCGTTGCGGAAGCTTGATGGACAATGCCCCATCGTGCCTTGGATGCACCACATGAACCGTTCACGCTTTGGTTTTCTTGCAGCTTGCCTTGTTTTCGTTGGCGTGCTTGGCTGTGGCGACACACCTGCCAGCTCGCCTGCCGAGGAAAGCTCGGGCATTAACATCCGCATCAACACCGGGTCCAAAGAGGGCGATCCTTCGGCCACAAGTGGATTGGACGTGCGGGTCAACTCGGAGGGTGTCAAAGTTAACGCCGGCGGCGTCAATGTCGACGTCGAATAGGCACCTCGCCGCAGCTTCCAAGCCACGTTACGGAGCTTTCGCAGATTTCTCCTGGCCTCTCGTAGCTGGTCAGTCGATTGCCCCAGCGTTAAAGTGTCTGTTTAGATAACGGCAATTGGAACCACCCACTCAACGGGTGTCTTTCTTAACATCCGTGGCGGGAGGCTTTTTCGGATGGCACGTAACGAACAACTGATTCGGCAGCACAAGATCCTTCAATTGTTGGAAATGGCGCGCTTTGGCCGGACGCTGGAGGAGGTTCGAGAGGACTTGTTGGCCGACCTGGGACTGACTTCCTTGCACGAACGGACCGTGCGCCGCGACTTGGAAGCCTTAATGGCCGCTGGCTTTGACATCCAGGATGAACAACTGCCGCGCGGTAAAGTCTACAAGCTGGGGCGAACCGAGCGGGGGATTCACAAGATCACCGCCACGGCAACCGAATTGATCGCGCTTTCGATCGGGCGCGATCTATTGTTTCCGTTGGTGGGGACGCAATATTGGCAAGGCATTGAATCGTTCTGGAACAAGATTCAAGAAGAGATGCCCGACGGCGTGTGGGATCACTACCAACGCTTTCGCAAAAGCGTCCATGTGATGGGCGGCCCGACGAAGTCGTACGAAAAGCAAGAAGGTATCTTGCGGACGATGAACCGGGCGATCGCCGAGCATCGCGTTGTGGAGATCGATTACGAATCGACCGGACGTCCGGTGACGACGCGTCGCATCGAGCCTTACGGTTTGGCAGTCTACCAATCGAGCCTATACGTTGTCGCCGCGGCATCGGAGGTCAAGAACCCTGAAGAGCGTTTACGGCACTGGAAACTCGATCGCTTTCACCGCGCTTCGGCACTCGATGAGTGGTTCAAACCCGATCCCGATGTCGATGTCTCCAAGCACTTGAAAAACAGCATCGGAATTTTTTCGGGAGATTCCCCGACGCCGGTGCGGATTCGGCTGGGAAAGCGGGCCGCGGCGTGGGTGCGTGAAGACCCGTGGCATCCCGGCCAACAGCTAGAAGAAGAACCAACGGGAACGTTTATCATGACGGTCCCCACAGCGCATCCTCGCGAAGTGTTGCCGAAGGTTTTAGCATTGGGAGCCGACGCGGAAGTCATCGAACCAGAAACGGTACGTGCCGCGGTGGCGGAAGTGGTCGCCAAGCTGGCCGCCGCCTACGACGTTTCCGGCGAACCGAACCATTCCACAAAAGCTTGATCAGCATCGGCTTGAATGGGGCGAGCGGCTAACTTGGCCGCCCGATCACTCAGCCAGTAGGTGTAGGCTTGTGCACACGGTTCGGCCGCGTGCGGCTGGTCAAAGACGTCGACCTGTTGACGCTCATACAAATTACGAGTCCCCGAGGGACGGTAGCCTTCGATGGCATCGAGCACCTCCAGGGTCTGCGCTTCGTCGGTGGCGTCGATCTGCCAAAGTTCCCCGCGGACCCAGTCGTCGCCCGGCACCAGACCGGGATAGGATCCGAGATCGACCAGCGAACCGCGGATCCAGGCAGCTTGAACACGCAGCGGCGAAGCGGGCCAACACGACTCGCGACACTCGCCCCGTTTCAATGTGCCGTAAACAAAAAAGCACGCCCCTTGATTCACCTTTGCACCACCATTGCTTGATGCCCGTCGCAGTCGGCCGTACTGCCGGGATCGAAGTGCGACCGTCGTGCGTAACCGATTGCCAAAGTGTGGTCGCCAAACAAGGCGGTCGATGTGATCTTGCCGACCTTCTTGTCTCCGCTGAGCAACTCGGTCCCCGGCACGATCGGCGCCGTGGTATCGATTTGCCAATGGACCAGTTTCTTTTGAACTTGCCCCAGTGCATCCAGACGAGCGACTGTTTCTTGTCCGAGGTAGCAACCCTTTGTGAAGGAGATCGCTTCCTCATTCCGGTCCGCTTCTTGCGGCAGGTTGGACTCGTCGACGTCACTCCCGAACCAAGGGTAACCTGCCAGGACGCGTTGTGCGTGGAAGTCGGACAAGGTGCCGCGTGTCAACGATAGCGAAGCAAACGCGGCTTCCAAATCGGTCGGCGATTCGGTCGGGGTGAGGCACAGCCAAACCGCCGGCCCGGTCCATGGGACTTGATAGACCAGCGTATCGGCCAGCGGATCCGGCGCTGCAGTGAAGCTCAAGTGCGGCGACTCACCGGGTGATAACTTCCAGGCGTCGGCAAGCCGCCGGGCGTTCTCGCCACTGACCAAATAAGCGGTCCAAGAGGAAGCTTGATCTTCAGGCTGAGCCTGTTCGCGAATGATGTAGCGATCGATGTGCGCGATCAGCCGTTCGGTTTGGTCGGGGGCACCGATCAATCGCAGACGATCGTCATGCAAATAAAGGCAAACATGGCCGACCGTCCTGCCGCGCACTTCGGTCACAAAGCCTTCCACGCCCAGGCCAACTTGCAACCGTTTGATGTCCGCGGTGCAAAGGTTATTGAGAATCGCCACGGCATCGCTGCCCACCACATCGACGATCGTTAAAGCATCCAACAAAACGTACAAAGTTCTCTCCGCCTCGGTTAAAGATTCGACAGGTATTCAACGTTTCGAGTGACTTCGGCTTGGCCGTCCCCTTGGTCGCCCACCACAAACCAGCCGCGATACTGTTTATCTTCCAGTTTGCCAAGGATGAACGGAAAGTCCGCCGTGCCATCGCCGAGGGGAACTTCGATGCCGCGGCCTTTGGCCAGATCCTGCACTCCATCACGGGCGACCACCAACTGGATGCGGTCCGAGATCGCATCGAGGGTCTCGGGAACGGAGAAACCATTCACGATCAGGTTGCCGGGGTTCAGCGCCGCTCCGACGAACGCGTTTTGGTCGTGTGCGAGCAGTGCGGCGAGTTGCTCGCCCGGTTCGGTGCCCGTTTCGGCGGCTAAAAAAGCGCCGACGTGGGTGCCAAACCGCCCCAGATCGCTCAACACGGCACCCATCTGCTGGTAACCGGCAGATTCGTGATTGTCGGGGACACGGCCAATCTGGTTCACGACGACATTACATCCCAACCGATAGGCCATCCGCATCGCCGCCTTGGTCGCGTCGATTCGCTCGTTCAGGCGAGGCACGTAATCGTAGCCGTGGCGGGTTTGGAAACGCACCGAACTGACCCGCAAATTCAGATCATCCAGCATTTTCCGCAGCTGACGTATGGCTGTATCGGTCAATTCGGATGGCCGGACCTCATTTCGCGCGTCGATCTCTATACCGGTCACCCCCGCTTGGGCAGCAGCATGCAATGCTTTCTTTAGCGGCAAGCCGAAGGCGGATAGTCGGGCTGCGATATTCAATTTTGGCACGATAGCTAACGCTGATTTGGAACAAGTTCGGTCAACGGTCGGTACGGCAACCCGCTGTCACCGGCTCCACGCTCCCCACGCACACCCCTCCTCCATAACCTCAAGCGGATTTACGTGAAACCTCACCGGCCAGACTGCGTCATTCTAAGCTTTTGCATGGTCGTTGCCATGGCGGGCTCGAGCCTGTTCTGCGGATTCACGGCAGCCGCTGGGCCTAGTCTCGATGACACGCTGCAACTCGATGTGTCGACTGGCCAAGTCGTTCAGCGATGGGATTTTGGACGGGAGGACGATCGTGACTTTGATGCTTGGCCGGACGATTGGCAACGTCGCAGTGGCCGTGACTATCCGAGCTATATCGACATTGAAATTCGGTCCGATGAGACGGCGCTCGAAGCCCAAGCACAACAGGCCGACACGCGGCTTATGCCAATCTGGGTCCGCATGCGTCAAATGCTGGCCAAGACGCCGCATTGGCTGCCCGGCGTGCCGACCTATTGGACGCGGCTCTCTCAAGCCGTCGCGGGAAGCCTGCCCGGCCTGCCGCCCTCGCTGAAGGACATGGTCTCCAGCCATTACGTTGAAATCCGTATGGATGGCGGTGCGGCGATGCTGCAAAGCCCGCCGTTTCCGGTCACCGGCATGTACAGCTATGTGTTAGGCGCGCGGCTGCGAACGGCAGGCCTGGAACGGGATGCCGCAAACGCGGAGCTGGTGTTTCTTGATCAAGACGGCAAGGTGCTCGAAACGGTGCCGACGCCGGTGGTCCGCCAGACCACGCCCTGGACGATGGTTCACACACCGGCCACCGCCCCTCCGCCAAACTGCAGCTCGGCTGTGGTGCGGCTGCGCGTTGAACCGGGATCCGAAGGTGCCGACATCCGCGGCACGGCGGACTTTGACATGCTGCGTCTGCGGCAGTTCCCCCAACTTCGTTTGCAGGGCTCGCTCACCAACGGGCTGTATCAAATCGACGAACCGATCGAGGTCACCGCGGAAGCGATGGGCTTGCGGTTCAAAGCCGCCGAAGTCCGCTTCTCACTGCTGAACGCTTTTGGAAAACCGATCAAGGAGCAACTCCGCACGGTCGAGACACACGCCGACACCGACACCGACGGCGAACAGGCGATAGCGTTTGGTGGCCAAGCGAAATGGCAACTCCCCAGCCTACCGCCGGGCTTCTATCAGTTGACGGCGCAATTGATCGCTGCCGACCGCAGCGCGATGACGACCGGAATTACCTTTGCGGTCATCGATCATTTACCGAGCGGCGGTGGCGGATTTGGCTGGACACTGCCCGCCGGCGCGCCTCGTGGCGACCTGCGTTCCTTGCCCAGTTGGTTGCGTGACTGCCACGTTGGATGGCTAAAGTATCCTTGCTGGGTGGAGCCCGAGGATATCGCCGCGGCCGATGAACTAGCATGGCTGATGAGCCGCGTGCAAGATAGTGGGATCGAGGTGGTCGGTTTGCTGGACCAGCCGCCCGCAGGGGTTGCACCGGAGATCGACAGCCGCAAACAGGTCGCCGCGATTAACGTGTTTCGCGAACCAGACGTTTGGCAGCCGCTGCTCGAATCGTTGATGAACCGCTTAACGATGAAGATCCGCTGGTGGCAACTCGGTCGCGAAAGAGACTTCAGCTTTCTTGCCCGGGGAGGCCTGAAAGATTCGATCTCCGAAATCAATTTGGGACTGCAAGGATACGGTCAACCGCTGAATCTGGTGATCTCCTGGCCATGGCTGGAACCACAGCCCGACGCACGAAGCTGGAAGGCGGTCATCCGAAGTGATGCAACAACTTTGGCAGCGGAAGAACTCGATGCCTACCTGACCGCGGAAGCCGAAGCTACGCCGGCCGACAGCGACCCATCGACGCAAACATGGTTGCTGCTCGATCCCTTGCCCGCCGGACAGTACGACACCGTCACGCGCATTCGTGACCTAGTACTGCGGATGGCGACCGTCCGCGGACACAATGTGCAAGCCGCCTTTGCGTCCGACCCGTTGAACCCGCAAACCGGACTGCTTCGATCCGATGGCACTCCCGACATCATGCTGCTGCCGTGGCGCACCACCGCTGCCATGATCGGCAGCTTGAAACGAACGGGCAGTCTGCGGTTACCTGGCGGCAGCTCCAACATGGTGCTGAGCAACGGAGAACAAACGGTAATGGTGCTGTGGAATTCCGCGCCGACCACCGAACAAGTCTACTTGGGCGAGAAGGTCGAAATCGTCGACGTGTGGGGCAACCGCACGGCTGCTGAAACGGTAGAAGTCGATGGGATGACCAAACATCAAATCGAAGCGACGGACATGCCTGTTTTTGTCACCGGCTTGCACCCCTTGATGACGCAGTTTCGGATGGCAGTCAAGCTCGATCGGCAATCGATCGACAGCCTGCTCGGTCGCTCTCAAACGATTGCCGTGCAAATGGATAATCCAGCCGGTCAAGCCATCAGCGGCGATGTCCTGATGTTGGTCAATGACGCCTGGAATGTGCCCCGCTATCTCACCCAATGGCAGATTCCCGCGGGAGCAAAACGCGAACAACCGATCCCGATTACGCTCAGCTCGAACGCTACAACGGGGCTACAAGAAATTGGTTTGCAATTCAGTTTGGACCGAGCCGGCAACAAAAAATTCATGGTGTATCGCGAATTGCGAGTTGGCCCGGAAGGGCTGGAGGTGATTATCACCACACGGATGGATGAATCAGGCAATCTGGTCGTACGGCTGGAAATGGAAAACTCCACCGAGGCTTCGCAGCGTTACGATTGCAGCATCTTCCCGCCCGGCCGGCAGTATCAACGACAAACGCTATCCGTTGCCGCCGGAGAACGTACACGCCGTGAATTTGTCTTGCCCAACGGACAACGGTTGCTGGGCAAAACGCTGCTCTTGCGAGCCACCGAACAGGATGGTCGCCGAGTCCTGAACTACACCGTTTCGGGCAACCGGTAGGGGGAGCATTTCACTCCCCCCGACGACAGGCAGTGAAATACCAGCACGACGCGTCAGCGAATGGCGTTGCCGTAACCGGTCCACTCGCTTGCGTCGCGTGCTAGGGCGAAGGCGATTCGGCCGCTGCCGGCTCGAGTGCAAAGGCTTGGCCTTGCCCTTCCACGATCCGGTATGCTCCCGACGCCAATTGCCCAAACGTTTCGACTTCGCCACCGGGCCACTGCACGGACAAGCCAAGCTCGCTCGCATCGGCCGGGATACCGATCGTGACGACACGTTCATTGGCGCACTGAAAGCCATCACCGGCGGTCAACTGCGCCACCCGCGTCTGCTGACCGATACGGAGTTGGACCTGCGCTCCGATCGCGTCGCGTTGACCGTGGGTGCTGGTCAGGAACAGCCGCACCGACGAGTGCTCCGTGGGCGTTTGATTGATCAACAGCTCGACAGGTTGGAGCAAATGTGTCGCCACCGCGTCGAGGCGTCCGTCACGATTAAAGTCACCGACGCTGAGCGCGCGTCCGATGTGCGGTTTGCCGAAGTACTCGCCCAGCATCTCGCTCGGCAGTTCTTGCCAACTGTTGGTCTTGACGTCGCGTCGAAACCACTGCGCGGGCATCGCGAACGGAATGTCATCGTGCGAGTAGTCATCGACGTTTCCGTTCAACACTAACAGCTCGTTTTGTCCATCATTGTCCGCATCGATCCACTCGGTACCAAACCCAAGCATCGGCATCGATGGCGCGACAAAATTTGCCGGCACACTGCGGTCGGTCCAAATGCCGGGATGGACCTGTTCATAGTACGTGTTGTTGTCGCCACTGAAGTGCGTCAAAAAAAAGTCGATGTCGCCATCTTGATCGGCATCTCCCACAGCCATCCCCATCGATGCCTGCGAGAGGGAGCGATTGTTAAACGCCACGCCGCGGAGCGTCGCTTGTTCGTTGAAACGGAACGTCGCGTTGACCTGTTCCGACCGCGATGGCTCATCGGACGACTTGTTTGCTCCCGATGCCGACCAAAACTGATTCGCCGTCATGTCGTTCACGACGTACAAGTCCATACCCGGCTGGTCATCGAAGAATCCACTGGCAATCCCCAGTCCGCGGCCCGATGTGGTGTCGCTCAGCCATTGCGAGGTGCGATCCTTAAACGTGCCGTCGCCTTGTCCTTGCCAGACACGATCCTGCTCGGCGGGAAAAGCCAACGGGTTGCACGACCGCGGTTCCTGGATCGCTTCACTGATGCAAGGCTGTTTGTAAGGTCCGTCGCCCGCACAGTAGTTGACCGTGTAAAGATCCGCGTGCCCGTCTTGATCGATATCGGCGATCAACACCGACGTCGTCCACTGCTTGCCGACCAGTCCCACGCTTGCCGATACGTCGGTAAAGGTTCCGTCGCCATTGTTTCGGTACAGACGATTCTCTCCAATGTTGCCAACCAACATGTCGACGAACCCATCGCTGTTGTAGTCCCCCACGGTCAATCCCATCGCGTAGCCCGTGTCGCCACCACGAGTCGCCGTGGTGACATCGCGAAACATTCCGGCTTCGTTGCGATAGATGCGATTCGGTTGCGAGTCCCGTTGATGCGGCGTTCCCGTGCTGTCGGAAAGCAGCACATCGGGCCAGCCATCGAGGTCATAATCAAGCGTTGCCACACTGCCAACGGTCGACTCAAAGATCATCAAACCGGCAGCCGGCTCGTCGGCTGCAAACCGGCAACGATGCACTAATCCTCGCTCAGCGGCTTGACTGGCAAAACGAATCTCGGAAGTCACGGGAATTGTGCTGGGTGAATCATTGGGCTGGCCGCTTTGCCAAACGATACTGGGCAGATCACTCAGGTCGATCGTTTCGGCAACGCGACCGGCAGGCGTTTGCCAGACCGGTTCCTGTGCGGCGTTTACCTGGTACGCCTGGAGCAGATCCGCTAGCACCCGCGGCGCCTCGGGGACGCGGTTCTGCGTCATCCCTTGTGCCAGACGCGCCCAAGCGATGGCTTCTTGCTGGCGACCAAGCCTCTGCATCGCCCGCGCGACCGCGAGGGCATCGCGTTGCGAATTCTTCTGCCAACTCAGCCAGCCATCGACGGCATCTCGCAGCGCGGCGATCTGCCGCGCCCGATTAGCGACGCGACGCGATTCTTCCAGACGATCGAGCCGTGCCAAGGTGGTGGCAAGCTTCGTCAGCGCCTCGCCAGAGTTCTCATCCAGCCCGACGGCACGTCCATAAGCTTTTGCGGCAGCCGCCGTTTGGCCGTCCTGTTCCGCCCAACCCCCAACGGTCAACCAATACGTGGGATCCGACTCGGGAACCCGCGGCAGATTTGCATGCCATGCGGGCAGTTCATCCCCACGCCCTTGCTCAAGCAGGGCTCGACCATACAAAATTTGAGCCGGCAGGAAATCGGGATGCTGGGAAACAACAGCCTGCAGTTGACCGATCACCCGCGGCCAATCTTGCTTGTAAGCCGCGTCTCGCGTCTGCGGATAACGAGGGCGCAAGTCATCCGGATTGCGACGCAAGGCATCTTCGCAAATCGCAGCGTCGGTTTGCGGACGTTCCAAGTCGCTCAGCATGATCAGCTCGGACATTCCGGCCGAGCCTCGCTCCACATGCCACCGCAAATGGGGCCCGGCAAGCCGTTCCTGGCCGAGCGCCGCCGCCAAACCTGCAAAATCGTTTCGCAATGCGGCATGCTGTGGATGCAACTGAACGGCCGTTTGCAAAGTCGCCAACGCCTCCCATGGCTTGCCCGCCGCCATGTGCGAGCGTCCTAGTTTGTCCAGCAACTCCACCGATGGTGCCGCAGCCTGCCTTACCGCCTTGGAGTAATATCCGATCGCTTGCGTACCATGGCCGCGCTCCCGCGCGATGTCTCCGGCCAGCTCCAACCCCGCGGCGTCATCGGGATGATCGGCAAGATGCTGCTGAATGGCAACACTGGCAAACTGCCAACGCCGACGAGCCACCGCATCGACCGCGTTGGAGTAATCGGTCTTCGCCGTTACCTGCTCACGTTCCGACGCTGTGGTTGGTGGCCCCGCTGTCTCCCGACCGCAACCGACCAGCCCTAACCCAAGCAGCATGGCCGTACACGCTAATCCGACGCACCTTCGGGCAACATACCGCGCGAACGGCGAGTCAGGTCGAAACGCGAGCACGTCGTCAGACCGGATCAGGCGGTCGCGGGGGGATGAAGTCGCTCTTTCCATTGTTGAATTTGTTCGCGTACGCGGACGGGTGCCGTCGACCCTTCGCTGGTGAACGCCTCAATGGCGTTGCGAGACCCCAGCACATTCGCCACCGACGCGTCAAGCTCCGGTGCATGCGATTGTAGCACGTCCAGCGGCAGCTCCGCCAAGGTAACCTGGCGCTGCATCGCTTCACCGACAATGGCGCCAACCAAATGGTGTGCTCGCCGCTGCGGCATGCCTTGCCGAATCATATGCTCCATCAGCGTCGTCGCATCCAGATAACCCGCTTCGATCGATCCGGCAATGCGATCACGTTGCAGTTCAGCCCCCGCGACCAGCGGCGCCGCTAGCTGCAGGCAACTGTGGATGGTGTCGAAGGAATCAAACAGAGGCAGTTTGTCTTCTTGCAAGTCGCGGTTGTAAGCCAGCGGCAAACCTTTGACCAACATCATCAACGTTTGCAGGTTGCCCATCACCCGCGCCGACTTGCCACGCGTCAGTTCCAAGACATCTGGATTGACTTTTTGCGGCATGATACTGCTGCCGGTACAGAACGCGTGCGGGCACTTGATGAACCCGAACTCCACCGTGCTCCAGAGAATCCACTCCTCGGCCCAGCCGCTTAAATGTGTCGCGATCAGGCTCAGCCCAAACGCACTCTCCAGCACGAAGTCGCGATCACTACTGGTGTCCAGACTGTTGCGGGTGATGCCGTCAAACCCCAGCGCCGCAGCGGTCTGCTGGCGGTCGATCGGCAAACTGGTCCCGGCGACCGCGGCCACGCCGAGGCTGCACTGATTGACGCGGCGCCGACAATCGGCCAGTCGCTCGCGATCGCGTTGAAATTTCTCGATATAAGCCAACCAGTAGTGCGGCGCGAGCACCGGCTGGGCCCGCTGGAGATGGGTATAAGCCGGCAGCACGACATCGATATCGGCCTCGCAACGTCCCCAAAACGCACGCTGCAATTCGAGCAGCAGGCGGTCGGTTTCATCCAACGCGTCGCGGACCCACATGCGAAAATCGGTCGACACCTGATCGTTGCGACTGCGAGCCGTATGCAGCTTGCGGCCGACGTCGCCCAAGCGATCGATCAACGCTTGCTCGACATGCATATGGATATCTTCCAGCTCGATCCGCAGCGGTAACTCGCCGGCGTCGAGTTGGCCGCGAATTTCATCCAATGCAACGCAAATCGCTTCGCACTCCTCTTCAGAGATCAGGTCTTGCTTGGCCAGCATTCGCGCGTGTGCTTGCGAACCCCGAATATCATGCTGATACAGACGATGATCAAAACTGATGCTTTCGGCAAAGCGTTCCACTCGGGAATCGGTCCCCTCGCTAAACACGCCGCCTCGTGAAGGACTATCCAAACCTGACGTTCCATATACTGAAAGGGTGATTGAACTCTGAAAGGGTGGTCGATGAACAGGCAGCTATGGTAACCCTCCGCTGCGTCGCTTTGCAGGTGCGGCGAAATCGGCTCGAAATCGAGGTGACCGGAGCGTCGTCACGATCGACCACCCGGCTGGTAGAATGTGCTAGTCTTCAGGGGGACTTCCCGCGAACGGGCAGACTTTTCACCATTTTAGACGATTTGCCCTGGCCGGCCATTTTTGCAACGAGGAATTTCAATCGTGAACATTGCCATCGTGACGGGAGCGACCGGTTTTATCGGAACGCGATTGTGCGAGCAACTTGTCGCCTGCGGCTGGCAGGTGCGAGCGACCGCGCGAGCCAACTCCCAAACGACGGCGCTGGCCAACTTGGGCGCCGAAATCGTCCGTTGTGACCTGTCTCGCGAAGGACTGCCGACGGCCGCGCTCGAGGATGTGCAAACCGTTTTTCATCTCGCCGGCATGACCACCAGCTCGCGACTCGACGAACTGCGATCGGTCAACGCGGCGGGGACGCGGCGATTGGCGGAAAGCTTGACCGGTGCGGGCGTGTCGCCGACCGTCGTGCATGTGTCGTCGATCGCCGCCAGCGGGCCGGCTGCCAATGGTAAACCTCGCACCCCAGGCGACTCGCCACTGCCGATCTCCAACTACGGTCGCAGCAAGCTGGAAGGGGAGCAAGCGATCGCGACGTTGGCCGATGACATGCCGGTCAGCATTGTGCGGCCGAGTGTCGTGTTCGGCCCAGGTGATCGAGAAGGGTTCCGGATTGTCGAACCGATTGCCAAGCTCGGTTTGCACTTTTCACCCGGCTGGCGCTCGCCGCGGTTGAGCGTGATTTATGTCGATGACTTGGTCGAGATCTTGATGCGGACGGCCGAGCGTGGCAGACGCATCAGCAGGCAAGCGGTTTCGCTGCCCGCCGGGGAAGGAATTTATGTCGCCACCGTTCAAGAACATCCAACCTATCGCGAATGGGGAACGATGATCGCCGCGGCACTTGACCGCCGCGTGCGAGTGCTGCCGGTCCCGCCGCGCATCGCGAAGGTGGTCGGCTGGTGCGCCGAACAAATCGGCAGCGGGGCGCTGCATCGCGACAAAATTCGCGAAGCGTTGGTCGAAACGTGGGCTTACGATGACGAAAACCTCACCAAAGAACTCGACATCCAACCAAGCCACTCGCTGGCCGAACAGTTGTCTCAGACGATCGCTTGGTACCGCGCCGAAGGCTGGCTGAAACAGCCGGCCGGATAAACGGCCGCCCCCGTGCGCATCCCGCGCCCCCCGTGCCAGCCATCCGCTACGGCGACTGGGATAACGCCTTTTGCAGCGGACAACTCGCCGCGTCGACCACCGTTCCCGCACGGTAGGCTTGCAGCAACCGCCGCGACTGCTCGGCCAACAGCCGTCGGACTTCGCGACGCTTCCCCTTCACACGTTCGATCTTCATGTGATCGTACGCCGTCGTTTGGTGGCGCATCCAAGCAATCACTGCCGATTCCGCACGCTGCTCGATGGGAATGCGCTGTGTCCGCGCGACGGTGCCACTACCGACCGGCGTGGCATGCGTCGTCACCGCAGTGGCGAGCCGCTGGGCCAACGGGTGATACGACTTTTCAAATCGCAGGAACTCCAAAACGGCGCCCTGAAAGTCCTCGACATAAGTCTCTTGCTTGCGTTCACGCCGCACGACGTCCGCTTGCCGTCGTTTTGCATAAGCCGGCGTCGCGCGCTCGGCCTCCAACTCCGCCCGCGCCGCGGCGATCCTTTCCGCCGGTGCCCAAACTCCGCGAGAAAAGGTCCGGCGGCCCTTCTTCTCCTGGACCGTCCAGCTGGGGCCTGCCGCCTTCACGCGACGCGTCAGTCCCGCGTCACCGGGCGGCAACAACTCCCAACCCCGTGGCACCAACAAGATCTGTTTGTCAGACGTCACCACCGCATGGTCATGCGGCCCAACCGTTACCGTTCGGCTCTGCTCAGGCATCTTGAATCTGCTCAGGCATCTTGACTCTGCTCAGGCATCTCGAATCCTTCCGCGACTTCTTTCCATGCTGATCGGCTTACCCGAAGCGACTGACTTTGAGGAAGTACACCGCAGCCAACAGGCCACAGCCCACGATTGCGCCGAGCCAACCAAACAAGATCGCCCCGACAAACCCTGTAATGAAAGTCAACACTCCCCACAACAGCGGCGAATCTTCGTTGTTATTGGCGAACATTGCAACGCTCGCCGTCAAAGCACCAATAATCAAAAGCGACATACAAACACCTCGAACGAAACGCATCCGCGTCGGGGAAACAGGGGGACGTTGAAGACAGCCACAGCATTACTGCAGCGGGGAAGCCTAACCGCCCATCCTTTGCGTTGACAAGGTGATCAACTGACGCTCGGAAATCGATCCGCCGATCTCGTGCCAGTGCCGCACGTCGGGCTCACCGACCCGCCAACACAAACGCACTTCGCGACCGTGGAGGATGGCAGGAAAATCGACCGAACCAATCTCCTCGGCATGCGGCTCCAGACCGAGCGACTCCAATTCGTTGTAACATTCCACCAAGCGATCACGTTCGGCTTGTAACGACTGCTCGACCTCTGCCACCTCTTCCGAATAAGCCCTTACCCCTACCGTCTGGTGAAGTGTCTTCAGCCCTTCGAGTTGTGCTTGCTGCGACTCCACGGTCGCATTTAACTCAACCCAATCGGCGACGATCCGCCGCACCAAGGGCAACATGCCATTGGCCTGATCAGCGGTAAAGAAACCGGGAGACTGCGGAATCGCTTTAACCATGAAACAACTAAAGAATGGCGTTATGGGTGGGCAGAGAAAGACAAGAAAAGGGATCGATCCAGGCTGCGTTACATCCTCTTTGACAACCAACCTTCTGGTAGGTTCCCGAGTTTTCGGTCGGCTCCTAGAAATCTTGGTAACCCCTGAAAGCGCTTTTACAACTCTTTGAAGCTCGCTCGATCACCAGACCAGTAAATGCTGAAACCTGCCAACAACGGTTCGCAAACCACCTCATTCTAGAACAGCGGACACCACGCCCAAGCCGCCGCCTGCGCGCATCGAACCGAAGCGATTCCCAGCGTTTTGCTAGCTTTTCGCAGATCCTGCGGTTACGAATCGTATGCCAAAACAAGGCTTCAGCGGCAGATTCCCTGAAAAAACCAAGGGGAATTCCTTGACTCCGCTTGTGGGTGACGTAAAGTGAACTAGGTGAGAATAGCGACAGGCTGGCAGGAGTGTTGCCAGGCGAGATTTTCAGGCCGATGAACGACGAGGCAAGAGCGCAACAGTAAACGCTCTGTAGAGGCCGGAGTTCAAATTCGGGAATAACACAACCGGTCCCAAAGGAATGAAGTGATGTTAGTTCTATCTCGGAAGAAAAACGAAAGCATCGTAATCAACAACGACATCAAGATTGTGGTCGTTGAGATTCGTGGTGACAAGGTCCGGTTGGGCGTTGAAGCGCCGCGTGAAGTCCCCGTCCATCGTCGCGAAGTCTACGACGCAATCCAACGCAGCAAAGAAGACACTCCCGAGCAGGTCTAGGCGAATTTCGAGCAGTTCGAAGCGAATTTAAATTCCCTTCCTTGCGTCGAATTTCTCCAAGTTTTTGCGGAGCATTTCCGATGGTCTTATTGCTTGATTCGATCGGATTTCAAGTTTTTGCATTCGGAACCGCTTGACGGATTGCACGCTCGCTTGGTAAACCTTGGGTCGTCACTGAACGCGGCCCCTTCGTCTAGCGGTTAGGACACCGCCCTTTCACGGCGGCAGCACGGGTTCGAGTCCCGTAGGGGTCATAGTTTCAAATCACCCAGCGTTTCAAGGCTGTAAAGCCAGGGAACGTTGGGTTTTTTGTGCGCGGATGTGTAAGGCTTTGCGGAGAGATTCCGTGCCGGGATAGGCCTGCAAGGCTTCGCTGACGTCGAGCAACAATTCGTTGGTCGATGCGTGGGCTTCGGCGACCCGCTGAAGCGTCTCCCGATGAGCCGCCTCGGAAGCTTGCCGGGCCCTTTGCTCGGCTCGATGCGCGTTGTGAATCACAACCCCGAACAACATCGACGCGACTAACAGGACGGTGGTCGCGGCGACGCTGGCAATCGTGAACGATTGGTGATGCCGGCACCAACGAAGCAGGCGCTCCGGCGCGGGATCGCGGAAGACCGAAACCGCGTCGCCAGCAATCCACTGACGAACGTCGTCGGCAAGTTGCACGGCCGAGCCGTAACGGGCGCCAGGCGAGTGCTCCATCGCCGTGGCGCAAATCGCTTCTAACGCTCGCGGGGCGGAGCCTTGAAAGTTCCGCAGGCGAGGTAACACGCCGGCTTGCACCCGAGACAAGATCGTGTCGACGTCCAGTCCACGGGAAGGAGTCTGACCCGCGACAATTTCGAACAACAAAACGCCCAAAGAGTAAATATCCGAGGCCGGTCCGAGACACTCCCGTTCGCCGACGGCTTGCTCGGGTGACATGTAAGCGGGTGTGCCAACCACCGCACCCTGCTGCGTCAGGGGATAGTCGCCGGCCGCCGATGATGAACCGGACAGGTGGTTCGCGGCACCGGGCGATGCCGTGGCCGCAGCCCATGGGTCAGCAGCACGTGGTGCGGTAGCACGTGCTGCGGTAGCA
>CAYZHQ010000010.1:73636-89285 GCA_964477385.1 uncultured Pirellulaceae bacterium
TACGCCTGCGAGGCGGGCAAATTGCTTACGCCTGCGAGGCGGGCAAATTGCTTACGCCTGCGAGGCGGGCAAATTGCTTACACCTGCGAGGCGGAACGCCGTGGTTTGGAATCGTGCTCCTCACAGCCGGCCAATCGGAACAACCGGCCACTTAGAGAGCGTCCTGCAAAGCCATCGAGACACGGTTAATCCTTTTTCCGATACACCACAAAGATGGCGATGCCCGCGGTGATCGCGAGCACTGGAACGCCAATCAGTAAGGCGAGAATGAGGATTTCAAAAATGCCGGGTACAGCCATGGGTTGGTTCCGATGGTTTTTCAGAGGAGGTTTATTGGTAGCGGCGTAGCACTATGAAAGTCCATCTGCAGGCCCATCCGCAAGCCATCGCACACAGGCAGGGACGCCGGTTTGACCTCTTATGATGACTGATCGCGACGCTCGCCAACCTTATGGAACGGTCGTCCACACCCTTTCCAGGCCAAATTTCTCGCCCGACAGGCCGCTTATTTTTTTTGAGAATCGATCTCATTAACGTGTTGATTCCTCAGCGGGAAGTGGCAATAATTAGAGCTCTTCAGCAGCCAATGCGGCCGATACGCTTCAGGATCAACCCCATGCTTGCAGTTTCCGAAACGATTTTGTCGGTATTACCCGGCCAGTCCGAACAGCAGCGGACGGTGATTGCGATGCGAAATCGCGATGCCAACACGGCGATCGAAATGCGCCAAGAATCGTTCAGTGATGCGGTCGGTTGGTTTGTGCAGAGTCGGATCGAATTGTCGACCGAGCAGGTTGCCGAACTTCGGCAGACGCTCGGCACGCTGCCTTTGCGATGCCGACCTGATCGGAACATCGCCTCCTCGGGCGACGCTCCTGCGACGCTTGCGTTTCCTTGCGGCGATCGCGCGGCTACCGCTTAGGCTCGTTGACCAAAACGCTCATTGTTCGACGACGCATGCGCCCGCTCGCTTTTTTATCGATGGACAACGCGGCCGGTTTCGTCAGCTACGACGAACACACGCTGGGTCCGTTGCGAGCCTTAGGCTGGGAGGTGACCAATGTTCCGTGGCGCTCGCCTGACACGGATTGGAGTCGCTTCGATGCGGTGGTGATCCGATCGCCCTGGGATTACCAGCATCATCACGAAGAATTTTTGACGGTCTTGGCGGAGATCGACGCCAGTGGAACCCGGTTGCTGAACCGCTTAGAAGTCGTGCACTGGAACATTCGCAAGAGCTACTTGCAAGCGCTGCAGCGGCAAGGCATCGCGATCGTACCAACGGTTTGGTGTGATCCGCTTGATCGGTCACAACTGCATGCGGCCCGCAAAACCTTTGCCAGTGGGGAATTGGTCGTCAAGCCGACGCTGGGAGCCGGCGCATTTCAGACCTATCGTTTTGAAGCCCACCGTTGCCATGCGTCCGACGATCCGTTGATCGACGAACTGCTGCGTGTCTTTGCGTCCAAGCCTTGCATGATCCAGCCGTTCCTGCCCTCGGTGGTTCACGCCGGCGAGACGTCGCTGATTTACTTCGGTGGCCAGTTTAGTCACGCCGTACTGAAGGTCCCCAAAGCGGGCGATTACCGCGTTCAAGAAGAGCACGGCAGTTGTGTGACGGGCGTAACCGTGGAGCCGCATCTGAAACGGCTTGCATCCGCCGCGCTGGCTGTCGTACCGCAACCGACCGCGCAGCCACTGCTGTACGCGCGCGTCGATGTGGTCACTTTGCCAGACGGCCAGCCCGCGATCATCGAGCTGGAATTGATCGAACCGTCATTGTTTTTCCGTTGCGACGACGGCTCGCCGCAGCGTTTTGCCGAGGCCCTTGATCGTCAACTTCGAGAGCCGACGTCGCATCCGCAGAACGATTTGCAAAGCGCCGCTTCGCCGCCCAAAGGCAGCTAGCGCCGTCACTCGATTGTGCGTCGCCCTGGCATGGAATCCTAAGTTCCGTCTTCCAGCACCAACGCGTTCGACACGTTGTTGCCAAAGTCTTCGAAGCGGTCGAGCGTCCATACCACCTGCTTGGACTTCGGTTCGATTTCGATCAATAGCGGTTGCCCCGGCCCGGCGTGGCAGTTGCCGATCACGTAGTTGCCGTTGCTCAGCACCTGCACCGTCGTCACCCACGCGAGTGTGAGGTTGGGTAAATCGCGCTGGTGGATTTCCCAAACGATTTCGCCAGCCCGGTTTACCTCCAGCACGCTGTGGCCGTTGCCGGTGGTCAACAGCGTGTTACCGTTTTCCAGTCGGACCGCCGCGAAGACTTTATTGCCAAACGCATTGGGCCCGTGACCACCGGCAGCTTGACGACCAAACATCGGGACCTCGTAGGACCAGACGACCTTGCCTGTTGGATCGTATTCACGAATCGTGCCGTCGCCTTCATGGCAAACCAAGTAGTTGCCGGTCGCCAACTTGCGAACCAAACGCGTATCGGTATGCGGATTCGGATGGTCGACCTGAAGCGGAATTTGGTGCTGAATGTTCCCCTCGCGGTCGACTTCGATGATTCGCTGTGCGGTGGTTTCGGCGATCATCACGCGGCCGTTTTCGAGCGGCTGAAAGGCGTGGACTTCGATCCGTTTGCCTTCGTTTCCGTTCTGCTTGGCGGAGTCATACTTCCAGACCACCGCCTTGCTCTCCCGATCGATCTCCGCCACCGCAGCGCTACCTTGCTGGACCATCAAGTTTCCGCTGGGCAAGACGTGCAGGTCATGAATGCCGCCCCACTCGCGCTCCCATTCGGTCGAACCGTCGGCGGCCAAGACGACCAGTTTGCCGTTTCCGTGGAGTACCAAACGGTGCCCGTCGGCAGCTTCCGAAATCGCAGTGCCGGTCAAGCCAATAAGCGTGGTAGCGGCGAGTAGCAAAAGTCGTTGCATCGTGATTCCTAGAACATCAGCGTGAAGAGGAGGGAGGGTAGCGATCCGCTCAAGCAAATAACCTGGAGGGATTCATGGAACGGGTACTTTAGCAGCTAGGTTAGCCCGATCCGCAGCTGTCGCCGGCGAGCGAGAATTTTTTTTGACGGCGACGCTCCCTGAACGGACTGGCGAATCCGCCCTTGGGGGCAAATAACCCCCGGTGCCCATTGTGTGCTGTGCCGATTGTTTGCTGCCCCGATTGTGTGGAATGCCTGCTCCGACGATGCGGAGAATTGGAACATCTGTAACCGGCGAATTGAAAAATGCGACGCGGTTTCAAAAAGGACATTGCCAGCGAACGCTCAAGTCGCCGCTGCCTTGGCGGAAATTTTCACATCGCGGAGAAAAAGCACCTCCACATACGTATTTCATTAGCAACGTTTTTCTGTACTCCTTCGCAGCAGAACGTAGAATAAGCTGCGTCGCTAGCGTTGCATGAAAGGGGGCCGAGCCGCTCGGCCCCCGCTTTGCTCTGCTTACTCGCCCGGCTGTGATTGACTGGGCAAACCCAAAGCCGGCGGAAGCGGCACGGTGACGGGCACGCACTGGAACGAATCATCGGAATACGGGCTGTGGGGAAACCATCCATGTCGTCAGCAACTAGCCATACGATCGGCAGATTTCTCGGCGGGGAGACCGGACCGACAAGCACGTTGGCCTTGGCCTTGGCCCTGTTTGTCCTGTCCTCGGTTGCCGACCTATCGCTGGCCAGCGAAGGCATCGAGCTGTTGCCGCCGTCCAATGGAAAGCAACCGAGTTCCAGCGAACCGGTGACCGTCGCCGCACCCACGATCGAAGCCGCCGAGGCCGATTCCCCCGCCACCTCCAGTGAAACCGAACCGGCCAGCGAAACCGAGCCGGCAGCGGAGCCCGTCGATGCGACCACCACACAGCGTAAGGTCGCTCCCTTTCTGGCCACTGCCGAAGCGGCTTTGAAACGCTTCGATACCGAGATCAAAGGCTACACGTGCGTGATGATCAAACGGGAACGCATTCAAGGCACGCTAGGAAATCATCAGTATGTCTGGATGAAGGTCCGCGAGCCCCGTCGCCAAGAGGACCAACTGGAGACACCGCAAAGTGTCTATCTGAAGTTCCTCAAGCCTCGCAGTGTCGAAGGCCGCGAGATTTTATTCATCGAGAACGCGAATCAAGGCAAGATGCTCGCTCGCAACGGCGGGCCGCGATTTCCCAACGTGACGTGGTGGGTAAATCCCACCAGCCGCATGGCGATGCGAGAAAGTCGTTATCCCATTTCGAAGGCGGGCATTCGCTTCTTGCTGGAAGAACTCGTCCACCGGATGCAGAACGAACTCGGAAACACCCAGTGCGTTTTGACCGAACATGGTGCTGCGAAAATGAATGGCCGTCCCTGCAAACACTACGAAGTCCGCCAGCTCGAACGACGCCCCGAACTGGACTATCAAGTCGCCCGGGTGCTGTTGGATGACGAACTTCAGTTGCCGGTCTACTTTTCGTCGTATGCCTGGGGCGATCAACCGGGCGACGAACCGCAGTTGCAGGAAGAGTACATCTTCACTCGCATTCGGTTGAATCCAGGGCTGACCGATGCCGATTTTCAACGTGACAATCCCGATTACAGCTTTCCGGACGAAGACGACGAACCCGACGAAGACGCTCCGGAAATTGACGATGCCTTACGTCAAGATGCCGAACGGTCGACTGCGAACGAATAACCTAAGCAGGCAGGCTGGAGTCGTCGGGTCAATGAGCCGCCTCGGCGATAGCCGAGGTTCCTGAATACAACCCGGGCTATTGCCCAAACGGCTGAGCAGGGTTCTGCGGAATGATTCCTGCAAACCTGCTTATCACGTCGATTTGCCTCTGCTCGATCAGTCGGTAGTGCTTCCGTCGGGCATGGCATCGATCTCGCGCAACTTTTTCTGTAAAGCTTGATCGAGTTCTTGCACGCGGTTGGCAAACGCCGGATCATTCGCCAAGTTCGTGAACTGCTGCGGATCGACTCGCATGTCGTACAGTTCTTGGCTTCCATCTCGGTAACGCATGTAGGCCCAATCGGGTCCGCGCAAGGCGTGCGAGCGCTGCCGCTGGGACAGCGCGTAGTCGCGCACCTTGGCTGCGGGATCGCGAAGCACCGGCAGCAGGCTACGTCCGTGGACTGACTCCGGCACCGGCACCCCCAGCAGGTCGACCGTGGTGGGAAAGATGTCGACCAGTTCCGCCAGCGAATCGGTACGACCGCGAGCGTAGCCGTGGGCCGAAACAATCAACGGCACCCGCGTCACCTCTTCGTGCAAGTTCGACTTTTGCCAGAAACCGTGTTCTCCCAGCAGGTAACCGTGGTCGCTGGTGAACACGATGGCCGTCGAATCGCGCAGTCCGAGCCGCTCCAGTTCCGCCACAATCCGGCCGACTTGTTGGTCCATGAACGACACCGTGGCATAGTAGCCGCTCCACATCCGCTTCTGATTATCGGGATACTTGCCGATCGGATTCTTGGAAGAGAGCGTCACGCCGAGCCCTTGCTTGGGAATGTCGTCGGTATCGCCGGGCCGCGCTTCCGGCAGTTCAATCGCCTCCCACGGATACTGATCAAAGTAGTCTTGCGGGGCAACATTCGGGTAGTGCGGACGGACCAAACCGACAGCCAGAAAAAACGGTTCGTCGCCGTGCTGCCGCAGCAACTCGATCGCCTTGGTGGCCGATTTATGATCGGGTTGGTCCGACCCGTCCCCTTCGTACCGCACCGTCACAAACATCCGATGCGGCATCTGAGTCGACTGGCGATTCTCCAAGGCTGTCGTAAAAATGTTCAAATTCAAGCAGGCATAATGGCCGAGCGTGTGTGCCTCCAAACCGGGTGAATTGAAACGCTCGGTCCACGACGACGCGACGTCCGCGCCATCGGTCCCCGCAATAATGTCACCCGGCACGCGCATATGATAAATCTTGCCCACCCGGGCACTGTAAAAATCGTGCTGCCGCAGGTACTGACCAAGGTTCAGCGTATGCGGCCCGTTGTAACGACTGAACATCAACGATTGCCGTGACGGCGCACACCAGGTGGCTTGGCAATAGGCGCGGTCAAAGACCAGCCCTTGTCGTGCCAGTGCATCGATGTGCGGCGTCTCGCACATCGGATCACCGTAACACCCCAGCACGTCGGCTTTGAGATCATCCGAGATGATGAACAAGACGTTCTTGATCGCCGGCGGTGCGGCGCGGCATACCGTGCCGTGGTAACCGACCAGCAGCCAAATCGCGGACGCAACACAGCAAAGCCAAGACTTCATAAAACCAACTCGACAGCTAGACAGGGGAACGATCTTCGCGGCATGATCCGTCGCCGCGCATTCGCTTCGGGTTCATGGAAACCCTCCGGTACGGCTCGCCCATCAAAGACGATCCGCTACATTGTGTAACGCTTCAAGATACTCGATTTAATGACACGGTGGTTACGGAGCCGTTTGCCATGCCCCCTTTGACGCCTGCGGAACGCATCGACCAATTAAGCCGCGAAATTCGTAGGCACGACCGTTTGTATTACGTCGAAGCCCAGCCGGAAATTACCGACCTCGAGTATGACCGACTGCTAGAGGAATTGAAGCAACTCGAAGCCGAACACCCCGAGCTGGCGCACCCCGACAGCCCCACGCAACGATTGGGCGATGCGCCGGTCGGGGAGTTGGAGCAGGTCGAGCACCGCGTGCCAATGTTGTCGATCAACAACACGTACAGTTTGAGTGAGTTAGCCGCTTACTTCGATCGCACCGCCAAACAGCTATCCAAGCAACCCGCATCGCCCAGCGGCACGGCGGAATCGGCGGATCCGGAATCGCCGAAATCACCTGAGTGGGTGATGGAGTACAAGATCGACGGAGTGGCGGCTTCGATTCTGTACGAGCACGGGACATTGGTCCGCGCGGTGACTCGCGGCAATGGCAGGGTGGGGGATGACATCACGCACAACATCCGCACCGTCGGTGGCGTGCCGCTGCGACTGAGTGGCGAATCGGTGCCCGCCGTCTTGGAAGTCCGCGGCGAGGTCTACATGACGAACGCCGACTTGGTCGAATTAAATTTGCGTCAAGCGGCGGCCGGCCAACCGGCGTATAAAAACACACGCAACGTCACCGCCGGGACGATTCGCTTACTCGATTCACGCATCGCGGCCGAGCGACGACTGCGTTTCTTTTGTCATGGCGTCGGTTACGCGGAAGGCTTGACCGCCACCACACACATGGAGTTCCTGCATCAGGTCGGTCAGTTCGGCTTGCCACCAACTCCCAACGTGCGGTTGCTGAACAGTACGGCCGCGGCCATGGAAGCGGCTCGCGAATTGGAAGAGCAAATGCCGTCGCTCGATTTCGAAGTCGACGGCATTGTCTTCAAGCTGAATGCGTTCGCGCAGCGGGAGCTACTCGGCACGACTTCCAAAAGCCCTCGTTGGTTGATCGCTTACAAACGCGAACGCTATGAAGCGACCACGGTGCTGCAACGCATCGATGTCCAAGTTGGCAAGACAGGCACGATCACGCCGGTCGCCTACCTGCAGCCGGTTGACATTGCCGACACCACGGTCAGTCGCGCGTCGCTGCACAACGCCGACGAAATCGAACGTTTGGATGTTCGAGAAGGCGACACGGTGGTGGTCGAAAAAGCGGGCAAGATCATTCCGAAGGTGGTCCGTGTCGAAAAGCATCTGCGGACCACTGAGTTGCCGCCGTTTGTCTTTCCAACGCGTTGCCCCGAGTGTCAATCTCCGCTGCAACGCGATGACGGGGGCGTTTACATTCGCTGTAACAACCCGACTTGTCCGGCCAAGTTGCGGCAGCGTCTGGCGTTTTTTGCCAGCCGAGTGGGGATGGACATCGACGGCTTGGGGGACAAACTAATCGACCAATTGGTGAACAAACAGATCGTTCGCAACTATGACGATCTGTATCGGTTAACGGCGGAGGACTTCATCAAGCACCTCGATTTGGTGAAGAGCAAAAAAGCGAACAAGTTGGTCGACGCGATTGCGGAGTCGCGATCACGAGGGCTGGCACGTGTACTGACGGCGATTGCGATTCGGCACGTCGGCCCAAGAGCGGCCCAATTGATCACGCAACGTTTTCCTAACCTGCCGGCGCTGCAGGCGGCATCGGAAGAGGATCTCGCGTCGATTAACGAAGTCGGACCGGTGATCGCGCGCAGCGTTCGTGAGTACCTCGATAGCGACTACGGCCGCGAAACGCTGCGAGGCTTGGCCGAGGTGGGAGTCGACTTGACGGAGGAGGTGGTCGCGACCGACAGCTTGCCGTTGACAGGCAAAACGTTTGTCGTGACCGGAGCGCTGCAGCGATACAAGCGAGAAGAGATCGAAGCAAAGATCGAACAACTCGGCGGCCGAGCCTCCGGTAGCGTCAGCAGCAAGACCGACTACCTGATTGCGGGTGACAAGGCAGGTAGTAAAAAAACCAAAGCCGAACAGCTAGGCGTCACGGTCATCGACGAAGATCAATTCGACCGTTTGGTAAGCGAGTGAGCTTGTTATTTACCCTTTTTCGCCGTACGCAATTGCTTCAGCAACGCCGCCATCTTGGCCAACTGTTCGGGATGCTCGGTAGCCAAGTCATGTTCCTCGCCACGGTCGGCAGCGGTGTCGAACAAGGCTCCCGGTGGCGCGATGCGTACATTTTTCCAAGGTCCCAGATCCTCGCGTGTTCGCTGTGGCGGCAGGAATTTCCACTTCCCGACGCGCAGCGAAAGCTGGTTTGCTTCGTGAATCAAATGCGGGCGTCCGACAAGGTCTTCGCCAAGCAACGTGTCGAGCTCATCGCGACTGTCCCCGCAAGCCCCTGCCGGGACGTCGGCTCCCGTTAACGCGGACAACGTCGCCGCCATGTCGACTTGGCCAAACAGAGCGTCCGAGACCGTGCCGGCTTGGATTCGCTGCGGCCATTGAACTAAGAACGGAACTCGCGTGCCCCCTTCAAACGCCGAATACTTTCCCGCACGCAGATCGCCATTGGGATCGTGCTGCCCCAGTTTCTCATTCGCGAAATCGACGTAGCCATCGTCCAATACCGGGCCGTTGTCGCTGCTGAAGATCACCAGCGTCTCTGCGGTCAACTTCTGTTCCGCCAAGCAATCGAGAATCTGTCCAACGCACCAATCGAGTTGAATGATCGCGTCGCCACGCGGGCCCATGCCGGATGCTCCCACGAATCGCGAATGCGGGACACGAGGGACATGGACATCGTGGGTGCTGAAGAACAGAAAGAACGGTTTCGTTGAATGGTCTTTGATAAACGTGTTCGCTTTGTGCGTGATCACGTCGGCCATGTCCTCATCGACCCAGCGTGCTCGCTGGCCGCCGGTCATCCAGCCGATGCGCGAGATTCCATTGACGATCGTTTGGTTGTGCCCATGCGACCAATCCTGCTTCAACGTTTCGCGTTGCTCGGCACCCGACGGGGCGTTGCCAATGCGCTCGCCGTAGCTGACTTGGATCGGATCGGCGGGATCCAGATCAACCACGCGGCCTTGTTCCAGGTAAACGCACGGCACTCGGTCGCCGGTGGCGGGAATCAGGAAGTGGTAGTCAAAACCGATTTGGTTCGGCCCCGGCTGGACCTCTTGATTCCAATCGACTTCGCCGTCTCCCAATCCCAAATGCCATTTGCCGACCACACCGGTCGTGTAACCGGCCGTCTTCAACAGCGATGGCAACGTCACCGAACCGGGTTGGATGATCATGTTCGCATTCCCTCGCAGAATGCCGGTTCCTTGTTGACGAAACGCGTACTGGCCGGTCAACAGGGCAAACCGCGACGGCGTGCAAGTCGCCGCCGAGCAATGGGCGTCGGTGAACCGCAAACCACTGTTGGCAATCCGGTCGATATTCGGCGTCTGAATATGCTGAGCACCGTTGCAAGACACGTCGCCGTATCCCAAATCGTCGGTGTAGATCAGCACGATGTTGCGGGGAGCGTCCGGTTTGTCGGCCGCTTGACCAAGTGTCGGATCCAAGCTGCCAAACGCCAGCCATAAGAGCGTTGCGGAGACGAGCGGTTTAGCAAGCAGCTTCACCTGGAAATGGGCGGGACAGCCTTGAGACACAACGGAACTCCGGACAAGGGGAATCGAATCTGCCGCTGGAACGGCGTAGCGGTGCCGGTTATTGTATCCACTCTCCTTGTTCCCCTTCAGGCCCATCCTCCAATGTCGCACGCTTTTGCCCTGCAGACCCCGCACGCCCAACGACTTTTCCCACGCCGCGACGATTCCGTTGGCGGTCCACAACGTGAGGGTGGATGGCGACACGGGCTGCTGTGGGCCAGCCTGATCACGGTGCTGGGATGTGGCGGCGAATCGTTGGCTCGTCGGCCCCTGCAAGGTGAAGTCACCATCGACGACGTCGCGGTGGCCAGCGGCACACTGGCGGTTTTCCCGTTGCCCGGCACGGCTGGACCTGCGGCAACCACCATCGTTCAGAATGGGAGCTACGTCTTCACGACCGAAACCGGTCCGCTCAGCGGGGCACACCGCGTCGTTTTGACGTTGAACGAACCGCTGTTGGCAGACTCCGGTCAAGCCAATCTGGCCGAGCCTTCGGCAGAACCGACTGTCGGCCAAGGCAAACAGGGGCCCGCCATGAAGGAGGGCCGTGTTGCCGCGAAGGATTTAACCGGAGGCTCATCGCAAGTCCAATGGTCGACCGAATGGGTCGTGCCCGATTCGGGAGATGCCACCCACCACTTTCGCTTTTCGATCGCCGAAGAGGTTGTCCCATGAAACGTGATGCGATGGACGCAGCAAACGCGTGGCGGCTTGATGTGCGACGTTCGCGTCTGCCGGTTTTCCAGCAGGCGTCACGAGGCCCGAACGGCTTTACGCTGATTGAGTTGCTGGTCGTGATCGCGATCATCGGTGTCTTGGCGGGATTGCTGCTGCCGGCCGTCCAAGCGGCGCGCGAGGCTTCGCGGCGATCACAGTGTTCGAACCACTTGAAGCAAATTTCGCTCGCACTGCACAACTACCACGGCAGCTTCAATCGCTTTCCACCGGGCAGCTTTCACCCGCGGCCGAACAGTTTTTCGTGGGGCATGATCGCGCATCTGCTGCCGTACATCGAAGCCAACTCGCAATTTGAAACCATCGATTTCGCTCAGGTGCATTGCGGTGATTTCATCCGAGACTTGCAGCGAAACGACCAACCCGATCCGACTTCGCACCGCATCGCGACGTTGCAGTGCCCCAGCGACATCCGCAGCGACCGCTCGCTGCTAAGCGGTCCAACCGGGCCGCTGCCGTTCTCTGGCGATTGCGGCGTACTGTATCCGACCAGTTACCTCGGGATGGCAGGTAGCATCGACGACAATATCTCGGCATCGTTCAACGGTTGCGGCGGCGTACTGGACGGCGACGGCATGTTCTTCAGCCTCAGTCGCACGGCGTTTCGAGATTGCTTGGACGGCACCAGCCAGACACTGCTGATCGGCGAACGAGGCATTCCGGAGGACCTCGGTTGGGGCTGGCCGATCTGTGGCGGTCACGAGTGCGAGCACTACGTCACCTCGACCCTCGGATTGATGCAAGGCAATCACGTGCGGGCGGAGTACTTCTTGCATGCGCAGCATTACTGGAGCTGGCATCCCGGCGGCGCCCATGTCACGCTGGTCGATGGCAGCGTCCGCTTCTTGCCCTACAGTACCGATTACGGCGTTTACATCCAGTTGTCGACACGCAACGGATTTGAAGTGATCGACAACTTCTTAGAGTAATCCCTCCTTCCCGTCACCTCTTTGCGTGAGCTTGTTCATGCTGCTTCCGATTGATCCCAAGTTAGCGAATCCGGCGACCTTTACCGACGAGGAGCGACTGCGGGGATACCGCCAAACGATTGAAGAGACGTTTTTCATTTTCGATGAAAGCGTGTATGGACTAAAGCATGTCGAGCGGGTCTCGGTGACGGGCGAATTCCGTAACTGGGAACAGACGATGGAGGACGCGGCCTGGGAACTGAAGGAAACCGAGTTGCCGGGAGTCTGGATGCTGCGACTGAGTAACTCGGGTTATGAAACGATTCCTCCGTCCAGCCCGTTCAAATTTCGGATCAACGAAGGTGCCTGGGTCGAACCGCCCGCGGCGGCCAACAACCTTCGTTTCGGAAACCTAGTCTTCCTGCCCGACGTCGCTCCGGTTCGGTTCCACGCCGAAATTCGCAGCGCGACATCGGTCTGGGTATCACTGACCGGCGAAGGGGCCCAGCGGTCGCTCGACCCGGACGATTATGTGTTGCTGAACAGCCAAGGCCAACCGACGGCGGTCCACGCGGTGCTACCCAACACCGCCAGCGAAATGTTGCTGATCCCCGAAACGCCGATCGATCCGCATCGTGTGTATTACGTACGCATCGAAGCCCAGCGACTGCAGACGCTGTGCCGCTATGACGGTTGGTTTCGCACGCTCTATTCGCGAAAGACGTTGGGAGCCGAAGTCGACGCGGTGGCCGGCGTGACCACTTTTCGGCTGTTCGCCCCGCGCGCCGATGCGGTAAGGCTGTACTTGTACGATGCCGCCGACGCACCGGTGACGAAACCGACGCGCGTGGTCGAGATGACATGTGATTCCGACCGCGTCTGGGAAGCGACCGAAGCGGGCGACTTGCATGGCACTTATTACAACTTCACCGTGCATGGTCCCGTCGATCCAGGAAACCACTTTTTCGAAACCCACCCCTCGCATATCAGCGATCCCTACGCGCGGGTGAACGTTGACAGTCAAGGCAAAAGCCGCGTGTGGCGGAAAACCGTACCCGCCACGCCGCTGGCCAAGGGACGACCGGCAATGGAAGACGTCATCGCCTACGAAGTCCACCTGCAGGACTTTACCGATCGGCTGCCCGTCGACGACACGTTGCGCGGGACGATGCCGGCGATGATCCGCGGCGGATTGAAAAACCACAACGGCCAGCCGATCGGATTTGACTACCTCTGTGACCTGGGCATCAATGTCGTCCACCTAATGCCGATGCAGGAATACTTGCACTATCCCGATACCGCTTGGCAAGCCGCCTTTCGCGACGATCCGTTTATGATCGAGCACGGTATCGCGACAGAGAACTACCAATGGGGCTATCGGACGACGCACGCCTTCGCGATCGAAACTCGCTACCGGCAACGCGGCACACCCCCCGGTGCGGAGCGTGATCAGTTCCGCGATTTGGTGCAGGCGTTCCATGATCGCGACTTGGCGGTGATCATCGACTTGGTCCCCAACCATACCGGTGAAAATATGGATGGCCGGAATTTTCTGTTCAACTTTAATGCCATCGACCTGCCGTACTACTATCGCACCGATCAGCGATTGCAGCATATCGGACCCTACGGAAACGAAGTCAAAACCGAAGACCGACCGATGGTGCAACGCTGGTTGATCGATCAGTGCCAGCACTTGATCAACGAATTCGGCATCGACGGCTTTCGGATCGACCTGGCGGGGCAAATCGATCGCCAAACCTTGCTGCGTCTGCGTCACGAATTAGGCGACGACGTGATCTTGTACGGCGAGCCTTGGATTGCGCCGTCCGATCCGCTGGTCGCCAATCATCCCGACTGGGGCTGGTACAAGCACAATTCGCCAATCACCTATTTCCAAGACGCCGCACGGAACGCGTTTCAGGGCGAACCTTCAAACCCGACCAACAAGCTAACGTCGCGGGGATTTGCCGGAGGAGACGGTAGCCAACGCGAGGCGGCGATGCGTGCTTTACGGAACCGCTACCACGACGAGGAACATCCGAACCACGGCATCAACTACCTCGACATTCACGACAACTGGACGCTCGCCGATCGCTTTGCCACCCACGATTGGGACGGGCGGTTAGGTGTTGACGAAGGATTGTTCAAGATCGCCGCTACGCTGCTGCTGACCTCGTTGGGCCCGATCGTGCTGCACGGTGGTAGCGAAATCATGCGCAGCAAAGGAGCCGCGGGACTAGCCGAAACGAAGCGTAAGCTATTGGGCGGCGAACTGCATTTTCATGGCAAACGAGACACCTACAACATGCGGATCGCCAATCAGTTTCTGTGGGAGAACGTCGGGCGGACGATTGGCGACGAAGCAACCGCCTGTGACTTCGCCGGCATGCTGGCGTGGTGGAAAGGAATGCTCGGCCTGCGGCGAGGCGAAGCGGGCAAGGTCTTTCGGCAAGGCAGCGCCGTCGCGGACGACTACTACCGCTGGATCCTGCCGCGCGATACGCGGCGACTCGGCTACGTCGTCGACCGGCAGATCTGCGTGTTGCTGAACCCGACCAATGAAGTGGCTCGATTTGAGAACGTCAGGCTTCCGGCGGGCCATTGGCGGCAGATCGCCACGGAGCAGTCCGTCGACATCGTTCACGGTGTCGCCTCACGAGACAGCACGCACGCAGCCCACGATCGTCTGACCGGTGGCCGCCCACAAACGCTGCATGCCCCCCCCTACGGACTCCGCATCTGGCAGCGCTGAATCGGCCAACCCAAGCCGGTGTTTGACGTTCAGCAGACAACGCCAACGGCAAGCCCCTGGCGTCGCTTCGCGACTATCGGGAAAGAAAAGGTGTCCGGTAGGAAAGAAAAGGTGTCCGGTACCGTTTCCGGGAAAGAAAAGGTGTCCGGTACCGTTTCCGGGGAAAGAAAAGGTTTCCGGTACCGTTTCCGGTTTCGGGGAGTTATTCTTTGACCGGTTTCTTCCTTGGGCGTCCATGGGGGCGCATGGTTGACTCCAAATCGAACTTTCTGGCAATGTGTTCCACCCATGTTTCATCCCCAAAGGGGACTCCGCGTTTCGCGCTCCAGTCTAGCCGGTCTCGCTCCGATTTACTGAAATCTGTTGCGACGAGCTGAACCCAATTGGGTGTCCGGGAAAGAAAAGGTGGGGAAAGAAAAGGTTTCCGGTACCGTTTCCGGGTTTCGGGGAGTTATTCTTTGACCGGTTTCTTCCTTGGGCGTCCATGGGGGCGCATGGTTGACTCCAAATCGAACTTTCTGGCAATGTGTTCCACCCATGTTTCATCCCCAAAGGGGACTCCGCGTTTCGCGCTCCAGTCTAGCCGGTCTCGCTCCGATTTACTGAAATCTGTTGCGACGAGCTGAACCCAATTGGGTGTCCGACGGATCGGCCACGAAGATATCCGCTGCGTGAATGCTTTTGTCTTCTGCTGCCAGTGGTGCAAACTGCCAAATTTCCAGTCTTCGGGTCGGGAGCATAGCTCCGCAGCATAAGCGTTTCGCTCGACGTATCGTGCGACCGTCAGGAAGTGTTCGTCGCTTTGGACGGGGAACGATTTGAACCGGCCCTGATACAAATGCCCCATTCCGGTCGTCTTGTAGTGGGCATGATACCGCTGAGTGTGAGTGAGCCCAATGTAGTGACCGAAGCGGCCCATTTCCCTGTCTTCACCTGGGCGAACCAAAAGGTGATAGTGATTTGGCATCAAACAGTACGCAAAAAGCTCTATCTTGAATCGCTCCAATGCCTCGTCAAGGATCTTCTCAAACGCTTCGTAGTCCGCATCCTTTTCGAAAATGGTTGCACGAAGGTTCGACCGATTAAGCATGTGGTAGCAATGCCCAGCCGCATCCGCACGTTTGGGACGCCCCATGTAACGCATTCCAGCAGAGGATAATGAAGTTTCAAAGCCTCATCTTAGGCGGCAATACCATGCTGGTCAAGAAAACGGTACCGGACACCTTTTCTTGGTC
>CAYZHQ010000011.1:0-19650 GCA_964477385.1 uncultured Pirellulaceae bacterium
CAGAGAAGTTGCGGGGGCCAGATTCGAACTGACGACCTCGAGGTTATGAGCCTCGCGAGCTACCGGGCTGCTCCACCCCGCGGTGGGTGGGCGTGCTGGACACTTGATTGCTCTCTGCTGCTGAGGGCTTGGAGAGAATGTCTCGGCGACGCTTGGATAACTATCGACGGATCGACGGTTTTTGTCAACCGCTTCGACGTCGGTTTTCGCTTTTCTATTTTTGCGGGGGTGCTTGGGGCTTGGCTGCCGATTATGCGGGCAGACTGCAAGCGAGATGGCTCTGCTGTCACAATGTGCCGAAACCGCTGGGAACACCCGGCCATACTTGCTCTAAATCTTCGGTTTCTGGCAGTTTCGGAAGGCCGATTTCGCAATTCGCGCGTTCGTCCTCTATACTAATCGATGCGGCTAACGCGTGCCGCGTCTTTTCTTCCTCACGACCGTATGACCATCGGAGGCCGCGGTTTGGCCGGATCGCAACCCGATAGCAAAGTCCATGACTTGGATGCGTCCACGGGTGGGCTGCAGCGGTCAGGCGTGCCTACGCCGCCGCCAGTGCCTTCACGTCCACAGCGTCCGGCAGCGTCGAGAGTGTCGACGACAAGCTCCGTTCCGCCTCCACCACCGCCCTCTTCCCGTCCGGCTCCGGTTCGAAAACCGACGGCCGCGACGACAGCCGGGGTGACGCGGCGCGCGGTGCCGAGCGGCGTTGGGGCAGCGAAGGGGGTTCGCTGGAAAGGCGAGTTGCAGGGCATTGCCAATGAGGATGCGGCGGAACCCGAAGAGGACGTGGTCGAGGAAACTCTGCGAGAGGCACCTGCCTGGCTGATCAGCTTGGTGATTCACCTCGTCGCTCTGCTGCTATTGGCTTTAATTGCCTCTCCGGCAGGCCAGCGAATTGGCCGTGTGATGTTGACACTTGGGCCGGCGGAGGAGGAGAGCGACAGCGACGACATTTCGCAATGGATGATGGAAGATCCGATGGACTCGATGGTCGAGTCGTTCGATGATCAGCCGGTCGAGGAACCGGTCGACATTCCGCTGCCCGACGAGATTCCTTCGATCGATCTGCCCGAAGTGGAGTCGGTAGTACCGCTTGATGTTCCGCTAATGGATGGCGATATTCCGATCAAGCCGATGGTGACCGGTCGCAGCGGAGCGATGAAGAGTGCATTGTTGGCGGCTTATGGAGGCGACGCGACGACGGTCGAAGCGGTCGACTTGGCGTTGGCGTGGTTAAAATCCCAGCAGCGGCGAGACGGATCATGGAGCTTGGTCGGTCCTTATAGCGATGGTGCGGCGAGTGAGAACAAAGCGGCCGCAACGGCAATGGCGTTGCTGGCATTTCAAGGAGACGGCAACACGCACCTGTCAGGCAAATACGCCAAAGAAGTCGAACGCGGTACGAAGTGGTTACTGAAGGAGCAAAACCGTGAAGGTTTCTTTGCCAGTAACACGCGGGTTCGGCATGCGCGTGCCTACGCGCAGGCTCAATGCACGATCGCCATCAGCGAGTTGTACGCGATGACGCAAGATTCTTGGCTGCGCGAGCCTTCTCAATTGGCGGTGCAGTATGCCGAACGAGCTCAGAGCAGCAATGGTGGTTGGCGGTACGAGCCGGGCAACGGCTCCGACCTTTCGGTAACGGGCTGGTTCGTGATGGCGTTGGAAAGCGCTCGCTCGGGTGGCTTGAAGGTCGATCCGAATGTGTTGTACAAGGTCGACGAGTATCTGGACTTAGTGCAAGCTTACGACGGTGCCGCCTATGCTTATCAAGAGTACGGCAATCCGACGCCGACGATGACGGCCGAGGGATTGCTGTGTCGTCAATATCTGGGCTGGCAAAAGACGCATCCGCCAATGGTCGAAGCGGTCGAGACGATTGTGGCGGATTACAACTTCAACATTGAAGAAGCCAATTTCTACTACTGGTATTACGCCACGCAGGTGCTGCATCATTACGGTGGACGGCCATGGAACCAGTGGAATGCTCGGATGAAAATCCAGTTGCCGCGGGCACAGGTAAAGAGCGGCAAAGAGGCGGGCAGTTGGTCACCGCAAGGGTCGCGTTGGGGTAGTACGGGGGGACGTTTATATACGACCTGCTTGTCGATTTACTGTCTGGAAGTCTACTATCGTCACCTGCCGCTGTACGCCCTCAATCAACCGCCGGCGGTGAAGCCGGAAGACAAGGCACCACGGCCCGGGGATTTCGTGCCGAAACGCGATTAAGCGAACCCAATTCCTGGGCTGCTCATGAGGCGAGTCGTTCGTCTTGAATTCTTGTTGGGGCTTCGCCACGTCGATTGCGCTGGTTGTATTCAGGAACCGCGGCTATCGCCAAGGCGGCTCATTTGCCCGATGACTCCAGCCCGCCTGCTTACCGTTAGCCACCAGCGTCGCGTTTTCCAGACAGCGCCAGAAAAAGTTTGGTGACTTTCAGTGGGTCTGCTACAAAACATAGAAGAGCGGCTCAGCTAATTTTCAATTGGCAGACAGGGATGATTTTGCAGACGTGGGAGATCGGGTGATGAACGGCATGGTTAGTTGGCGTCGGAGTTTGCGGGGCGTGGCGATAGCGATTCTTGGCTTGTTGCTGACAACCAGTGGCGTGGCGCAGGCCCAGCCGGACGCGCGGGTGAGCCATGTCGAGGCCGGAGAGTTTGGCAAGGCACGAGCCCTTGCGATGCCGCTCGACGCGCCTGCGCGGGATGATCACCTGACTGGTATCGCGATCAGGCAAGCTCGATCGGGCGACGTGCTGAACGCCTCACGTTCGATCGGCTCGATCGTTGACCCCGCGGAACAGTCGGCCGCCATTGCGGGGGTGCGAGGCGGAGGCAGCGTTGCTGATTTCACGCAACTGATGGGACTGATTCAGACCACCATTGCACCCGAGACATGGGACGCCTTGGGCGGCCCGAGCACGATGTTTCCCTATCCCGGCGGGATTTATGTCGATGCCGAAGGCTTGATTCGTGAGTCCGAATTCGAAGCGGCGGGCGACACGCTGGAGCAAATCCAAAGCTTGCTGCGACCGCACCAGGATATCGCCACCCTGGATGACTGGAAGCAACCCGCGCCGCTGCGTTGTGTTTCGATGCGACGCTTATCGCAGGAGTGGCTGCGGACGCGAGCCACCGGGACGCCGCTAACCGAATCGCTATACAACCTCGGAGGTTTGAGTCGCATCGAGTATGTGATGATCGACGAGCGTCACGGAGATGTGGTATTGGCCGGACCGGTGGGCGGGATTGACACATCGACCGGTTGGCCACGTGATCGTCAAACCGGTGCCGCGGTGTTGCAGTTGCCGCTGTTAATGGCGGTGATCGATTCGGTGCGGGATCTTCGGCCCTTTGGTTGCACGATTGATCCGACTAACGAAGGCATCGCGAACGGATTGGTGGTCGCGAAACAGATTCAACAGAAAACGGTGCCGCTCCATGATGCGGCCGCGGCGATGCAGACTGCTTTGGGACGGCAGTCGGTAACAGTCTTTGGAACAAGTGGCGACAGCCCGTTGGGATGGATGTTAGTCGAGGCGGATCGCCACATGAAACAGTTGGCCCTTGGGCAACAGCCGATGCCACAAGGAGTCCCCAATTACTTGGATGTTGTGACGCAACACATAGCCGATGGGCCGCCGAACGGGCAGTTGCTGCGTCTGTGGTTCACCGCCGCACCGATTTCGATTCGTGCGGATGCGGCTCGCCAAACGTTTCAGTTGAGCGGACGGCCACTGAAACTCGCCAGCGAAGACCAGCGTCCCGATGCGGCAGGAAATCGCCAAGTTGCGAAAATGGATAGCCGTTCGATTCGGTTCACGAAGGCGTTCAACAAAGACTTTGATGCGATCGCCAATGCTTATCCGATTTATCGCTCGCTAGAGAGCCTATACCTTGCCGCAGGCGTTGCTGAATTGATGCGTCAGCACATGCCGGCGACAGCGTTTGAACAAGTTTTTGGGCCGCTTAGCGAAGGTTCGATTGGAACCGCGTTGATGGGATGGCAGGCACCGCGGGCGGTCGATTCGATTGCCGTCATGCATTCAGTGACACACCGTGGCAAGCGGCACCATATGATTGTGGCCAGCGGAGGAGTGATGGTAGAGCCGGCCGCAACGATCTCTGGAGAGGTCGTGACCTACGACAGCTTGGCGACGGTGCGGCCGAGTGAAACCGCACGTCCCGCTTCGGTGGATCGATGGTGGTGGAACCAAGTCTCGATGGTCGACACGGATCGTTAGACGCCAGCAAGACGGCCGTGAGCAAGACGATCATCCACAAGCTGCCGCGGGGTTCCTAATTGGTGCTGCGGCAGCATTCGGGTACACTGCTGGGTTTCGGGGAAACGGTTGGCTGGAAGCGCCCGCCCCATTATCACACCCTTCTGACGCGGCGGCAGTATGGAAATGGAAGAGGATTTTGAGTCACTGATTCGGCACCGAGTCACGTGGGAGACGGAGCCGAGTTTAGGGCCCAGCGAATACCATTCCGAGCACGGGACGATGCGCGTGTTACGCGGGCACTTCAAGCACGGGCTGGCGGCCGGCGTGGAAGTGATTTTGCTTGATACAGGCGCTGTGCGTTTGTTGGTGCTGCCGACTCGGGGGATGGGCATCTGGCGCATCGAAGCAGGCGGACAGATGTTTGGTTGGCGGTCTCCTGTGGCCGGGCCGGTCCATCCTGCGTTGGTCCCGGTGTTTGATCCCAGTGGGCTGGGTTGGTTGGAAGGTTTTGACGAATTGTTGGTGCGCTGTGGCTTGGAAAGCAACGGTGCACCGCAGCACGATGCAGCGGGACGCCTGGAATACCCACTGCACGGTCGAGTGGCGAACTTGCCGGCGAGTGACCTAAGTGTCACCTTTGACAGTGCGAGCGAGAAACTGACGCTGGAGGGAACGGTCACCGAGTCGAAGCTGTTCTTTAAACGTCTGCAGTTGCGCAGTCGTCTGACGTTGACGGCGAATCGAACGTTAATCGAGATCGAAGACCGCGTAACCAATGGGCTTTCCCAACCCGCGACAGCCCAAATGCTGTACCACATCAATCTGGGCACGCCTTTATTGGCAGCCGGTGACCGAGTGCGTGTTGCCAGCGAGGAGGTGCGTGGCAAAGATGAACGATCAGAGAGTGAGCGAGGGCATTGGAACGAGATCGGTGCCCCGACAAGTGGTTATGCCGAGCGGGTTTATTTTGTGACCCCACGCAGCGACGCCGAACACCGTTCCGCCGCGATGCTGCAAGGCCCCAGCGGCGATTTGGGGTTTGGAATTACCTACCAGACCGACACCTTGCCGCATCTGGTCGTTTGGAAGAATACCGGCGCGTTGCCCGATGGTTACGTTGTCGGTTTGGAACCTGCCACGAATTTGCCGAATACGCGAGCCGAAGAGACCGCAGCGGGGCGAGTCGTGTCGTTGGACGCCGGTGCTTCGGTGACGTTTCGCATGACGCTGCAACCATTGCTGTCGGCTGCCAAGGTGGCCGCGTTTGCGACCAAGCATGCCTTGGATGAGTAACGTCGATTGCTGGTTATTGACGGCGGCACGTCTGCTGCGATCTCTGATATCCCGCTTACTGTGGAACTAAACGATGAACCGGAGAACGATAATCCGACTACCGCACGCGGCCTGCCTGTGGTTGGTCTTGTGGGGGACGGGATCAGCGGTGGCAGATACACCGTCGCACGCCGACGTTCGTTACGGTCAGTATCACCGCAACCTGTTGGACGTCTATGCAGCAACGTCCGATGCTCCCACACCGGTGTTGATATATTTTCACGGCGGTGGTTGGATGGCGGGAGACAAACGTCGCATGAACCCGAAACCTTTTCTTGCTAACGGGATCACCGTGGTGTCGGCGAATTATCGCTTTACGATCGGCAGTCCCGATGCGGCTCCGTATCCGGCACAGATGAACGATGGCACACGGGTGGTGCAGTTCGTTCGCAGCCGGGCGAAGGACTGGAACATCAATCCAGATCGAGTGGCGTTGATGGGCGCGTCGGCCGGAGCGGTGATGAGTATGTGGATTGGCTATCACGATGATTTGGCCAATCCACAGGCGACCGACCCGATCGAAAGAATCAGCTCGCGCGTGCAATGTGTGCTTCCAGTGGCCGGGCCCACAACAATGGACGTGCAATGGATTCGGAAACACGTGGGTGGTCCGCCCCACATTCATCCCGCCGTTTATCCTTTTTTCCAAATTGCTCGGCTGGAAGATTTACAGCGAGACGACAAACGCGAACTGGCTGAACAGGCCAGTCCGATCACGCACGTCACGGCAGACGATCCGCCGACGTTCTTGCAATACTTTTCGCGGCTCGACGATGCGCCGTTGCCGGAATCGGCCGATTGGAACGAGACGGTGCATCACGCGCGATTTGGCCAGTTACTGAAGGAGCGTTTGGATGCGGTGAAAGTTCCCGCCGTGCTGCATTATATCGGTGCGAAAGAAAGCACCACGATGAACACCTTCTTGGAAACGCATCTGCAGAAGAAACCGTAGTACCGCGTCGGAGATTGCTGCGATGGGGAGGCCGGTGTAGCAGGTTGTGCGAAGCCTGCTGCTTTCCGTTCACGAAGCAATAGCCTGGCACAGCATGCGATTCCTGCCGTCGCTTTGCGACTTACGCTTCCACCCTGCTTGGCACCACGGACTCACGTCCGTGGCTACAACCTGCCATGGCTTCGCCATTGAAGCGAACAAATCCTACGCAATTCCAAATCGCTGCAACCCGGAATTTTTGACAGCCCAGGCTATCGCCAAGGCGGCTCATTTAACCGGATGACTTGCTTAATAGCACCACGGCACGAAACGCCAAGAGCGTTGTTGGTAATCGGCGTATTGCGGAAAGCTGGCAACTAATTGCCGTTCTTCGATGCGGGCTTTAAGCACCAGCACGCTCAGCAAGGCGAGCCATGCGAGCGGCTTCCACCAAGTCAGTGGCAGCGTGACAAAACCGGCGGCAAACAGCAACAGCGCTGTGTACATCGGATGTCGGATCCAGCGGTAGGGGCCGGAGGTAACCAACTGAGTTCGCTGGTTCACTTCGGGCATCACCGACACGCGCCACGGCCCGATCGCGAAGACTGCCCAGAGGGCCAGGACCACACCGGCGACGATCAACGCCAGTTGCCAGCGGGCATGCAGCGTGGGGCGACTGGTGAGCACCAGGGCCGCGGAGGTGAAGACCTGAACGGCCACCAGCCCCAGCGAGACACGGCGGTTCGCGGGGGCTGGCGATTGTCGAGGAGTCATTTTGGATCGTATCCGCAGAGGTTACGAGTTCACCGTTTCGCTGACATAGACCCGCATCGAGTGGTGCGGCATCTCCACGATCCGATTGCTCGGCGGCATGGGGCCATCGAGTTCGGGGAAGATGTCCGCGGGCTTCGGCGCGGCCGTATCGAGAAACAAATTCCAGCTCATCCCTCGCCCGACATCGGGCAAGTTGAATTCGCGAGGTTGGCCGGTGGAGTTGAACAACAGCAGCACGTCGCGTCCGAGACCTTCGGGATCCTCGGCGCGTGTGGGTGCAGCCAAGTAGGCGACCATCGCCAGTTCGTGCTGTCCCCAGTCGAGTGGCTTGCCACTCGGTGCGTACCACGACACATCGGGAATCAGGCGACCTTCGGTCGGCTGGCCGGTCAGGAAGGACTGACGCCGCACGGTGGGTTGTGCCAACCGAAAGTGAATCAACGCCTTGGTGAACCGCAGCATTTCGGCGTTCTTTTCCACCAACCGCCAATCGAACCAACTGATTTCGTTGTCTTGGCAGTAGGCATTGTTATTCCCTTTTTGCGTGCGGCGAACTTCGTCTCCGCTGACGATCATCGGCGTGCCTTGGCTGAGCACGAGCGTCGCCATCATGTTCTTGATCTGTCGATCGCGAACTTCGCGGATTCCCTTACGGCGCGTCGGGCCTTCGATGCCGTAGTTATCGCTGCAATTGTTGTTGTCTCCGTCGCGTCCTTCTTCGCCGTTGGCCAGATTGTGTTTCTCCTTGTACATGACCAAGTCATTCAAGGAGAAACCGTCATGGCTGGTGACAAAATTGATGCTGCTGGCCGGCGCGCGGCCGCTGTGTTCATACAGATCGCTGCTACCGGCGAGTCGCGTCGCGAGGGCACCGAGCGTACCGGAATCCCCACGCCAGAAGCGCCGCACGTCGTCTCGATAGCGTCCGTTCCATTCGGCCCAGCGGTGTCCTGATCCGAACGAGCCGACTTGATAGGCACCGGCGGCGTCCCACGCTTCGGCGATGATCTTGGTATCGGCCAACATTGGGTCTTCCGCGATCAGCTCGACCATTGGCGGATTGGGGACCAAGTTCCCCGTTTGGTCACGGCTGAGGATGCTCGCCAAATCGAAGCGGAAGCCATCGATGTGATAGTTATGCACCCAGTGTCGCAGGCAATGGAAAATCATCTCGCGAACCACCGGATGGTTTCCGTTGACCGTGTTTCCACAGCCGCTGTAGTTGGCGTAGTGCCGACCGCCATCTTCCAGGATGTAGTAGATGCGATTCTCGAGCCCTTTGAAGGACAGCGTCGGACCGTGCTCATTGCCTTCACACGTATGATTGAACACGACATCGAGGATCACTTCGATGCCCGCAGCGTGCAGTGCCTTGACCATTTCCTTGAATTCGCGGACCTGCGCCCCCGGCGTGTGGTCTTTGGCGAATCCACGATGTGGCGAGAAGAACGCCATCGAGTCATAGCCCCAGTAGTTGGGCCGCGCGGGCTTATGCCCTTGCGGGTCCATGATGGGAAACTCGTGGATCGGCATCAGTTCGACCGCCGTAATCCCCAGCGACTGGAGGTACGGAATCTTTTCGATCACACCTAAGTAGCTACCGCCGGCATCGACCTTTGCAGTGCGGCTTTTGGTGAAGCCACGGACATGCATTTCGTAAATCACCGACTCGTCGAGCGGCCGTCGCACGTGCCGGTCGCCTTCCCAGTCGAAAGTTTCATCGATGACAACACACTTGGGTGGCCGTACCACCCCGTCGGAGCTCTTCTGAAACGTGCCGGCGAGTGCTTGAGCGTAGGGATCGATCAGCCGAGCGGCGGAATCGAAGCGTTGGCCGTGATCGGGATCCCACGGGCCACTGGCTTGGAAATGGTATAGCTGACCGTGGCTTAGTCCTGGAACCTGGAGGCTCCACACATCACCCCAACGATCGGTGTCGCGATCGAATTCGATGATTTCGGACGGTTCGCGGTCGGTGACGCGGTTATAGAGCAGCAATCGCATTGCGGTTGCGGAGCGACTGAAGACAGAGAATTGAACACCGTCTTTCTGCACCATCGATCCGTATGGTGCTTGATATGCAAACTGCAGCTCGGGATGCGGGTGACGCATTAGCATGTAGGCAGGTCCTTCTTTCGCTTTCACGTGAGCGTGACAATGGGAGATAGGAAACCCTACCCGCGCCGCTGACACAGTCGAAAAATGACTGGCGTTTGCTGTCAAAATTCGCTGTTCCGCGTGCACGAATTGCCGTTTGGCTCAAGTTGACGAAAGAAGTCCGCCTTTTGGATAACCGAAGGTGTGCCGACTGGAGACTCTGTGAGCCCGGAATCATCCGGCAGGTCTCTGTGGAAGTAACGTTCCAAGTCTAGCGTCTGTTTTGCGCTGCCCGACCTGAAAAGCACTAAAATCAACATGGTTGCTGCTTAAAGCGGATTTTCCGGCCATTAGCATCGCTCTAGCGGATTTACCAGGTGGCCGGGGATCGGCGACGGAATCGGTTCGTTTCGTGTTGTTTGGCCACCTTAAACGCGAGGCGAGCGGCTGGCATAATACGTCCCCGGACTCCTTTCCCTAACTTGACCACTCCCCGAATCTCCAAAACGCAATGGCAGCCACTTACAAAGACGCGGGCGTTGATCTTGATGTCTACGCTCAATCGATGGGGCGACTGCCAGCGTTGATGCACCGCACCTTCAGTCCTCGGGTGATCAGTAGTGACGGCGGCTTCGCCGGCCTGTTTCGGCTGGACTTCCAAGGTCAGTTGTTCGCCCGGAACTACCGCCAGCCGATATTGGTCAGCGGAACTGACGGCGTGGGGACGAAATTGAAGATCGCTCAGGAGACGGGGCGTCATGCCACCGTGGGGATCGATTTGGTTGCCATGTGCGTCAACGACTTGTTGTGCACCGGTGCCGAGCCGTTATTTTTCTTGGATTACGTTGCGATGGGGCGCGACGATCCAGATCGTTTGGAGCAAATTGTGCGCGGCATTAGCGATGGTTGCTTGCAAGCCGACAGTGCGCTGCTTGGTGGAGAGACCGCCATCATGCCCGACATGTATGGGACCGACGATTACGACCTCGCGGGCTTTGCCGTGGGCGTAGTGGAACAGAGTCGCCTGATCGATGGTCGCCAGATTACGCCTGGCGATACGGTGCTGGGAGTGTCGAGCAGTGGCCTGCATTCCAACGGCTTTAGCTTGGTACGGAAAATCATCAAAGAGGCTGGCTTGGGGTGGGAGGATACGCCGGCCGAGCTTGGTGGCGTGACGATTGCCGACGCCACACTCCAGCCAACGCGGATTTATGTTTCAGCCCTGCGAGCGGTGCAAAGTCATTATCGCGTGAAGCAGGTGCTGCACGGGATCGCTCATATTACCGGTGGTGGTTTGGCGGAAAATCTGGCGCGCATCATGCCCGCGACAGCCGATGCCGTGGTCGACGCGTCGGCTTGGCAGACTCCCCCGGTGTTTGAATGGTTGCGGCAATTAGGCAATGTCGAACCAGCGGAGATGGAACGTGTGTTCAACATGGGAATTGGTTTAGTGCTGGTGGTGAGTTCCTATTACGCGGCCAGCGTTTGCGACCAAGTCACCGCAGCGGGATACGACTGCCGTCCGATTGGTCAGGTGGTCGCTGGAACCGGCGAAGTCCGTTACGCGTAAATGCCCTAATGGCTGATGTCCTGAAACGCGGCGGTGGCGTTTGGCCGTTGCCGGGTAGCGTTTCCATGTCGGTCGGATGCGGTTCAATCTGGTTGAAGATTAGGGCGAACGACGGCGGTGAAATGCGGGCCGGCGTCGGTTTTCATCGATCGCAAGCTGATGAACACGGGCAGTTCGGTACCATCGTGGTGGCGTCCGACGAGGCTCAGATTTATCAAATCCCGTTGCTCAGCCGGCCGCCGCAGGTAATCGGTAAAGTGGCCCGGATGGGACTGGTGAAATCGTCTGGGAATCAGCGTCTCGAGCGGTTGGCCGATCAGGTCCACTTCTTCATAGCCAAACAGGTCGAGCATCTGTCGGTTGACGTACTGAATTTTGCGATCCGAAGAAACGACGACCACACCATCGGGCGTCGCATCGAGGATGCTGGCGAAGCGACGTTCGCGGCGTCGCCGTTGGTCGACATCGCGACCGATGAAATAGTAAAGCGAATCATTGACCGCCGGCACCGAGGTCCACGAGATCCAGCGATAGCTGCCGTCTTTGCACAGCATCCGAGGCTCGAAGGCCTCGATTGCCTGTCCGGCGTAGACGCGCCGCAGTGCCTTCTCCACCATCACTTGGTCATCAGGGTGCAGCATTTCTTCTCGCGTCTTGTGCTGCAATTCTTCCTGTGACCAACCGAGCACTTTGGCGCAGGCAGGATTGGCCCACACCAGTTCTGCTTTGCGATTAACGATGGCTAACATTTCGGCCGTACCGGAGAAGAAGCTCCGGCCCATCTTCTCCGCCGACTTGAGATCAGCTTCTCCGACAATCCACTGTTGAATCGCCGTTGCTAAACTGCCGGCCGATCGCTGGCGGTCTTGGGGGTTTTTGCTGAGCCCTCGGAAGCAGATCGCTTCGAGTTTATCCAAGGAGTTAATCCCCAGCCGAGCGAATCGCGGCGGCGGTTGGGTTAGCACGGCTGCGAAAACGTCGTTGTTGGTCAAGCCGACGAAGGGTGGACGGCCGGTCACGATTTCGTACAGCATCGCCGCAAGTCCGTAGACATCGGTACGATGATCGAGACTCGCGTTGTCGCAGCGGACTTGTTCGGGCGCCATAAAGGCGGGCGTGCCCAATCGCATGCCCGCGTGCGTATGATGCATTGGCGAGGAGTGGGGTTTGCGCACAGCCGCTGTGTCGTTGTCGGTCGGCGAGCCGAATGGGTCGGTTGCCCGCGGATTACCTTGCAGGTGGAGCCGCTTGGCAAGTCCCCAGTCGATGACCGTCACTTGGCCGTAGTCTCCGATGACCACGTTCTCGCTCTTGATGTCGCGATGAATCACGCCGCGGAGATGTGCGAACGCGATGGTCTGTGCGACGGAGATAAACGCATTCAGCAGCACAATCAACTGAGCCCGGGATTGCTCTGGGTCGCTGATTCGAACGCGATGAAAGCGATTGATTAACATCGTCAGTGTCTGCCCTTCCACCAGCGACATCACGTAGTAGCTGTCACTACCTGCATTGTGAACATCCAGCACGTAGGGCGTGCCGGGGTGATTCAGTTCGGCCGTGATGTGAGCTTCGAGCAAGAAGCGTCGCTGAACCGACGGCAGGTCCGCGGTTTCTGGACGCAGACACTTCAGCGCCACGGGACGATCGAATAATTGATCGCGAGCGATCCAAATCTCACCGATTCCTCCCTTGGCCAACAACCGCTCGCGCTGCCAACGTTGGTCGCTGGGCGGCGAACCAGCAGCATCGACGCCCTGTCTGGGGCCTGCCGACAGTGACTGCACTGCGGCCTGGTCGGCCAACGGACCGGAGGCTGCATGGGGGCGGTGCGGGGCATGGAGCAAGTCGTGCAGGGACTTGGAGCCGACCGGATAGTCATCCAACTTACGAGCACAGGCGTCGCAACGTTCCAGGTGCAGTTCCACTTGCAGCGATTGAGTATCGGACAATCTATCTCCCAGCCAAGCGGAGAGCATCCATTCGGAGATGTGAAAATTGTCGCTGAGCAAAGCAAACCACCCCGTCTATTTAATCCACCAATTCACGTGCCGAAGCTTTGAGGGCTTTCAACACGCGATGCTGAGCCACACGTACCGCGCCCAGCGTCATGCCTAGGTCGTGAGCTACCGATTCGGCCGATTCTTGTTCGATCGCCAACCGACGAAACGCCTCCAGGCTTTGCGGTGCGAAGCGGGGGCCGACCGTTTTTAGGAGCCCCGAAAGCACAAACGCATCGTGCTGCTGTGCCCAGATCATGCTCATGCGGCTGTTGTCATCGGCCATTTGGTCTGCGATCTCGGACAAGTTGACCGAACTGAGCCGTCGTTGTCGGGTCGATTTTTTTTCCCACAAACGATGCATTCGATGGGCCGTGATGCGTCGCAACCAACTGCGAAAAGCCCCCACACGACCGCTGTGCTCAAAATTAGCAATTTCTTGTAGAACTGTCGCCATCACCTCCTGCCGAATGTCAGCCGCATCGTTGGATTGCACCCCCTGACGTGACAGCCACCCCAGAATTACCCCATCATAGATCTCCGCGAACAGCTCCCAGGCTTCGTCGTTGGACGACGCCTGCAGCGATTCAATCAGGCTTAGGCGGGTAGGGTGCGACATGGGGAATCCCTGCAGGTAGCTCAGAACCTACCCCTTTCGAGCCAGGAATGCAACTTTTTACGCTCTTGAAGGGGTTTATGCAAATTCCGTGCGGTTTGGTGTAATTTGCAGCCCGGTCGTTCGGCTATCCAGTTGTCAAGAGTTCGTGGAACGTGACCACGGGTGCGGAGGAACGTATCGGCTGAATATTCAGGGCTGCGGCTATGTCGGTGGAAACAGATTTCCACAGTTATCTTTACTTTGCGGGAGCGGACGAGCCTCTTCATCAGTTGTGTCGGCAGACCGCGAGTAGAAAGGGAATGGTGTGTGTGCAGGTAAATCGGGGCGAGGATCTGCCGCTGGTGAACCTGCCGACGTCACCCTCCTGTTTAGTCGTCGACTGGAATGACGGCCGGGAGTCCGCCAGTCCGTTAGCAGCGATGCCTGGGCCGGGCAACGTCCAGCCTACGGGGCGGACGCTTCCAGCAATCGTTTGCGCGGAGAATCCCAGCGTGACCCTGGCGGTCTGGCTGATGGAGCAAGGGGCGCTGACGGTCCTGACAAAACCGATTCCAGTCAACACGTTCCACGAGTACGTCCAGCAAGCGGTCGCCCGCGACGAGCAGCAGATGCGGCTGTCTGCTTTGCATCTCGAAGTCCGCTCGGCACTGCAGAGTTTGACGTCACGGCAAATCGACGTGCTGCACTGCGTTGTGGCTGGCAAGCCGTCCAAAGCGATTGCTCAGGAGTTAGGGATCTCGAAGCGTTTGGTGGAGCTGGAGCGTTCCGAAATCCTACGGGTATTCGGCGCCGACGCGACTCCGAATGTGACACTAAAGATGGGCCAGTACGTCATCCTGGACCAGATCATGACGCGCGTCGATGGCCCGCAGTCAGCGCTCCATCGTCATCGGTTAACGAGCCTCCCGATTCAGAGGGGCCGAAGTTCTTTCGGGGCAGATAGAACGGTTCGGCAACCGGAACAGGGTGGTCGCACGTAATCACTTATGTGCGGCCACCTCCGGATGGCTGCGCGACCGTGGCGGGGTTTGACTCCGCACGCGCAAATGGCTGGGGTGCGTGGGCTTGCCCGCACCCAGGCGGCCCCTAACCACCGACCGCTTTGACATAGTCGACCAGCGCGATCACGTTTTCGACCGGGGTGTGTTGCAAGACACCATGGCCCAGATTGAAAATATGGCCCGGTCGACCGTCGGCCTGACGCAGGACTTCGGCGGCACGCTTGCGAATCTGATCCTGCGACCCCATCAGCACTGCCGGGTCGAGATTGCCTTGCACCGGCCGGTCGTGTCCGATCCGATGCCAAGCGACATCGAGCGGAATCCGCCAATCGACTCCGACGACGGTGCGACGATCCCCGCGCAACAACGGCAGCAGTTCCGGGTTGCCGGTCGCAAAATTGATCACCGGCACGCCCGGAGTGATGCCTTCGAAAATGCGTTTCATGTGTGGCAAGACAAATTCGGCATACTCCGCCGGACCGAGGCAACCGGCCCAACTGTCGAACAGTTGCACGCACTGCGCTCCCGCGGCGATCTGAGCATTCAGATAACGCACAACCGACCGAGCCAAACGTTCCATCAACGCGTTCCAGGCTCCTGGATCGCGATACATCATCTTTTTGGTATAGAGGTATTGGCGGCTCCCGCCTCCTTCGATGGCATAGCTGGCCAACGTGAACGGCGAGCCTGCAAACCCGATCAAGGGCAACTCCGCCGGCAGGTCCGCTCGCGTTTGACGGACCGTTTCGAAGACAAAGTCGAGCGAGCCGACATCTTCGACTTCGCGAACCCGATCGATTTCGCTGGCATCCCTGACAGGGTTATGAATCACCGGGCCGTCGCCTTTGACGAACTCGAGATCGAATCCCATCGGTTCGAGAATTGGCAGCAGGTCGGAAAAGATAATCGCCGCATCGACCCCCAGCCTGGCCACGGCAGTGCACATCACTTCGCTGCACAGTTCCGGTTTCTTGCAGAGTTCCAGGAAGGACTGCCGAGCGCGGACTTCGCGGTATTCCTCCATGTACCGGCCTGCTTGCCGCATCAACCAGATCGGAGTTCGCGCCGTCGTTTCGCCGCGGCACGCCCGCATGAAGAGGCTGTCTTGGCTGGCATGGGGGCGGCTTTCGCCGCTTTCAGGATCGGTCACGATGGTTACTCGCTTGTTTTGAGCCAGGGCACTGCAGCGTTTGGCGGCTTCGACCACCAAGTGCCCCATTTTGGGATGTTCAGGTTCGAAATCGGCGGTCAATTCGCATTCGCTTAACATATCGGTCGTGGTCGGTCCGATGGAGGCAACGACCATCCGTTTTAGCTGCGCCCGCAAACGATCGGTGAGTTGTAATTGATCGGCCATGCGTAACATATTGACGACCTGATGGCCGCTGGTCAGCAGCAGTACGTCGCGCGCACCCTCACTGATCGCCCGCACGTTCTGCTCGAGCGCCGCAGTGTCTTCGGGGTAATCCCAGCCGTACACCTTGAGCGTTGTTACACGGCCGCCGCGAGCTTCCAGTCCCGCGACCAGGCTGGTGTTGCTGACGCCGTATTCTTGCAGTCCCACGGTTTGGTTTTGGACCGGAGCCACCGTATCGACCAATTGCAGCAGTTCCCGCCAAGTATTGGGTTCGGCCACACGATGCGTCGGCTTTAATCCGAACTCACGCATCGCCGCAACCGGTTTCGGGCCGCGGCAGACGGTGGTGATGTCGGACAAAGAATCGAGCAGTCGCTGTGTTTCGATGTGGCGTTCGGTCGCCTTCAGGAACTGACGAAAGCCGACGCCGGTCATGAAAATCAAATAGGTGATTTCGCCGGTCAGGATGCGGTAAGCAAAATCGATCGCCGGACGGTTGGGTTCGATCGGCACTTCTCGCATCGACGGGCTGACGTAGGCCAAGCCGTTGTATTTTTCAATCAAGCGAGCCATATCACTGGCGCGGCGGCTTTCCATCGCCGCAATTCGTAAGCCGCCAAAATCGGGCTCCATCGTTGTCTATCCTTCGTACTGGGATCGCGCGCCGGGAAACGGCACGTTTGTTTGCAAACAGGCCGCTGTATTGTAGACTCCGCAAGCCGAATCGTTACCCGGCCAACCCGCCGCCCGCCGAACTGTTTTTATCGACCATGCCACGCCGCTCTATCCGTGCTCTTCAAGCCAAAGTGAACCTGCAATCGGTACTCCGCGAGGTAGACGATCTGCCTTCCCAATTGACCAGTCAGACGCTATTTGGCAACGACCAACCGCTGGAAATCGAAGTTGGCTCGGGCAAGGGGCTGTTCATGCAAACGGTGTCGGGTGACCAGCCCGAAACGAATTTTCTGGGGATCGAAATCGCTAGAAAGTATGCCGTTTCCGCCGCCGCTCGACTGGCTAGCGGGGCACGGAAGAACGCGCTGATGGTTCCCGGCAACGCCGAACCGCTGTTTAAAGACCGCGTGCCGACCGCTTCTTTGGCAGGCGTGCATGTCTATTTTCCCGATCCCTGGTGGAAGGCACGGCATAAGTCGCGGCGGGTGCTGAACGAAACCTCGATTCGTAATTTTTCTCGCTGTTTACAAGCCGGTGGGCGGTTCCACTTTTGGACCGACGTGCTGGACTATTTTGAATCGACCATCGAGCTGATCGCGGTGGTGGCTCCGGAACTGGGGCCGCCGATTCCCGAGGAAGCGGCCAAAGCCGAGCACGATTTGGACTACCGCACGCACTTCGAGCGTCGCAGTCGGCAGCATGCGATTCCGGTCTATCGCGTCTGCTATACGAAATAAGGTCCCCGTTGAATCGGCGTCCGGTCACTGCGTTGGTTTAAGGCGTTTGTCGCGGTGGCGGTGGCGGCTCCGGTTTAGGACGTGCCGGCTTGGAGGCGTCTCGTGTGGGCGGTTGAGACCTAGTCGGATGAGACTGGGGGTTGGGCGACTCGCGTTTGGGGCGTTCCAACGAACTTGGATCGACTGCCGGCGATTGCGGGCCGGCCGGTCGCGCCGCCGATGCCGGCTTCGCCGGACGACTCTGCGGTCGGCGCTTGACCGGCGCGAGGGCATGCTGAGCCTGATAAGCGGCTTCGGCAATCAGCGTATCGACACGATTTCGAAACACCGCGTAGGCTGCCAGTGACGGAATCGCGACAACCAGCCCACCGACCGTCGTGACGAGCGCCTGATAAATACCTTCGGCCAGATCGCCCGCACCGGCGGCACCCTGCGATCCGGCGACTTGCTGAAACGCGAAAATCATCCCTGTCACGGTACCCAGCAGTCCCACCATCGGGGCAATGTTGCCGATCACCGACAGGTATTCGATACGACGCATCAGGCGGGCCGATTGGTCGGCCAAGCCATCTTCGACCGCTTTTTCGACTTCTCGCCAGCCGAAGTCGATCTCCGCCAGCCCGCTCAGCAGCGCAAAGCTGAGCACGCTCGGTTCGCGTCGACAAGCCGCGTCGGCATCGGCGACTCGACCGGTCAACAGGGCTTGCCGAACCGTATCAGCCAGCGTCTGGGGCAAAATTTCGCCGCGTCGCAGCGTCATGACTTGGTCAAAAACCAAGTAAGCCGCCGAGACACTGAGTGCAAAGAGCAGCAGCAGGATGGTTAAGCCAATCCACCCACCGCTGAAGATAATGTCAAAGAGGCTGCTCTGGGTCGCCGTCTCTTGTCCCAACGTCCACCACGCCGAGGGGTCGAGAAGCCCACTGATGGATCCCATCGCAGTACAGCAAGTGTTTAAACACATCCTAAAAATCACAACTCGTCGAATAAGAACCAACGCCGCAAACGGCACGCATCGTAGCGGACTGCGGCCTGTTCGTGTTCACTCGCTCGCACTTCGCGCTGTATTGGCTTAGTTTCCGGTCACGCTCCCGGCCCGCTCGCCACCCTAGGCGGGTTTGTAGGAATCATCCCACAGAACTCGACTTAGCCGTTTGGGCGATACCCCGGTTGAATGCAGGAATCGCGGCTATCGCCAAGTCGGCTCCTTTACCGGATGAATCCTGCCACCCTAGGAAGACGATTCCAGAAACTTGCCCTGTTCGCCATTGGCATGGTAGACGTGAATGTCTTGTTGCGGATAAGGAATCGAGATTCCCGCTCGGTCAAATTCACGTTTGACCGAGCGCGTCAGTTCGGTCTTCACCTGCCACCAGTCGCTCGTTTTCGACCAAGGGCGACAGGCGATTCCAACCGACGAATCACCCAGCAGATGGGTCACCACCTCCGGTTTGGGGTCGGTCAATACGAGTGGATGGGCGACGACCACATCGCGGATGATCTGTTCGGCTTGTTCAAAATCGTCGTTGTATCCAATGCCAAATTCCAAATCGACACGGCGGGTGTCATTGGCGGTGATGTTGGTGATCACGTTGTTCCAAATTTCGTTGTTGGGAACGTGGATCGTTTGATTGTCAAAGGTGCGGAAAGTGGTCGAAACGAGGTTCATTTCATTGATCACGCCGGTGATGCCTCCCGCAGTGACGACGTTGCCAACATCAAACGGCCGGTTGATCAGAATCATCAAGCCACTGGCGAAATTGCTGAGCGTCCCTTGCAGCGCCAAACCGACGACCAGGCCTGTTGCTCCGATCGCGGCCAGGATTGGCGTGATGTCGATTTCCAGGGCCGTCAGGGCGACGGCAAAGCCGATCACCAGCACCACGTTTTTGACCGTTCGCGAGATCAGATTTTCAGCTAGTTGCGTCATGCGTACCTTGCGTTCAAACAACCAATTGACGATCGCCGCGATCAGCCGAGCGGCAAGCAGCGTGATCAGCATGATGGTTAGAAACTTGGCCAGGTTCATTGCCCAACGCTGGCCACCCTCTTTCGCATACAGCCAACCGACTACCGCAGCCCACGTGGCGCTCAGGTCCGTGGTGTCGAGGTCGATGCCTGAAACAGCTAACGCATACTGCCGGTACTCATCGACTTCGCCTCCTTTCAGCTCCAGCGAATCGAGCACCACTTCCAACCGATCAGCGATTGCGGTTCGCTCATCCTGCAGCTTTGTGACATCGATCAGTAGCTGATCCTTGACCTCCACCGCCGAATCGACCGTGCCCGAATCGACCGTGCCCGAATCGACCGTGCCCGAATCGAC
>CAYZHQ010000011.1:19750-35481 GCA_964477385.1 uncultured Pirellulaceae bacterium
GAATCGACCGTGCCCGAATCGACCGTGCCCGAATCGACCGTGCCCGAATCGACCGGTGTCGGGGTTGCCACAGCGGGATTTTTCTTCGCAGCGGGCATCTCCATCGGTGCGGAAGCCTCTTCAACCGCTGTTTCTTCAACCGCTGCTTCTTCAACCGCTGCTTCTTCGGTTGCTGGTTCTTCGGTTGCTGCTTCTTCTGGTGGCACGGTGTCAGGAACCGATTCCGCCATTTCTTTGGCCGAGGTCGCCACCTCCAGCGAGGCCTCGGCCGCCGCGTTATCTTCGGCACTCATCGCTTCGTTGGTTTTCTTCACCCCGAGTCGCATGATTGCGATTTGCTTGGCTTTATTGCGTAGCAGTCCAAACCAGGCGTCGGCTTCGACTTGGAGTTCCGCCTTGGTCAGCGGCTTGACCATGACGCTCAATTGGTCGATGGGGATGAAGGGATCTTGAGCGGTAACGGGCTTGCTAGGCGCCTGGGTTCCGGCCGCTTCCGCATCTTCGGTGATGGCAGTCTGGTCCGATGGCGTCGTCACGTTTTCCGCCGTTTCCTGGGCGGTTAACACTGGCATTGGCGATGTCGCCAACAAAACGATCCATAGCAGTGTGCGCACAGACACGTTCAACTCCCATTTCAGGTGCAACGCGGATCGTCGTGATCCGCAGAGAAACTTACGGGAAGTCTATTGTGTCGATAATCGCAGTCGGCACAAGCAACTTAGTGGGCCGGTCTCATCCGCTCGCGCGCCGTGCCGATCGGTTGTCGACGATGGATCAACAAGCGGAGCCGGCGGAGCGAACCGGGGCCGCCAGCAATGCGACGCCGAGGCATCAGTCTTCGCGTTGAATCCAGCGATGCTGCAGGATGTTGGCAGTGACTTCGGATTGGACAAAATCGACGATCGCTTTGGAAACCGAGGGATCGGCCTTCACCAGCCCGACACCGCTCAACTTGGCGTTGGACATGAGCAGGCTGAGCCCCTTTGGTTCGCCACGTGTGGCACGTTTTTTCAGCGTCAGCAGGCGTTTGTGGATTGTTTCCGCATGGTCGGCTTCGGCGGAACCTTTGCCAGCGATGATCAGCGTCGGCAGTTGCCAGACAAAGCGATCACGGAAGGCCTTTTCGACGCGGAAACCTTTGTGGATCAGTTCGGGCGAAACGAGCACCATCGCTTTGACATCTTGTCCCTGCTTCTTGCTGCCGATGCTGGGGAAGTTCCAGTCGGTGACCGCCCATTCCATGGCCAGCACGCATCCTTCTCGAACGCCGAGCAGCGTCAGTGCATTGAGGTTCAGTTTTTCCTGGTCATTCTTGTCTTTCAGAAACGCTTTGCACGATTCGATGTCTTTGGTGAGGATGTTCTTGACATCAACCGGTCCCATTCGCGCTTGATCAAATTCTTTGGATTCGCCGGTCGGCGTGGTGTAGCTGTTACTGCCACCGTGACCACGAAGGTCGGGAATCAGCACCGCACAGCCCGCTTTGTTGAGTGCCAGACCGAGCGGCAGGTAGGGGCTCGCTTGGCCGCCCCATTCGTGGAGGATCAGTACCGGCACCGCATCCTTCCCTTTATCGGAGGGGAAGAATGCAGCTCGGAGCCGGACGCCGTCGCGCGTTTCGATGCTGACGACCTCGAACGGAGGTTCCTCTTTTTTGGCACCCGGTTTGGTCGCCGCGGGCTGAGCCACGGCGATCGTTGCCGAAGCGAACAAGATCACCCACGCCCAAAAGATCGTCCAGGCTTGTCGCGTTGTCCCCCAGCCTGCAACGCGTCCCGTACTCGCAACTCGCCCCGCAGCGGCAGCTTGGGGAGCCCTTCTAGCCATCTGATTCCGCATCGTATTCCTCATTTTCCATCGAACCGCCGGCGTCACCGAAACGCCTCCCCGCCAATTGTAGACCGTCGTTCGTGGCGGGCCAAAGCTCTCTATTCTACAGCAAAGCGGAGGAAACCGTGTCGGCTAGCGGAATTCCTTTTTCGGTTAATCGCAATCGCCCCCGCGTGAGCGTCACCAATTCCCACTGCAGGCACTCCGCAATCTTGTCGCGACGAAGTTGTTCCACGTCGACGCCCGTTTCCATCTGGATCGTATTTAAGTCGACTCCATCGATCCTACGCACACCGAATGCGGCTCGTTCACTCGCCCACTGGACGGCCGTAATCGGCTCTCGTTCGGCGACCGGCGAATCGCCTTGCAGACAACGGCGGATGTACTGCGTGGGGCTGCGATGATTGGTGGCTCGACAACCGTCAACGAAGCCAGCGGCTCCGGGACCAAACGCATGCCAGCCGCGGCCTTCCCAGTAATGCAGATTATGACGGCAACGCGCTGCAGGAGCGGCAAAGCTGGAAATTTCGTACTGCGGCAAACCGGCGTCCGCGGCCAAGCTGCGCGCTTGCTGATACATCTCCAGCTCGACCGCTTCGTCGGCATTGTGCAGTTCTTGCTTGGCACGCCGCGTCCAAAATTGAGTCCCTTTCTCGTATGTCAACGCATACGTCGAAAGGTGCCGGATCGGTAACTGAAAGGCGGTTCGCAGATCGCCCAGCCACTGCTGCGGGGTCTCGTCAGGAGCCGCGAAGATCAGATCGATCGACACATTGCCGATCGTCGCTGCCGCCGCTTCGATAGCGCGTGAGGCGATGGCGTGGTCATGATCGCGTTGCAACACACGCAGTTTTTCCGACGCAAACGACTGGACGCCCAAGCTGATGCGATTGACGCCAAAGTCCTGCAAGACGCGCAGCCGCTCGGCGTCGATGTCCCCGGGGTTGGCTTCGACGGAGAACTCGCCCTGCTCGGCAACGGGCAGCCAAGTGGTGACAAGTTCCAGCATCCTGCCCAGCCACTGCGGCGGGAGATGCGTTGGGGTTCCACCACCAATGAAGAGCGTCTCCACCGGCCGGGGCGTCCCGAGTTGGCTCAGTTCCCAGGCCAGCGCGTTAAGAAAAGAGTCGGCCAGATCATCGCGACCGGCAAGGACCGAAAAATTACAGTAACCGCAGCGGTGGCGGCAGAAAGGAACATGCACGTACGCGGCTTGAGGCCGCGGCCATGATCGGTCTAGATCCATAGCATCAGTCGATCGTCGAACATGTCGGGGATTTCCTTCCGCAGGTAGTGCAAGGCTTGGCGATCGGTGTAGCGGGTGCTGACGTGGGCCGCAATGATCAGCTCATTTTTGAACTTGTCACGGCGAGCCTTGAAATCGTCCAAGTGCATGTGGCCATGTTTGTGAATTTTTTCTTTGCGGTGGTCGGGTGCCAAGAACGTCATCTCGGTGATCAACGTGCGGGCTTCGTAAAAGACCGGGTTGTCATCTAAACCGGGTGGCGATGTGTCGCCGGTATACCCCAAAATCGGAATTCGCGTTTCCGCGGAGACTTCGATTCCTTGCAGCCGCAGGTCACGAATTTCGGTGCCCTGCAGATGGGTGAATTCGGGCTTCAGTTTTTTCCGACGTTCGTAAACCACGAACCCGACCGAAGGGACCGTATGTCGCGTTGGCAACACTTCCACGACCAGTTCGCGGCTGAGTTCAATCATGTCCCCCGGCTTGACCCCGATCAGTTCACAGGGCATCGAACCGCGGTCCAAACGCTGAAAGGTCCGCAAGACTTGTTGGCAGGCGTCGACCGTCGATTCGGGAAGATAGATCGTCGGCGGATCCATCTTCATCATTCGCCGTCGCGAGACATAAACCGGTAAGGCGGCGATGTGATCCAAGTGGGTATGAGAGACAAACCAGGTCGACGTGCCCATGAAATCCCAGGGCTGGACACCGAGATCAAATCCCAATTTCAATTCGGCAATGCGCCAACAACTTTGGACGGCCGCGCGAGAATAGCCCTCGATCGTCAGACCGTGAGCCACGTGCGTCATCAGCGGGATATTTTCAACCATCAAACTTCATCTGCGAGGAAAGAATCCCGCAAGATAACGATCTGGCGGCGAACCCAAAACCAGAGAGACAACTCGGGATCACCAGAGAGGTCACTCGAGGATCAGGTTCACAGGCAAAAAAGTTTGACCGACAAAAGGCGACCTGCTTAGCGACCTGATTAGCGACGTGACGACTGGAAAATCAGGTAAGCCAATGTCGCGATCGCTTGCAGCGTACCGGCTACGTAGGTCAAAGCGGCTGCATTCAAGACCTTCGCTACATACTGCGATTCGTAATCGCTGATGATTCCTTGAGCCACCAATTGGCGTTTGGCCCGAGCACTAGCGTCGAATTCCACCGGCAGGTTGACTAACTGGAAAAAGACCACCGCACCGAATGCCAAAATGCCCAACCACATCAGAGGCTCAAATCGCAGCAGCATGCCGCCGATGAACATGATCATGCTGGCGTTCGAGCCGAAGCTGGCGACGGGCACCGCCGCGTTACGGATGACCAGCGGAGCGTAATTGTAGGCGTCCTGCATGGCGTGTCCCGCTTCGTGGCAGGCCACCCCGACAGCGGCCATCGAACGGCCGCCGAAGACTTCGGGGCTGAGCCGCAGAACTTTGGCACGCGGGTCGTAATGGTCCGAGAGCATCCCCCCGATCGGCTCGATCTGCACCGAATGCAATCCGGCGGAATCGAGCATCAGGCGGGCCGCTTGAGCGCCCGACATTTTGGCAGGCTCTTGCGACATCTTCTTAAAGGTCGACTTAACTTTCCACTGGGCATACATCCCCAACAGGAAAAACGGCCCAATGAAAACAAAATACATCGGATCGAAAAATATCATGGAAACCACAGCATCTTAGAGAGCGCCGACTTGGCAGGTAATTGACTGGTTATCTAACTGTAGGCAATTGCCGTGCCGACGGGAAGTTCGACCATGCGATTTGCCGTTTGAGGAGCCCGCGAGGTCCGTAAATTCGAGCTTTAACGGTTATTCGTTTGCGGACCCCGTCCATTGGTGGCGAGCCCGCACTTTTACGGCACCAACTGCAGTTCCAACCGGTCCAGTCCGACCATGTAACGCGGAATGGCTTGCGGGTTGGCACCGGAAACCTCCAGCTCGAGCGTCAGTTGCTTGTCGTCGTCGATTTCAACGCCCTGCCACTGTACCGGTTTGGCTAGGCGAACCGTCGATGCAAAGCCGTCGAAAGCTTGCGGCTCGATGCCTGTACCGCCGATGCGGAGCTGCGCGTAGTCGACTGCTTGGGTGAGGAAAATCGAAAGGTCGTACTTCCCGGCACGCGGGACGGAGACGGTGAATTTCAGACTCGCTTGCGGTTTGCCTTGCGTCCACCACAGTTGGTGATCGCCGGACCACTCGGGGCCAAAGCCTTGCATCCCCTGACTGCCCATGGAGCCCGCGTCGACGACGGCTGACTTCAACAACCACTCGCCTTCGACTACCAAAGTCCCATCATCGCGAACGTACGGCTCGGATGGCTGGTCGCCTTGATCGGGAAGCGACACCTGCGTCGGGCCGGTTAGATAACGCAACAGTTCGCGTATCTGCTGATCGGTCAGCGGTTCCAACTGGCCCGCGGGCATCAACGACGTTTCCGACAGCACCCGCTGCTCAATGGACTCCACTGCCAGGACAGCCTGCTCGGTGGCGGTCTGCACCGTGACAGCCTCTTCATTTTCCGATTTGACAATGCCGTTCATAACGCGTCCATCGTCGAGCAGAAACTTGGTCATTTGGTAGTCGCGACCGATCAGCGCGTTGGGTTCGAGAATGTTCTCTAGCCAGTAATGGACGTCGGTGCGGTTCGCGCCGGTGATGTCGGGACCGATCTCGCCACCAGTACCAAACAGGCGATGGCATTTGCCGCAGTTGGCTTCGTACAGCACGCGGCCGCGCGATCGATCGGCGTTCTCGTATGCCGCGCCGGTCAGCAGCGTGCGGAGGCGTTTGTACTGCGAGGCTTTTTCAGCGGACGAAGTGCTAATCTTGCCCCACACCGCTTCCAACCGGGATGTCAGTGCGGCGTCTTCCAAAGAGACCGCTTGTCGAACGATAAAGGCGGGCACGGAGCTCGCCGGAACGGTGCCGGCTTCCATCGCAGCGATCAGTTCGCGAGCGTATTCCGGTCGCGCCACCAGCGTGTTGAGCGCGGCGGTTTGCGTCGCCGCGTCAAACTTTGCAAACCGCGACAGCAGCGCCGCCGGCGTGCGCGGTTCGGCGTAGCGGGCCAGCGCCGTGACGGCTGCCCGCGCGACCGCGGAATCGTCGAGCAACCTCAGCAACTGCTGCGGCAGCTCGGGGTCGCCGACCGCCTGCAACGCCTCGAGCGCTGCGAGCCGTTCGGCATCGGCCTGTTGGGTATCGGCCAACGCCTTACGGAAGAACGGCAGGATGCTTTTGTCGCCAAACTGCACGGCGACTTTGCGGACCAAAGACCTTACCGTTTCGTTTTCCGCCGTGCCTAGTTTCGCCACAGCCTTCGGCCAGGCAGGCGGCATCGCCACGCCTGCACGGCTGGTCGCGGCGGAGAGTAGTTCTTCCAAAATCATCTGCTGATGCGGTTTCGAGCGTTCTTCAAGTAACCTGGTTGCCAACGCGTTGCGTCCCTCGGCAGTGACCGCCGTTCGCCGGACCGTGAACCGCAGTAGGTCGGGCCATTTCGCGTTTTCCGCCAGTTCCAGCAAACGCTGCGGGTCGACGTCGGCAAGCGGTTCGATGCCGTACCAGACTAGCAGCGGAATGTTACGGTCATGCAGATCGACGCTGTGGGCAGCGAGCCCTGCGGCGATCTCCCATCGCTGCGCGAGTGGCAACCTTTGCAGCAACGAAGCCAAGTAGCGTCGCACCACGGGGCTCGGTTCGCGCCGCGATAACTCGACCAACGTACGATGGGTTTCCGCGGGCAAATCCGCATCCCGCTGACCGACAAAGTGAACCGCCCAGCCACGAATGTAAGGATCGTGATCGGTCAGCAAAGACTCCAGATCGCTGAGGCTCAGGTCACCGATCACGGCTCGCGTCCACAGGCCGCGCAGGCGATCGCGCTGCTTCGTGGCGGGGTCGAGCAACCGCTGGAGTTGCTCGCGAACCTCGGCCAGTTGCAGTGTTTCGGCGGCCGCCCGTTCTTGTAGAATCCGCTGGGCTTGGCGGGCAAAGAAACCGTTGTCGCTGGAAAGTCGGCCGAGCAATTGTTCGTCGGTTTCGGTCGATAGATCGAACCGATAGGGCCGTGCATCGCCATACCGCATGCGAAACAGTCGGCCATCGTTGCGGTTCCAAACTTCCGGCGTGCGGTTGTGGCAGGTTTGAGGATCGTGCCAGTCGGATGTGTACAACGCTCCGTCGGGGCCGACCATGATGCTGACACCGATCTGTTGATGGTCTCGCGAGAGGGCGAAATCGGGTCGATGGCGGCCGATGTAGCCGCTGCCTTCACGCTCCACATGCTCGCGGACGATGCGATGCCCATGCAAATTGTGAATAAACAATTGCTCGCGGTATTCCGGCGGGAACGCATCGCCGTTGTAGATCGCCAAGCCACAGTGGGCATGGCCGCCACCGAGCAGCGAAGTGTTCAGCGCCGCAGCGGGACGTTTCGATTGGTTGTCGCCCCAAAACGCATGGTCGCGGATGCTGCCCGAGTAATGCAGGTGATCGGCAATCGTTTGAATGTCGGCGTAGGTATGCGGATTAAAGTGCTGGCCGGCTTGGCGCTGATAGCGAGCCCCTTGCTGGATGTGAAACAGATGCGGGATCACACATGCTTCGATGAACCAGTCGCCTTGCTCGTTAAAGTCCAATCCCCAGGGGTTGCTGCTGCCATGGGCAAAGACTTCGAAGCGGTGTTCGGTCGGATGGTAACGCCAGATCCCCGCGTTGATCGCTTCACGTTGTGCGTCGGGCGTGCCTGGTTTACCGACGCGCGAATGGGTGAAGACGCCGTGGCAACCGTACAGCCAACCATCGGGGCCCCAGGTGAACGAATTGAGCGTTTCGTGGGTGTCTTGGTAACCGAACCCATCCAGTAAGACCATCGGTTCGGCATCGGGCACGTCGTCGCGATTGGCATCGGGGAAAAACAACAATTCCGGAGCCGCACCGACCCACACGCCCCCAAAGCCGACTTCGATACCGCTGGCCAAGTTGATCCCTTCGGCAAACGTCTTTTGAGTTTCAAAACTTCCGTTTGCATCGGAGTCCTCCAGAATCCGAATCCGATCCTTGCCCTCCCCTGCCGGGGCTTTGCGTGGATAGGTGTGGCCTTCCAAGACCCAGATCCGACCACGGTCGTCAAAGCACATCGCGATCGGCTGCGTCAACTCGGGTTCGGCGGCAATCAAGTCGACCGCAAATCCCTCGGGCAGCAGCATCTCCGCGGCGGCTTCGGCCGGCTCCCATCCGTCGGCGTATTGTTCTTGATCGCGGCCCTCGTCGACGCGCCACCGTTCGGGCGGCAGGGCGGCAACCGAGTCGTCTTGCTGGTGAACCGTCAGGCCTCGCTTGCTGGACGACACCACGTCGAGTCGGCCATCTCCGTTCAGGTCGGTCACGATCACTTCGGTACCGACACCGGAATCGTCGTCGATCAAATGCGGGATGAACTCCACGCCGCCAGCGCTATTTTGGTCCCCGTCGCCGCCAGCAGCGGAGCGTTGGCAGCGGAACCAATACAAGACCGGAGCTTGCAGGCCACCGGGGTCTTTGCCGGCGTGCGCCCGGTAGCGTTTCCCGGTCACGATATCTTGACAGCCATCGCCGTCGATGTCGGCGAGTGCGACCGCATGCAGTTGGCTGAAGGCGACGCCATGCGGATTATCGATCGACGTTTCGCCCATGATGTCGTGCCGCACGAAGGTGCCCGGCGACGTCTGCTCAAACCACGACAAGCCATACCCGTGGGCATTGCGAGAGGTCACGATGTCGGCATCGCCATCTCCATCGATGTCGCCGACGCAGATCTGCGCGCCGCCTCCGCCGTACGGTTCGGTCGCCCAGGTGTGCTGCGTCCACAACGTTTCGCCATCCGCGGTTGCCGGATGTTCCCACCACAGTGTCTTGTCCAACAGATCGAGCCGCCCGTCGCCATTGACATCGCCCACTCCCATGCCGTGAGCAAACATTCCGCCGCACGTTCCGGCGCGCGACACCGCCTTCCAACGCCAAGGTTGCGTCGCATCCTCACCGGCGGCATAAAAACCGTACTGGCCGTCTCGACCGCAGACGATTTCGGGCAAGCCTCCCGGAATCAGATCGATGATCGCGGGCGATTCATTGTCAACCGCCCCGGTGATCTCGAACGTCTGCCACGTCTGGTCGAGCTTGTCTTGTCCGGGATGCAGGTACAGTCGTGCCGCACGTCCGGGAAAGCCAATCACCAGCACATCGAGATTCCCGTCGGCGTTGACGTCGACCGCCTCGCTGAAGAATTGATCACTGTAGCCGGCAACCGGGAATTCTTTCGGCGGCGCGATCTCATGCATCGCAGTAAACGCCGGGCCTTCGTACCACAGCGGCCCAGCCACGATGTCGACCACGCCATCCGCATTGATGTCGCCCGTTGACGCGCCTTCGGTGAAGAAGCGTTGATGCACGCGAGCGGTTTGCCAACCCGCGGCAGAGCAAAATTCTTCTGACGAGAAAAGCAAACCGCAAATGAACGCACTCGCGCCCAACCATGATGAAACAAACGTACGGCGCATCGAGAGATCTCTGCGGGAAGGAGAAAAGCGGGGAGGGACCGTATTGTAAACCGACTGCGGAGTCCCGTTCCATGGAGTGTTGACGGCAGGTTGTCCGTTTTTTGCCGGTCGTAGCGTTCCACGACGTCACTTTTTCAAATTGCTGAAGCAAAATTCCGACACGTCCTGTAGCGTGAACTATGTTGGGAACCATGCGATACGCTTCCCCCCCAGCCACCATCGTCGGCGCGATTTTGCTCGCCACCCTGACCACCGCGGCCTCGGCCGTCGATTGGTTGACGTTGCCCAGCACCTACACGCATGATGCGGAAGGTCGACGCGTCACCCAGTATGCACAGCCCGCCGCGGCCTACGCGCCTCAGGTATCGAATTTTCGCAGCAGCGGTTACACCCACACGCGAAGTTCGATCCAGTTCGGTCAGTCGGCTGACAACTACCATCGCGTGGAACAGTGGGGGGATCAAGTCCGACCGTACGGTGAATGGCGTTTCCCTTATCGCCCCTACTCGCAACCTTATCCAGCGTGGGGCCCACCCTATGCGGGCTTGGGACCGATTGGCGGAGTTTTTCCCGGCGGAGTCTATCCGGGAGCGGGCTTTCCCGGCGGCGGTTACCCTGGAGCGGGCTTTCCCGGCGGTGTTTATCCGGGAACGGGAGGGAGCAACGCCAATCCCGGCAACCCCTATCCACCACGACCTGACGGAGGCTACCCAGTGCCGCCACAATACGATGGTTACTACCCTTCGTATCCGAACCGACCGCGGTTGAATGACCAGCAGTTCTACCGCAAGCCAACGCAGTAGGTCTGCGACCGTTAACGCGTCAGTAACCGCTGTTGCTTGTCGGTGACCTGGATACCGAAGTGATCGAGATAGCGCTGCGTGTCGTTCACGTAATTGACGTCGCTCTCGCCGGTTTCAAAGCGGAAATGCGTTTCAGGTGCGGGTTGAATTTTCTGCAGGTCGTAGATTTTCAAGTAGCTGATCAAGCGTCTCGTCGCGACCGCTTCATCGCTCCAGTATTCAAAGCGAACCGGCAAACCGGCGCCGAATCCCTCTTCATCGTCGTCCGCCGCAATCGCGATCGCGATCCAGCGCGGGCAAAGAGGCGGCCAATCTTCGCGTCCCGCCGCCCGCAAGATCGCTTCTTCGGTCGTTGGCCGGATGGTGCCACGAAGCATCCATACGGGGCGGCCTTCAAGCTCGGCGGGGACTTGCTCTAACGCGTAGTCAGCGTGCGCCCTTTCGAGCAGCTCGACCAGCCCGCCAACGCGCAAACGTGGCGAGATACCGCGGACTTGTCGCCCCACCATTTCATCGAGCCGTCCCACATCGACGCGACGCAGGCGGACCGTGTCGCCAACTTGTTCCCGCGTCCAAGCCAACCGTCCGTCGCACATCTGCTGCAGCAAGCACTTGCCGTTGGACGTCGGGATCATCATCTCCATGCTGATGCGTCCGGTGTTGCCACCGGCCTGCTCGTAGCGTCCCACGCCGACGGCACTGCGGCCTTGGGCGCGAATCTCCTGAGTCAGCTTGGCATCAAACGATGGCCCCGAAGCTAAACGTCTGACAGTGCGGTCGATCAAGACCGCGGCCGCCTCCTGTCGCAGGCGGCGATGCTGTGCCTGACTCTGACTTTGACTCTCCGTAGCGTTTCTCGCGACGGCCCGACTGTCGGCAGTCAAATCATCGGTGGGCGAATTACTCCGCAGCGCAACCGCTGTATCGATCGCAGGGGCCACGCTTGCCCCGCCGGCTGTTTTTTCTGGCGACTCGGCCGAGAGGGGCGTGGGTGTCGCCACGACGCCAATCAACCCTGCAAAACACAGCCATTGCGAGATTGCTAGCAGCCCGTTTCGTTTGGATTTTCCGGTTGCCATTTTCTGTCGATTGATCTTCATGGGCCGGTTGTACCGGTTTTGTCAAAGAAACGGCGGTTCGTATGCCGATTGCTGATATCAGCGGCGCTAGGTCCGCCTGCGTGGCGATTGACCATGCGGCGGAATAGTAAGCCGTCTCCTTGTTGTACGTCCAGTCGAATTGGCGGGCCGAGTGACAAGGAAAGATTGGAATCAGCCACTGACCGCTCACCTTCAGAAATGAGTTCTGTTCGACCGGCCGTGCAAACGGTCCTGCCGAAGGGGGAAAAGATGAAACGACTTGTGACCCACTTATCGCTCTGCATCGCAGCAGCGGTCCTGGCGGCCGGTTGCACTCCGGTACGCCACAACCTGCCACCTGAACAACGGATGCTGGAACCTGGTCCCGGTGTCGGTGGCCCTGGCCCTGGCGTTTTGGGGCAACCCAGGATGGCGCCTCCCATGATGGGCGGGATGCCGATGGGAGCTCCCGGAATGCAAATGCAAGGGCCCCCACCACAGACCGCCGCGGGTAACTACCCGCCGATGGCAGGCGGTCCGGAAGGTGACAGCCAAATCGAGCAGGCTCAGTACTGCGGCGACGGCAGTGACGGAATGAATGGGGGAATCAATGGCGGCATCATGCCGCCCGGCATGATGGGGCCACCTCCCACGGTGCAAGTCACCTTCGGCAAGCCCGAATCGATGCACGTTCTGTACAGTGTTTCTGGCCCAGGCAGCTTTGATAGTGAACCCTTGGTTGTGCCAGCACGGCAAAACTTTCCACAGGGTGGGCTGTATCGCCTGAAGCTGACCAACATCATCAATCGCGAAGGTGTGGAACTGTATCCAACGCTCGAGCTGGCGTTTGCTAACCCTCGCACCGGTGCTTACCTGGCTCACAATGCCATTCCTGTGCAGTTCACCGACGAAGATCTCGACCAAGTGTTGACCGGTAACTTTGTAACCAAAGTGATCTACCTTCCAGATCCCGACTTCCAAGGTCCCGCGTTGGCAGGCATCGATACCTTGGTCAGCACCCGGCTCGATCCCGGCGTCGACCCGATCGTCGAAGCCGACCGTCGCGGTTCGATCCTGGCAATCATTCGACTGGGCGATAAAGACATCGAGATGGCGCAGGGGATGGGTGGGGCCTACGGCCCAGGGATTGCCATGGGCGGCGGCGGCGGCGGTGGCTTGCCGATGCCATTCGCTCCAAGTGCCAGTTGTGCGGATGACGGTCAAGCAGGCGGCGGCATGGGCCCGCATCCCCCATCGCTGCCAGGAATGGTCTCCGGCGTGAACATGCCTCAGTACGGCATGCCTTACACCGGCACGCCGATCGGACTGCCCGGACCACCACATATTCCCTTGGGAGCTCCCGCCGGGTTAAAGAAACATGTGATGACCAATCGGACGCACATGCACCTGCCACGGCCGGTTAGCGACGTCAAGATTAGCGTGCGACAGGCTCCTGGAATGAGCTACCCGACGCCCGCCAATCGGATTCGCGTCACCGAACAGAACATCAACCCTGGTGTTCCCTACGGTCGGCCGATGTATGACCGAAAAAGCAAGAACGTCGATCATTCGAAAGAGTAACGTCGACCTCTAAGCATCCGTCCGCTACCCGCGAGGAACCATCGAAGTTTCCTCGCGGGTGGCTTGTATCAAACGCCCGCTTCCGATTGCGACGATCTTTCACCGTGACCAAAATCATGCGTAAACCGTACTCCTTGCTATGGACGTCGTCGATCGCGTTGGGCCTCTTGGCGTGTGGCGGTGAACGGGTGTCGGCACAGCTCCCAGGCAGCCCGCCAACCGGGGCGACTCATCAACTGTTCCGTGGCGATATGCCGCCGGGTGTGGTGGGTGGTGCGAGACTGCAGCGCCGCGGTGCGGTTCAAAACTACTACCAGCCGGTCCGCTTCTCGGGTCCCGACGGAGTCCGCTTTGCACTCGCCGACGGCGGGGTTTTCCAGCCCAATAGCGAACCGCAGCTGCACGCCGGCTTGCTGATCGGGGCTGTGTATCGATTCAAGATCACCGGCATCCCCAACGAGCCGGGCTTGGAGCTGTTTCCGACGGTGGAGATCATCGATCGGACCTATCCCCCGCCTGGCCAAGCTAACCGCTTTCCCATTCCAATCAACATTGATCGCTTTGATCTGCAAGACGCCTCGGAGGGTCGGATGGTGACGCGTGTGGTTTATTTAGAAGATCCCACCACAGCGCTGCCATTGCCCGAAACGCTCGACACCGCACGCAGTTTTGATGTGAGCCAACAGCAAGATCCGCTCGAGGTTGCCGATCAACTCGGACGGCCGGTGGCGATTATCCGCATCGGCTCTTTGACGCCACCGAACGAACCAAGCCTCCTGCCGCGGTTCTTCTTCGGCGGTCCGCCTTGGTTGCTGATGACCCCCGCTCGCAGCGCCGCTGTGGCGACTCCGGGGGAAGGGGCGGTGACGCGTACGCCGCACATCCCACGAACCGATGACGGAACGCTCGAGCCGCAACCGATGTATCGACCTTCCTTTGGCCCGCAGGCACCCGGCCCACCGCAAATCGCCAGCCCCTATGGGCCGGGCTATTCGACACCGACTTACCAACGATAAAGAGCGTGGCAGTAACATCGATGAACCACTCGAAACAAGCAATACAGTCTGCCGCATCGGCTGCGGTCTTGGCGTCGGCCAGCCTGTTCGTTGGTGGCTGCGTCATGCCGCAAGGCGACGCAAATCCGGCTCTCACCGTCGCACAGCATCTTGCCCCTGAGAATGCGATGGAGACATTGCCTGCAACGGTGACCACGGTCGCCGCGCGACCAACGAATGTCACCCCATCGCCCACCGTCGGTCCCGTGATGGCAACGCCGCCCGCCGCTCCGGTGCAAACGGTAGCCTACCAAGATGAGGATTCGGTGATTCAAACAGCCGATTTCTTACAAGCCGAAGGAGCAACGAAGGATCTGCGACAGGCGGCGCGTGATCAACAGCCCGCTGCCGCGACCAAAGCGACACCGAACGTGACGCCGAATTCTCCGCAAAGTGTGCGGCAAGTCGGCTGGAACGATCCCATCGCGGCTCGGCGTGCCGGCTTTGCTCCCGTCCCCGCGGCAAGGCACGATAACCCCGCGCAAAGGCACGACAACTCCTGTCGTGAGTCATCCGCGAGCGGGTGCTCATGCTGCAGCAAATCGCCCTACTTCACTTCGGGGCCTTGGAATCAATTTGGAATCGATCCGAACGAATTTCTGTGCGATGGCGGTGATTTGGGGGACAATGCCCATGTCCGTCAAGACGACAAGATCGTCGGCATCGACCTGGAAGATACCGTGGTCCGGTATACGACCGAAGCGGGCGAGATCCACGTCCAGCCCAGTAACCGGGTTTGCATCTACGCACCGCGGTTTGCGGCCGTTCGCCGAGTTACCGAAGCGGCCGCGGGCGGTCGCATCGTGGCAGCCCAAGGTTACGACCTACCGGAAGGTCCGCTGCGGATCGACATCAATCAGCCAAGCAGCGCTGTCAGTTCCCAGGATGGACCGGAACGCCAAGTCCTCGCTCGCACGCCGGATGCAATGCGTGAGCTGAATCGTGGGGTCCCCGTCGAAGCGGTCGATCAACCGCTGCTTGCCGAAGACGTGCTGGCAGTGTTGGCCAACTTGACGTTGATCACGCGAGGCCAGTTGACCGAAGCCGAAAAGCCGTGGCTGAGCAAAGGAGCGTTGGCAGCGGAAACCTGGAGCTTGCAGGAAAACGTAGCTGTGACGGTGAACGAGCTGAAACCATTCGAGCAGATTCACAATGCCGCGGCCGAGGGTTTGACCGTCTACGAGTTCCCCGATGCGGGGCGACTGCGGATCTGCAAGTTGGCTGATAAGCAAAACGCGCTGCCCGGTGAAATCGTCACCTTCCTGCTGCGTGTCGATAACGTGGGAGATTCGCCGGTCCGGAATGTGGTGCTGACCGACAATCTGACGACTCGGCTGGAATACGTCGAAGATAGCCAGACCTGTAGTGTCGGAGCGGTGTTTGATACCGAAGCCAACGTCGGCGGCTCGCTGCGGCTGAGTTGGAAACTGACCGACACGTTGAAGGTCGGCGAAAGTGCTTCGATTCGCTTTCAGTGCAAAGTCCGCTAGGGGAGCTTCGATGCCGGACGTCATCCCAAGCTACAACGCCGCCTAAGCTTCGCTACCATAAGGGCGAGTTTATGATAAGGGCATGTTTATGATAGGGGCATGTTTAT
>CAYZHQ010000011.1:35581-47030 GCA_964477385.1 uncultured Pirellulaceae bacterium
GGGCATGTTTATGATAGGGGCATGTTTATACAGAGCAGCGCAGTCTGTGCGATGAAGTCCTTTCGTTAGAGGTTCACGATGCAATGGGTGCCGCACAAACGACTGTTCAGTTGGGGCCCGATGCTGTTTGTGACGTTGGCGTTGCTCGTCTCCTTTTTGGCGGGACGTCAAGCGGCTCCGGTGTGGATGGAAAAAGCGACCGGCGATGCCGCTTTCCGGTCGGCGTCTGAGGTCGCAGCGACGACAGAGCGACTGAAGCAAGCGATTCTCGGCGGCGGCAACCAGCCGATCAGCGAAGAGGTGGTCGTTGCCACGGCGGAGGATCGATCCCCACCTGTCGTGTTTGTCACCGTCGGACGACATTTTGGATTCTGGGCGCTCTTGCCTGCCATCGTCACGCTCGCTTTTTGCGTGCTCTTTCGTGAACCGCTGCCAGCGCTGTTGCTGGGCATCACCTGCGGTGCCTTGCTGCTCGGTCGCGTCGATCTAACCGAATCCATTCTGTTGCCCGGCATGGCATCGGCGCAGTCGGCCAACATCCTGCTGCTTTACCTGTGGTTGCTGGGGACTTTGTTGGGCGTCTGGTCACGAACGGGCGCCGCGATGGCGTTTGCCCAATGGACATGCCAGCATTTTGTCCGCGGTCCCCGCTCAGCCAAATTGGTCGCCTGGGGACTGGGAGTGATCTTTTTTCAAGGCGGTACGATCAGCACGGTTTTGGTCGGGACCACCGTGCGGCCGATCACCGACCGCTACCGGATCAGCAAAGAGGAACTCGCCTACATCGTTGATTCTACCGCCTCCCCGATCGCCGCCTTGATCGCCTTTAACGCTTGGCCGATTTATGTGCAAGCGTTGATTTTGGTACCGGGAGTGAGTTACCTAGCGACCGAAGAGGATCGTATCGCCTTCTTTTTTAGCTGCACGCCCCTCAGTTTTTACAGCGTTTTCGCGGTTCTGGGCACTTTCTTGCTGGCTATCGATCGAGCCCCGTTTCTGGGTCGACGATTTCGCGCCGCCATCGCAACCTCGCGCGCCAAGTACTACGATGATCTGGCCGCGGCGGGCAACACGGACCCGCTAACAGTCAGCGACTTGGATGAGGCTCGTGAGGCTCCGGTGCAAGCAGCAGCTGCCGATCCGAAAGAAGGTGAAGATGCCTTTGGGTTATCGGACGCCGACCCCGATTACAGTCCTTCGGCTTACGAGTTTATCGCCGCACTGGCGGTCTTGATCGTGACGGTCATCGGCACCGCGGCGTTGGGGATGGGACCGCAAGTCAAGTGGGCGTTCGCGGCCGCCGTTGTGGTATCGGTGGTCAGTGCTTTGGTGCGCGGGATGACGATTCAGTCGCTGGTGCGAGGCATCGGCAACGGACTGCGTAGCGTCACCGTCGCTTCGGTGATACTGATTTTGGCAGTGGTGCTGGGCGGACTGACGACCGAGCTTGGCGGGGGCCTGTTCTTATCGATGGCGATTGGCGACCAAGTACCTCGATTGCTGTTCCCTGGCCTGCTGTTCCTATTGACCGCGGCGATGGCGTTTGGAACGGGGACTAGTTGGGGCACCTACGCGATCGCCTTTCCGCTCACGATGCCGTTGGCGGTGGAGATGGCCAGCGTTCTCCCTGAGGGAGCTGCGTTGTGGTTCGTGATGGTTTGTTTTGCTGCGGTGCTGAACGGGAGCGTGTTCGGCGATCAATGTTCCCCGATCTCCGATACCACGATTCTTTCTTCGCTGGTGTCGGGCTGTGAGTTAATGCAGCACGTGCGGACCCAACTCGTTCCCGCACTGCTAGCCGGAGCGCTCGCGGTCGCTTGTTGGACGATGGCCGTGCTCGTTTTGACCTGATTCTGTCGCATTGCCGATGCGGCGGATGGTTGCGGGTAAACTAGCAACTCCAGGGCTGATGTTCGGCCACTGTTTGAATGTTCGGCCACTGTTTGAATAGCGGGACAGCCCTAGAGTGGATTGATCTTCCAGCAATTCGCAGGCTTTACCAACGAATCAGCCGTTTTGGCGATAGCCAAAGTTTTCCCCGCGAAAACTTTGGCTAGCGGTAAAACGGCTAATCCAACTTGGCGTTGTCCAGATAGGCTCCCTTGAAAAATGGAACACTGATGCCTTCCACTTGTACGCGCCGGCGTCTGCTGAAAGCGGGGCTTGGTGGTTGCGGATCGCTTGCTCTGAGTGATTTGTCAACCCAGCGACTGTTTGCGGATTCGCCCGCGCAGCCGCTTGCACGCTCGGCACAGACGACCGGGGGTGTGGTGACGAGTAATTCCGCAGCGGCGAGTGATGCCGGCCGCGACGTGTTGGCAGCGGGAGGAAATGCCGTCGATGCGGCGATCGCGACGGCGCTCGCTTTGGCAGTTACTTGGCCCGAAGCGGGAAACCTTGGCGGTGGCGGTTTCATGCTGGTGGCTCCGCCCAAGGGACCAACGATCTGCATCGACTATCGCGAAACGGCGCCCAGGTCGGTAACTGCAACCACCTTCGCCCAGCATACCGACCGACGGCATCCCAAGATGGTCGGTGTCCCCGGTACCGTTCGTGGGCTGGCGGCGGCACATCAACAGTTCGGCTCGCGCCCGTGGGGCGAACTGGTAGCGCCAGCGATCGAATTGGCGCGGGCAGGCTGTGTTGTCGATCGCTTCCTCGCTGAATCGATCAATGAGGTGCTTAGTTTGGCGGTTCGATCGCCACAGGTTTATCATGCTCCGCTGAAACAGATCTTTTCGCATCCTGACCAACGGCCCTGGCGATCGGGGGATGTGCTTAAGCAACCTGCGTTGGCGCGGACCCTTGGTCGGCTTGCCGATGAAGGCGCGGACGAATTTTATGCGGGCCAGACGGGCGTTCAATTAGCCGACTTCTTGCAACGACATGGCGGCCTGGTGACGCGCGAGGATCTGCTGGCTTACAAAGCGGTCGCGCGACCTGCTACACAGACCCGTTTTTTGGGATTCGAAGTCTGTGGGCCGCCGCCACCCTCTTCGGGCGGCATGACAATCCAACTGGCTTTACAGATGATCGAAGCGATTGGACTGGACGATCCCGGGGATGCGACTTGGACTGCGCCAAACGTGCATCGCATTGCGGAAGCGATGCGTCGTGCGTTCCGTGAACGTGCGGCGCACCTGGGGGATCCCGACTTTGTCTCCATTCCTCCCAATCTTTCCTCGGAATCATTCGCGAGAGAATTATCCCGCAGCATTTCACTAGAGCGGGCCACCGACAGCCGTCAACTCGCGGGTGATATTCCGTTGACGATCGGGCCACCGGAGAGTCCCGACACGACCCACTTTTCGGTGGTCGATTCGCAAGGCATGGCGGTCGCCAATACCTATACGCTGGAAGCCAGTTGGGGCGCTTGGTTGGTCGATCCTCGCACCGGTTTTGTGCTCAATAACGAGATGGGCGACTTCAATTGGAATCCGGGCTACACCAATCTCGACGGCCGCATCGGCACGGCGGCTAATTTAGTGGCTCCTGGAAAGCGGATGCTCAGTTCCCAATCACCGACACTAGTGAAGAGGGATGGCCAAACGATATTGGTAACCGGCAGTCCCGGCGGGCGGACGATTATCAACACGGTGTTATGTATTTTAGTGCAACACCTGGCATTTCAGCGGCCACTCGCTCAAGCGATCGCAGCGCCGCGATTTCATCATCAGTGGTTGCCCGATCGGTTGCTATTAGAGGCCACTGACGAGGGTGTGTGGGAATCGGTGCGGGAACCGCTGGAAGCGATGGGTCACCGCGTCGAACAATCGCCCTACTTGCAAGGGGCTGCCCACAGCATTGCCGTTGACCCGCAAACGCGAATACGAATCGGTGTTGCTGATTTGCGTCGCGGAGGATCGGTCGCGACGACTTAGCGATTGCCTTCGCGCCGCATGGTCAAGCTTCGTTCGATCACCTTACCGCGAAAAAAATTAGTGGGAACTAAGCTGTTCGAATCGAGCGGAATCCGAATGGCGACGGTGATGTTTTCGGTATCACGAGCAATGGTTGCCGGCGTCACTGTGACGCGTACATCGTCGACCCCCACGGAACGGAGTATCCGACGAGTGGTGTTGGACACATCTTCGACGCGACCTCCGGGGATGATCCCGCGTCTTGCCCCTTCATAGACGGCATTGTCCGCGGTGTGGCGAATCATGGCCACACGGCAGAATTCAAAAGCAGCAAAGAACAAAACGAACGCGATGGTGGCGACAAAGACGAATTCCACCACCGCCACACCGTGTCGCGATGTCGGCGTTTTGCCGGCGCGTTTGCAACGAGTGGCTGGCCCATCGCCTAAAGTGTATCCAGAAGGATAATACATAAAACGATCCCGTTACTCGGTAATGATGGTGCTGAGGGTTAATGCGATCTCCCGATACGCCTGCTTCAATTGTTCGCCATTCTCGGCGTGAAAGTGCCTGCCGCGTCCAATGTTGGCGATCTGTCGCATCCGCGTTTGATCGGCACCTCGCCCAAAAGTAATGGTGTGGATGACGACATCGTCGTCAGCGAGTGCTTGCGCGACGCCGCGCGGTTCTGGACCGCGATTGTGCAAGCCGTCGGTCATCACAATCATTGTCCGCTCGACAAAGTCCCGTGATCGACTGCCTTCGAGGATGGTTTGGCCCGCCATCATGCCGCGTGAAATGCTGGTGAAACCGCCTGTTCGCAGCTCCCGCATTTTGCTCCCGACAAATGCTAAATCTTCCGTCAGTTCGGCATCCACGGTGGCTTGGTCGCTATACGATGCCAATCCAATCTCCTCTTTGACGGGGGTATCGTTCAGGGTAGCGACAAAGATGGCGATGGCATTCCTGAGGTCGACGAACTTGGTGCCCGCCATGGAGCCACTGCGATCGACGACCAGCACCACATCACGCTCGATGAAGGTGGCGGTTGCCTGTTGACGGGTCTCGAAAACCTCGCGATTCAGCGTAGCGCCGAAGAGCAAGGGGATCGGACCGGATGCTGAACGATTGGACCGTTCCCCATTGACACGCACGCTGTTGAAGGGTCGGGTATCGGTGTTAAATACAAACCGTCCGCTGGTCGCATTTTCTTCCGAGCGTCCAAAGAGGAAATCCGATTCGCGCAGTTGGAGCGGTTCTCCGTTGACTTGATTTTCCGCCGCTATCTGTCTGCCTCGAGCCACCGCGATGTCACGATCTTGGGTGCGAGACAGCGCTTCCGCAGCCGCTTTGGCTGCCGCATCGGTACTCGTTCTCAGTTCGGTGCGAGCAAGCTGTAAGCGAGCAATCTCAATGGAGAGGGCCGCGGTGATCATGAAGATCACCATTGCGATCGACAGCAGCACCAGCATGGCGCCGCGGCGTGTTTGCCGGCGCCTTGATCGCAATTGTGTTCGTCGTGAAGAACCGTACAAAAACATGCTGACTATTCCTTGATCATCACGACGCGAGCGGTGAGGTTGCGATTGTTAATAAACTGGCCGGCGAGCGGACTGTTCGAGCGTGTCGGAGCCGTGACCTCGAGGACCACGCGCTCGCCTCGCCCCGTTGCCGTAATGTCACCGCTGGCAAACCGGACCGTCGCATTCTGAATATTGCGTGAATTCAAAATATTTATGGCCCGTGAACGTGCTTCGGCAGTGGTGCTGGTGGTGCGAATGGCTTCGCGGCATCCCTCGTAAGCCGCCACGTTGATGGACTGCTTGAGGAAAATAAAGCTGGCCGCTTCGATGGCGCCAAAGACCAGCAGTACTAATACCGGCAAACAGACCGCGAATTCGACCGCCGCCACACCGCGACGTTGGTTCGCCGCGAAGGGAAGACGGCTTGGAGGCGTCAGGGTGTTTACTCGCTTGCTTATACCGTGCATTGTTCGCCTGTCGATCTAGGAGTTAGGATCGTGCGACAAAAAAGTGTCGGGTACCCTTTGCGAGGAACTCGCCCTTCGGGTGCTTCGCACAAAAGGTACCCGACACCTATTTATCGCTCATTGCTTGTCTGCATCGGCGGCGCGGTTCGTGCTGCCGGCGGCGGATGCGGAAGAAGAACAAATGACTGTGTTGAAATTGGTGGCGATCTCTTGCCAGAAATCACTGCCGCGAAATTTCAGTGGCTTGACCGTTTGGCCACGCGCCGCATCGGCCAACGCGCCGCGCAGCCGCAAGATCGGCCCGGCAAATCGATTGGTCAACTTCATCGTGTCCCACAGAAACGCGGGTACGAGTGCCAAACTGACGATATAGAACGGCAGGAAACGTCGCAGACTATCCAGAAACGTCTGTCCCCACCCACTCTCTGGTTGCTCAAACATGCGTAACCAAATCATCAAGGCCAGCGTGTTGGCAACGAAAAAGATCGTCCAGTGCAAGACTAACTTACGCAGCAAACTGCCTTGGACTTCTGGGTCGACAAGAGACTGTTGTCTGCGTTGTAAATTTGGTTTTGCCATGTGATTTCTCGAATTTGATGGGGAAAGCCACCTTTGGGGACTGTCAGAAACTACGTCACTTTGATTCGCACGGAGAGGCGAATAGCAAATGATCCAAGCCGCTTGCGAAAAGTGCGGCAGGAAGTAGGGGCGGTGCCGAATGCACCGATTGAACAGGATCAGCGGCTGTGCGAGCGGGGCGGCATCCACATGAAGAGCCGTTTCGGCGATGGACTCGGTTGCCAGCAGAAGCCTGACTATCGCCAACATGGCTGACTGGTGAAGAAGCGCGGCGTAATGGCTACAGAAGCAGCTTGCGAGGGCTCGTCGCATCGCCTCGCCGGCGGGCTTTGATGCGAACATAGGGAGCGATGAAGCTGGCTCGCTGCGAGAAACTGCCGGCCGGACTATCGGCTTTGGCGTGGACAGGTTCGACGAGGTCTTCGATGAAGAAGCCGCTGCGACAGATCCCACCGACCAGTTGTTCCCAACGATGCAGGTACTCCACCGCTCCCGGTTCGCGCAGCCGTGCAACGACCGAGTTATCGCGTTGGGGTGCGGGAACGGGTTGGCTTCGGTAGTAGGAATGCAAGAGCGCGTAATTGCCGCCCGTGGGGGCGATCGATGCCTGCAAGCTGACCGGTTGCTTGTGTTGGCTGATGTACAAACCGCCCGGTCGAACCAACCGCGCGACTTCGTCAAAGACGCCTCGCACATCGGGTAAATAACAGGTACTCACCGGATGGATCACCGCGTCAAACTGGCCGTCGGTCAGCATCGGCAGCGCGTCCATGGAAGCTTCGATGGTCCGAATGTCCAGCCCACGTTGGTGGGCCGCCGCCTGGTCGAGCTGCAGCATGGCGGGACTTAGATCGACAACCGTCACCTGAGCACCAGCGGTCGCATACAACACGCTTTGCCGCCCCCCGCCGGCTGCCAAACACAGCACCCGCCAGCCCGCGATCGAATCGCCCAGCCACCCCAGCGGATCGACCGTAGCCAGCGGGTTTCGCAAGTCGGCATCGCTTGCCGGACGGCACAACGGTTCCTGCGCCGAGGCCATCTGATCATAGGCGCGTCGATTTTGGTCGAGCGCTTGTTGTCGCGTTTGTAGCGAATGCGATGACAGATCATCGCGATCATCAAAATCGTTCAGGGTAGAAGAATGCGTCACAAGATTCAGCGGCTCGGTAAGATGTCTTCGCCCGCTTCGGGATCATTGATAAAGTCGATCAGCATCCGCAAGCGCCCTAGGGCTCTCCGGTCGAAGTGAAACACCAGGCGTGGCAAATCCGCCAGTTCGGTTTCGGCACTTTCCTCCGGGAGGGCGTCCATCTGTTCGAATTTTCCTTCGACCAAGATGTCGGCGAACCGCGTGTTGATCGCTTCCAATATCTCGGCCGAGAGAGACTGCTTCAGCCGGAACACCAACAGATTGCGGACGTACCGCAAACTGTGATAGACGCGATAGAAACGCAGCACTTCCTCGACCGCTTCTTCGACCGAGTCGGTGATTTTGTACAACCGAATGTCCTCGGCACTGATCATGCCACCTTCCAACAGGTGTTTGTTCATGAACGTGCCCAGGTCGCGCCAATAGCTGCCTCCCGGGGCATCCAGCAGCACGACTGGCATCATCGTTTGCTTGCCCGTTTGCAACAGCGTGATCGTTTCAAATGTTTCGTCTAAGGTGCCGAACCCCCCTGGGCAACAGATAATCGCACTGGTTTCTTTGACAAACATCAGTTTACGCGTGAAGAAGTACTTCAGCGTGACCAGTTTGGGATCGCCGTCGATGTGCGGGTTCGACTGTTGCTCGAAGGGGAGCATGATGTTCAAACCCATCGAGGCTTCTCGGCCTGCGCCTTTGTGGCCCGCTTCCATGATGCCGCCTCCGGCGCCGGTGATCACCATCCATCCATGCTTTGCCATCTCGCGGCTGACTCTTTCGGCAGCGATGAACTCTGGATGATCAGGTGCCGTCCGAGCCGATCCAAAGATCGTGACTTTTCGGCGACGTCGGTAAGGCCGAAAGACCTTGAATGCGTAGCGTAATTCGCGAATCGTTCGCGACAGGATTTTCAAGTCACCGACCGCCGTTTGGTCACGCTCCAAACGGTCGATCGTGTTCCGCATAATGCTGAGCAGATCACCGCCGGCAAACCCACGCAACGGTTCGTCGGCCGGTTGCGGACGCTCCAGTTCATCCTCCCCAATGGCTTCGGAAGGCAAGTCGGTTTCATCGCGTGGGTTCAAATTCATCATGACTTCGCGTTACTCCGTCAGGTGGTCGTCCGCCGTGACAACCACCTTCTTGAAAACGCTGAAGGATCGGTGTCGCGGCCTAAGCTGGGTGAGCCGAGCCCGATTTTACCCTGACCGGGGCCGTTTTCGTAGACGGAGCAACCGCGTTAGCGGGCTGGGGGCGAATCCCCATTAACCGAGCCATTAGAATGGCGAGGGGCGCGGCTGCGAAACTTAACAATGCCCCCATTTTGGCTGCATCTTGAATCGGTCCCGCCACGGGGAATGCCGCCCCGGAAACAAACAGGGCGACGGTAAAGCCAAGCCCCGCGACCATGCCCAATACGGCGACATGTCGATAGTCCATCCCCGCGGGTTTCTCCAGACCGAAGACTTTTTCGGCCACTAACGTCATCAGCAAAATGCCGACAGGCTTTCCGACCAACAAGCCAGCTAGGACCAGATAAGTTCCCGGCGTCAAACTGTTCAGCACCACGCCCGCACTGACCAGACCAAATAGGCCCAAGATTATTTCGACCGGCGTTTTCCAAAAGTGCTCGAACTCGTTTAATGTGTCGTGTCGATCAAGTTCTTCGCGAGCAAAAATCCCCAAGTCCGTTTGAGCATGCGGCATCATGGGAATGATCGGGACCAAGCCCAAGGCGGGGTGTATGTTGGCATAGTAGAACGAGAACCATGACAGCACTCCAGGAATGCCGATGTACCACCAATGACTGTGCAGTCGGCCACGACGCATCGCCCAGGCAATCCCCATCGCGGTTACTGTCAGCATCAGCCAACGTGGGTCGATGGCGTCTTTGGGATAGAAAATCGCCAAGATCGCCAAGCCGCAAGCGTCATCGGCGATCGCCAGCAACAACAGGAAAGCGATCGCCGGATGGTTCCCGCCGAAGATGACTCTCGCGATCAAGTAACTAAATGCGATATCGGTCGCACAGGGAATTGCCCAGCCTCGTGCCATCTCCTCGGATTTAAATAAATAGCAACCGACCAGATACACGACAGCCGGCCCCAGCACGCCGCCGACGGTCGCCAGCAACGGCGTCGCAGCCTGACGCGGTTTATTCAAACTGCCTCCGGGCAGCATCGATTCCCAGACTTCTTTGACCGCAATCGCAAAGAACAATGCCATCAAGACATCGCTGACCAGAAAGTGCACCGTGATGCCGTGATGACCGCCACTCTCCGCCGCCGTGACTTCGTTGCTGACTGCGGCCGCGTGATGATCCGCCGCGTGGTGCGGTGTCGTTTCGGTGCCCGCTACATGCCCGTGTTCGCCACCGTTCCACAGACTGGCAATTTCAAAATGAATGAACCTCTGATAACTGCTTTCGCCACCCTCGATCTGAGAAAAATTGGCCCACAGCAGTGCGGCAACCGCTCCGCCAATCAGAAAGAGAGAATTCTCGATTAAGAATCGGATGACTGGATTACTACGTTTGCCTGAACTGTGCTGTGACATGGTTTCGATTGCCCCGATGAATTGCAGAAAAGCCGCGAACGCGGAAACACAAAAGAGGCAACGCAACGCAAGCCATCACTTACATCGTGTTCAGACCGATCATGATCAGTGCAAACAGAGTGGATTCGGCGATCTAGAAAAGAACCGAGCCATTACGCTGCCACATCGAATACTGGGTCGTAATAGAGGGTGGCGACCCACCTTTAGGCATTCCGCAAAGAAAATGCTTCGCGCAGACAATCCCGTCGTAGCAACTGTGCAAGTTAGCCCGAGAATGTCGATTATCGGCGGACTCCCATGTCTGCCATCAGCAATTGAAGATCGGTCCAGGCCAGCTTTTTCGCCGATGCGGTTCGTAACAGGTACGATGGGTGGTAGGTAACCAAAACCTTGCTGTTGCGATACGCATGGAAACGTCCGCGAAGCCGTCCGATCGACAACTTGGAACGCAGGAGCGATTGCGTCGCGAATAACCCCAGGCAGACGATGTACTCGGGTTGAACCAGGTCGAACTGAGCTTCAAAAAAGCCACGGCAATGATCTAGTTCGTGCGGCAGCGGATTGCGATTTTCGGGTGGTCGGCATTTAAGCGTATTCAAAATGTAGACGTCCTCGCGCCGCAACGTACAGGCTTCGATCATTTTGGTTAACAGTTGGCCTGCTGGGCCGACAAAAGGACGCCCTTGGCGGTCCTCTTCGGCGCCGGGCGCCTCGCCAAAGAAGCAGACGCGAGCCTGTGGGTTGCCTTCGCCAAACACGGTTTGCTTGCGGCTGCAGGCAAGCTCCGCACAGGCGGTGCATCCGGCGACTTGAGCCGCGAGCGTCTGGAGCTGCTGCTGCCGGTCGGCGAGCGGCAGCGAAACCGGATAGGGTGATTGCGGAGACTCGACAGATACCGCGGGAGGCTGGGTCGAAGCGGGCACGACAGGAACCGCCTTCGGAGCCTCGGCGAGCGCCGAGGAAGACGGCGTGTTTGCCGCTTCGGCCGAAGATGCTGCTTCGGACGCTGACGGCAAGGTCGAGGCGGGTGCAGCGATGTGCCGCTGCAGCCACGCCCCCCCCGCCGAGGCGTCACCTTGAGGCAAAAACTGAGCCCCCAAACGCTGTAGATGCTTCGCCAACGCCGACAGCGTACCGTCTAATTCATCGGCGTCAAATTGCGGAGAATCGGGCAAATCGTTCAAAAAACTAACCAAGTCGAAGCGGGAGCGGGCAACCAGAAGATCATTCTAGCGGTCTGATTGCAGAAGCTCCATTGGCGTGCCGCACGACTCGTTACGGTTGCTCCTTGTTCGTTACGGTTGCTCCTTGTTC
>CAYZHQ010000011.1:47130-86956 GCA_964477385.1 uncultured Pirellulaceae bacterium
TCGTTACGGTTGCTCCTTGTTCGTTACGGTTGCTCCTTGTTCAGTTTCTCCACCTGCTCGCTCAGCCTCTGCAACTGTTCTGATAAAGACTCCAGTTGTTGGCTGATGTCTGGAGGAACCGCAAAGATCCGCGGAGCGTCGCCCTGGGATTGAAGTTGTGGCATCTGCTGTAACCGCTCCATCAGTTTTTGGGCCGCCTCCCATTCCTTTCCAGCGGCGCCGTTACCCTGCGGCGGCAAGATTTTTTGCAGTTGCTTCCAGTCCATCCCGAGCGGTTCCACGACGGTCACTTCGGGCTCGTCATTGGACGCTTCGGGACGCGCGGACAACACGACCGACAACTCCCGTTCTTCGTCACCGCGATTGACTTTCAGTTGAATTGCATCGCCAGGCGGTTTGCTCGCGATAGCCGCTTGCAATGCTTGGGTGGTCCGCGTCGGTTCGCCGTCAATAGCCAGCACCACGTCTCCTGCTTGTAAGCCGGCCTGTGCGGCGGGGGAATCTTCATTCACTCGAGCGATCTTTGCTTGGCCTTCTTCCGACGCCAAAGCAACGCCCAGCATCGCCGACGGCAATGGACCGGTATTGCCGTCGGCAACGAACCGCAGCAGGCGTTCGGCGACCGATCGTTCGATGACGATGCCCATGCCAACCGTCGCGATCGGGTCTCGCAACGCTTTGATGATTCCCACCACCTCTCCGCCGGCGTTCAATAGCGGAGCGCCTACCGAATTCGACCGCACCATGGCGCTCGTTTCAAACACGACGCTGCCGATCGCTGAATCGAATTCGGGTTCGGTGGATGCCAATCCTGCTGAGATGGCTGGGTTTCCGGGCGTCCAAGCGTAAACCGCGGAAACCGGTTCCCCCCACTGCACGCCTTGCTCGGCCATCCTCAATCCTTCCGGCAACGCGTCGATCGATTCGTTAGGTTGCAACACAGCCAAGCCACTCCGTGGGTCCCAAGCGACCGGCTTGGCGGTGACTTTGGAGCCATCGTTGAGCAGCACTTTCACTTGCGATTCCGAGGACAGTTCGGGTAGCACCGACATGATGGATTGCCCGTCACCCAACCAGAAACCGGTCGCACGTTCATTCGTCCTCGCCTGGGAACCGTTCATGCCTTGAAAGCCGTTGCCGGCAATGATCGTTTCGATCTGAACTCGGGCCTCGTTTTGGATCCCATCTGCCGACCCTGGCTGGTTCGGAAACCGCCACATTTGAGAAACCGTGTTGGGCGCGTCGTACTCGACCGCGACGATCGCGGCCCGCGCTTTGGACAGCTCCACAGCTCCGGCGGACGGGGGCATCAGCCAACCGGTCACCACCGCCGCCAGGGCGATTGGTAAACCGCGACAAGTCATTCGCTTCGTCGTCATCATCAACTCCATGGGGAAGGAAAAACATCTACATTTCAGGGTTCCAAGCGAAACCGGCGTTCGCCCAGTTATTTCGAATCCGTTGCTGTTCATCGGGCGACAGTCGCCACAGCGGCACCGAGTGCACGCGCGGTGGATGGACGTAACCGACGGGAATCGGCGCGGCCATATCGTCGGCCGCTAAAAAAACCGGGTAGGGTCCCGATTCGTTGCGTGGATCGATCCCAACCACCAACGGCGAACTGGCATCGCCCCATCGCACGGGAATCATCTGTGGATCGCCCATCCAATGGGCCGCCACAGAGGATGGCTCCGCAAGGGACGCCGAAGCGGGCTCGCGAAAGAGTTTGCCGGGACCTTGCTTCGCCAAGCGATGCGGAGCCAGCGGCGGGATTTCCGCGGTGGGACTTTCCGCCACCTCTCGCGGTTCCGTCGCACGGTCGCGCGGAGCCGCTTGAAAGGCCACGATGCCTATCAAGACACCGACCGCAAAGCCTCCCACCGCCAACGCCTGACGCTGCCGCTGACGACGACGCTGGATCGCGAATAACTTCTTGACCGAGGGAGCCCGCCCGGTTGGCGCACCTTGAACGATGTCTCGCAAAGGCTGAAAAAAATTGTGGTCTTGATCACTCATCGGATTGATCACTCATCGGATTGCAAAGCGGAAAGGGGAGTCGCTTGTTTTGGCGGAATCGACTGCGTGTCCGTCGCCAAAGAGTCGCGAGCCAACGAGGGGAGACTCATAGCTTCGGTTTTTGCTTCCATCCAGTGCTTGAGCTTTCGTGTCGCATGATGCAGACGACTCTTAATCGTTCCCTCGGCACAGTCCAACGTCTTGGCGATTTCGGTGACACTCATCGCTTCGACAAACCTCAGCACGATCACCTGACGCTGTGCCGTCGGTAGTCGTCGCACCAGACGCCATAACTGATCGGCCTGCTCTTGGCACATCGCGTCACTGTCCGGTGTCTGCTGAATCATCAACACTTCGTCGGCATCCGCTCCCCGGCCGCCCAGCCATCTCGCGGCACGTTTCATTTGTCGAACCGTCGTTCGCATGCGGCTGCGATGGACGCGTAAGCAGATGCCATACAACCAACTCGCCTCGGACGCATCCCCGCGGAAGCTCGCAAAACGATCGAGGGCCACCAGGAAAGTTTCTTGGGCGATCTCGTCCGCCTCCCAACCATCGCCGCACATCGCCAGCGCCGCACGCCGAATTTTGGCGTAATGCTGGTCGATCAAACGTTGGAATGGTTCAGATTCTTCCACCCGACAGGGGCTCGCTGTTGGCAGGGAGGCAACCTTCTACTAGTAAGTGGCCGCCACACGAAGAAACGTTCAAAAGTTGTGCCGTTTTTTTGAAATCCAAAAAAACGGCACGGCTTGCGAGTCTACCGGAAATCTCGAGAACGGGCGTTCAAGCCGTCCACTTGATCGCTCAAGTCCTCCAGATGGCCCGCAACCACATGGATGACGCCCTGGCGGTTCTCCAGTGTTCCGTCGACCAGCCAAGCGTTACTCGTTTTGGCGATTTTGTAAAACCGCTTCCAGACCTGGGGCAAAATCACCAAATTCATCGACCCCGTCTCGTCTTCAAGGGTGACAAAGGTGATCCCTTTGGCGGTCGAGGGCCGTTGTCGCATCAACACCAAACCGGCCACGCGAACACGTCGTCCGTCGCGCAGGTCGACCAGCTCTCGCGAGGTCACGCAATCGAGCGCCAACAGTTCGTCGCGACAGAACTCGATCGGATGCCCGCGCAGGCTGACGCCGGTCGTGTTGTAGTCGGCGTAGACCTCTTCCAACGGCGTCATCGGCACCAGTTCGTCGGGAGCCGTTTCGTCGTCTTCGCTTTCCAGCCCCGCCAACAAGGGCATCTCACGGGGCTTCGTTTCCCGCGCCATCGCTTCCCAAAGCGCTGTGCGGCGATTGGCCGACAGGCTGTGCAACGCGTCGGCATCGGCGAGGCAACTGAGCATCGCCTGCCCCCATTTCAGTCGCCGGCTGAGGTCACCTAAATCACGATATGGGCCACCTTGCTCACGTTCTTCAAACAACGCTTCCGCCGCCGCGGTTGGCAAACCGCGGATCATACGCAAACCCAACCGGACGGGCAGGTACTTCGAAGGGGTTTCGTCTGTGGGAGGCTCCAAGGTGCAATCCCAATCGCTGCGATTGACGTCCGGCGGGAGGACTTTCACACCATGTTTGCGGGCGTCAGCGATCAACTGCGAAGGCGCGTAGAACCCCATCGGTTGGCTGTTCAAAATCGCGACACAAAAGGCATCCGGATAGTGACACTTCAGATAGGCCGACGCATAGACTAACAAGGCGAAACTGGCTGCGTGCGATTCTGGAAAACCGTATTCTCCAAACCCTTTGATCTGATGAAAAACCTGCTCGGCAAATTCGCCCGTCAAACCATTGGCTCGCATCCCCCGCATCAGCTTGATCCGAAACTGATCAATCACTCCCGGACGTCGCCAAGCCGCCATCGCGCGCCGCAATTGGTCCGCTTCGCCGGGCGTGAAACCGGCAGCTACGACGGCCAACCGCATCGCCTGCTCCTGGAAAATCGGCACCCCCAAAGTACGCTGCAAAACGCCTCGGATCGCTTCGTTGGGGTAGCGAACTTGCGCCGGGTTCTGGCGGGCTTTGAGGAACGGATGAACCATGTTCCCCTGGATGGGACCGGGACGAACAATCGCCACCTCGATCACCAGGTCGTAGTAGCAGCGCGGTCGCAGACGTGGCAGCATGCTCATCTGGGCTCGGCTTTCAATCTGAAAGACACCCACGGTGTCCGCAGCACAAATCATGTCATAGGTCGGCGTATCGTTCGGAGGCACGCTGGCCAAGCTGAGCGGTTGACGATGGTGCTGTTGGACCAGTTCAAAGCAGCGTCGTAGCGCCGACAACATCCCCAGTGCCAACACGTCGACCTTGAGAATTCCCAATTCGTCCAAGTCATCTTTGTCCCATTGAATGACCGTCCGACCTGGCATCGCGGCGTTCTCGATGGGACACAGTTCGCACAAGTCGCCTTGCGTCATCACCATGCCACCAACGTGTTGTGAAAGATGACGAGGAAAACCGAGTAGCGTCGTCGTCAGGTAAACAAACCGCTGCCCCATCGCCGATGCGGTATCCATGCCGCTTTCCGCAAAGCGTCCCGAGACCTCTTCGACCGAGCCGCCGCGATCGGCATATTTTGCCAGTGTATCGATCGTGTCCCCCGACACACCCATCGCCTTGCCGACTTCCCGAATCGCACTGCGGAGCCGATAGGTGACCACCGTGGCGGTGAGTCCGGCACGTTCACGACCGTACTTTTCATACAAGTACTGCAACACCTCCTCACGCCGTTGGTGCTCGAAGTCGACATCGATGTCGGGGGCTTCGTTCCGTTCGCGACTGATGAAACGTTCGAACAACAAATCGGTACGGCCGGGATCGACGTTGGTAATCCCCAAGCAATAGCAGACCACCGAATTTGCCGCCGAACCGCGGCCCTGGCAGAGGATGTTTCGCTGTCGCGCAAACCGCACCAAATCCCATACGGTGAGGAAGTAAGATTCGTAGTTCAGCTCCTGAATCAATTGCGTCTCATGCCTGAGAGCGGCGATCACTTTTTCCGGCACGCCACCTGGCCAACGCTGCTTGGCACCTTCCCAGGCGAGACGTTTGAGGTGGTCAATCGGTGCGATCCCGGCCGGTGCCAGCTCTTCAGGATACTCATATCGCAACTCGTCCAAGCGAAACGTACAGCGTGCGGCGATCTCCGTCGTTCTGGCAACCGCATCGGGAATCGTGCGGTAGACCTGTTCGATCGTGCTCAGCGACCGCAAATGATGTTGGCTGTTAGCGAAGCGTTGCGAGTGAACTTGGTCGATCGTGGTGCCATTGCGAATGGCGGTGAGGCAATCGTGCATCAGCATCCGCTCGGCGGTGTGGTAATGGACATCTCCCGCAGCCACCAGTGGGACTTGTGACTGCTTGGCTAGATGCTGTAATTCTTCCGCCCACGCCACATCGTCGACTCCACGATGAAGTTCGCACAACAGGTAGCCGCGGTCGCCAAACAGATCGTGCACAAGGTCCAGTTGCGTCGGCCGCAGTCCACCAGCAACCGATCCGTGACGCGTAGCCACCACGCCGGCCAGCAAGCCGTGTTGAAACTCCGCGACATCGCTCCACTGCAGGTCGCAGGTTGCTTTCTCACCACGCTGGCGCCCGCGAGACAGCAACCGGCACAGCCTGCCGTAGCTGGCCCGGTCGGTCGCCCACAACACGAGCGGCGGACCGTCGGTCGGTGCGACTTCGGCGCCGATGATGATCGGGAAATCGAGATCGCGCGCGTGTCCGAAAGCGCGGACAACGCCGGCGACCGAAGCGCGATCGGTGATCGCTAAAGCCTCATATCCCAGCTCGGCGGCTCGCTGGACCAGCTCGTCCGGGTGCGAGGCACCTTCCAGGAATGAAAAGTTCGTTTTGCAGTGCAGTTCGACATATCGCATCGGCGTAGCATACCGAAGTGTGAACGTTTGTGCATTCCGGTTTGCGAGAAAAATACCGCGGCCAAAAAGCACGCTGGGAGACGGCGTCGCAGCGAGGAATTGTGCCGACGATTGATCTACAATGGCGCCCTGACCGCGATCGCGCTGCCGCTGGTCTTCTCACCTCCCCACGCTCACTAGGATCCTTCATGTTTCGTTTGCTGCTTTGCGGTTTTCTCTGCCTCTTGGCTACCCTGGCCCGATCGGCGGAAAAGAATATCATCTTCTTTGTGACCGACGACGAAAGTCCCACGCTGGGGTGTTACGGCGACTCGGTGGCTCGTACTCCCGCGATCGACGCGATCGCCGCCGATGGGGTGTTGTTCCGCAATGCCTTTGCCACCACCGCGTCGTGTAGCGCCAGTCGCTCGGTGATCATGTCAGGACTGCATAATCACAAGAACGGCCAATACGGTCACCAGCATCACTTCCACAAGTTCGCGTCTTATCACAACGTCGTCAGCCTTGCCTTGCCGCGCGTCTTGCAACGCGCCGGGTACCGTACCGGACACATTGGCAAATACCACGTCGCGCCCGAAACGGTCTACCATTTCGAGACGTATTTGAAGGGTAATGGACGCAATGCCGTGGCGATGGCCGACAGCAGTCGCGAGTTCATCGAGGCCGAGGATGAGCGACCGTTCTTCTTGTACTTTGGGACTGCCGATCCACATCGTGGCGGCGGCGAAGACAAAACCTCGCCGCTCGATCTGAAGCCCGACCTGTTCGGTAATCGTCCCAACGGTGGCTCGCATGCAGGCGTCGAAGAGGTGTTTTACCAGCCCGCCGATGTGGAGGTCCCCGCCTTCCTGCCCGACACCCCCGAAACCCGCTCCGAACTGGCGCAGTACTACCAGTCGTGTGCCCGCATCGATCAGGGTGTGGCTCGGCTGGTGGAAATTTTGAAAGCGGCCGACTTGTACGACAAAACCTTGATCGTGTTTACGTCCGATCATGGAATGGCCTTTTCAGGCGGCAAGACGACCGTCTATGAACCGGGACTAAGAGTCCCCTTTGTGGTTCGCAATCCCTATGTCAAGACACGCGGCGTCGAAACCGAGGCGATGATCAGCCACATCGATATCACTCCGTCACTGCTCGACTTTGCCGGTGGCTTGGACACGAAGGTCAACGGCCCCAAAGATTGGCAGAACCCAGACCAGTTCTGGAAGGAACGGGGCGAAGCATTGAAAGAGAATCGCAGTGGCGGCAATGCCTTTCGCAGCTATCACGGCAAGTCGTGGCTGCCGGTGCTGGAGCATCCCGAGGCCTCGCATTGGGAGACGATTTTCGCGTCGCACACGTTTCACGAAATCACGATGTACTACCCGATGCGCGTCGTGCGTGACAGGCAATTCAAGCTGATCTGGAACATCGCCCACGGCTTGCCTTATCCGTTCGCCTCCGATTTATGGTCGGCCAGCAGTTGGCAAGCTCAATTCCAGCAAGGGCTGGACGCACCCTACGGCACCAAGACCGTCGGCCAGTACATTCATCGCCCCGCCTTTGAACTGTATGACGTGCAGACCGACCCGCACGAGACGAACAATTTGGCGACCGATGCGGGATACGCAAAAACCTTGGAAGCCTACAAGGCGAAGCTCAAGTCGCATCAAAAAGAGATGGAAGACCCTTGGATCATGAAGTGGAATTATGAGTAGCCGCTCCAAGCTCCAAGCTCCAGGCTCCGGACGTCAGCTAGGACCACTGGATGTCCACGATGGGAGCGAGCTTGAGCGGCTCGCCAGGTCGGGGATCGCCAGGGCCGTTGGTTTGGACGACTTGCCATATCGCTCGGCGATGTCGAGCAGTTGTTGACGATCGATCGGCTTGGTGGCGTAGTCATCACAGCCCGCCTCGGTGCAGTTTTGTCGGTCCCCATCCATTGCGTGAGCCGTCAACGCAACGATCGGGTGCCGGTGTCCCGCCCTGCGAAGTCGACGCGTCGCCTCGTAGCCGTCCAGTTCAGGCATCTGCATGTCCATGAAGACCATGTCAAAGAGCTTTGGATTGTTTTCAATCGCTTCGGCAGCCACCCGTCCGTTTTCGGCTACGACGACTTCGGCGCCGGCTTTGCGAAGATGAAACGAAATCAATCGCTGGTTGTCGGGCCCGTCTTCGGCTAGCAGAATGCGGATTCCCTCAAGCCGTTTCGCAGGGTCTTGGGGCACGTCGCCCGCCTGCTGTTTGTCTTTGAGTACAACTTGCTGTTGCTGGGATATTTGCTCCGGTGCAAGCATCGGCACATCCGTTAGGTCTCCCGTGGAGACCGTGGCCGATAAGGTGCTGCCAACGCCGATTTGCGATTCGATCTCGATCCGCCCTCCCAACATTTCGGCGAAGGAATTGGAGATCCTCAGTCCCAACCCCGAGCCACCGAACTGGCGAGTCGTCGATCCATCGGCTTGTGAAAACGCGTCGAAGTTGGCGATGAGCTCACGTTGTTCGGTAGTCATTCCGATCCCCGTGTCGACCACTTGGAATCGCATCTTTTGACTTTCCTTGTCAACCGACGTCCTGACCGTCACGCTACCGACTTCGGTGAATTTAATCGCGTTGCCGACAAGGTTCAGCAAGATCTGGCGCAGCCTGGTTGGGTCCGACTGAATTTTGCGGGGGATGTCCGTATCGTACTCCAATCGGACCATTACACCTTTTCCGATTGCGCGCGGTTGCATCAGCGAAGCGACTTCCTCGACAATCTGGATAGGATCGGTATCGATTTGTTCCATCGTCATCCGGCCTGCTTCGATTTTGGACATGTCAAGAATGTCGTTGATGATCGTCAGCAGATGATTTGCGTTGGAACGAATCGTCTGAATTGCATTGCGGGCCTGAACCGGATCGGCGGCAAGCTCAGGACTCGTATCTAGCAAGTCAGCGAACCCCAGGATAGCTGTCATTGGCGTCCGAATTTCATGGCTCATGTTGGCCAGAAACTCACTCTTCGCCAAGCTTGCCAGCACGGCTTGTTCCTTGGCCGTTTCCAGAGCTTGCTCGGCGTGGAGTTGCTCACTGATGTCGCGGACGATGGCGATGAACCGACCCTGGGTGCCAAGTTCGGCAACGAGCTGGAAGGAGTTTTCGACTGGAATCCGGTGCCCGTGGCGATGCTGATGCTCGGTTCGAACGGTAATGGAACTGCCTGGGGCAGTCACCAGCGGAGCGACAAATTCGCCAAAACTTTTGATGTCGAAGTGCGGGTTGATATCCACTGCGGTCATCTTTTGCAGTTCGTCCAGACTGTACCCCACCTGTTTGATCGCTTCTTTGTTTGCGTAGACAAACCTTAGCGATTCGGCGTCAAACATAAACACTCCGTCAGTCGCGGAATCCATCGCCGTCGTGATTTCCTCGAGCGCGCGTTTGGTTTCGATTTCTTCATTTACATCCGCCTCGGCGAACAGAATCCCGTCGACGACGCCATCTTCATTAGCCAGAGGTGATGCCGTCACACTAAGCCACCTTGTTGGATGAATTGGACAGCGGTCATCGTATTGCAACAGCTTGCCGCGCGGGTCGATCGGAACTTCGACAGGCTGCTGAAAGACGTTTCCTTCACAAATCGAATGGAGCAGTTGCTGAAGCATGGGCTTCGGTAAGCGATCATCGCAGAACAACAACGCGGGTTGACCTAACTCGATGGTGTGACCGAATGATTGATCGAGTCGCATCGCGGCGGGATTCGCAAAACGAACGATACCCTCCAAGTCGGTAACGATCGTTGCATCCGGACTGCGTTCCACGGCGGCGGCCAGCAGATGGTTTTGTTCGTTGGCACGTTTCAACGCCTCCTCGCCACGTTTTTTTTCCGTGATCTCGAAACGCAGTGAAACGTATTGCTGAGGCTTCCCGTCTGGTCCCAGTTGCGGAACGATGGTGGAGTCCACCCAGTACAGGGAACCATCCTTCGCTCGATTGCAGACCTCCCGTCTCCAAACTTTGCCTTGCCCAATGGTCTTCCACATTTCTTCCCAAAAGGACTGTGGATGGAATCCGGAGTTGAGGATCTGGTGGTTTTGTCCCATCAATTCCTTTCGAGTGTAACCGCTGACGAGGCAAAAACCGGTATTCACATCGATGATTTTTCCCGTGCGATCGGTTATCGACAGGAGGGAGTGTTGGTCCAGTGCATTTCGCAGCGAAGTCACTTGTAGCAAAGCCCTTTCCACGCTCTCTCGCGCCGCAACCAATTCGCTGATGTCGGACTGGATTCCCATGAACCCCTCCAACGCACCGTGCTGGTCAAACGTCGGCTGGATGTCCAGTTCCAGCCAGTACTCACGGCCATCTTTACCGCGATTTTGAATCCTGCCATGGAATGGCAGTCCCGCCATCAATGCCGTTCGCATTTGCCCAACGGTGGCTGGATCGGTTTTTTCGTATTGCAGTAAACGACCGGGGGACTTTCCGTGGACTTCCTCCAGCGAGTAACCACTGATTCGCTCAAAGCCTTTGTTGACCCAAGTGATACGTTGGTGTGCATCGGTCAAGACGACCGCATTGGTGGTTTTCTCCACGATGGCCGCCAGTCGACTGTTCTCTCGATTTGCCGCTTCGATGATAGCGTGTTCCATATGCTGCCGAGTCACATTGTTTTGCACCATGACCGCATGTCGACCGGGAGCGTTGAACGGGGTCAACTCCATCGTGAACCAGCGTTGTTCGCGACTGCTGTGACAGGCGTAGGTGAGCGTCTCAAAAACCGATTGCCCACTCAACACCGCCAGAATTTTTTCCGCGGCCTCGGCTGCTTCTTTCACCGATCCCGACGCTGCGACGGCACAAACATCGAGGTAATTTCGGTCGCGTAGCACTGACGACTGGCCCCCGTTTTCGGACCGAAAGGCCTTCCATGCGGCGTTACTGTGTTTGATATTCCCTGCCTCATCGAGAATCACAATGTGGGAAGGCTGGGCGTCGAGAATCGCGGTTAGGAACGCGTTGGCTTCGGACAGTTCGAGATTCGTCGCAGCCAGTTCGGCGGTCTTGGCTGCGATCTCATGCTCAAATTGCTCATTCCTGCGTTCCAGTTCCGCCTCTCGGTTGGCGATTCTTCGCAGGTCTAACAAGCCTTCTCTGCACGCGATTATCAACACCACGTTCTCAAGCAATACCCATCCGGCGTGTTCCAGCGTTCGCCAAGGACTGGCCGATAAAACACCGTACACCGAAAGAGGCCAGAACGTTCCGCGAATCAAATGGTCCGCCGTGATGACAACCGACGCGACCGCGAGGACTCGCCAATCGCGGTAGAACGCCAACAATGCGAGCGAAGCAAAGATGTGAAAATGCGTCTCCAGCCGACCACCACTGAAATGGATCAGCAGCGAAGAAAACAGCATTTGAGCGATTGCGATTACAAACCGAGTCGAAGCGGCACCGGGCTGTTTCCAGGCGAGTAAAACGGGCAGCGACGCCAACAGGCTGCCCAGTCCTAACGCGCTCCAGACATGTAGATGGATCGAACTGTGGGTGCCCATCCAGGTTTGAGGAGACACCACCAACGCCGAGACGATCGCACCGGCGACTTGCAGCAACATGATGACCGCAAACAAGCGGTCGGTGTACCGATGACGCCGCCGAAGATCGGCTTGCTCGATTTCCCTAGCACGCTGTGAAATGGACGAGGACGGTGGGGAGAAAATCACGGCTCGACTTCCTGACAACAGGGGGACGGTGGCGCGGGGCGATTTTCGGTGCGAATCAACTGGCAACCATAGACCGGGGCTTTTGTCGCCAACGGAGGTTGGCCATTGAGGATCCGCCGCAGTGCCACGCGACCGTGGCTCTCTCCTTCGTGGCCTCGCTGATAAGTAATGCCACCGTGAAACTGTAGTTTGCCAGTGGCCGAGTAAAGCACACAGAAACCGCTTGTCATGGCATTGAATTGCGTCGCTAGGACGCCATTTACATCCGCCAGTACTTGTGATGCAGAGAGCATCTGACATCGTTGGGCGAGTCGTGTTTCCAGCCACTCTTGCCGCTGATTCGCAGGGCATCCGAGCAGGACAATGGGCTGGACGTGCCCACTGACTTCAGCGATCAAACGTTCCAGTTCCGCAATCGTCGCCAGGGTGCAGGGGCATTGCGGATGCACGAAAACCAATAGCGTCGGCCGATCGGTGGCCCTCTCAATCGAAGCCGTCGCTGGCCAATGATCGGGAGGGGACTCGCTGGGGCCCGGTACCGAACCGTAGGCAACTAAAACTGCAAATCCGGCGGTGACCCCCAGAAACCAAGGCAAGGTCAGCATCGAAAGCTTCCCGTGAGAGAGGCTCCACTTCCATGGCTGCAAATCGTGCGACACTGTTGCCCCCCCGCCGTTAAAACCATTCCGCAGGCTCCGTCGCCCGCGTATCAAGGCGGAGAAATATTGGCTGCGTTCCTTCGACCAGCCACCAAAGCTGCTTGAATCGAGTCGCCAAAGAACCGGTTTTGGTCCCTCGGGTTCCAGTTCTGTCGAGCTTGCCGAATGTGCGGTCGTAAGTCGAACCTCTAGCGACCATCCGCAACGAGCCGTCTGACTTGCGCGGCTCGAAAGCCAAGCCAGCCTTCACAGCACTCGTTGCTGCTGCCGAGATATAATAAACTTCTTGCCGCGTTATCGCGTGACAGCATTTTCCCGCTCCTCTCTTCCCACCTTGCTTTTTGGTACCCACTCATGAAAGTTCTCTCGATCCTGTTGCTGATCTCGGTTTGCTGGCCTCTGTCGCTCAAGGCAGAGGAGGCTGTCGACCCTTGGCAGCAAAAAAAGGCGGCTCGTTTCAAACCATTGTCAGCCGAACAGGTGGCGGAGATCGAAGCCGCCGTGCCTCGGCAGGCGACTGCCAAGCCGAAACAGGATCGGCGAGTGCTGGCGTTCTATCGATGCGAAGGATTCATCCATGGATCGATCCCTTTCGGCAACGTCGCGATTCAAAAGATGGGCGAAGTCACGAAAGCGTTTCAGGTCGACTTGGCTGACACCTACGACGTTTTTACGACCGAGAACCTAAAGCAGTACGACTGCATCTTGCTGAACAACACCACCGGCATGCGGTTTCCGAAAGTGACTCAGCAAAACGCCTTTCTGGACTTCATCGCCGATGGGGGTGGCTTGGTGGGTTTGCATGCCGCGAGCGATAACTTTGGCCAGCACCCTGAATGCCGAGCGATCGTCGGCGGCCAGTTTGGCGGCCATCCCTGGGGCGCCGGTGGGACTTGGGCGTTTAAGCTGGACGATCCGCAGCATACGCTGAATGCCGCCTTTGAAGGCAAGGGGTTCTGGCACACTGACGAAATCTATCAGTACAAATCGGAGACTTATGAAGGCCCCGAAGTCTTGCGGTTACTCGTCAGCCTCGACATGGCACAGGAAGAGGTTTCGAAACGGATCAATGACGGTCCGCGCGAGGTTCCCGTATCTTGGATTCGCACGGCCGGAGAAGGCCGAGTGTTCTACACGAACTTTGGCCATCGAGAAGATACGTTTCGCAAACCTGCGATCTTGCGGCACATGCTTGATGGGATTCAGTACGCCCTGGGCGACCTGGAAGCCGACGCCACGCCGACGGCAAAGCTACCAGCCAAGCGACCTGCGCTTGCCCCGCCAAAGCCCTAGTCCTTGTCGCGCGGGCTTTAGAATTTCCAGCGGAACTCCATGCGAGTTCCGTAGATGTCGGTGTCATTGCGACGCGCGCCATACATCGCGTCGAACCGGAGCAACGTGGCGTGGGAGATCGGAAATTGGTACCGCGCCGCGACGCCCATCTGATCGCCACGGGCAATCCGTCCAACGTCACTGCCATGTGCCGCCAAGTAGGCGAGTTCGATGATCAGTTGACGATCGAGTGCGTCGCCCAATAAGTCGACACCGATGACACCGCCGGCGGTATTGTTGGCGCTGCCGTCGAGGGTCGGGTGCCCGTTCAGTCCATCGGGATCGAAGTGCAGGCCGACGTTCCGTAAGATCTCGCCGCTCACGCCGGCGCGGGCGACACTTTGTGGCCGGTCCCAGCCAGCGAAGAAGTTCAAGTAGGGAACGAACGTCAGCGGGGTGGCGGTGACGAAACTGTTTTCCACCAGCAGCAGCGCGCCATCGGCGGTGCGCTGGTCGCTGGGTAAGTCCTGGCCCGCATTGACGATCACGCGAACGCTGTTACTGACCCGGTCGAAGTACCTCCGCGTATAACTGGCCGTCAGGTTATGGTAGCTACGTCCCAGCCCAACCCGATCGTGGACGTAGGCATAACCGGCTTCGATATAGCCACTGTAAGCCTCGATAAACGCCGCCACCCCGAGCGCCTGCCCGGCATGTTGATCGCGACCAAACACGGGGCTGTTCAGTTGATCGACGATCGCGAATCCCGTGATGTCGTAGTTCGACCAATCGAGCAGCGGGCTGTTCTGTGCCGGCAGCGCCACGGCGGCTCCCGTCACGGCATCTTCCATCCAGATTCCATTTTGGAACAACAGCGGAACCAAGCCGGCTGTGAAAGGCAATTCGAATGGGGATGGCGTTCCATGCAGGCCACCTAGGATTGCCCCCGCGTCGCCTTCTAAAAATGCGGTAACAGGATTTAAATTAAAGTTCGGGTCGAACTCCACACTTCCATCCACGAAGCGCGCTTGCGAGAACTGCGCAGCGCGATTGAACGGTCCCACGAACGCGTGAAAACGCTCGGTCGCCGTAATCCGCAAGTCCAGGTCAAGGTTCAGCCGCTGGGCCACATTATCGGTGCGGCCGATCGCGTTGCGCCCCGCTGCGGCTCCAATACGGTAGTCGCCGTAAACGTAAAACGCAGGCTGCGAGAGATTGGTTTCGCCAAGCCATGGATCGCTACGGGGAAGCAGTCCGCCGGCATAAAACGGCACGCCCCATTCGATCAACGGTCGCTGTGTGGGAACTTCCGATTTGCCGTCGTAAGGCAACTGCTGCGCCAGAGGATCGTAGTACACCGAGCCCGGGGGAATCGGCGTCGGGCCAAAATCGCCCGGCCAAGCGGCGTTGGAACAGGCCGCACCGCGATGGGGCATGATCGGCAACTCGGTCGCTTCGGCCCCGCTGACGGACCGTAGGACGGTGCCGATCGATGGCGAGTTCAGAGCCTTCGGAGCGGTGAGGCCGCTGGACACATGCACGCGAGGCAAGCGCTGCGTCCGCGGATTGCTCGCAGTGGAAGCCATCACCGAAGCCCCAAGCCGCTGCCGCACTAGAGCGTCTGGAATCCCACCGGTCGGCTCTGCGGGTGGTCGAGTCATCCGCCGCGGCGCTCCCAACTGAACCTGGGCGGTCGGCATGCCTGGTGAAGCCGTCGGCGCATCAAAGGCTATCGGGGCGACTGAAGCCGCTGAGAAATCGGAGCGACTCGACGGCGCGTGCGGCAGACCTAGCTGGACCTGGCCGTGCGCCATCGTCACCCCGCCCAGCAGAACGAAAACCAACACCCTCCCGATCCGCAAGGCGGTGTGGTGAGCGAGCAGCATTACCCCACATCGCCGCGGCAAGCGACGACGAAAAGGAAACGTGGCACGCCGCAGCGGCGCGGGATTGGAAGGCGTAACGGGTGGCAACGGTCAACTCTTGCGATGCGAAACAGCGATTCGTGTAAGGACGTGGTGAGTTAACGAATCATGAATGTGTAAGTCGTGGGCAGCATGTTGAGGATGCCTTCGTTCATTCTGCGAATCATGTCGGGAGTGGCATCCACCAGACGCATAAAGTAGATCGGTTCGGGACGACTGCGCATCCGCACCGACAATCGGTAGACCCCCGGTTGCCGCATCAGGTGACCGGGTACACGGTAGACCGCATCCCGTTTTCCAAGCGGCGGAATGGAGTGGGCTTCCATCCGAATTAAAGGGGGATGGTTTAGGACACTAACCGGGACCGCTCCAGGCCGCAAAAAAACTAATTGATCGAGATTGAAGTTCAGCGGCACGGCAACTTCTCGGTCGGTGCCACGCAGGCCATTGATCAGAAATTTGGTCTGCAGATTGAACAGTTGCGAGTCTCTGGGAACGCGGCCCTGGGCGACATCCTCGGATTGTAAGTCCGCCAAGTCGCCCGCTGTATCGAGATAGCCCGATTCCCATAGACGACGACCATCGGGACCGATCAAAGCGACGTTCAGCCAGACCTGTGGCTGTGCTCCCAGCGAGCCGGTTGGGAAGTTATGGCCTTCGCCGATATTGCGCACGGTGTAGCGAAAATGCAAGTCGCTGCCAGCTTGTGGGGCGACCTTGAAAAACGGCCCTTCGATTGCAAGACTGCCCTCCATCGCCGCGATCGACGATGCTCGCTTTTCCCGCAGCCGTTTGACGTTGGCATCGATGATTTTTCGGGCGTCACGACGGTCATCGGTGTTGTCCCATGGCCGCGGAAACGTCGCACCGGGAGGGACTTGGCGCTCAAAGGCATCCGTACCCCACGGGCTGTAATAGTCAAAGGCGAGCCATTCGCGGGGGGTCCACCGATCGGCTTTTTCGTGGATTGGAAAGAGGCCTGGATGCGCGATCGAATAGTTCGGTCCCCAGAAGGTGTGATTGGCGTGCTTGCGAAGCTCACCCCAGGGCTTTCCACCCAACTCCGCCACCTGGCTCTGCTCATACCCCAGCGGCTTGCCCGGCACGGCGCCCATGTGGCAATCCTGACAACTGATCCCTTTGGCGGCCGCTGGGCTGTTTCGATATTGCGCGTGAACGATCTCCAACCAGATCCCCGGATGGACGGCAACCTGATGACACGAAGCACAAAAGTCGCTGCGCGTAATCGGCTCGAAGAAACGTCCCTCGCGGTGGATCGACTGACCGGGCCCCTTGTCTGCCGGGTCGATCTTTAGTTTCAGTTTTTCACGCTGTGAGATCGCGCGCGCTACCCCTGCGCCATTGCCGCCACCATAGACAGGCTGATGGATGTCACCGGGTTCAATCCTGCGATAGCCGTTGGTGCGTCCGTAAGCTTCGTTAACGCGATGACAGGCAATGCATGTGATCCCTTCACGCACGATGGGCGGTGCGTCGAGCACCGTGGCGGATCGAGGCAGGTCCATCTGGATCGCGACCGGCCCGTGACAACGTGCGCAAAAAGTCCCCACGGTGCCTTCCGTTAAGTCGATAATTTTTTGCTCGAAACGCTGATACATCGGCGATAGCGTGGCGTAGGCATGTGCACTGACACGCCATTCGTCAAAATGCTTCGGATGGCACTTGGCACATGTCTGAGCCGATGGGTACAGGCCTTCGGCGAGCAAGTCCGCGTGCGGATCTTCCGCCGGATTCTCGTTGTGGGACGTTTTGGGTTTGGCCAGAGTCGCCCCCGAGTGCGGGTTAAAAATGCCAGGCGAGCCCATCGCTGACAACGGATCGGCATCCGAGGAGGCTCCTCCCAGTAAACGATCGCCACCGAGCAGATCCTCGCCACCGAGCAGATCCTCGCCACCAAGCAGATCAGCGCCACCGAGAAGATCAGCGGTCGAATCGTCTGGAGTGCCGAGCGGGTCGGTATCGGCATCTGGAACGGCTCTTCCGGGAAGGATGTTTTCCATCGGTGCAGCCGTGCTGGCCGGAGGTAATTCCTCGACGAATGGATCGTCGCGTCGATTGGGGTGCGACCCCGTGCGTTCGGGCGGCAACTGACTGAGGTAAAATCGCATCAGTTCGGCTTGGCGGTGCGATGGTTGGTTGGGCGGCGGCGAAGCTCGCTGTGGTATGCCGCCGCCGACAGGTTGCCTGGGCATCTGGAGCGTCGCGGTTGCGGTTGCTCGGTTACTTGTGGGCGCAGTCGGAGGCGTCCATGTTTGCGTGCAACCGGGAGGCAATTGCTGCAAGACTTCCGGCGGGATTTGAGGCTGCTTTGAAAGGGGCGGACGGCCAAGTCCCTGGAAGGGAGAACCAGCATCCGACTGCGCACTACTGGACGACTGCGTGCTGGCGATCACTGCCAACGCAATCAGTGCATAGCCAAACGTTTGTCGCAAACGGTTATCCATCGCCCAGGCCAGCCTCTCGATTGCAGGGGGCGTCAAAGTAGCTTGAGTCCTTCAATGCAATCGACCCATTCGTTCCCGATATTGGGTCGAAAACGAACAAGCCCCAAGAGCGGCATAATCGCTACGGTTTAACATCACGCCAACGCGCAAGCTTGGCGCTGCCCGAACAAACCGCCCAATCGTCACCCCTTTTCAGCCAAGTTGCGGGAAACCCTTGCCTTCAGCGGCGCTTTGCATTGACGTAACCTAATCTTCCGATGGGGCTATTCTTTTCGTATTCCGGCACCGAGCCGCTGTTGTGGTAGATCCCTAATGAGCGACCCAAAAGAAACTTCGAGTTCGGCATTCTATCGCTGTCGTGTCCAACCTGACGTTGCGACGGCGACAATCTGCAGCGGTCGACGGCGGATCCCGGCCCAACTGCAAGAACAGTCGATTGACGGATTTACTCTGCTGGTGAAACCGAAAGATGCGTTGCGGCTGCAGGTCGGCAAAACCTGGATCTTGAAAACACAGGGCGAGAACACGCGAATCCATGCTCAGTGGATGTACCAAACCGACGACGGACATCTTCAACTGGCGGTCCGACGATTGGAGGATTTAACACCCCAGCAAGAAGACGATCACCGCTCTTTGGCTTGGTTCAGCAGAGACACGCGACGAGCGGGAGATTCCAGCGGCAACGAAATTGCGTTTACCGGGATCGTCTTACTGTTGCTGATGGCACTTAGCCTGCCAGGTTTGGGTGACCAGTTGGGGACCGCCCCCAAAATTCAGGCCACCGTCAGATCGATCGTGGCGGCTTTCTGGTTCTGAACCGGCGGATGCTCTGGGGAGGATTTTAGCGACACGAGCTGGCAAGCAGAAAAAGCCGCTTTGCGTTGCCAACCTGCCCGCTGCCGGTTTTGAAGCGGCCGCGATCATGTTACGCTCTCGCGAGTTGGTAGTTGTCCCCTTTGCACCGAGCCCCCCGATGAACGCCGATTCCCTTCGCCGATTTGTTCGCGAGATCCCCGATTTTCCCAAGGCGGGGATTCTCTTTCGCGACATTACCCCACTGCTGGCTGATCCCGAAGCACTGCAGGCGGCCGTTGATGCGATGGCAGCGCCTTTTCTGGATCAAGAAATCGAAGTGGTAGCCGCTGCCGAAGCGCGAGGCTTCATCTTTGCCGCCCCGCTGGCCCTGCGTTTGGGGGCGGGATTCGTGCCGATTCGCAAACCGGGCAAGTTGCCGTTCGATCGGAATTCGTTTCGATACGAACTGGAATATGGCTCGGATGAGCTAGAGGTTCACGTCGACGGTGTGTCGGCCGGCGAACGCGTATTGCTGGTCGACGACTTGTTGGCCACCGGCGGTACCATGGAAGCCTGTTGCCGCCTGTTGGAACAATGCGAAGCCAAGATTATCGGCTGTAGTTTTTTAATCCACTTGGTGCAGCTTGGCGGCGAAGACCGACTGAGTCCTTACACCTCGCACAGCGTTCTCCGCTACGAGGGCGACGATTTGGAAAATGAGCTGAGCGTTCAGAATCGCGAACCCGGTCCGTCGGTGTAATGCCGCGGGCCGTCCTCAAACTTGCCGTCTCTCTCGACGTTGCTAGCTAACGCAGAAACGTTATTATCGTATCAGCAAAAGGCAACGCCGACGGTTGCCTCGCCGCGCATGCGATCCTGCCCGGCGGCTCGTCCCCACTGTTTTTTGAGAATTCGATGACTGTTGAAAACGGCGAAAATTTGGCTGCGCTGAAAGACTCCATCCGCAAAACGGCCCATGCCAACCGGCGGGCTCAAGAGGACAAGGATGCGATCAGTCAAACGATCACCGACACGGTAATGCAACTGCCGCAGTACCAAAATGCTTCGTGCGTGATGTGGTATGTCGACGTACGCGACGAAGTCCGCACCCGTCACGCGCTGCCCTCGGCTATCGCTTCAGGCAAACGGATTGTGGTGCCGTTTTGCGTCGACGGTGAGCTGGAACTGTTCCACCTGGAGTCGATGGAGGAGCTGGAAGTCGGCATGTACAAGATTCTCGAACCACGCGGCGATCTGCGCGAAGTGGCCGCCAAACGCGTCCCGGTCAAGGACTTGGATTTGGTGCTCGTCCCCGGTGTTGGTTTCGATCGCGAAGGTGGCCGCACCGGTCACGGCAAGGGTTACTACGACAAGTTGCTCGAGAATGCTCGTCCCGATGCACCATTGGTTGCGTTGGCTTTTGATTGTCAGATGTTTCCCACCATCCCAATGCAATCGCATGACATCTACATGGACTGCGTCGTGACCGAGTCCACCGTGTACGCTGGTCGGGGACGGGGCGAGTAATGTCGCAATTGCACGAATTAGTCGAAGATACCTACGCCGAAGGTTTTCGCAGTATTTACGGCGAGATTTTAGTGACCGCTCGCGATCGCAAATGGCTTGACCATTGTGTCCACGCGGTCACAGGCCACGCCTCGAGCACGATCCTGTGTGATTGCGAAGCGGGCGTCGCGGAGTGGATCGATTCTGCCGAGGCGGCCGAGGGAGCCACCCCCGATGGACGCGTCGGAGCGGTAATTCAATTCCATGTGCCCCGTTTTCGCAAAGATCGCCGCGAGCATCTCGAACGGGTGATGTTGGCTCGTATCAGCCAAAACGTGCTGACCTGTCCGACGGCGCGCTGCTTCAATCGGCTCGACACGGAGGACTTTTTCAAGCTGGGCCGCAAGATCGCCTTCTTCGGCGATCGCCATCAGTTTCGCGATACCCGTTATCAGACCGCCGGCTGGGTGATTCCGATTCTCGGCGGTGAGTTCTTCCTCTCGCGCCGATACGGTTTTCGCGACGGCGTGATGGGTGGCAACCTGTGGTTTTTAGGTGCCTCCGAGGATGCCGCGTTGGAAGCGGCCGAAAAAGCGGCCATTGCCGCCGAAGCGACGCCGCATGTGATCACGACGTTTCCCGGTGGCGTGGCGGCAAGTGGAAGCAAGGCCGGCAGCAGTTATGACTTCACCATCGCGAGCACTTACGCGGAATTCTGTCCCACGTTGCGAGAGCAATTGGGCGAACAGTCAAAGGTTCCCGAGGGTTGCCAATCGATCATGGAGATCATCATCAACGGTCGCGATCTGGAATCGCTCCAGCAGGCGACGAAGCATGCGATCCACGCCGCTGCCAAGACCGAAGGGCTGATGCGGATCAGTGCGGGTAATTATGGCGGGCGATTGGGCAAGAGCTTCATTCACCTCCATGAACTGCTGTAAAACGGTCGCTGGATTTTGCTCCCATCAACGAACGCGCGGTATAAAGTCATCCGCGGCGGTAAGGTGGCGCGCGAACAGCGATAACAACTCCGCCGCGAAATCGATATCGCTTGTCGAGATCGTTTCCACAGCGGAGTGCATGTAGCGGTTCGGTAGAGCGACCAAACCGGTGGCCACGCCGCCGCCGTGAACCTGCAGGACGTTGGCGTCGTTGGGTGTCGCGCGTCCGACGGCCGCGAGTTGGTAGGGAATCTTGTGATCCTCCGCCAATGAAATCAAACGTTTGACGACCAGCGGGTTCATATTGGGGCCGCGCACAATCACCGGCCCCGCTCCTAAGCGAATATCGCCCTGCTGCTGTTTATCGATCGTCGGGCAATCGGACGCGTGGGTGACGTCGACCGCGATGGCGACGTCCGGATGGATCGATCCGGCGGCCGTTTTCGCTCCGCGCAGTCCGATTTCTTCCTGCACCGTGGAGACGCTGTACAAGTTGCAGGCCAGCCTCTCTTGATCGGTCACCGCGCGACGGAACGCTTCGATGACGGTCCACATTCCAGTCGTGTTGTCCATCGCCGGGCCGCTCAAACGATCTCCTAGAAGCGGTCGGTGATGCAGATTCAAGGTGATGCAATCGCCGATGCGAATATGCTGCTCGGCTTCTTCTTTGTCGACCGCACCGATGTCCAGCCACAACTGTTCCAGTTGCACGACTTCGTTTCGTTCCGATGGTTTCAGTAAATGAATCGGCTTGCGGCTGATCACAGCCGGGACGGGGCCTTGGTCGGCCCAAATCGTCATCGCCTGACCAACCAACTGCTGTGGGTCCCAGCCACCGATCGTATTGGCGTACACAAATCCCAACTCATCGATGTAAGACACCAACATGCCGATCTGATCACAGTGCCCGGCAAACATCAAACGTGGTCCGGCGGTGGGTGCGGAGATAGCCATCACGTTTCCATGGACATCCGTTCGCACCTCAGACGCCTGTTCCGAGATGTATGCTCGCACTACCGCTTGGACCGCTTCCTCATATCCCGAGGGACTGGGGGTCGCTAAAGCAGTCATCAGAAAATCACGCGCTGATTCAGAAATGGTCATTGATGCCTTCCATGGAAGAGAACAGAAAATCGAGCAGGCTAACGGCTATGAACTGGCGACGAAAAAGAGGCAGTATCACCGATCGGGGCAACTGGAAACGGGCTTGGGAGCACACTCCTCCGAGTCACTCGATGCACTCTAGTTGGTCACCTTCGTCCTCGTTTCGCTTGTCTGCTATGCGTCGAGTAACCGATGGATCATTGAAGTATAATGATCGAGAAATTGCTGGCTTTGTGCAACGGTAAACCGATGGGGATCGCAGCGCAAGCAGATTTTCAACACGCGTCGATAGGTAAAGATCGAAATCGTCAGGTGCGTGCCGTTCCGCATTGGCGGGACTCCGCTGATATCCAGCAATCGCAGATTGCCCGCGCGCACTATTCCTTTTTCGCTCGGCAGCGGCACGGTAAACCGTTTCGTTGGATCGCCCGTGTTGGATAGAATCGCCGTCGCGGCACAACCACGGCCGGCATACCAGCGTTTCAGCCAACTCGGATATCGCGTAAGGTAAGCCATCATATTCATGAACGGCGTTCGATGGCGCTGGTGTTTCAGCCGCACCATTTCTTGACGCAAGGAATCGATCAGTTGCTCCGATTCCATGCATTCCTCACGGTCTCGACGGACGAGCGCGTATGTCACCAGATTGGCTGCCGTTCCCATCCGCGTGTCGGCTTCGCGGAGGTCCATCGGCATCATGATGCAAAACGTTCCTTTCTTGTCTTTTCCCTGTTCCTTGTTCCACGCTCGGAGTGACACCAACAAACGTTCTATCAGCAACTCGTTGGCCGACTGGCCGCGGGCCTCCGCCACATGCCGCAATTGCTTGTAAGTCGCCTTGTCGAACTCATAGCCACATAAACCGGGAAAGCGTTCCGAACACTCCGTGCTCTGATTGCGCTGAGGATCGGCACGACGCGGTGCCGCCACAGGCAGCATGCTTTTCAGCGCGTACGTGAAGGCTTCCCGCTTGTCCACTTCCAGTTGGCCATTGGGTAAGCGGTAATTATCAAGGCTGTAACTGGCCTTTCCGCGACGACGCAGGGCCTTGGCATCGTTGGGCGGTAACGGCTGCGTGACCGGTTGACCGACACGTTCGGCGTAGTACCACAGCCAGTCGCCTATGAATTGATAAGCTCCAATGCCATCGGCGGCCGCATGATGAAACTGGAGGGTCAACATCGAGCGTTGCTGTTTGGTACGTACCCAAATCCGAAGGCCAACTTGTTTTCTCAAGTTGATCGCTTCGCCATTGGGAATACCGACCGGCACTTCCCAATCGGCCCAGTCAATCATGACTTGGGGATTCGGTGCCGTGATCCAGCAGTCGCGGTTGCCCTTTGCTGGGCCGACGATCGCTTGTAGCAATGGGTGGCGTTCCAGTGCCAGCGGCAACGTCTCGGTTAGCGCCTCCCGATCGATCTCTCCTTCCAAATCCAGTTGCACGACAAACGTCATCGGATATTCGGGGCGATCATCCCACAGCATGTACTCTTCAAAAGGAGTCAGATGCAAAGGAAAGATCCGACCGGCGCGGTCTGCGGTCGGCGATTGCAAAGCATCAGCGGCGGTCATCAATAATCCTTGCTACGCGAACAGAGCCCTGGCCTAAAAACACCCAGGGCTGTTGGATTTGCGTTCCAACGATAATTGAATTCGGAAGATCGCCGCGTTGATAGATTCCATTTCGCTGGAAGAATAGAGAAACTTTAAGAAACGTGCGATTTATCGGGATTAAGACGATGTTGCGTAGCCAGCTTGAGCTACTTGGATGGTCGACCCCAGTCCAGGTTCGATGCCAATCAATGGTTTCGCCGTCGCGTAAAACGTCCCCCTTGACGCTAGTTTTGCGTACAAGCAATCGATCGGCATATCGACGCACCGATGATGCCGAAGGATGTACTCGGCCAGTGGCCGTGTGATGATGTAGCCTGTCGATCCATAGGGCGTCTCGTGAATGCGTTCGTAGATGCCACACGATTCGGTGATTCGAAAACGAGGATTGCGACCGTCCTCGCGTTGCAAGTGGATGTAGTGAAAATCGTGCGGCAGCGTCGATTCAATTTCACACAAGCCAACATCGGGATCGGCCAATAAACAGAAGTCATCTTCCAGGATGCAGGCCCATGGCAACTGGTAATCGACGATCCGCTGCAAGGCATGCAAATGGGCGAGGTAACAGCCCACTTCACCAACCAGCGGACTGTGATTCCAATCCCTGTTGACCGGTAGCGACTCCGGACGCCATAGCTGAGCCTGAATGCCATCGACCAACTCAAAAGACAAACCGTGCGTTTGAAGTTTATCGATCGCCGATTTTCGTCGGAGCGGCGTGTCGGGTAGTGAGATCAAGAAACGGTGCATCCGCAGTGCCTTTAAACCGAAGCGTGAGGCAGCAACACATACTGCCGCAGAGACCGAGCGTTGCCATGGGCGACCGCTATCTTGCCCAGGCGTCGACTGGTAATGATTCCGTTGGGCAAGATGTGGACCTCGCCCGGAGGCCGATCATGGACGCAGTAGTTCCAGTGTTCCGGGATCGGTTGCCAACGAATCCGATCGGTATGGCAATAGAGATTCAGGCACATCTGATCGCCCCAGTCGGTGGTGCCCGATAGCTCAGGCCCACGGCGCATGTGCCGCGCGGTTTCAAAATAGCCATGCATCACCGCCGCAGTGCCGGCTGCGAAGCCACTGTTGAGAAACGGGCTTTGCTGCAGCAGGCTCCATGCTCGTTGCCGATGTACCGGATCATTGATCGAAAGTGCCCACGCCGGAATGACACCGTTGTACGGATAACTTTTCGGTTCAATCACAGCCAACAACTGCTGGGGGTTTTTTGCGACGAGTTGCCAGAGTGGCGCAAGGGAGTTTTGAAACACCACATCCGCCACGTCCCAGTAAGCGACCGGCGTGTGGGGCGGTAAGCGGCGAGTGATTTCGGCAAAGTCATCAAGGCGTCGCACCGGAGCCATCTCGCCGTTGGCTGGTCGCGCCTCCACACGCACCCCTGGCAGCGCGGCCAGCCGTCTCCGTTCACTGGGATACAAACCATAAGCCACCGCGATCACCGGTTCTCGATTTCCCCAGTTCCGAAGTGATTTCAAAAATGGTTTCTGAAACCGCTCGAAATCTCTCCGGTCAAAGGCGGCCATCACGGTTGCTTGTTCGACCGAGACGGCCGACGGGCTTCGGTCGGGTGCGGTGCGAAGGAACCTTTTGATGACGCCAAAGTGCTTGGCTTGCGCCCGCCGCTCATAGGCGATTCCCCATCCGGCGGCCTTTAAGTCGACTTGGCAGCAGAGGCATTCACAGGCTTCCAGTGTGGCGCGAAACGGCAGCTTTTCCAGCACTTCGCGACGAAACAAACAGGCAGCCATGCCGACATGCCCGCGCCACTCTGGCTGCCGATGCTCACCTTCCGAATCGGCCGCCAGGGCCGCCAAAGCAGGCGCCTGTCGCAGGCCGTCGACCAGTGTCCGAATGCACCGCGGATGCAGTTCCACATCATCATCGACAAACATCACCCAGGGGGCACTGCCCATCTGCTTCAACTCGTTGCGACCGCGCGCAATCGTCTGCCAGCGATTGGTATCCGTTCGCTCGGGCCATCCCGTGCCGACATGCAACCGAACCCGCACCCCCTGTTGCCGCTCGATACCATCGACGACCCAACGCGGTGGGCGAGAGTGGGGGCGTGTCAGTAACAAGACGTCGACGACCGGAAGATCCTCCACTCCGCTCATTCCGGCGGCTCGTCTGGCGAGTGGTCCGATGGGAAGGCTTGGGGTACGAAGTATTCCATCGTTTCGCAGGGCAAAGGCCAATACGGCCCGCTACTCTGGACTCGGCACTCCGCTTCGGACATCCGCTCGCAAGGAGCAAAATAGCTTGCTTCAACCATCGGTTCGCAAGGGAAATAGGGGGCCGACTGCGGTGGTATTCCCTGTCCTGGTACTCCCTGTCCTGGTACTCCCTGTCCTGGTACTCCCTGTCCTGGTACTCCCTGTCCTGGGCCCATGCTCCCGCCGGCAGATGGATTGTAATGATTATGAGATCGATCACAGGGAAGCGGTGGATAGTACTGAGCGCTTTCCGCTGCCGTCATACCGGCCTGGACTTCCAGCAAGGTCGAGCAATGTTCGGCAACATAAACAATTCCGTGCAACGACGAACTTTGATTCAGCAGTGCCGACAAACCTTCGGCAACTTCGCCTTGCAGGAACCAGTAACCATCATCGGACCGAACGTTATGAACATTGTGTGGCAGGAAAATCGCAGCAACTTGGGCGACGGCAAGCTTGCGCGTGATCGTGACTTTGGCACTCGGTCGCTCGGTGGCGACCAACAACATCATGGTGGAAACCGGCCCGCCTGGAGGCCCGATTGGTAAGCCCTGCAAGGATTCCAAACGCAGTTCGGCTAGGCGAGGGAAAGTGGCCGGAAACGTTACCGTTCCCGCCAATGCTAATTGCCTCAATTGCTCGCGATTCATCGTTGCTATACCTCTGCGGCGCTGGATGCATGGGCCCCACGCAGAGTCTACTTGGGAAGCCTTATCAGGGGGAACGAATTGTCCGAGAAATTCGAAAACTAATGTAAACCCGATTATCTTCTGCCAAGTGAAAGTTTCTCTGTCCCGCGCGTGCATCAAGGGGTTGATAGAGGGTCGACCCTCCACGCGACCCCATGCGGGTTTGCCCTTGCACGGACAGCACGTTGGCTCCCGGGTCGAGCAAGGGAAAGTCCAGCACGACGGGATGATCTTCCAGGATGCCATGACACCATTCCATCGAATTTCCCAGCATATCGAACAACCCGTAATCATTGGGAAGTTGTTGACCAACAGGGTGCAACTGATAATTCGCATTCACAGCCGTCCATGCGTGATCTTGCAACCGATCGGCATCAAAGCCAAACCAGCGACCCGTTTCCACGCCGCCGCGACAGGCGTACTCCCATTCCGCTTCGGTAGGCAACCGGTATCCAATCCGTTCAATGAAATTCTCGGGAAACTGGACGCCCGGCTGAATTTCCGCGATCGGCGGATAACACATTTCCGATTCCGGCAATCCCTCTTGTTCGCTTAACCAGCGGCAATACCGGGCGGCGTCAAACCAAGTGACATTGATGACCGGGCAGTCCGAACGGACCGCGTAGTTGCGGGGGCATTCATGAGACGGCTGGAACGCTTGATACTGAGCCACCGTGACCTCTTTGGTGGCGATGGCAAACGACCGATCGATGACGAGCGGCGTGAGTCTTTCCTTCATGCCATCACGGCCCGGTTCCTCCGGCGGCGAGCCCACCCAGACCGGGTTCTCTGGTGTCAAAACGACCAGCCGCTGGCCACTGATCGAAAGGACTTCGCGATCTGGATCGACCGTTGCAGACGGCTGGAAATCGAACTGCCATTTGTCTGCCAAGATCTGAATCGCGGAACGCAAACCTGGATCCGTGGTCGACTCATATAGGTTTGGCAATTCCTCCGCAACGTCTCGCAGCAGATCCTTCGTCAGCGTCTCCGGTCGATACAGCGACAGCGCCATCGCACAACTCCGCCGCAGGACGAGCGACGCGTCAGCGGCTCTCAATCGCTCGAGCAACCAGTCCACAGGCAAGGCAAATTGATGATGAGCCGCAATCACTCCACCGCGAAGTTCGGGAGTCCTCTCCGCATTCATGGCCGCCTCGACATCTCGCGCATCACCGAGCATCAGCATCGCAATCTCCAAATTCCTGCGACGATTGCTGCGAACGACTTGTTCAGCAACCGCAGGGCGACCTCGCCACCAAGTGGAGCAAAACGCGGGGGTGGTTCCATCACTGAAAGGGCCGACGTCGATCGAAACCGGATGAAAGCCCTCCGCCATTAAATTCGCCGCGGCACGCAGATGTTCGCGGCGCGGATGGGGCTGCAGATCACGAACATCAACGGGAATGTCGCTCCACCACAGTGGCGACAGTCGCTGCGGCATTTGCTCGCCGGCCTTCAAGTTCCAGCGACGTGTCAGCATGGCGGCGGAACGGATCAACGCCTGGCGTTTGGCAAAATCCTCGGGGCGTGTATCCCAATCATCGTAAGAACGCTGGTCGGTTTTGATGTTCCAACGAACCGACGTATAACGTTCCTCGTTGTCCAAAGTATGGGTCCGAAGGTTGCAGCGTGGCATCGGTAGGCCGCGGTCGAACATTTTGCCCCAGCCCTCGGTTTGATGTTGGTCGCCTGGAACATCGACATACAGATCTCCATCGAGTACATCGCTGTTCGCTGGCGGTTGCAGCCATGTGCAGGTGTAGCGGAGCGGTCGGCGACCATCGGCATCGGGAGGTAGAAAGTAGGCGGCAACCGTGTCGGGGATAAACCCTTCGGCGCGATTCTGAGCATTCACCTCCCGCAGTTGTTCCGCGGTTAAATCGAGCTGCTGGCGGGCGGGGATGCCATCGCGCAACCACGTCGCATACAGAAACGGCTGATCTTCGATCGTGTACGGCATCACTTCGCCAACGCGGTAGCTTGCCCGCTGCAACGCATTTGAAATCTCGGCCAATGCTGACGGAGGTAACTTGTGGATCAGCACCGCATGCGGTCCGAGCACCGCTTCATAAGTTGCCAGTTGATTCTGTAACGTTTCCTCCAACACCTCTTCCAGTTCCGGTGCATTGATGGTCAGCGGTTCGCGTGGACCAACAGCCCACCAGGGCGAGCCCCAGGGTCGCGTGACGTCGATCACCGCCCTCGGAGTCGACTCCGTGGCCAGCAGGTTCCTCACGATTGTCAATCCGTTAGACGATTTCGCGCGAATCGCTTCCGCAAGAACCGAAACTTCGGCCGCTTTGGCGATCGGCAATTGAGCGGCGAGCAATTCCACATCCCGCGCTGCAAATTCGACCAGTAAATTGACTCCGTTTAACGTGGAGCCCTCACGACGAGGATTCTGCAGGTAGTCCACAAGGCGTTGCTTTAGTTCTTCGCCAAGCGGTTGAAAGGCGACGCTCCAGCTTTTGATCCAAGCTGGATTCTCCGCCAACAGCAGCTCCAACAACCGCCGCAGGGCCTCGTCCTGTTGCAAGTGCTTGATCTGCTGTGGATCGTTCGCCATTAAGCACGCCGCACGAATCAACGCGGCCCGTGGTTCGCTCTGTGTTTGCCAAACCCGTAATGCGTCACGCCCTTCGCGAGGTTTCGTCAAATCAAGCGATCGTGAAATTACGACCACATCTTCAACCGGCGCTGACAAGGCGTAATCGGTCAGCAACTGCAGCGACTGGGGATGGCGATTTTCCAGCACTAAAGATCCACGGACGCGCTGCGACAAAGGCTGTTTTTGATCTTCAACGATGCGGACGATTTTCTTCTGTGCGTATTCGGAACCGCGCAGCGCCGAAGCTAATTTGACCGCTTCGGGAAGCTGTGCGTCCAGCAATCTCGCGATTGCGGAATCGCCTGCCAGCCTTGCATTCTGACGCCGTATACCCTGTGCAATCGCAACTCCAACCAGCAGGACGGCTAACATGCCAAGCGACCAGAAACTGAGCATTCGCAGATTCCGCCGAACCGCGGCACTCATCATCCGTTGTTGAGGTTCCGTAAAAGTCGCGTACCCACAGTGACGTCGAATGGAGAGGTACTCCGCGATCGTAGGCAGCGATTGCGGACGTGGTCGACGAAGGTACAACTGAGCGAACTCTTCGAGACGCAGACGGGCTTTGCCCTGCTTCGTGGTCCGCGCGTGATACTCCATCCACTGACGAATCGGCGCAATCAAGAAATCATGCGTTAATTGAAACCCAACCGCTTGGGGTGCCGTACTGGTCGAGTCACTGCTGATGCTGTCGTCATCAAGTCGATCGGTGGGAGTGATTAGGTGCAGCTCACGATCGAGGATGGAAATCAGATCGCGAAATGCCGCGAGATCACGGTAACCCGATGCACGAAACAGCGCCGCCTCGGTTTGCGTGGACCCTTTGATCCGAGTCCCCGGTTCGGGCATCAAAGCGTGAAAAATTCGGCGGGTCCCTTCGGCATGGATTCGAATCCGACGTGGCGATGATTCGCTGTCGAACGTCTCCTCAAAAAAACGCATGCCAACTTCGGCTCCACCGTCCGCCAACAGCTGCGTCGACTTGTTCCAAGGCCCATTCTTTAGCATTTCGGTCAGTAGCGCTAACTGCACGCAGATGACTCGCCCTTCCGATGAAAGGTAGCGGACCGCTTCATCCAAGAATCGTTCTTGGCTGGTCGTCCGCTCGTCCGGCGAATCGGGCAGCCGACCATAGGCGGTGCCAAACATCGCTAAAACTTGCCGGGCATGCCGGGCATCAAACAAGTCGACCGCGGTGGCGTTGACGTTTTCAGCAATCGTCAAATCGAGTGCCTGCATCAAACGGGTCACGCCCATCCAAAAGTCGTCGCGGACCATCAACACGCACTGCACGTATTCGCCATCGCACTGCCGCAGTGCCTGAGTCAGCGGCTCACGCAAACCGTCGGGATGCGCAAACAACCATTGCTCGAACTGATCGATAAAAATAACGGTTCGTTCTCTCTTGGTCCGTCGCAACGTCGCGAAGGCTTCGGCGATATCGGTCGTCTCATCGAGCGGTAAGTCGCGCCAAGGAGCGGAACGCGATGACAACTGTTGGAGGATCGCACTTTCGGTACCCGAGGCGGTTGCCTGGACATAGACGGTGTGCACGCCTCGGGGGAGGCGAGGAATCAAGCCGGCACGAACCAGCGAAGTTTTTCCGCAACCACTCGGCCCGTAAATCAAACCGACCGATAACGGTTGCTCAAGACGCCCCGGTGTCAGATTCGATGTCCAGAAACGGATGATCTCGGGGATCCCATCGCGGTCACGAGGCCCAGGTAGCAGCCGCAGGAAGAAGTCGGCGTCACGCATGTCAAACGCTCGCAGCCCTTTGGGGACGACGCGCTGTTCGGTAGGCGAGTCCGCCAATGCATCGCTAGAGACCGCCTCGGTTTCCAGCACGTCGCTTGGGTCGCCAAGGGATGCAGGCTTAATGCTGGGCTTGCTAGTTGTCCGCGTTTGCTGCACGAACGTCTCCAAGTCCGTTGCGAGCAGGGCGGCATCTTGGTAACGATCGCCGACCGGCTTGGACAACGCTTTCATGCAAATCCGCGACAACTCGCCAGGGATTTTCGAATCGATTTGCCGCGGCAGGTCCGGTTCATTAAACAGAATCTCTTCCAGCACCGCAGAGCGGTCACTGGCTTGAAACGGCCGTTGGCCGGTCAGCAGTTCGTACAGCACCACGCCCATTGAGAAGACATCCGAGCGACCATCGACGCGGTGTCCTTCACCACGAGCTTGCTCGGGACTCATGTAGGCCGGTGTCCCCACATAAGTCGGTCCGTCTTTTTCGACGATTTCCCGCAGTGCCAAACCAAAATCGGCAACGAAAGGAACATTGGTTTGGTCAATGAGAACGTTGCCAGGCTTGATGTCCCGATGGACCACGCCACATTGGTGTGCATAAGCCAAAGCTCCGGCAACCTTTGCCATCACTTCGGCTCGTTGCTGAAAACTACGCTGTTGCCGCGCGTGCCAGACGCCCAAATGACAGCCCGTAATTCGCTTGGTGACGATGTAGCACGGAATCTCCGGCGTGCTTGCCGCGCGATAGACAGGAATGATGTAAGGATGGTCCAGTCTGGCGATCGCTCGGGCTTCGGCGAGGTAGGAACTTGCCGTACTGGCTTTACCGACTAAACGAGGATGGGGAATCTTTAAGGCCACCTCACGTTCGAGCGTCGTATCGTAGGCGAGGTAGACCGTTCCAAAACCTCCGCGCCCCAGAACTTCACGAATCTGAAACTCTTCGACTCTTTCGGGAGCCTGACCGATCGGGCCGGCAGCGGAGAAATCCGACGTCCTCGAATCGCCTGAATTGGTTTTTCCGTCATCCACAACAAGTTTTCCTCAGACATCCAGCATGGAGCAAAAAAATGTCGGACTCCTGTTATCAGAAGACGGCCTGCTGCACTCGCATTGCGGAACCGAGCAGCAGGCGGACCATTCTTCGCTCGGCCATAGGCGAACACGGCTAAGCTACCGCAACGACAATGTAGCAAAACGCGATGGGGCCTGGGGCCACCCAGTGGACAGCTGGTCAGCAAGAGGCAAGCCGCTCACGACGAAGGGGGCTGGAACGGCCAAGCTCGGCCGACGGCGGCAGGCAACCCTGCTGCTGGTGAAAAATTTCACCACCGCGACTTCGTTGCATCCCATCGGTTCATACGTATCTGCGATTTCCGCGTCGTCCTCCAAGGCGACTTCTTGGAGGGCGGATCCATCGAACAACACGTTGGCCTCACACATTGGCCTCCCTGCAAAAGATCCCCCGTCCGTCGGACGTCCTCGCCACCGATTTCGGTTTTTTAAAAACCACCCCGCCGGGCCGCAGTCGATCGAGTCTGAGAAGGCTAGCGAGGAGACGAATTGGGCAGTGCGCCTGACATCTGCTCGCCGCGTTCATAAACAATATTGGCACGCCCGACCAGCAAGGGATCGACCGGCCCAATTCGATCGAGGTCCTTATTCTCGTAAGGTAAGGAATGCAACACGTAACGCATCGCGTTCAGGCGTGCGCGTTTTTTGCAGTCCGATTTGACCACCGTCCAAGGGGCATCGTAGGTGTCGGCGTAGAAAAACATCGCTTCTTTGGCTCGTGTGTAATCGTCCCACTTATCGAGCGACGCTAAATCGACCGGGGACAATTTCCATTGCTTCAGCGGGTGTGCTTTGCGCTCCTCAAAACGACGCAGTTGCTCTTCGCGGCTGACCGAAAACCAGAACTTAATCAGATGAACGCCGCTCCGCGCGAGATTGCGTTCGAACTCTGGAACCTGACGCATGAATTCCGTGTATTCATCTTGCGAGCAAAACCCCATGACCCGTTCCACACCGGCACGGTTGTACCACGATCGATCGAACATCACGATTTCGCCGGCGGTTGGCAAGTGCCGTACGTAGCGCTGGAAATACCACTGCCCCCGTTCGACTTCGTTCGGTTTATCGAGTGCTACGACGCGAGAACCGCGCGGATTCAGATGCTCCATGAAGCGCTTGATCGTGCCCCCTTTGCCCGCGGCATCACGCCCCTCAAACAAGATCACCAGCTTCTGCGAGCTCTGTTTCACCCATGCCTGCAGCTTTAGCAGTTCGACTTGCAGCTGGTACTTTTGCTTCTCGTACGACTTCCGCGACATCAAGTTGCGGTACGGATAACCACCCACTCGCCAGTCGTCGGAGAGCTGATCGTCGGCGTTGCTGCGACGACCGATGCCCGACACTTTGGCGTCTTTCAGCAGAGCATTTTTGAGAATCGTGGCGTCCTCGGGCGACGCACCTCCGATGATCACTTCCAATGTCTTGGCAAGCGTTTGGATGTCGTGAGGGGGCGTTTGATTGAGAATGTCCCGAACCGCGGTAATCTTGGACTGCTGAGCCGCATGAACCGATTCGCTGACAACAAAATCCTCCAAGTCCTCCTGTTTCAATTCCGGAGCCACATCCCCTGCATCGGATCTGCGAATCGTTTTGGATTTTTTTCGGGAGGCTTTTTTGCGAGAACCTGCCTCGCCATTGGAAGCAGGTCCGCCTTTGGAAGCGGAAGAAGAAGACGCTGGCATCGGCGAAGCCTCGACAAAGTCGGAAAAAATAAAAACTGGCAGCAAGCTCAGCCGGCCGCACGCTGCGGCGCGACATGACGCACAGGCGCGACACCACCGGACACCGTGGTGTGCGTTAGCGTGCGTTGGCCGGGGCAGAACGGTACGATGAGCCGAATCCACACCTTACGCAATCGCTGTTCCCGCTAGCATTCACAAGCGGTTGCATCGACGACTTTCCTTGACATTGCCTAATAAAACCAGCTGGATGAAGGTCGTTCCCAGGCCGTATTTGAGGGCACCCTTGGGGACATTACGGGTAGCCTTCAACCGCTTGTGGCGATACAGTGCATGAGGTTAAGCGGTCTCTGGATCGCTTATCCATAGGCCTGCCGAATGTCGGCGTAGGCCTACCGAAGGTCTTCGGCTGCGCTTGTTGCCAGACGAATCGTTGGCTTTCGGGGTCGGCGGTGAATCCAATCAAATGGACTATTGGTTCCGTCCGCCACGGCTATGCCGGCGTGCTCGCCGAGCTTTTACGACAACGAATACCTAGCGAGATTCGTCGTCCCCACACATCGCCGCCCAAGGGGTAGGCGACTCTCAGGAGTTTCAAGATCGCAAAAAATCAAAATACTTTCGCCAAACGTCAACGCGAAATGGAAAAGAAGTTCAAACAGCAGGACAAGCTGAATCGGCGGAACGAACGCAAATTGCAAGCTGAAAACGCTGCCTTGGAGCCCGCTGTCGAGGCCTCCGAGGCCCCCGAAGGAGACCAACCGGACGACCTGGACTGATCAGGAGATCCGAGCCTCCGGGTCCGCGGAATCAAGAATTGTGGAAAATTATTCGCTATGCCCCCTCGCCCCGCCCAGCGGATGGGGTATGGTGGTTAGCAAGAAGGAAAAGGATCGTCACCAGATGATCCGAGATGCGGTTGCAGTTGCGTGAGCGTTTCACGCACTGATGACGGCACATTTGTTTTAAGAGAGTATTGGATAACAGAGATGGCAGAAGGCAAAATTAAGCGCCTGACGGACAAAGGTTTTGGATTCATTTCGACCGACACCGGTAACGACATGTTCTTTCACAGCTCGAACGTCGAAGGCGTCAGCTACGAAGAACTTCGTGAAGGTCAGCGAGTTGAATACAGCGTCGGGCAAGGTCCGAAGGGACCGCGTGCCGAGAACGTTCGCGTCATTGGCGATTGATCGAAACGATCAGTAAAGGCTCCACTTGAGCCGCACTGTCATCTCCCAGAGATACCAGGCTTTCAAGCTTCGTTTTGATGACCTGTTGCTGCGAGTAAGAACAAACCACTCAATATTTGTTGAGTGGTTTTTTTATGCGCATCGGCAAACTCACTGCAGAGACCTTGCGATTGCCAACGGCTGGTCTCCGATTTACGACCCACCACCGGCGAGTCGTACCGGTGTGCCTGGCGTTATTGCGTCGCTGGGGTAAACGATCACGCGAGCTCCCGCGTTTAATCCTTCGGTGACTTGCGTGTAGGCATCGCTCTGCAAGCCGATCTTGACCGGCTGAAGATGAGCCTTGTTGTCGACAATGGAAAGCACATGCCACTGGCGCTGGTGGCGAAACAAGGCACTATTGGGGATCTGCAACGCTTGCTCTAAAACGTCGACGGTGATGCTCGCTTCGACACGGTAGCCGTCGCCCAGCGAGGCGAGTTGCTCCGGCGGTTCACTGAAGTCGGCAATCACATTCACCCGCTGTTCCTCCACCCCAAGCGACGAGACCTTTGTGAACGCTGCCGGTTCAATCACTCGTACGTAGCCGCTCAGCGGCTCGGCTCCACCCCAATGCTTGATCAACACCTCCGCTCCCGGTTGGATCTGGACGGCGTCAGTGGACAACACGTCGACTTCTATTTCCAGGTTGCTGGGATCACCGATCTGGATCAATGGAGTTCCCACCGAAACGACCGCCGAACTCTCCTGCATCACACGCAACACGCGCCCGGAAATCGGGGAATCAATTTCAAACGGATCGAGTGATCTCGACCCCTGTTCGGCATCGGCATCAAATTGCTGAACCGCAGCTTTCGCCATGGCCAATTCGTAGCGGGCGATTTCTAACTCGAACCGCGCCGTTTGCAGTGACTGTTCGCTCGACATCTGTTCGGTCCGGGCAATGTCAAACTCATTTTGTGAGATCGCATTGGAGGGTAACAACTCCTGGGCTCGTTCGAACTTGGTTTGGCTCAGTTCCAATTGAATCCTAGCCTGCTCTAAGTTCGACTGCGCCCGCTGAACCGCCGCCTCGGAAGCTTGAACCTTGGCCAGTGCCTGCGCGAGGGCGCGCGCATCGAGGAATTCCGGCGCACTGGGCAAAATCACCGCCAACAGGGTCTTCTCATCACAATGATCACCCGGGTTCAGTTCGATCCGAGAAACGCGTCCCGACAAGGGGGCCGAGACAGTGTACTTTTCTCGGATTCTGGTCTTGCCGTCTTCCTGAACGGCGACGCGCAAAGGACCGATCTTCGCCGTCGCAAATTCCACCTCGACCGGTTTCGGAAAGAGCATCATCGCTGCGAACAGAACGACTGCGATCAGCAAGACGCCCCATAGCAAAGTTTTTAGCGAAAATCTCATGCGTGTTACTCGCGTGTCTTCAGCACGCCCACCAAATCGAGTTGACGGATCCGGCGTTGGACGATTACCGCCGAAAGGAATGTTGCCAAGTTTACCACCGCCGCAGCCAATCCGAACGTCTGACGACCGATCACCAGCGGAATCCGATAGTTCTCGGTCTCCATGCCGGCAGACATCAATCCCGCCAAGCCGTAACCAATCAAGAAGCCTAGCGGGATGGCTAAAAGCGTGAACAGGAGGATCTCTCCCAGCAGCACCACCGAGACTTCGCGTTCCGTAAAGCCGACGACTCGCATCGTGGCTAGATCGCGGCTCTGCTCCGACAGTGAAATCCTGGCACTGTTGTAGACCACTCCAATCGCAATCACGGTCGCGAAGAAGATAATAAAGGAACGCATCACCAACAGATTCTCCGCGATCGTATCACGAAAGCTGTCGATTACCGATTGCTTAATCGTGACACCGGCAACACCAGGTCGCATTTCCAACTCGTGGTAGACGGAGTCGATCTGGTTAGAGTCGACTTTCAAGAAAGCCCCCGAAGCGACTTCCGATTCCTTTAGCAAGTCATGCAACGCCGGTTTGCTCATGTACGCATTCAAACCAGCAAACTCTTCAACCAACGCCGTCACTTCGACTGTCACAGTAGGTCGCTTATCTTCCAACACTTCGATCGTGACCTGGTCGCCAAGCCTAGCTCCAAGCAGTTCGGCCAATTTTGTGTTGAGCATGATACCAAAAGCGGGAATCGACACGACGCGCTGATCATCATCGAGCAGTCGAAATAGCTGAGGGTCGGGTTCCAGCCCCATCACCCCAATGCGACGGGAGCGATTTTGAAAGTGGATACGCGTCGCCACAGTCCGCATCGTTTCGCTGTTGAGAACTCCGGGCAGTTGACTCATTTCATGCACCACCGATGCGGTTGCCGGTTCGACAAAAGTGACCGTTAAATCCTGTCGCTGCGCTAACCGAAATTGAAAATCCATGATGTAGTTCAGGGAGTCCAGTGAAAAGTTACCCACCACCATGACTGCGGCTGCCATCGCAATTCCGACGACCGACAAGCTCGATTTGAGTGGCTTGCGGGCTACATTCCGGATCACCATCCGCGTCTCCGGCGTTAGTGCCTTGCGAGGAAACAGACGTTCCAGCAACGTCGGCTTGAAACTCGGTGGTGGTTCGGGACGCATCGCTTCGGCCGGCGGCAGTTTGATCGCTCCCCGAACGGAAACCCATGTTCCGATCACCGCCACCGCCGTGGTCAGCAGAAACGCTGCGACGATCGCCGTTCGATCGAATTGCAGTTCGAGCACTGGGAACTTGTAAAATTCTCCGTACATTTGAGTCATCCCCGCGGCCATCCAAATACCGCCTGCAGTTCCCAGCACGGTGCCGCTAAATGAAATCACCAACACCAGATGCAAGTAGTGCAAGCCGACTTCGTAGTTGGTGTAACCAAATGCTTTCAGTGCAGCGATCTGCTCACGCTGCTGTCGGATGATCCGAGAACTGACGATGTTCAGTAAAAACGCGGCGACTGACAAAAAGATGAGGGGCGACATAACGGCCATGCTTCGCAATTGCCGCAACTCATCGGAAACAAATTGATGCGACATCTGCTCGTCACGTCCGTAAGCACCCACGCTGCCGTATGGCTCGAGCAGACGGTCGAGTTCGGCAATTACAGCTTCCGGTTGATTGCCATGGGCCAGTTTTAAGGAAACACTGTTAAACGCGCCCGCCATGTCGAAGGCCGCCTCCAGGTCGCGCTCGTTCATCCAAAAAATCCCGAATCGCTTGTGATCTGGTAGCATGCTGCCGGGTTGCACCTGCAGCACATATTCAGGCGAAAGAGCCACACCAACGATGCGTAGCGTTTGGCTCTTGCCGTTGATAATCGCCTGCACAAGATCTCCAGCGACGAAGCCATGGGCGTCGGCGAACAGTTCGGACACGACCACTTCGCCCGTTCTTTCCGGTTCCAACATTCTTCCGCGAGAAATGTAGATCTTATTCAACCGGTTTTCGCCCGTCGGCGGCACAGAAATCAACCTTGCCGTGGCCGGTTCCCGCATCTCGGGAACATCCAACAAGACGTCGTAGACCAATCGCGTCTCCACCGACGCCACTCCAGAGATCTCTTTGATGCGAGGAATCATCGCGTTAGGAGCGCGTCGCGTCTCGGCGAACATGTCTGCAAAGCGGAACTCGCGATAGAAATAGTCTTTACTCCATTCCAGCGATCGATAGGAACACATCGACATCACAAATGTCGCAACGCCAGCAGCGATCACCAACAGGATCGCGAAAGCTTGGCCTTTCATGCGATAGAGGTCACGCAGCAATTTTTGGTCAAGCTTCTGCATCCGCTACCACTGCAGTTCGTTTGCCGCCACTTTGTCGGCATTCACGTGAACGCCGGAGATTTGCCCGTCCGAAAGGGAAATGACCCGGTCAGCCATTTGCGAGATCGCCGCGTTATGGGTGATGACTGCGGTTGTCGTTCCCAATTCACGATTGATGCGTGCAATCGCTTCCAACACGACGATACCCGTTTGCACATCGAGTGCCCCCGTCGGCTCATCACACAACAATACTTTGGGGTTCTTGGCAATCGCCCGGGCAATCGCGACTCGCTGTTGTTCACCACCAGAAAGCTGTGCCGGAAAATGATTCGCACGCGGTTTCATGTGGACCATATCAAGCGCGTCCAAGGCGTCCATTGGCGACCGGGCAATTTCGGTGATCAGTTCGACGTTCTCCCGTGCGGTCAGGCTGGGGATGAGATTGTAAAACTGAAATACAAACCCGACGTTCTCGCGTCGATAATAGGTCAGCTCCGCGGCATTGCTGGCGGTCAAGTCGGTGTTGAGATACCGCACGCTACCCGACGTCGGCACATCCAGCCCGCCAAGAATGTTCAACAACGTCGACTTTCCGCTGCCCGAGGCGCCCAACAGAACGACAAATTCATGGTCGTGCAATTCCAGTGAAACGCCGCGCAAGGCATGCACTTGCACTTCACCCATCTGATAGACCTTGGTGACATCGACGGCGCGAAACACAGCGGCTCGTTCTTCGGAAGGCATACGGTGTTGCTAGTTGCGAGAAAGGATATACCGCTATCGTACTCCACGTTGCGGATTGCTGAAGCTCCTCTAGCAGCGAACTCGCTCGGTCGAGCGGAACGGTCACTGCAGAGGTCAAAGCCCGATAATCCCGCCTTCTGAACAGGTAAGGATCGTGCGACAAAAACGTGTCGGGTACGAATGGCACGGGCATAGTTCCTAAGCTGCTGTAGCATAACGGTT
>CAYZHQ010000012.1:0-20719 GCA_964477385.1 uncultured Pirellulaceae bacterium
ATTGGTAGGTTCCCAAAAGGTTCGTGTCCCCGATTGGTAGTGTCCCCGATTGGTAGGTTCAGGTTTGTGCGGCTTCCTTCGGTTTGAATGGCGAAGCCATGGCAGGTACTGCGCTCGGACGACTGTCTGAGGCACCAAAACAAGATCCGGTGGAGAGTCGCGAAGCGACGGCGGATGGTTTTCGATTCCGTGGCCGTATGTGCCACATGACCCGACACTTCCGTCGTTTCCCGACTGAACCCGTAACCTACCCCTGGTTTTCGCCAAATCCGTTCCCTGCAGATGACCACAAGGGACACGACTATAAAATGCCAGCACCAAAGTTGTCTCGAGGGTCGTTGTCATCGTCACGCGCAGATGACGAATTGGCGTCGTTGCGACGTTGGTTAAAGTGCGGCTTGGGTGGCGGGCGACGTGCCGTCCGTTGGCGCGGCAGTTCGCCATCACGTGCCGCAGCGGGCTGGTCCGTTGCGGCCGACCGGCCGTTCTCTTTGGACGTGTCCGGTTCGGTTTGCAAGCCTTCTTCAAACTCATCATCGTATCGCGAGCGATAACCGGGCTGACCCGACCGGCTCAGCTCCGCGTGAAACTCTTCGATTACCGCTTGCTGAATGCGCTCTCGGCAGTCGCTGTTAATCGGGTGAGCCACGTCGGCGTAGAGTTTTTGAGGCGAGTCAAACTCGCTGTTCTGCTCACGGCGAAACTTCGCGCCGCACTGGTTGCAGTACGAGGCGCGAAGATGGTTCTTGTAACCACAGCGATGGCAGTGACTGGTCAGCTTGCGGCTTGGCATCGCCACGAACGGACCGTTGGAACCGTCGATGATTTTAAGATCGCGGACCACGAAACAATGATCGAAAGTGATCGAACAGAACGCTCTTAAGCGATCTTCCGAGTCTTCCATCAACTTGATGCGAACTTCGGTAATCTCCACCGTCCGACCCTCCCTAACCGGTTGCACGTCTGTAAGCCGATGCCTCTACTGTAACGGAGTTGGCACCGGCAATGGGGAAGCAGCAAAAGAAACCCCAAAGCCGGCACGCTTCAGATCGGCGACACAGGTCTCAGCATGGGACGCGGAAGTTGCGATTCCGAAGCATGCTGCTCCGCTGCCCGTTAATTGACAACCTTGCAGGCCTGTCCGCCGCATCGTCTCCAAGAGGCGATCGACCCATGGTGAAAGTTGGCTCGCCGCTGTAGCTAAGCGGTTGAATAGATGCTGTGGCAGCGCCGAGAGATCCCCGTTAGCTAGGCATTTCAATAGGGCTGCGGGAGAAACGGGTTGCTCGGGGACCTGGCAGACTGAGTAGACTTTGCCGGTCGAGAGCGGGTGTGGAGGGAAGGCGACCACAAATCGCACATCGCCTGTGCACCGCACGCTGTGCAGTTGCTCACCGCGGCCTGTCGCTAGGGCAGCACACGATTGCTCGGCAAGTTTGCAGGAAGCATGCTCGGCAGAGGCATGTTCGGGTGACGCCTCGTCGTCGCAGACCCCCAAGAAGAACGGCACATCGCTGCCAAGTTCCGCCGCAATCCGTTGCAATTGCCGGGCGGCGATCGGTTGTCCACCAAGTTGGGCGACGGCGCGGAGGACCGATGCGGCGTCGCTGCTGGCGCCCCCCATACCGGCTCCCGCGGGGATATTTTTTTCGATCTCGATGTCAAAGCCGGCTGTAATTCCCAACGCCGTTCGCAGGCACTCGGCCGCTTGGTATGCCAAGTTGCCTGGACCGTCGGGAATCTCCAATATCGCATCATCGTCGATTCCCAGTTGCGCCTGCCAAACCGCTTTGGAGGGGCTCCAGCGGGAGGTGACTCGAACCGGACCGACCGGCCGGCGACGGACGGTGATACGATCGCAGCGGTCAATGGCCAGCATCACCGTTTCCAATTCATGAAAGCCGTCTTCTCGGCGACGATGCAGTTCCAAAAACAGGTTTAGCTTGGCGGGCGCGAAAGTCGTGATCGTATCCATCTGGTATTGCTTTGCCGCGTGAAGGCTTGATATGGGAACGTTTGATGAAAACGGGGGGAGTCCGCTTTCTGACGAGGTTTACGATGCCTTATGGCGTCTACATGTCGGCTGCTGGTGCCAATGCCCAGAACCATCGCCTACAAGTTTTGAGCAACAATTTGGCGAATGTGGAAACTCCTGGCTATCGCCCTCAGCAGGCGGTGTTGCAGGCACGCTTCGCAGAGTTGATCGAAGAGGGCAATGTTCCTCCTGGCTTGGGCGGAGTCGACGACCAAGGTGGTGGCGTGACCATCCAGGCTGCTCAAACCGATTTTGCTGTCGGTCCGATCCGCAAGACAGGCAATCCTACCGATTTTGCCATCAATGATGCACAGGCCTTTTTTGTCGTCGAGCAAGATGGGGAACAGGTTTTAACTCGAGCCGGTAATTTTTTGTTTGACAGCAGCGGACGACTGACCACGCAGGCGGGGCAGGATGTTTTGGATCGCGCTGGTCGTCCGATTCAGATCGATCCGCGTTTGCCTTACCAAATGCTGGACGGGGGCCGCATTCAGCAAGGCGGTCAGCAACAGGAACTGATGATCGCCCGCCCCAAATCGCTTGGGGATCTGTCGCACCTCGGCGGCAATCAATTCAAGCCGTTAGCCGATTTTGACCTTGCCGACGCGACGCAGCGTCCCGTAGTCAGCGGGTTTTTGGAGCAGTCGGGCGTTCAGCCGACGACAGCGATGATGGAACTGATTGAATCCTCACGAGCCTATGAGGCCAACGTGCGGATGATTCAAAACCAAGATCATGTGATGGGTCAGTTGGTCTCACGTGTGTTGCAACGATAATCCTTAAGGAATCAAGATGAGCGTTCAAACGCTGTACACCGCTGCCACTGGTATGGAGGCAATGGAAACGAAGCTCGATGTGATTGCCAATAATTTGGCCAACATCAACACCACGGGTTTTAAAAAGGATCGAGCGAACTTCGAGGATTTGCTGTACCGTGCCGAGGTTTACCCCGGTGCCCAGGATGCCGCGCAGAATCCGACCGCCGTCGGTACGCAGGTAGGCTTGGGCGTACGCGTGACCAGCACTCAAACGGATCAGCGGCAAGGGACGCTGCAGCAAACCGGGCGTGAACTCGACGTTGCCATTCAAGGCCGCGGATACTTGCCCGTGACCGACCCTAGTACGCAGTCAACGATGTACACCCGGGCTGGCAACCTGGACATCAACGCGAACGGCCAGCTGGTCATCGGCTCGGCTCAGACAGGACGTTTGCTGGAGCCTCCCGTGCAAATTCCTCCCGACGCCATCAACATCGTGATCAATCCCAATGGCGTTGTCATGGCGCGGTTGCCGGGTGAAGTCGAGTTATCGCAGCTAGGCCAAGTACAGCTCACGCAATTCGTCAATCCAGACGGTTTGCTGAAGGTGGGCGAAAACATGTATGAAGCGACCGATGCTTCGGGACCTGCCACGCTGGCGAACCCTGGCGAACAAGGAACCGGGATTCTGCGACAAGGAAATTTGGAAGCCAGCAACGTCGAGCCGGTTCAAGAATTGATTGACTTGATTACCACGCAGCGAGCGTTTGAATTAAACAGCCAAGCGGTTCAAGCGGGTGATCAAATGATGCAGACGATTTCGAATCTGCGCCGCTTCTAGCCTGCCTCCGCTGACAGGCCGCAGCATGGCTTGCGGTTTGAGTTTGGCTTGGAACCTTGGGAAAATGCTTCATGTTATTGTGCTCGCTATTGCTCGCCACGGTGCTGGTATTGGTCACCGGGACCGATCTCGCCGCCCAAGCCAATCGCTTGCTGGAACCGGTGCTGGATCATCCCGCGCCCGCTGTTGCTACGCAAAGAAAACCGAAAACGGCGCGACCGATCTGGACGCTGCAAGCCAACGGCAGCGTGGTTGCCGAATCTTCGATTGTGCGTTTGAAGGATGTGGCCAAGCCCAGCGGTATCCCGGCCGCCGAGTGGGAGCGGTTGGGGGCCATGGTGGTCGCTTTGGTGCCGCCCGACGGTCGCCGCTTGTCGCTTGATCGACAGCGGATTGCCGAGGCGTTGGCGCGCCATGTGGCTTTGCCCGTTCGCTTGCACTGGGTGGGGCCGACGACCATTTCGGTCGAGTATCGACTCGCCCCGTCCGGCGAATCAACGGAACGTTCATCGCACGGCAATATCATGCCGACGACCGCACTGCCCGCTGTATATCAGGCGAACCCTCAGCCGGCGGTTTACCATCAAGGGGGGCCGCCGCTTGCGGTCAACGCTGCCAAACCGAACCATCCGGTGGCAATCCATCAACAGGACGCGGAACCGCCTGGCGTGCAGATGGTTGTCGCCACCGCTCGTGTCCTCCGCCGTGGCGACATTGTCTCCGCCTCCGACCTCCAGCTTGAGCCGGTGCCGCCACATCGTTCCACCGACGGGTTATTGATCGACATGCAAAACGTGGTGGGAAAAGAAGTCAAAAGTGGGCTGTCAAAGGGCCGCCCACTACGCGCCGACGATATCGGTTCGCCAACCTTGGTGCGGCGCGGCGACTTGGTCGAAGTCAGCGTGATCGGCGGGAGCATCATCGTTCGCACCAGCGCGCGAGCGGTCCAAGATGGTGCCGCTGGAGACTTGATTCAGATCGAAACGCAACAACCACGACGTCGGCTGCTGGCCCGTGTTGCGTCCTCGGGAGCGGTGGAAATCATCACTCGTCCTCCTCAAGCTCGTACGGAGTAAAGCACGATGCAATCGATTTCTTACCGCGGGCTTCGGTTCTGCGGACCCCTGCGCACGGCGTGGCGACTCGGTACCTTGATGGGGCTCTGTGTGGCCAGCCAAGCGGTGGCTCAGGAGAGCAGTCTCTTTCACCAAAGTCCTGCCATGTCCCGGCCCGCCGGCGGCGCTGCGATGATGGGCTCCGCAGCGGCGTTGCAAAACGCTGGGGCAGCCCCTGGGTCCACCGGTTCGGACACTCGCAACTATCCACCGAACGGCGCGTATGAACCCAATGTCGGCTTGTCGCAAGCCAGCTGGACGTTTGTGCCGCCGCCTCCTTTGCGGACCTTTAGCAAGCATGACATCGTGACGATTCGCGTCGATGAAATCGCACGGATGCGAGCCGAAGGGTCGGCCGAAAATCGTAAGAATTCTCTGTACGACGCGGTCCTTCAAGATTGGTTGCGGCTGACCGGCGGCAGTCTGAAACCGGCACCGCAGCCGGATGGCGATCCACGTGTCAACGGATCGCTGAATTCGCTGTACCGCGCCGACGCATCGATTGAATCTCGCGAGTCTTTGTCATTTAACATCGCGGCGGAGATCGTCGACATTCGGCCCAATGGCAACCTTGTGCTGGAAGCGAATAAACGTATTTGGGTGAACGAGAACGTCTTCGAAACATCGCTGATCGGGATGTGTCGGGCCGAAGATATCGGCCCCGACAACACGATCTTGAGTCGAGATTTGTTGGATGCCGAAATCCGCAAGGACGAGCGAGGCCGGTTGCGTGACGGCTATCGTCGCGGCTGGTTCCAACGCTGGTTTGAAGAGTTTCAGCCGTTCTAGCCTTTGCTTTGCCTTCGGTCACGCTGCCGCTGCGGCGTGACTGCCCCCATCCAACCCACGATTGTCTGACCGATATGTTCCGTTCTTGTTTCGGTATTCCGTTGATCCTTGTGACCGCGATCGGCATGTGGAGTGGCCTTGCAGTCCGCCCCGCGACAGCCGGCGGGATGTTGTTGGGAGATATCTGCCGTTTGAAGGGGCAGGAAGGAAACACATTGCAAGGCTTGGGATTGGTTGTGGGGTTGAAGGGTACCGGCGATCCCTCGGCCGGACCGACGGCCCGCGCGGTGGCGCGCACGATGCAGTTGATGGGGGGGCAGATGGCCCGGGATGCGGCGGGTCAATTGGATTTGTCCGACGTGGAAGATGCCAAAAATGTTGCCCTCGTGTTTGTCTCGGCTCAGGTTCCACCAACGGGAGCCCAGCAGGGAGATCGCTTGAACCTGCGAGTCAACGCGATCAGCGCCAAGAGTCTCGAGGGAGGCTATCTGATGATCACGCCGTTGCTCGGACCGCGGTCGGATAACAACAAAGTCTACGCCTTGGCTGAAGGACCGCTGCAGTTGTCTGCCGACGAAGTGTTGACAACGGCGACGATTGAAGGAGGGGCTAAAATGGAAGCCACCGTCAACACCTCCTTTTTCTCCGATGGCAAGATCACGCTAATCATCCACAAAGACTTTGCCGACTTCGATACGACGCAGCGGATCGAAGATGAGATCAACAACTTGGGCGAGATCACCATCGGGACGGCCGGCGCGGCCGCGAATCCCTCGCAGCGCGCCTTGCGGGCTCGAGCTCTCGGACAATCGCATGTCGAGGTGCCGATTCCAGCCATCTATGAAAGTAACCCCATCAAGTTTATTTCATTGATCTTAAATATTCCGGTCCAACTGCCGAAGAACTCGTCACGAGTTGTCATTAACGAGCGGGATGGTGTGGTGGTGATTGGCGAGGATGTGGAAATTGCACCGGTGCTGATCTCTCATCGTGGGCTGAGGATCGAAGCGGTCGGACGGGGCGGTTTTGTCCCCATCGATGCCTCGCAGCCCAATGACCTGCAAGCTCCCCCGCGAGAGAATGCCAAGCTGAAGAACTTGGCCGATGCGCTCAATGCGCTCGACGTTCCGACAACCGACCTGATCGCCATCATCAAGACGCTAAAACTGAAGGGGGATCTGTATGGCGAGGTTATTTTTCAATAAGCCAGCCGTTCGGTTGCCCCCTTTGATCCGCTGACATCTTCATCTCCGTCCCGCCTTCGTCAACTGAGTTGTTCCCCTCATGGACATCCGCTCCAGCTTCTCCGCCAACGAATCTTTTCGTACACCGCCAATCCCTGGTGCGGCTGCTTCGTCGATGCCCTTGCCCACGGCACCCGCGCCAACGCCTGAGTCGCAAAATCAAGGCAGCGAGGAACTGCAGGAATCGTTCAAGCAGTTTGTGGGACAGACATTGTTTGGGCAGATGCTTTCGTCGATGCGGAAAACGGTGGAGAAACCGGCTTACTTTCACGGCGGCAAAACCGAAGAAGTATTTCAGCAGCAGCTCGATCGAGTTTTGGTAGAGGAAATCACCGAAGCTTCTGCGGACCAGATCGCCGACCCGATGTACGAACTCTTTAACCTTCGACGTAGCGGATAATGCCGATGACAACGCAATGGCTGACCGATCTTGCCAGTTACCTCGATCAGTTAGAAGAAACCGCCGCGGAATTGAACGCAGCGGTACAGACCAATCGCAGTCTTACCCGTGATGGTGCGTTCGGATCGTTACACGAAGCCACCGTAGGGCTGCAGGAAGGTTTGTCGGTCATGGAGCGTCTGCTCGAGCAGCGCCGCACGCTGCTCGACCGCGCCGACGCGCCGGGGCCCGCCTATTCGTTGCGTGACGCGCTGACCTTGCTGATGCGGCAGACCGCTGACGAAGCCGTGGCCCGGTCGATGCTCGAGCGTTGCCAAGCCCTCAGCCGTCAAATCGATCAGATTCGTGAAGACGCCTTGGCACTGTTCGTTTGCCAGTTCCACTTGGCTGACACCACCAGTCACTTCCTCCGCTTGCTCTTGCCAAATGCCGAGGTGGCTGACACCTACAGCCCGCATGCTCGTGCCCATCAGGGGGGCAGCTTGCTGGACCAAGCGGGATGAACAAGCTGCCCACGCGGTAGCCTCGGGGAGGGGCCGCCGCATGTGGTTCTCTCGGCGAAAGAGTCCCCTGCGGATGTTCCGTCGTTCCGCGTTGAATTGCTGCCGGTCAGTTGGTCCATGAGAAACGTTTCGTAGCGAAACGGCTAGCTCGATAGGACAGATGGTTGGAAGGGGTTGTTTGTGGGGTGTTAGGGATTACCATCGTCGAACTGATCCTCCGCTGGTGTTGGCGGGTGAGCCGTTGGAGTCTTTCTGAAAAGCCGCTACCGTTTTGAAACGCCAGCAAACCCAGCTTGAATGTCCGCTCTGTGGGGTGGTAAAAGGTCGGCAGTTGTTCGTCAAGAAAGGCCGCGAGTTCTTTTGCTGTCCTCATTGCCAGATTGAACTGCAGTGGCCGCTGCCGAGTTTGAAGGCGTTGCAAGCGTACTACGACCAGTCGTTTTCAGACGGTATGTACCAGGAATTCACCGCCGCGCACGCGATGAAGCGAATGACCGCGGGGCAACGAATCAAGGAAGTCCAGCGTTCCGTTGCGATGACCGGGCGTTGGCTCGATGTGGGCTGTGCCAACGGAGTTTTCGTCGCCGCCTTGGCCGATAAGCAGATTGCGGCCGAAGGCGTTGAGTTGTCACTGCATGCCGTCGAGAGTGGGCGGGAGCAAGGTTTGCCTCTGCAATTGGGAACGATCGAAGACATTCCGTCAAGCGAACGCTTTGACGCTATTACCGCCTTCGATGTCCTCGAGCATGTGCGAGCACCCAATCCGTTTCTCGCGGCGATTCGGCAGCGTTTGCATGACGGTGGCCACGTGATCTTGACGGTTCCCAATGCGGGCGGGATCGTGCGGCGTCTGATGGGTAGGCGATGGTATTTCTACATTCCTGAAGAACACCTGCATTATTTCCATCGCCGCAATTTGTCGGCTTTGCTCGAGCAGCACGGCTTTGCGGTGGTCGAGGTCGGTGCGACGCACAAGCCGATGACCTTTGATTATGCGTTGACACAGTTTGCGGAATACAATCCGTTGATCTACCGGGTTCTAAAAGCGGTTTCTCGGGTCGTACCTGCGGCGCTACGCTCGCGACCGATTCCGTTGCCGATTGGCGAACTGCGGATCATCGGTCGCAAACTGCCAGCGGCTGTCGCTTCGGCCGGGGACGCGAAGGTTGCCGACGAGTCGAACGTGGCGATGCTAAGCAGTCAGACTGGAGTCAGCCGGTAAATGAGCCTCCCTGGCGATAGCCGCGGTTCCTGAATGCAGCCCAGGCTAGCGCTCAAATGGCTGAGCACCGTTCTGCGGAATGATTCCTGCAAACCTGCTTGGCTGGCACATCGTCGGCGTGCCGAGCAGCCGCTTGATCGATCATTGTGCCGCTTGATCGACAAGATGAATCTCTCGATCGCTCAATTGCCCATACGTTGAGCTTTACGTGGTGGGTGGACCGCCGTTAGACTGCCGCACACAGACGGCGGTGGCTCCGGGACGGACTTCGGTGGATCGCTTGTCGTAAGCCGATGGAACGGTGGACGTCATGTATCGTTGGTTGCTTTGTTTTCGCTATCTTCGCACGCGCTACATCGCGCTCGCTTCGGTGATCAGTGTCACCCTCGGAGTCGGGACGCTGATCGTGGTCAACAGTGTGATGTCGGGCTTTTCTGCCGAAATGCATGAGAAAATGCATTCTTTGGCTTCGGACATTGTGATTGAGTCGCATGCCAGCGATGGTTTGCCGAATCCCGAGGCGCATTTAGCCGAGATCAAGCGGCTGGTCGGTGACCAGATCGCCGGCGCCAGCTTCAGCGTGCATACTCCGGCGATGTTGGCTGTGGAGCACAACGGACAAGTGGTGACTCATCAAGTCAATCTGACGGGGCTTGATTCGGAAACCTATGCGTCGGTGACGGATTTTGGGAAATACTTGCTTCATCCAGAAAATCAAAAGAAAGTCTCCTTTCGTTTACGCGAGGATGGCTATCCCGATCGTGATCGTCAGTTCCAGTGGGGTCTGGAGTATCGTCAGTGGCGACTCGCGATCGAGAAAGCGCGTGCCGATGAGCGTGCTCGCTTGGAGTCGGAACGATTGAAATCCGAGGGCCAGACGGCCGAGAATGAGGCGGCTCAGGCAGGTCCGTCAATGGGCATGGCGTTCCCTACCGACATTCAGGCCCAGGCATCGATCAGCGCCCCGACCGACGCCGACGGCAACGCCTTGCGAGAGACGACCGAATTTCCCGGCCTGGTGCTTGGTGTGGCAACCTGCAGTTTTCGAACGCGTGACGCCGAAGGGGAAGTGCTCGATTACTTCTACTGCCGTCCCGGTGACGACGTGCGTTTGATGTTCGCCAATGCGGCTGACAAACCGCAAGCGGTCAAGGCGATCAATCAGAAGTTCACCGTTGTCGATATGTTCGAGTCGGGGATGAGCGAGTACGACGGCACGTTTGCATTTTGCGACATTCGCACCTTGCAGAACTTACGCGGGATGATCGATCCGATTTCCCAGTCGCGGAGCGTCACGACCATCCAGTTAAGCTTGGTCGAGGGAGCGGACCTGAATGCGATTCGGGATGTGATTCGAGCTCGTTTTCCTCCTGAGCAATTCGCCTACAACGTGCAGACTTGGCGGGACATGCAGGGTCCGCTGTTGGCTGCGGTCAAAATGGAAACGACAATCCTGAACATCTTGTTGTTCCTGATAATTGCCGTGGCCGGTTTCGGCATCTTGGCAACCTTCTTCATGATTGTCGTCGAAAAGACACGTGACATCGGAACGCTCAAGGCGCTGGGGGCTTCGAGCAGTGGCGTGATGAGCATCTTCCTAACCTATGGTCTGACGCTGGGCATTGTTGGTGCGGGGGTCGGATTGGTGGGTGGTCTGTTATTCGTCGCGAATATCAATCCGATTGCCGCTTTGATTGAAACCGTGACCGGACAGGAAGTTTTTGATCCGACGATTTATTACTTCAATGAAATCCCCACCATCGTCGAACCGTGGACCGTGGTCTGGGTGATGATCGGTGCGGTCATGATCGCCGTGATGGCCAGTGTGCTGCCGGCACTGCGAGCCGCCCGGATGCATCCCGTCAGGGCGCTGCGATATGAATAGTGATTCGAAGCGATGTTCGCCTTAGCTTGCCTTGTTTTGAAATCGTTCCAGCTGTTGTCCTTCCACGGTTGCCTTTCCCCTTTAAACGTCACGCTTGGGCACCGCGGATCGTGTGCTCAAAGGAATTCGACACGTCATGCCTTCACCACCTCTGTTGCAAGCCCGCGGTCTGGTCAAAAGCTACCGCAAGAACAACATCGAATTGCCCGTATTGCGGGGAATCGATTTGGATGTACCGACCGGAAAGATCACCGCCATGGTCGGTCGCAGTGGCAGCGGGAAGAGCACCCTGATGCATCTACTGGCAACTCTCGATCAACCCGATGCCGGCCAAGTGCTGTATCGAGGAGAGCGGATCGACAATGCCAATCGCCGCTACCGTGATCGCTACCGAAATTCAGAGATCGGGATCATCTTTCAGTTCTATCACCTGCTGCCGGAACTGTCGGCGCTGGAAAATGTCCTGGCGTCGACGATGATCGGCCGCAGCGCTTGGTCTTATTGGCGGGATCGAAAAGCGACGCGTGCGCGGGCGGTGCAGTTACTCGAACGCGTTGGCCTGGGCCACCGCCAGAACCACAAACCGAGCGAGATGAGTGGTGGGGAAATGCAGCGGGCTGCGATTGCTCGGGCCCTGATGTCGGAACCTTCGGTCTTGTTGGCTGATGAACCGACGGGCAACCTGGACAGCGAAACGGGGCACGAAATTTTGGCTTTGCTGAAGGGGCTGAATCAGCACGACGACCTGACGATTGTAATGGTCACGCATGACGATGCCATTGCCGCCGATGCCGACCACACGGTCAGGTTGCAGAACGGCCAGTTGGCTAAGCGTCCGTTGGCGGATGTCGCGTAGCATGAGCGGGATTCTTGCTTATACTGAGTCCTCCGGGCACGATCGTTGTGGTGGATAACCGCTGGTCGGTACGCTGCCCTTTCCCTCTCGCTGTACATTTTTGCTCCCTGCGAACTATATGTCCCTGAAGGTTAATATCAACGGCCAGTTGTTTGACAAAGAAGACGCCAAAATCAGCGTCTACGATCACGGTTTGTTGTACGGAGATGGCGTTTTTGAAGGCATGCGAAGCTACGGCGGCGTTGTTTTTCAAATGCAGCAACATCTCGATCGGTTGTGGGAATCGGCACGTGCCATCCATTTAGAGATCCCCGGAACCAAAGCCGAATTGGCCGCGACGGTTGACGAGACGCTGGCGGTGAATCGATTGACCGATGGGTACGTCCGGCTGATTGTCACGCGGGGAAGCGGCACGCTGGGCTTGGATCCCAACCGCTGCAGCAATCCGCAGGTGATCATTATCACCGACAAGATTACGCTGTACCCTCTGGAAAGCTACGAGCAGGGGCTGGAACTGGTGACCGCCTCGACCATTCGCAATCACCCGGCCGCACTCAGCCCGCGAATTAAAAGCCTCAACTACCTCAATAACATCTTGGCAAAAATCGAAGGCTTGCGCGGCGGCTGTGTGGAAGCTTTGATGCTGAATCACAAAGGAGAAGTCGCCGAATGCACCGGCGACAATATCTTTATCGTTCGCAAAGGCGTCTTGTTGACGCCCCCGATCGACGCCGGGATTTTAGAAGGGATCACTCGCAACGTGGTGCTCGAACTGGCGCGGCAAAATGATCTTGCCGTTGCCGAGACACCCTTTACAAGACATGACGTCTTCGTGGCGGATGAGTGTTTCTTGACCGGTAGTGCGGCAGAAGTCATCCCGGTTGTCAAACTGGATGATCGAGTCATCGGCAACGGCGTTCCCGGTAAAGTGACGCTGCTGCTGATGGATGCATTTAAAAAATTAGTTCACCGACGCAATCCCTAGCATCGATTCCGCGTCACTTTTGGACATTCCTCTACGAGATTGAATCGTGTCGACAACTTCTGCTGCTGCCGCTACTTCGGATCACGCTCAATCGCTGCAAAAGCGAATCGCTGACAAGACCGCTTTGGTCGGCGTGATTGGCTTGGGGTATGTCGGTTTGCCCTTGATCGATGCGTTTACCCAAGCCGGTTTTTCCTGCCTGGGGTTCGATGTCGACTCGGCCAAGATCGATGCCTTGCTGGCCGGCAAGAGCTACATCAAGCATATCGATGACAAGACCATTGCAGGTTGGATCGATGCGAATCGCTTTGACGCCACCGTCGAGATGTCTCGATTGTCCGAGCCCGACGTGTTGTTGATCTGTGTGCCAACCCCTCTGACCGAGGCACGTGATCCTGACTTGAAGTATGTCGTGGGAACCTGCCAAGCGATCGCACAGGCGATGCGTCCAGGCCAGTTAGTGGTGCTGGAAAGTACGACCTATCCGACCACCACGCGTGACGTCATGCTGCCGATTCTGGAATCGAGCGGTTTAAAATCGGCAGAGGATTTCTTTGTCGCGTACAGTCCTGAACGCGAAGATCCCGGCAACCCTAATTTCTCGGCCGCCCAGATTCCAAAAGTGGTTGGTGGCATCGATCCGACGAGTTTGGCCCTGGCGGAGTCGCTGTATGGTGCGGCTGTCGCAGGCACGATCGGGGTGAGCAGTTGCGAGGTCGCCGAAGCGGCCAAGGTGCTGGAAAATATTTATCGTGCCGTCAACATCGCATTGGTCAACGAATTGAAAGTGCTGTTCGATGCGATCGGTATCGACGTTTGGGAAGTGATCAACGCCGCGAAAACAAAGCCTTTCGGGTTCCAAGCTTTTTATCCCGGTCCAGGATTGGGCGGGCACTGTATTCCTATCGACCCGTTTTACTTGTCGTGGTTGGCGCGAAAGCACGGCCAGCCGACTCGGTTCATTGAACTGGCAGGTGAAGTCAACACCTCGATGCCACGCTACGTGATCGAACGTCTTGCGGAGTTTCTCAATGCGGCAGGTAAACCGATCAAGAACAGTAAGATTTGCCTGCTAGGAGTCGCCTACAAAAAAAATGTGGACGATCCCCGAGAGAGCCCTTCGTTTGTGTTGATGGAGTATCTGCTCGCACGTGGGGCGGATCTCACCTACAGCGATCCGCATGTGGCGATGCTCCCCAAGATGCGGCACCATGACCTGCCGGAAATGCACAGCCAGGAACTGACCCCGGAATTTTTGACGCAGCAAGATTGTGTTTTGATCGCTACTGATCACTCGGCATTTGACTATCAGCAGATCGTTCAGTATGCCCCGCTGATTATCGACACCCGCAACGCCACCGTTGACGTGACGGAAGGGCGAGAGAAGATCCGTAAGGCCTGATCGCACCGCGATCATTGGACCAGATAGGCCACTGCTTAGGCCACGGTTCGGGATGCCGGTTCGGGGTGCGATAGACTTCGCGGCCCGTCTCCAGAGGGCTCGGGAACGCCAGCGTGTGCTTGCTGAGGGGCAGTGAAGCCTTACATTGGCATTTCTTGTGCTGCTAATCGATGGCGGTTCGGGAGCATCTCGCCAGCCGCCGCGCCCGCGGGATGCGACTGGCCAGGATCGCCCGATTGCGGATCGTTAGGCCTACACCCTACAGTTGGCAGTGTTGCGCGGTGCCACGACGATGCCCGAGAAACTCGATGGTTCGAGGCAGTTGCCTGTTGTCTAAAACGTGTTAGCCGCCCCCGATCGATTGCTTTCTGCCAGCGAGATAGTTTTTTGTCCGAATATGTCATTCCCGTATTGATGATCGTGGCCGGTTTGGTCGTGCTGGTCGGTGGCGGCGAGTTCTTGGTTCGCGGCGCATCCGCACTGGCTGCGGCGATGCGGGTGCCACCCTTGATCGTCGGTTTAACGGTGGTTGCCTTCGGCACCAGTGCTCCCGAATTGGGAGTCAGTCTCCAAGCGACGTTTTCAGGTTCGGCCGAGGTGGCCGTTGGCAACGTGATCGGCAGCAACATCTTTAACGTGTTGTTTGTCCTCGGACTGTCCGCCTTGGTAGCGCCGTTGATTGTCTCCAGCCAGTTGGTTCGCTACGACGTTCCTTTGATGATTGGTGCGACGTTACTGACCTATTTGTTGGCACGTGATGGCACCTTGGGCAAGATCGACGGAGCGGTGTTGGTTGTGGTTCTGCTGGGCTACCTCGGTTTGTGTTTTCGCAATGCGAAAAAAGAGCCCGCCATGGTGCAAGCGGAATTTGCCAACGAGTACGACGGCGAACCGACGGGAGAGGCTGCGACCTGGACCTATCTAGGCATTCAGGTCCTGTGGATGGTAGGCGGCTTGGTCGGACTGGGCTTGGGCGCCAAGTGGTTGGTCGGCGGTGCCGTCACGTTGGCCTCGGCATGGGGTGTGAGTGAGTTAGTCATTGGATTGACGATCATCGCGACCGGTACTTCGTTACCCGAAGTGGTCACCTCGGTGGTAGCCAGTTTGCGAGGTGAACGCGACATAGCGGTGGGCAACGTCGTGGGCAGCAACATTTTTAATCTGGGCTGCGTGTTGGGGATTTCCAGTCTCGTGGCACCCGATGGAATGCCCTTCAGTGCGTCGGCGATCGCGTTTGACATGCCGGTCATGATTGCCGTAGCGATGATTTGCCTGCCGATTTTTTTCACCGGCGGCATCATCGCGCGTTGGGAGGGTGCGCTCTTTTTCGGCTACTATTTGGCCTACACCGGATTGTTGGTGCTGCTGGAAATCAATGCGGAGTTAGCAAGTTCGCTAACTTGGTTCCTGACGCGATGGATCATCCCCGGAACCGGCCTGGCGCTGCTCGGTTCGTTCTTGACCTCGGTTTGGCAAGCCCGCCGGTCGCGACCAGCGTTACTTCGACAGCAGGTTGCGGTACATGTCGATGCCCGCGGGCCCGATCAAGACAACGAAAATGCCGGGGAAGATGAACAGGACCAGCGGGAAAATTAGCTTCACCGCCGTCTTTGCGGCTTTTTCCTCGGCCATCTGGCGTCGTTTGGTACGCATCGAATCGCTTTGTACCCGCAATGCTTGACCGATACTGCTGCCGAATTTGTCGGCCTGGATGAGGATCGACGCTAACGCTTTGAGGTCATCCACACCGCTCCGGTAGCCCAGCCCCTGAAGCACCTCCGATCGGCTTCGGCCATATTGCAACTGCGCGTTGGCGATCACGAACTCTTCGGCAATTTGGGGATAGGATTTGACCAGTTCTTCAGAGACTTTTCGCATCGCTTGATCAAGTCCTAGACCTGCTTCAACACAGACGACCATCAAGTCGAGCGCGTCGGGCAATCCCAGGAAAATGGCGTTCTTCCGCCGCCCGATCAGGAAAGAGAGGATGAATTCGGGAATGAAGTAAGCAATGCCGCCTCCAATCACCGTTTTCGTCAACAAGCCCAGTGTCAGGCCGCTGGTCAGCAAGCCAAAAACGCCGCCAAAGAGCAGTCCCACGCAAGCGAAGATCAGTTGACTGCCTTTGAAGACAACCGGAGCTGCATCACGTCGAAAGCCTGCATGCAGCAGCCGCTCGCGGAGCTTGCTAAGCTCTTTCTCATTCTTGGGTTTGACCGAGTTACCCAATGGCGACGTAGCCCGTTCCAAGACGGCGGTTAATGCCTCCGCTTTTTTCTTCTCGCGATCTTCTGATTCCGACGCCATTTCCAGCGAGTTTTTCCGCCGTGGTTTACGCAATTCATCGAGGCGTGCTTCGGCCCGTGGTTGGTCGCCACCGCTAACGCGTCCGATAAATAACCATGCAACGGCCGACACTGCAAAAAACAGTGCGACCGGGACCACAAAAATGATCATCGAGGTTTCGGCGGCAAGGTACATGGCAATCGGCTTTCGTGATAACAGTTCGTGGTCGAATGGTGTTGCGGAAGTTCCGCGACAGGTCGCGCAAGTGATGGGCCGCGGGAAGATTTAGACTTTGATGGTCACGATTTTGCGAATCACCAACGCCCCGATTACCTGAGTGATGATCGCGACGATCAACAGTTTTTGGCCGATCGAATCGGTGAACAGTTTGAGGATGTAGTCGGGGTTCATCCACAGCATGACGCAGAACAACAGAGGCGGCATCGCCAGCAGCACAATGCCGCTCAGTCGGCCTTCTCCGGTTAACGCTTGGACCTGTCCCAGAATCTGAATTCGTTCACGGACCAAGTGGCTGATTTTGTCCAAGATTTCTGCTAGGTCACCGCCCGTCTGGCGTTGCAGGATAACGGCCGTTGCAAAGAATCGCACGTCCATGTTGGGGACTCGATTAGCCATGTCGTCGAGCGCTTCATCTAGTGGAATGCCAAAGTTTTGCTCCTGGAAGACGCGCCCAAATTCGACATTGATCGGTTCGTTCATTTCGGACGCAATCAACCCAAAACCGGCAGCGAGTGAGTGACCGGCACGTAGCGATCGACCAAGCAGTTCGAGCGCTTCGGGTAACTGCTTGCCAAAGGTCGCCAGTCGCTTGGCACGTTTCATTCGCAGCCAAAACAGCGGCAGTGCGCCCAGCACTATCGCCGAAATCGGCGCCAGCAGGATTGGCAAGCCGGGAGTTAGCATGACCAGCGCCAAGCCGGTGACCGAGGTGCCGGCACAGATTCCCAAAAACTGTCCAGGGCTCAGACGCACGTTGGCTTGATCCAGGTAAGTGCTCAACGCTGGCATCGAGCCGATGACGCTGTGCAGCATCCCCTTGGTGTCGTCCAGGCCGTTTGCCATCAGCAGCGATGGTTCGTCGGGATTGGCCTTTCCCGTTGGCCGTCGTGTGGCGAGCATCTGCAGGCGATCTTCGGTTGCCGTGCTGTCGCTGCCTGGCATGAAAGTCGAGACGGCAAACGCGACCAACGCGGCAAAGCCAACACCGATGGCGACGATTACAAGGATGGGGGTCATCGTTCGTTTCGTGGTCTGTGGACGAAAAATAAAAGGAAGTTGATAGGTCCCGTAGTGGGAGCCTCCAGCGAAACCCTAGGCTTGCATGATGATGCGTTCACGGAAGGCGCTCGCTGGTAAACGGACCCCGGAAGCTTCAAGTTTGTGCATGAAGGTCGGACGGACGCCTGTGCATTCGAAATGTCCGAAGGCCTTGCCGCTCTCATCCACCCCTTCTTGCTTGTAGCGGTAGATGTCTTGGAGCACGATCGTGTCCTGTTCCATGCCAACGACTTCGGTGATCGCCGTCACGCGGCGCGGTCCACCTTGGAGGCGGTTGGCTTGAATCAGCACGTCGACGGCGCCCGAAATCTGTTGACGGATGGCTTTACCCGGCATGTCAAAGCCGGCCATCATCACCAGCGTTTCAAGCCGCGAGATCGCATCCCGCGGCGTGTTGGCGTGGACGGTGGTTAGCGAACCATCGTGGCCGGTATTCATAGCCTGCAGCATGTCCAGCGTTTCGCCACCGCGGCATTCCCCGATGATGATCCGTTCTGGACGCATACGAAGGGCGTTGCTGACCAAGTCGGTGGCGGTGACGCGGCCGTTGCCTTCAATATTCGCCGGACGCGTTTCCAGGCGAACAACGTGGTCTTGTTGTAGCTGCAACTCTGCAGCATCTTCGATCGTGACGATCCGGTCGCTGTGACTGATGAACGACGAGAGGGTGTTCAGCAAAGTGGTTTTACCGGAACCGGTACCGCCGGCGATGATCATGTTCAACCGTGCTTTGATACAACCTTCCAGTAGCATCACCATCTCAGGAGTGAAGGCGCGGTAATTCAGCAGGTCTTCCAGTTTCAGCGGATTGCTGCCGAAGCGACGAATACTCATCGCCGCGCCGTCGAGTGCCAGTGGCGGAATAATCGCATTCACACGACTGCCGTCGTCCAGTCGAGCATCCACCATCGGGCAGGTTTCGTCGACGCGGCGGCCGACCTTGCTGACGATGCGGTCGATGATCTGCATCAAGTGTTTGTTGTCGCGGAACTCGACGTCGGTCTTCTGCATCTGGCCGCCTTTTTCGACGTAGATGTTCTTCGGACCGTTGATCAAGATGTCGCTGACTTTCGGATCTTTGAGAAGTAACTCGAGCGGGCCCAAGCCAAATGTTTCGTCCAGCACTTCCTCGACGATGCGGTCACGCTCTTGGCGGTTCAGCAACGTATCTTCGGCGTCGCACAGGTGTTCCACGACCATGCGAATTTCGCGTTTCAGCGTATCGCCTTTCATGTCGCCGACGCGCGACAGGTCCAGTTTGTCGACCAGCTTTCCGTGAATGCGACTCTTGATTTCTTCAAACTGTTCTTGGCGGCTTGGTTCCGCGCCGCGAAGAGGTTGGGTGGGAGTGCGCATGACGTGTTGTCCTGGTTGGGATGGACGCGGCTATCGGTCTGCCGGAGGGCAAGCAAGCCGTTAGGTTCGGAATGTTTCAGTTGAAAGGATTGTGCCGCAGGTAGGCTGGTTGTCGCAGCGAGAGCACCGCGATGGTGGCTGTGTGTCAAACGCTGGATGAGGCACGGATCCTCGGAAAGATAGCTCACGAATTATTGCGGGTTAGCAAAAAACGGGCTTCGCGTCGGGGCGTTTGGACCGCACCCTTGGATAGGTGTGGCAACGGGTGACGCACCCATGCACCGAGAAAACAGAACCGCGGAGGGCGGGGCTAGCCGCAGGTTGGGCACACGGTGCGATAGCGAGTGATGCCGCGTGTCGAAGTCGCGACGCGCAGGCGATCTCCGCAGCGAGGGCAGAAATCGTCTGCCGTTTCCGGGTTCGGTTTGTCTTGACAGGCCGCACAGCGCTGCGCGTCGGGGAACACATCAAGCCGCTCTGGCATGATGGGTTGCTGGCAGACCTCACACCGACGTGACTCGCCCCACAGTTCGGGGTCGTCTTCATCAACGGCCGCCTGCAGTTGGAGGCCCGCTCGATCGCAGCGATCGCAGGCGAGGCTCGGGAGCAGGCTGGTAAACAGTTCCCTTATCAGATCTGGATCAGGATTTTTGGCTCGTCGCAGTTTGCCAGCGTCACGGAGTAGCGTCAGTTTCTCCGAGCAGCCGACTAGTCGCTGTCGTTTACATGCCGGGCATAGCAGCGTTTGCAAGAGTTCGGGCATCAGGCACGACATCGAGGAGAGGATTTCCGAGATCGGAGAAGCCCCCGTTGTATCCTGGCATCGGGGCGACCCCAAGGGCCGCCCCGATGCACAGGCAAAAACTTCACTGCGAAGCACCTACCGAGACGATTGACCCAGTAACCGTCGCGATAGGCTGAATGCTTCGGCCCGAGGAGGGAGGCAGACGAACGATTCCCGCAAGCCGCTCGCCAACAGTGAAGCTTTTCCAAAGGTTGGTTTTGATCGATGAGACGCGTCACCAAGCAGGCGTTGGACTCATGAAGAGGGGAATTACCAACAATGAAATAGTGGTGTCAACGCGGATTTCCGGGAACCCAGCCGAGGAAAGAGGGCGTCAGCGGATGCGGTAGACTGGTCTGTTCCAAACGTCGCGTTTAAGGCACTCGCAGAGTGCCGAGTCATGGCTTCGGGGGAAGCCCTAGCGAGCGAATCCGGATGCCAAATTTGTCGCCCACTTTTACCGCCTCGCCGCACGCAAAGATGTGTCCGCCGACTTCCAATTCAAGCGGCTCGTCGCATGTTTTGTCGAACGTCAACATTGCTCCGGGGACCAAGTCGAGGATGGTTTGCAACGCGATGCGTCGCTGGGCAAGCGTGACCGCCACGGGGGCTTTGATCGCCAGCACGCGTTCGCGGTGAGAAGACTCGGTAACCGGGGGACTCATGGGAAAAAACCGCCGAGGTGGATTAGATGGGACAAAAAAGGCCCGTCCAGGGGTTATCGGCACAATCTGCCGTTCGCGTGAGGGCTCTGAGCCGATGTCAGCAAACAAAGATTTGCTGGCAAATTAGGAGATGACGCGCGGATTTGACACTTGGGTGTGTAAACCGCTGAAAAATTGCAAGGCAAACCCCCCGGCGGCGGGTGACATGTGGCGTGCATTGTGGCTAGATTGTTTGCGTTGCATCATTGGTAGCGGGACGGAAGTTCAGTGCCGAAGTTCAGTGCCGAAGTTCAG